>NZ_JBVIEE010000010.1:33759-306105 GCF_055572015.1 Streptomyces sp. NPDC030840 | reverse complement strand
CCCCCCCCCCCCCCCCCCCCCCCCCCCCCCCCCCCCCCCCCCCCCCCCCCCCCCCCCCCCCCCCCCCCCCCCCCCCCCCCCCCCCCCCCCCCCCCGGGCCGGTCTGCGCAGTGCGTCGAGGGCGGCGAGGAGGTCGGCCGGTTCGGCGCGCCTGGTGCAGGCGGTGTCGACGAAGGCCCAGCGGACGGTGCCGGCCCGGTCGATGACGTGGGTGGCGGGCAGCGGCAGGCGTGTGCGCCTCACCGGCTCCCGCCTGTGCACCCGCCTGCGCGGGAGGCCCACGGCCGTAGGCGCTCAGGAGTCCTTCGATGCGCTGGTTGTTGATGACTGCCGGTCATAAGGACACCTGGCGTGTCGGCTCAGCAGGACCTCGACGCTGTTGCCGGCCCGCTGGGCGACCTCGGCCGGGTCCGCGCCCGCGCACAGCCAGGTGGACGTGGCCGAGTGCCGCGGGTCGTACATGCGCTTCGCGAGTGAGGTGCTGGTCCGCCCACGTCGCGGCACCGTGCTGCGCGACCGCGCGGTCACCGGCCGGCCGGCCCTGGCCCGCGCCGACGATCTGCGGGTGATCACCTCGGCGGCCACCCTGGCGGAGGTGGTCCGCCCGCGGATCAATCGCCCGGCGCTGGAGTAGACCCTGTCCCGCCTGGTCGTCGAACCGGTCACCGAGCCGATCGCCCGCCACGCCGCCGTGCTCCTGGCCGGACTGAGATGCTTGGGCTGCGCAGCACGGCAGGGAATGGTCTTCGTTGAATTCCTGAGCAGGGGTGGGGCATGGGTACGGGTAAGCGGACGCGTCAGTTCATGGACTTCTCCGGAGAATGTTCCGGCACCTTTGATCTGACCTGGAGCCAGAAGCAGGTCTGCTCATGGATGGAGCAAGCGGCCCCGTACACAGCGAACATGAACCTGGCTGGACTGATCGACGTCGGGAGGGGGGTGCTGGTCGATGACGTCGTAGCGGCCCTGAGAGTCGTCGTCGAGCGGCATGAAGCCCTTCGGACGCGGATATTTCTGGACCCTTCAGGAGCATATCGCCAGGTCGTGTATTCCAGTGGGCGCATTCCCGTTGATGTCCGGGAATGCCTCACCGGTGATGAAGCGGACACAGCGCTCGCGGAAATCAAGGCGATGCCCTTCACATCCGTGGAGTGGCCCCTGCGCGTGTCCGTTCTCGTGTCCGCAGGGGAAGTGGTGAAGATCGCGATGTGTGTCTCACATATCGCGACGGACGGCTGGGGCATGGGCGTGCTGCACAGCGAGATGACCGAGCTTCTCTCGCGGGATACCGAGGCGAAGGAGGCCCTCCTGGAGAAGCCGGTGCTTCAACCGCGAGAGCAGGCGGCCTGGGAGCGGGTCGAAGGTGACGCGGCGACGCGTCGTGCGGAGGCGTTTTCCGCCGAGCAGCTGAGGCACTTTCCCAACCAGAGGTTTCCTTTGCCTCGCCAGGTGCCCGAGTCGCCCCGCTTTCCTGAGATCATGATGGAGTCCAGGGCCTCCGCCTTGGCCGTTGCGCAACTGGCCGAAAAGTTTCAGGTGACTCCCCCCACCGTGGTCGTGGGGGCGATATCGGTTCTGCTGAGTGCGCTCGGCCGTACGGACCGAGCCACCTTCCGCCTCTTCTGCTCGAATCGCCTCAACAAGGCGAGTCAGTCGTCCCTGGGCAGCTTCTATCAAGTGGTGCCGGTGAGTGTCGAGGTCGGTGACCTGCCGTTCCGTGAAGTGATCAAGAACGCCTGGAAGAAGACAATGGGTGCCTATCTCCTCGGGCCCGGTGACCCGGTCAGGCTCGACGCTCTCACGGAGTCGGCCACTCACGAGCGCGGAGTGAAGCCCGATCTTGAGTGCTTCGTCAATGTGCACAGCTTCAGGGCAGCAGCTGCCCTGGAGGCGGCGTGTGGCGTTGATGCGGAGGTGCGGGAGGCCACCAGGAGCTGGAAGAGGGGCGGAAACGAGGTATGGGAGCCAGGGAAGTTCTACTTTGATGTGTGGAGTGTCGAGGAAAAGCTTGTGGTATCCCTGTGGGGGGACACTGAGCTGTTTCCTTCGGGCGTTCTCTCGGAGATTCTTTTGTCTCTTGAGGGAATATTGGTGCGGGGTTCCGCCGATAGTGATCTGAGCGCGGGTCAAGTGGTCCAGGAAGTCGGGCATCTCCTTGACGCTCCCCTGCAGAGCGGCTTGGTTTTCGTCGACACATGCTGGGTGGACCTCGCTGAGGTGCGGCAAGCCCTGATCGAGTGCCTTTCCCCGGATGGCGTCGAGGTGGTTCTGGACCACGGAGCCGATACCGGTGAGGGGCGGATGACCGCGTACCTGGACCTGGGCGGCAGGGCACTTACTCCTGGGGAGATCCATCGGCTCGTGGTCGGTGGTCTCGTTGGCCGCAGGTTCGTGATGGCGCCACACCGGTATGTGATCTGCGACGGCTCTCCCGGTGATTCGGGTTCGCCGGAGGCATGGGCTCAGCAGGCAGTTCTCGCTGAAGGACCGGGACGGTGAGTGGACAGACCGATCACACGCTGAGGGCCGCCCGCACTGTCTGCTCGGCGGCCGTCCCGCCCTCGCCGGAGGACGTGACCCGGCCCGCCTCCAGCACGTAGTACCGCTCGGCCGCCCGCATGGCGAAGCCCACGTGCTGTTCGACGAGCAGGACGGACAGGCCGCCGCGCCGCGTCAGGGCGAGGATCGTCTCCTCGATCTCGGCGACGACGGAGGGTTGGATCCCCTCGGTCGGCTCGTCGAGGAGGAGGAGCCTCGGGCGGGTGATCAGGGCGCGGGCGATGGCGAGTTGCTGGCGCTGGCCGCCCGAGAGAAGGCCGGCGCGGCGGCCGGACAGCTCGCGCAGGACCGGAAAGAGGTCCAGGGCCTCCGCGGTGGCCTCCCTGCCGTCGGGGCGCCCGTCGGCGACGAGTTGGAGGTTCTCGGCGGTGGTGAGGTGCGGGAAGGACTGCTGGCCCTGCGGGACGTACGCCATGCCGCGGGCCACCCGCTGGTTCGGGGCGAGGCGCGTGATGTCCTCGCCGTCCAGCAGGACGGTCCCGCTCTTGGCCTTGAGCAGGCCCATCGCGGCGCGCAGGAGGGTGCTCTTGCCGGCGCCGTTGTGGCCGAGGACGGCTCCGACGCCGTCCTTCGGGACGGATACGCTCACGTCGTGCAGCACGGTCGTGCGGTCGTAGCCGGCCTGTACGGAGTTGATCTCCAGCATGGGCGTCACGCCTCCTCGGGGGCGGGTACGGAAGCGGCGGCCGGTTCGGAGGCGGGCCCGGGTTCGGCAGCGGGCTCGGGTTCGGAGGCGCGTCCGAGGTAGACCTCCTGGACCCTCGGATCGGCCTGGACCTCGGCGACCGAACCCTCGCTGAGCACCCTGCCGGCGTGCAGGACGGTGACGCTGCGGGCGAAGGAGCGCATGAAGTCCATGTCGTGCTCGATGACGACGACCGTGTGGTCCTCGCTCACCCGTCGCAGCAGGTCGCCGGTGGCCTCGCGTTCGTCGTGGCTCATGCCGGCGACGGGCTCGTCGAGCAGCAGCAGCCTCACGTCCTGCACCAGCAGCATGCCGATCTCAAGCCACTGCTTCTGGCCGTGGGCCAGCACACCGGCCGGGCGGTCACGGAGGCCGGTCAGGCCGGTGGTCTCCAGCGCCTTCGTCACCGGCTCGGGGATGCCCTTGCGGCGCCGGAGCATCGTCAGCGGGCCGCGCCCGGCGCCCGCCGCGATGTCGAGGTTCTGCAGGACGGTCAGTTCCTCGAAGACCGTGGCCGTCTGGAACGTGCGGCCGATGCCCCTGCGGGCGATGCGGTGCACGGGCTTGCCGAGGAGTTCCTCGCCGCCGAAACGGGCGGATCCGGTGGCCTTCACCAGGCCGGTGACCGCGTCGACGAGGGTGGTCTTGCCGGCGCCGTTCGGGCCGATGAGGAAGCGCAGGTCGCCGGGGCGGATGTCCAGGTCCACGCCGTCGACGGCCGTGAAGCCGTCGAACGTCACCCGCAGGTCGCGGACGGTCAGTCCCTCACCGCTCATGCTGTCTCTCCCGTCGGGTTCGTACGCGTACGGCGGCCGCGCAGGACGGTCACCAGGGACGCCAGTCCGCCGGGCAGGAAGCCCACCGCCACGACGAACAGCAGGCCCTGCAGGTACGTCCACGCGGCGGGGAAGGCGTCCGAGAGCGTGCTCTGCGCCCACGCCACCGCGACCGCGCCCAGCACCGCGCCCACCAGGGACGCCCGGCCGCCGACCGCCGCGCCGATCACGAAGCCGATGGACGGCACGATCCCGATCAGCGCCGGGGAGATGATCCCGACGGCCGGGACGAAGAGGGCGCCGGCCAGGCCCGCCATGCCGGCCGCGACGACGTACGCGACCAGCTTGACGTTGGCCGGGTTGTAGCCGAGGAAGCGGACCCGCTCCTCGGAGTCCCGTACGGCGACGAGGAGTTCGCCGTAGCGGCTGACGAACAGCTGGCGGGCGGCGGCCATCAGCACCAGCAGCACGGCGGCGATCACGAAGTACACCATCCGCTGGTTGACGGGGTCGTTGAGCGAGTAGCCGAAGAAGCCCTGGATGTCGGTCAGGCCATTGGTGCCACCGGTCGTCGCCTGCTGGCCGATCAGCCAGATCGACAGGGCCGCCGCCAGCGCCTGGCTGAGGATCGCGAAGTACGCGCCCTTCACGCGGCGGCGGAAGACGAGGAAGCCGAGCAGAGCTGCGACCGCCATCGGCAGCAGGACGGTCATGGCGAGCGCGAAGGCCGGGTCGGCGAAGGGCTTCCACCACCAGGGCAGCGCGTCGGAGGTGCCGTACAGCTGCATGAAGTCGGGCAGGGTCTGGCCGCTGTCGGCGGCGTCGGCGAGTTTGAGGTGCATGGCCATGGCGTAGCCGCCGAGGCCGAAGAACACGCCCTGGCCGAGGACGAGCAGCCCGCCGCGGCCCCAGGCGAGGCTGACGCCGACGGCGACGATCGCGTAGCAGAGGTACTTGGCGAGGAGGTTGAGCCGGAAGTCGGAGAGGACGAGCGGGGCGACGCCGATGAGCAGCACGGCGGCGAGGAGGAAGGCACCGGGCACCCGGAAGCGGGCCGACGGGGACGCCGGCGGCTGCGCCACGGGCGTCGCGGAGGCCGGGGTCGGGGAGGTCGTGGTCGTCATGCAAGGCTCCGGGTGCGCAGTGTGTACAGGCCCTGGGGTCGCCACTGCAGGAAGGCGACGATCGCCACGAGCACGATGACCTTGGCGACGCTGACCGTCGTCGAGTACTCCAGCACCGACTGCAGCACGCCCAGCGCGAAGGCCGTGATGACGCTGCCCTTGAGCTGGGCGACGCCGCCGACGACCACGACCAGGAAGGCGTCGACGATGTAGTTGGTGCCCATCGTCGGACCGATCGGGCCGACCAGGGTGAGCGCGACACCGGCCACGCCCGCCAGGCCCGAGCCGATGAAGAACGTCGTACGGTCCACCCGCTCGGTGGCGATGCCGGACACCTCGGCGAGGTCGCGGTTCTGCACGACGGCCCGGATGCGGCGCCCGAGCGGTGTCAGCCGCAGGAGCAGCGTGAGGCCGAGCACGCACAGCAGGGCCAGGCCCAGGATGAACAGCCGGTTGTTGGCGAGGGTGATGCCCGCGACCGAGAGGTTGCCGGTCAGCAGGTCCGGGGCGCGGGTCTGGACGTTCGGGGCGCCGAAGACGTCACGGGCGAGCTGCTGGAGCATCAGCGAGACGCCCCAGGTCACCAGCAGGGTGTCCAGCGGCCGGGTGTACAGGCGCCGGATGAGCAGCCACTCCAGCAGCGCGCCCATGGCGCCGGCGACCACGAAGGCGAGCGGCAGGGCGATGAGCAGGGAGACGCCGGCGCCGCTGATGGACTTCTGCAGCACGTACGTGGTGTAGGCGCCGGCCATGATGAACTCGCCGTGCGCCATGTTGATCACGCCCATCTGACCGAAGGTCAGGGTCAGGCCGAGCGCGATGAGCAGCAGGACGGCACCGATGCTGATGCCGGTGAAGGACTGGTTGAGGACGACCGTCATGAAGCGGCTCCGGAGAGGGACGGGTGTACCGGGTGCGTGCGGGATGCGCGGGCGCGGGGCGGACCCGGCCTGCGCCGGGGCCGGGTCCAACCGCTGGGGCGGGGCTCAGGAAAGGCCGGAGGCCCAGTCGTAGCCCTTCAGGTACGGGTCCGGCTTGATCGGCTTGCCCGAGTTCCACACCTCGGTGATCAGGCCGTCCGGGCCGACCTTGCCGATCCGGGCCGTCTTGTGGACGTGCTGGGTGGCGCCGTCGACGGTCACCTTGCCCTCGGGCGCGTCGAAGGTGATGCCGTCCGAGGCCGCCTTCACCTTGGCCACGTCGAAGGAGCCGGCCTTCTCGACCATCTCCTTCCACAGGTGGACCGAGACGTAGGCCGCCTCCATCGGGTCGGACGTCGGCTTGTCCTTCCCGTACGCGGCCTGGTACGCCTTCACGAACTTCTCGTTCGCCGCGCCCGGAGTGGTCTGGTAGTAGTTCCAGGCCGTCAGCTGGCCGTCCAGGTACTGGGTGCCGATGCTCTTGACCTCCTCCTCGGCGATGGAGACGGACAGCACCGGCAGGCTCTTGGCGGTGAGACCGGCGGACTTGTACTCCTTGAAGAAGGCCACGTTGCTGTCGCCGTTGAGGGTGTTGAACACGGCGTCCGCGCCGGCGTCCTTGACCTTGTTGACGATGGTGCTGAACTCCGTGGAGCCCAGGGGCGCGTAGTCCTCGCCCATGATCTCCATGCCGTTGGCCTTCGCGTACGCCTTGATGATCTTGTTGGCGGTGCGCGGGAAGACGTAGTCGCTGCCGACGAGGTAGAGCTTCGTCAGGCCCTGCTTCTTGAGGTAGTCGAGAGCCGGGACGATCTGCTGGTTGGTGGTGGCACCGGTGTAGAAGATGTACGGGGACTGCTCCAGGCCCTCGTACTGCACGGGGTAGAACAGCAGCGACTTGTGGCGCTCGAAGACGGGCTTGACGGCCTTGCGGCTCGCGGAGGTCCAGCAGCCGAACGTGGCGACGACCTTGTCGTCCGTGATGAGGGCCTCCGCCTTCTCCGCGAACGTCGGCCAGTCGGAGGCGCCGTCCTGGCTGACGGGCTTCAGCTTCTTGCCCAGGACGCCGCCGGCCGCGTTGATCTCCTTGACCGCCAGCAGCAGCGCGTTGTGCACCGTCACCTCGCTGATGGCCATGGTGCCCGAGAGCGAGTTCAGCAGACCCACCTTGACGGTGGCGCCGGAGGTGTCGGCCTTGGCTCCGGCGCCTGACGCCGTGTCGCTGCCGGTCTTGGCGCCGCAGGCGCTGAGGGCGGCGGACGCGCCGAGGGCCGAAACGCCCGCGAGGAGACCGCGTCTGCTGATGCTGAGCCCGGACATGCAATACCTCCTTGCCCCGAAGGGCGGTGTGAGCGGAGCGGAAGACTCTGGGGGGAGGAAGACTCTGGGGGGGAGGAAGACTCTGGGGGGAGGGAATGAAGGGGACGCGCTTCAGGGGGCGGCGGTGTTGGCGCACGGATCCCCAGCCGTTCCGGGGTGGCGTCCGGGCTGGTCGCTGAAGTGCGTCCACAGCCTGCGGCGGAACTGTTTCCCCCGCGTTGCGGAGCAATTGAAGAACAGTTTCCAGCGAAAGTATTGGCGCGGGTCAAAGAGAAAGGCTGTTACTGGAGGTGCCTGCGTGTCGGCACTCTCCAGGAACAGCCTTTATTGCTTCCTGCGGAAAGGATGTTTTTTCCCGGTTTCCCTGTCTGGGGTGCCGTGATCGCCGGTAGGCTCCCAGGCACCCCCGCCGTGGGGACATGCGGACGCGAGGTGAGGAGTGCGATGGCGAGGCGGCCTCAGGAACTGCTCCACCTGCTGACCCGGGCGGAGCGCCTCTGGGTGCGCCGAGTGCAGTCCGTGCTCGACGAGTTCGACTGCTCCGTCGAGGCGTGGCGGGTGCTGGACCTGCTCTCCGACGGGCAGGGCCACAACATGACGGCCCTCGCCGACCGCGCCTTCCTCCCGGCACCGACCCTGACCAAGCTCATCGACCAACTCGTCGACCAGAACCTGGTCTTCCGCCGCGTCGACCCCGCCGACCGGCGCCGCGTCCTGGCCCACCTCACTCCGCGGGGCATGGAGCGCCGGCAGCGGATCGCCCGTGAAGTGCGGGCCGACTGGGCGGAGTTGGCGCCCCTGCTCACCCAGGACGAAGGGGAGCGACTGGGTGTGCTGCTGGACAGGCTTGCCGGGGCGCTGGAAGGCGGCAGCGGCACGGTCACGACAACTCGTGCGGAGCGCGCAGCTGGGCGAGCACGGTGAAGTCGAGCCCGTCCGCCTGCGCCAGGTAGATGCGCTGACGCACATGGCGGCCGTCCAGGCTCAGCAGGCCGCGCGGACCTTCGTACGAGACGTGCTCGGCGGCGGCCCCGATGGCGGACACGTCCAGGGTGCGCGCCCGTTCGATGAGGGCGGCGAGCAGCAGGACGCCCTCGTAGCAGGACTCGCCGAGGCTGCCCGGGGTCGGGGCGTCGATCCCGAAGCGGCCGGCGTACTGGCCGTGGAAGTCCATGGTGTTCCGGTCGGCCAGTGAGGTGAAGAAGCCGGCCGTGCTGAACAGGTCGACGGTGGCCTCGGGGCCGCTTCCGAGGAGCATGTTCTCGTCCATCAGCGTGCTCAGCCGCAGGCACCGCTGATCGAGCCCGGAGGCGGCGAAGGCCCGGTTGAAGCGGACCGCGTCGCTGCCGACCAGGAGCATCAGCACGCCGTCGGCGTCCGCCCGCTCGATGCGCCGCAGCACGTCGTGGAAGTCCTCGGTGCCCAGCGGCAGATACGCCTCGCCGCACACCCGGCCCCGGCAGTCGCGCGCGTACCGGCGGGCGGCCCGGGCCGTGCGCCGGGGCCACACGTAGTTGTTGCCCACGACGAACCAGCGCCCGACGCCCCGCGTCTCGGCGAGCAGCCGCATCGCCGGGAGCAGCTGCCAGGCGGGGGTCTCGCTGGTCATGAAGACGCCCTCGGTGCGTTCGCCGCCTTCGTACAGGGCCGTGTAGACGTACGGCACACGGTGCGCGATCCGCGGTGCCACCGCCTGCCGCACCGACGAGATGTGCCAGCCGGTGACGCCCTGCACCGCCCCCGTCGCGACCAGTGCCTCGACGTCCTGCGCGACCCGCCGCGGATCCGCGCCGCCGTCGACCTCCAGCAGCCGCAACTCCCTGCCCAGGACACCGCCCGCCTTGTTGACCTCCTCGGCCGCCAGCCGTGCGCAGGCCTCACAGGTGGGGCCGAAGATCCCGGCAGGCCCCTGCATCGGGTACACGAGCGCGACGTTCAGGGTCGAATCGTCCGCCGTGACCCACTCGCGGGTGTGAAGGCGCAGCGGTGGCCGGTGCATGGCCTCATGATTGCCCCACCATCCACGGCACCCAAGCAGGGGCAGCGATCGAGACCGATTCGTAGGGATGGGGCGGGGCCGGTCACGCTCCCGGTGGGGCATAGGTGTCCGCCCAGCCCAGCGGATACATCTCCGGGTCGTCCAGCGCCGGGGCGACCGGCTCGGCACCGGCCTCGTTGAAGGCGGTGAGGGCCTCGACGAGCGCCGCCCGCTGGTCCGGAGCGAGCCGTTCGACGATCGCGGCGATCTCCGCCTGGCGGCGGGAGGTGACGTGCTCGACGATGCGCAGTCCCTCGTCGGTGAGCCGCAGCAGGGTTTCGCGGCGGTTGGCGGGGTTTGTCTGCCGGTCGGCGAACCCGGCCGCGATGAGCCGGTCGATCATGCGCATGGCGGTGGACGGCGCCACCTGGAGCAGCTCGGCCAGCGTCACGAGTTTGGTGTCGCCTCTGGTGGAGAGCACCACGAGCATCCGGAACTGGGGCAGCGTCACCCGCTCCTCGACCTCGGCAAGCGACCGGGCGGACACCGCCACCAGCAGCCGAGAGGCAGTCAGCACCGCACGGGTCACCGCCTCGACATCCTTCTCGCCACCGTCCGTGGCCTTGCGCTGCGCCATATGCCCTTTGTAACGCGCCCGAAGCCCCGCGTGTTCAGGATGCGGGACCAGTTGACGAGGGGCGCCGTTCCCGCCGCCGCTCCTCAGGCGAGTTCTGCGGCGCCGAAGGAGACGTCGAAGCGGTCGCACCAGATGCTGACGCTGGTGTAGCGGGCGGGGTCGACGTCGTCGGGCAGCGCGTAGTTCTGGTTTCCCTTGTTGCCCTTGAGCTTGCCGAGGCTGACGTACTCGCCGTCGTCGAAGACGTGCCAGCCGGCCTTACCCTCCTTCACCGGTGCGTCGGTCAGCCACACGCGCAGGTCGGGTCCGTTGCTGGTGTCGAGGTTCTCCAGCCGTACGACGTGGGAGCCGTCGGCGAGCCGTACGAGTTTCACCGTGCCCGACGTGGCGTGCTCGTGGGTGATCAGTTCACCGCTCGCCAGCGTCCGCGGGCCGCCGGTGGCCGGGGAGGGCGGCTCGGAGGACTCCTCCGGCGGCGTCGCGGCGGGAGGCGCGGTTGTCTCCTCCGGCGGCGTCGCGGCGGGAGGCGCGGTTGTCTCCACGACGCCGGGCAGGGCCTCCTCGACGGTCTCGTCCTGCCACAGCTTCCACGGCTGGAACCAGTACAGCCCGAAGCCGGCTCCGCCGACCGCCAACACCAGCACCACGATGCCCAACGGCCTGGTCAGTACCTTCCGCACGCGCCCCATCCTCGCCGCTCCTCCTGGGAAGTCACCCGTCTTCTGCGCCCATTCAACAGACGCGGGCCGCCGTCCCGTACCCCCGAGGTGATGACGGAATCCTTACGACGCGCCCGAGCGGGTGCCGATGCTGCTTGCGGGCGGGCAGACCGAACGGTTCCTCGTGCGCTCGCTTCCCGTCCGGCGGATGCTGGTCCCATGGCAGTCGACGTGTCCGCGGAGCGCGTGATCCCGCTCCCGCCCGAGGTGGTGGCCGGGTATGCGATGGACTGGCGCCACGACGCCGAGTGGACCCAGGGGATCCGCACCGCGGAGCTGACCCGGGAGGCGGACGGGGGCGGCTTCGGAGCGGGCGCCGAGGTCACCCGCACGGCGCACTTCCTCGGCCGGCGCATGGCCTACGTCCTGCGCGTGGCCGCGTACGAGCCGCCCCGGTTGCTGGACATGGTCTCCGTGGCCGGCCCGATGCCCATGCACGTCACCTACACCTTCGAGCCGGACCCGCGGGGCACCCTCGCCCGCATCCGTGTCCGGGGTGGCGAGGGCGGTTTCTACCGGCTGGCCGCGCCTGTCCTGGCCCGCCAGGTCCGTTCCTCCCTCGGGAAGGATCTGCGCGACCTCGAACACAGGCTCAGCGGAGCCTAGGAGGAGCCTCCATGGCCTACGACGAAGGGCTGGCGGAACGGATCAGGCATCGGCTGGGTGCCGATCCGGACGTCACCGAGAAGCGCATGTTCGGCGGGATCGCCTTCCTGCACCGCGGGAACATGGCCGTGGGTGTGAGCGGCGACGATCTCATGGTGCGGGTCGGTCCCGACAGCTCGGACGCGGCCCTGGCCCGGCCCGGCACGCGCGTCTTCGACATGACCGGCCGCCCGATGCGCGGCTGGATCCTGGTCGCCGGGACCGCTCTCACGGAGGACGACGTCCTCGACGAGTGGATCGGTGAGGGACACGCCTTCGCGGCGAGCCTGCCGCCCAAGTGAGGACGTTCCCGGGCGCGGTCCTGCCTGGCGCGGTCGTACGGCCGGGTGCGCGGTGTCTTACGGTCCGGTGACGTGGCGGGCGCGGTCGTGTGGTGGGGCGGGGGGCGCCCCCTAGCGTGGGCGCATGCGTGTACTGGTCACCGGCGGCGCCGGGTTCATCGGGTCCCATGTCGTAGAGGCGCTGGCGGCGCGCGGGCACGAGCCCGTCGTGTTCGACATGCGCGAGGACGCGAGTGCGGACGTACGGGACGAGGAGGCCGTCCGCCGCGCCCTGCCGGGTGTGGACGCGGTGTGCCATCAGGCCGCGATGGTCGGGCTCGGCACAGGGTTCTCCGACGCGACGGAGTACGTCTCCCGCAACGACCTCGGCACCGCCGTACTGCTCACCGCCATGGCCGAGCGGGGCGTACGCCGGCTGGTGCTGGCCGGGTCGATGGTGGTCTACGGGGAGGGCCGCTACGGCTGCGCGCGCCACGGGGTCGTGCGGCCGGGCCCGCGGTCCGTCGACGACCTGGCGGCCGGGCGCTTCGAACCGCGCTGTCCGGTGTGCGGGCAGGAGCTGTCGCCGGGGCTGGTCGGGGAGGACGCGCCGGCCGATCCACGCAACGTGTACGCGACGACCAAGCTGGCCCAGGAGCACCTGGCCGCCGCGTGGGCGCGGTCGACGGGCGGGGCGGCGGTGTCGTTGCGCTACCACAACGTGTACGGGCCCAGGATGCCGCGGGACACTCCCTACGCCGGCGTCGCGTCGTTCTTCCGCTCGGCGCTCGCCCGGGGTGAGGCCCCGCGTGTGTTCGAGGACGGCCGGCAGCGGCGGGACTTCGTGCACGTACGGGACGTCGCGGCGGCCAACGCGGCCGCGCTGGAGGCGGATACGGCCGACGGCGTGCTCACCGCGTACAACACCGGCAGCGGCGAACCGCACACCGTCGGCGAGATGGCGCGGGCGCTGGCCGCCGCCTGCGGCGGGCCCGAGCCCGTCGTGACCGGGGAGTACCGGCTCGGGGACGTCCGGCACATCACGGCGGACTCGTCACGGCTGCGCACCGAGCTGGGCTGGAAACCGGAGGTCGGCTTCGCGGAGGGGATGCGGGAGTTCGCGGGGGCCCGGCCGCGCGGAGAGTGAGAGCCCGGCCGGCGCGGGCTCACGGCCCGGCCACGGCAGCGTCACTTCGACCGGGTTCCGCCCGGCTGACGCGCCATCGTCGTGGACAACGGGTCCACCGGCGGCTCGGCGCGCATCGCCCGCGAACTCGGGGCGAGCGTGATCCACGAACCACGCCGCGGCTCGGCGCCGCGTGTCATGCGGGGCTGACTCACTTGTTACCTCTCCTACGGCCTCACCCTCTTCGCCGTGATCGCGAGCGCAGTCCTGCTGCTCGGCCGGCGACAGCCCCGGCCCCTGCTCCACGCCCTCGCCGGAGCCGCCGTCGGCGTGCTCGTGTTCACGGTCGCCGGCAAGACTGCCGGTGACCGCGAGACTGCCAGTACCGCCAGAAAGCACGGAAACCGGCCCGCCCCCACGCGCGCACCGACGCCGGAAGCCCGGACGGGCTGTCCCCGTCCGGGCTTCTCACGCACCGCGCGTGCGGTCACTCCGTGATGGTGACCTTTCCGTTGGCGGAATCGGCGGCTGAGGGCGCCTTGGCCGTCCGGCCCTGGGCGAGTCCCTGGACGAGCTGGGCGAGGTCCACCCCGGTGGTGGAGCTGAGAAGCTCCATGCCCTGGGCGACGTTGTCGGCGACCGTGCGCGGCAACTGTCCGGCGCCGTCCGTGGAGATGACGGTCAGCTTGTCCACGGCGGCCAGCGGCTCGGCGGCCTTGCCGACGACCTGCGGCAGCGCCTCGACCATCATCTGCAGGACGGCCGCGTCGCCGTACCGCTCGTAGGCGTCGGCCTTCTTGTGCATGGCCTCGGCCTCCGCGGCGCCCTTGGCGGCGATCGCGGCCGCCTCGGCGTCGCCTTCGAGGCGTACGGCCTCGGCGAGCGCCGCGCGCTGCGCCTTCTCGCCCTCACCGGTGAGCCGGGCCCGCTCGGCGGCCGCCTCGGCCTCCTTGACCAGCGCGATACGGCGGGCCTCCGCCTCCTGCTCAGCCTGGTAGCGGGCGGCGTCGGCGGGCTTGCGCACCTTGGTGTCCAGCTCACGGTCGGTCAGCGCTGCCTGGCGGGCCGCGACCTTCTCCTGTTCGCTGAGCACCTCCTGCTGCCGGGCGGCCTCGGCGAGCGGGCCGGCGGCGTTGGCGCGGGCGGCGGCCTCGTCCGTCTCGGCCTTGATCTCCGCCTGCTTCAGCGCGAAGGTCCGCTGCGCGATGGCGATCTCCTCCTCCGCCTTGAGCCGCGCCTGCTCGGAGGCGCGCCGGGCGACGGCCTCGGCGATGTCGGCCTCCTGCTTCGCGCGTGCCGCCTCGGGCCGTCCGAGGTCCTCGAGGTAGGAACCCTCGGTGGTGATGTCCTGGATCTGGAAGGCATCCAGCACCAGGCCCTGCCCGGACAGACTGGCCTCGGCCTCCTCCGCGACCTGCCCGGCGAACGCGGCCCGGTCCCGGATGATGTCCTCCACCGACATCCGGCCCACGATGGAGCGCAGCGCGCCCGAGAGCACCTCCTGAGTGAAGCCCACGATGCCGTCCTGCTGCATCAGGAAGCGCTGCGCGGCGGCACGGATCGAGTCCTCGGTGCCGCCGACCTTGACGATGGCGACGCCTTCCAGGTTGGCCTTGACCCCGCGCAACGTGACCGCGCCCCGCACGGCCACCGGGATGTGACGGCTGGACAGGTCCAGGGTGAACTTCTGCTGCACGAACGGCACGACGAAGACGCCCCCGCCGACCACGACCTTCTGGCCGCTGTTGTCGGTGAACACCCGCCCCGTCTCGGGGTCGGTGGCCTTCTTGCCGCGCCGTCCGGTGACGATGAACGCCTCGCTGGGGCCGGCGACCTTGTAGCGGGTGACCACCACGAGGGCCAGCAGGACAAGGAGTACGACGACTCCCACCACGGCGACGACGACAGGACTCATTGGATAAACCCCCTCAGCCCTCCCGGGGGACGGCGAACGGAATCGGATCAGGAACAGAGACGGAGCGAGAGACAGAGACGGAGACGGAGACAGGGACCAGAGACGGAGACGGAGGCAGGGACGGAGACGGAGGCAGAACACGGAGACAGAGGCAGGCAGGCGGGTACGAGACGGGCGGGTACCGAGGGCGCGAAGGGCCCGGAGGGTGGCGTACCCGTCAGCGCTCGACGGGTCGGACCTGCACGGACGTCGCCGAGAGCGCCGCTTCCACCCACACGTCGGCGCCCCGCGCAACGGGCACGTGACTTCTCGCGGCGAGCTTCAGCGGCTGCCCGGCGAGATACACCATCACCTCGCCGTATCCCTCGGCCGGAATGGCCGTGACGACCGAGGCGGAACTGCCGACGAGATCGTCTCCGCGCGGGGCGGGGGCGGTCTCGTCGCTCATCAGGGCGCGGCTGAGCCGGTACGTCGCCCAGCCCGCGCCGACACCCGCCAGCACCCCGACGCCTGTGGCCCCGGTGGCGCCCAGCCCGGTGGTGCCGAGCACGATCGCACCGCTGAAACCGAGCATCGACACGAACCCGGCAACGACGGGCAGCGACAGCCAGCCGTCGAAGACGCCGTCGAGCACCCCGTCGAGCACGCCCTCAAGAATCCCGTCGAAGACCAACGAGAGGGCCAGCAGCACCAGCCCCGCGATGCCCAGCCCCAGAAACCAGTTCATGCGCCCCCCTCCTTCGCACGACGCCCCCTGCGCACGCATGCTCCCATGCGGGCCCGCCACAGGACATTGCCAGTTCCCGGCAGTCTTTACGCCCCCTTCATGCCCACCTCGTGCAGGCGTCGACACTCCGGGTCCTTCCAGCCACCCCGGTCGGCTGTTCCGTGGCCGCCCTCCCCGGTCCACGGCCGGATGCCCTTGGTCTGCACGCCCCGCCGGCACCTCCGGGCCATCGCCCACCGCACGTCGCGTCCCGCGCCGGTCGGCACACTCGCGCCCCGGAGCCACGCGGCGGGCGAAACGGTACCGATCATGCCGGTTTCCGGCAGCCCCACGGTGTGCCGGGAAGCGGGTCGGCGATCCGCCTCGATATGTGCGGGAGCACGGGCCGACCTGGTGTCCTGTCGCCCCGCGAGGTCACGGCGTGGCGTGTGACCGGCCTTGGTCGCTCGGGGCCATGGCGCGGTCGGCCTCGTCCTTCACCAGCCAGGACAGCAGTGAGGCCACGGTCAGACCGGCTTCGGCCGGGTGACGCAGCACCTTGCCGGGGTCGATGCGGTAGGTGTTGGTGCGTCCCTCCCGGGTGTGGGAGAGGTAACCGTCCCGCTCCAGGTCGGAAATGATCTTCTGGACGGCACGTTCGGTGAGCCGGCAGTGCGCGGCGATGTCCCGGATGCGGGCGTTGTGATTGTCGGCGATGGCTGCCAGCACGCGGGCATGGTTGGTCAGGAAGGTCCATCCGGTGTGGGGCTCAGGCACTCCGTCCATGGTCCGACTTTACCGACCAGCCGTTCCCGCACTCAAAAACACGTACCACATTTCATGTATCAGTTGACGTACGTAGGGGTGGGAGGCGAATCTGGGAGCGCAGACAACCGTCGGGACAGGGGAGACAGCGGTATGCCGGAGCCTGCGCGCCCCGCGCGGCCCCACCGTGTGACGGGCGCTGACCGCGCGAAGAGCGGCAGCGGACCGATGGCGCTCCCGCCGTGCCCGGCGACGGTCGAAACCGTGCCGGACGGTGACCGGGTGAACGTGACCGTGCGGGGCGAACTCGATGTCGAGGCCCGGCAGATCCAGGACGATCTGCACGACGCCCTGTGCCGGTCGGGCAGTGGCATCGACCTGGACCTGGACGGGGTCGGATTCTGCGACTGCGCCGGGCTCAACCTCCTGCTCGACCTGCGTCAGAGGGCCCTGAGCCAGGGCAAGACCGTCGCCCTCCGCGGCAGCAGTCCCGCGGTCGAGCGACTGCTCGACCTGACCGGCGCCAAGGCGCTGTTCTCCCGCCACACACCGGACACCTCGCACAGGGCGGACCGCGACGGCCACGACACTGACCCGGGCGAGGCCACCGGCCAGGCCCTGCGCAGCGAGGTCGACCAGCTGCGGCGGGCCATGCGGACCCGGCCGACCATCGACCTGGCCCGCGGCATCCTGATGGCCTCCTTCAGCCTCAGCCCCGAGGCGGCCTGGACCGTGCTGGTCAAGACGTCCCAGAACACCAACACCAAGCTGCACCACCTGGCCTGCACCCTGGTGAGCGCCGTTCACGGAACCACGCTCCCCCAGACCGTGCGGGACCAGCTGGCGGCCGCGGTCGCCCGGACGAACGCCGCGTCAGCGGCCCCGACGAACGGCTCGCGGCAGCCCGCGATCACCTCCGCACACCCTCGGGCGACGAGCGAGGGGCCGGAGCGGATACCCACGAGCCCGGGATGACCGCATCGGGTCACCCGGGCGCCCACCCGCTCGGGACTCCCGCTTCCGAAGCCGACGGGCAGTTGAGCGACACTGCAGGCATTGACGTGCCCGTCCGGGGTACGTGGAGGAGATTGTGTGGTGCGGATGCCGGACGTACGGGATGAAGGGAACGGCATGAAGATCCCCTCCGGCCCGGACGGGCACCCGGCTGCCTCACCGCTTTACGTGACAGGGCTTGAGGTGTACCCACTCGGTGGGCGGCCTGGTCTGCGCGTCGTGGGGGAGGTCAGTGCGACCACCCGCCGTCTCTGGCGGGACGCGCTGAACGAGCTGGCCCGGCGTGGTCAGGGTGCCGTCCATGTGGATCTGGACCAGGTCGCGTTCATCGACGTGGGAGGAGTGACCGATCTGGTGATGTGTGCCCAGGCCCTGCCGGTTGGGCGGCGGATCGTGGTGCACCAGCCGCCGCGGCAGCTGCCCCGCATACTGGACACTCTGTGGCCAGGACTGGACGTGATTGAGGTGGCGCCGTGACGCATGCAGCCGTCCTCGAGCCGTTTGTCCACCCGGCGTTGTTCTACCGTGGCGACGACCAGTACGTCGCCGGGACGGTGCCGTTCCTCCTGGAGGGCCTGGCAGCGGGGGAACCCGTGGCGATAGCCGCCCCACCGGACCGGCTGCGGCTGGTCCGCGACGGGCTCGGCGCGTACGCCGAGAAGGTCCACTTCACCGACATGACCAAGGACGGCCGCAACCCCGGCCGGATCATCCCCTGGGTGCTGCGCGCCTTCGCCGACGCACAGCCCACCCGGCCCGCCGGGCGGGTGCGGATCATCGGCGAGCCGATCTGGCCGGGCCGAACCGCTCTGGAGTACCCGGCGTGCGTGCAGCACGAGGCCCTGATCAACGCGGCGTTCGCCGGGCGGGAGGTGAGCATCCTGTGCCCGTACGACGCCGACCGGCTGGACAAGCGGGTGCTGGCCGACGCGTGGGCGACCCATCCGCTGGTCATCGACGAGGACGGCGAGGCCGCCTCCCCGGACTACGGCCCGGAGGAGGCCGTCGCCCGCTACAACGAGCAGCTGCCGTGTCCGCCGGGCGCGGCGCGGTTCGGTTTCGCCGCCGGGACGCTGCCCGGCGCGCGGCACTTCGCGGTGGAGCAGGGCCGGCAGCTCGGCATGTCGGGGCCGCGGCTGGAGGATCTGGCGCTGGCGGTGGCGGAGCTGACCACGAACAGCATCGTCCACGGCGCCGGATCAGGGACACTGCGGATCTGGGCGGAAGGCGAGCAGGTCGTCTGCGAGGTGCACGACGCGGGCCGGCTGACTGATCCCCTGGCCGGACGGCGCCCCGCCGAGCCCGGCATGCCCGGCGGGCGCGGACTGCTGATGGTCAACCACCTCGCCGACCTGGTGCGCCTGCACACCGGCACGAACGGCACGACGATCCGCTTCTACCTCCACCGCTGAGCGCGAGACGCCCGGGCTTTCGCCGGGTACCCGGCTGGTCGCGGCCTCGCAGCCGTCAACGGGTTCGGGGCGGCGGCCTTTCTTACCCGGTTTCCCGTACGCGTTCAAGGGCGAAGCCGGGGCATCAGGAAAGGACACGCCGGCCGGTGGTCATGCCGCCGAGCGGACCTCCGGCTGGGCGGACGTGCCGCCGGCCGGCGGGCCAGTGGCCGATCAGCGAGGAGAAGAGCGATGGCAGGGCCGGAACAGGCCGAGATCCGCGCAAGACAGCAGGCCACGGCAGCGCCCGCTGTCCTACTCACCCGGTCCCTGGACGCCATCGGGACCGGGGCCTACGTGGTGGACGAACAGGGCCGCATCCTCGCGGTCAACGCCCACGCCGAACAGGCGCTGGCCCGGCCCGTCGAGGAGCTTCTCGGCCGCGACGCGCACGATGTGCTGCACCGGGACGCCCACGGCCGGCCGTTGCCGAGAAGCCGGTGCGCCATGCGGCAGGCGTTCCACGCCGGGCGCACCGCCCAGGCCGAGGAGGACTACTTCGTACGCGGGGACGGCTCCGTCCTGACCGTCTCCTGGCTGATCACCCCGTACGACACCGGCGGTGGCGGGGGCGGAACGCTCGTCGTCTTCCACGCCTTCGACGACGCCCGGGAAACCGGCGCGCGGCCGAGGCCGGCGCAGGCCGACGCCGAGCCGCTCCCGGAGCTCGAACGGCTCGCGCTGCTGGCGGAGACGACCACACAGCTGACCTCCACCCTCGACGTGGAGGAGACGCTGCGGCGGCTGGTGGACCTGGTCGTCCCCCGGCTGGCGGACTGGGCCGTCATCGATCTGATCACCGAGCGCGACGAGGTCTGGCGCACCGCCGTCGTCCACGCCGACGGCGACACCCTGGTACACCACGAGGACCTGCAGGGCCCGATGCCGCCGATCCCGGAGGAGTCCCCGATGCCCCTGTCCAGGGCCCTGCGGGGGGTCGCCTCCACGGTGGCCGGACCCGAGACCTACCAGCGGGAACCGGATTCCGGCATCGCGGTCGAACAGCGCCGCCTGTTCGACGCCACCGGTATCCGCTCCGCGGCCATAGCCCCCATCCGCAGCACCCGCGAGGTCCTCGGAGCCCTCACCCTCGGCCGCGCCGGGCATCCGGGGAACTTCACCCCCGCCGATCTCCCCCTGCTCGAGGACATCGCCCGCCGCGCCGGGCTCGCCCTGGACAACGCCCGCCTCTACCAGCGCCAGCGCAAGGTCGCCGAGACCATGCAGAACCACCTGCTGCCCCAGATGCCGCGCGTGCCCGGGCTGCAGATGACCGTCCGCTACCTGCCCGCCCCCGACGCCTCACAGGTCGGCGGCGACTGGTACGACGCCTTCCCCCTGCCCGACGGCGCCACCGCCCTGGCCATCGGAGACGTCGTCGGCCACGATCTGGAGGCCGCGGCCGGCATGGCACAGGTGCGCAACATGCTCCGCGCCTACGCCTGGTCCCAGCACGAACCGCCCAGCCGGATAGTCGAACGGCTCGACGAGGCGATCCAGCACATCACCGACGTCACCATGGCCACCATGGTTCTCGCCCGCATCGAAGAGGCGGACGACGGCCACTGGAAGCTGTCCTGGACCAATGCGGGTCACCCGCCGCCCCTGCTCATCAGCCACGACGGCCTGGCCACCCACCTCACGGACGGGCACGGCGTCCTCCTGGGCACCGCGGTCGGCTCCCCCCGTCCCGACGCCACCGCCCTGCTGCCGCCCGGGTCCACGCTCGTGCTGTACACCGACGGCCTGATCGAGGCGCCCGGACAAACCCTCGACGACGGTCTGGACCGGCTGCACCGGCACGCGGCCGCCCTCGCCCACCGCCCCCTGGCCTCCTTCACCAACCAGCTGCTGCGCAGGGTCCGGCCGGCCCGAAACGACGACGACGTCGCCCTCCTCGCCCTGCGGACACCCGCCCGCAGGTGACGTGCCGGTCCGGGCCCGGGGCGGCCGACGGGGCATCGCGGTCAGCCCAGGATCAGCGGGAGTCTCGCCCCCAGCTCGCCCAGGGCGGACCTCTCCGCTCCGGTCGGCTCGCGGCGGCCGGTGCCGATCAGCAGCGCGTCCTTGTCGGAGAAGGACGCGGGGAACGCGGAGCCGGCGATCTTCTCCAGCATGGCGCGGGAACGGGCGAGGCACTCGGTGGGCGGTCCCGCGGTGTCCGGGAGGTGGGCGACCAGGTCGAGGTGGTGCAGGGTCCACTCCATGACGTACGCGGAGAGGTAGTCGGCGACGGTGATCACCTCGTCGCGCGTGCGGACCCGGAGGTTCGGGTCGGCGAGTCCGGCGGCGCGGCCGGCGGCGGAGCCGACGTCGTCGAGGTGGAACCTGAGCAGCCAGGGCTCCTCGTACGCGGCCGCCATCCGCACGGTCAGCGCGTCGAGCGGGTCGTCGCCGGCCGGCGGGGCGTGGGCGATGTGCCAGTAGGTCGCCTCGTCGCGCGTGGGTTCGGCATCGGCCGGTGTGACGAGGGTGATCAGGACGTCCTGGGCGTCGATGACCAGGTGGCACACCAGGTCCCGTACGAGCCAGCCGGTACAGCCGGAGGGGCGGGTGAAATCCTCGTCCGGGAGTTCGGCGACCGCCGTGCGCAACGCCGTCCACGAGCGTGAGAACAGATCCACGGCCGCACGCTAGCAACCAGGCGGCCGCCGCAGCGACCGGTTTGGTTCGCCGGCGCACGGGCCGCGCGTGGAGGCCGCCGCACGGCGGCTCGCCTGCCGGCGCGCGACCCGCTCCGGGCCCCTCGTGCACCGTCGGGCGCCGTGCGGGGGCCGCGTGGCGGGTTCGCTTCTATCGTGGAACAGCACGGAGACGCTCGGCGCGGAGGCAGGCGGCCCATGAGCCAACCGCAGATCGACTACGGGGCGGTCTTCCGGGCCCTGCCCGGCATGGTCGCGCTGCTGACACCCGACCTGGTGTACGCCGACGCCAACGACGACTTCGTACGGCTGACCGGGCGCACCCGGGAGCAGCTGGTGGGCCGCTACATCTTCGACGTCTTCCCCGAGAACCCCAACGAACCGGCCGCGGCCGGCATGCGGGAGACCGAGGCGTCGATGCGCCGCGCGGCGGCCACCGGCGAGCGCGACACGATGGCACTGCTCCGCTACGACATCGAGGACCCCGCGCGGCCCGGCCACTGGGACGAGCACTACTGGAGCCCGGTCAACGCCCCGGTCCACGACTCCGAGGGGCGGGTGCAGCTGATCATCCACCGGGTGGAGGAGGTCACCGACCTCATCCACGCGTTCGGCCGGCGGGACGACGACAGAGAGGCCCGTGTACTGGAGGCCGAGCTGTACACGCGGGCCCGCGAACTGCAGGAGGTCAACGAACGGCTGCGCCAGGCGCACGCCCGCGAACGCGAGGTCGCCCTGGCCCTGCAGGCGGCGATGCTGCCACCGCCCGGCGCGAGCGGGCCGCACGGAGCGGCCGTGCGCTACCGGCCCGCCGTGGGTTCCCTGAACGTGTGCGGCGACTGGTACGACCTGGTCGACCTGCCGGGCGAGAGCCTGGCGGTCGCCGTGGGCGACGTGGTCGGCAGCGGACTGGCGGCCGCCTGCGCCATGGGGCAGCTGCGCAGCGCCCTGAGCGCGGCCTGCCGTGTCGCCGACGGCCCGGCGCAGGCCCTGGACGCCCTGGGGCTGTACTCCCGCTCCGTCGGCGGCGCCGAGTCGACCACCGCGGCGGCGACGTTCGTGGACTGGGGCGACCGGTCGATCACCTACAGCTGCGCCGGTCACCTTCCGCCCGCCGTGCTCCGCCCCGACGGCACGGTGGTCTTCCTCGACCAGGCCACCGACCCGCCGCTCGGAGCGCGGCCCGAGCACCTCCCCCGGGTGCAGGCCCGTACGTCCTTCACCGAGGGCACGGTCCTGGTCCTGTACACCGATGGGCTGATCGAGCGCCGCACCGAGGACATCGACAAGGGGCTGGACCGACTCGCCGGCTCTCTCACCGATCACCGGCGCCTCGCCCCCGAGGCCCTGGCCGACGCCCTGCTGGACGACCTCCTGCCGCCCACCGGTACGACGGACGACACCGCCCTCATTGTCCTGCGGCTGTGAGGAGCGGGGAGCCGGAGTCGGGGGCCGGGTCCGGAAACGGTGAAGGACCGGCTCGGCGCCGAGGGCGTCGAGCCGGTCCTTCACCGCGGTGCGTCCCTGCCCGGGCGGGCGGTGCCTGCTGCTTGGGAGACCCCGGCCGGGCGGGCGGCCCCCGGCCCGGCGAGCGGCGCCCGCTGCTTGCGGGGGCCCCGGCTCGGCAAGCGGCCCCGACCGACCGAGCGGGCCCCCGACCGAGCAAGCGGTCGCGGCCCGGAGCGGCCCCACCGAGGGGGCGGCCCCGGCAGGGCGGGCCTGGCCCGACGAGCGGCGCCCGCTGCTTGGGAGGCACCGGCTCGGCAAGCACCGGCCCGGCGGGCGGCCCCCGGCCGAGCGGGCCCCCAACCGAGCGGGCGGCCCTGGCAGGGCAAGCGGCCACACCGAGGGGCGGCCCCCGGCCGGCGGGCGGCCCCGGCAGGGCGGCCCCGGCCCGGCGAGCGGCGCCCGCTGCTTGGGAGGCCCAGCTCGGCAAGCGGCCCCACCGAGCGGGCGGCCCCCGGCCGAGCGGGCGGCCCCCGGCCGAGCGGGCGGCCCTGACCCAGTAAGCGTCCCCAACCGAGCGAGCGGCCCCGGCCCGGCAAACGGCCCAGACCGACCGAGCGGCCCCCGGCCGGGCGGGCGGCCCAACCGAGCGGGCGGGCCCGGCCCGGCGGTGCGGCCCCGGCTCGGCGGGAGTCAGTCCGTGCCGAACTCCATCGCGGCGCGGTCCAGCAGTTCGTCGTCGCCGGAGACCTCGCCGCGGGAGGCGATGGCTTCGGCGCCGCCCTCCGGGAGGGCGCCGATCAGGCCGGTCGCGGCCGCCTGGGCGGCACCGATGGTGGCGGGGCTGCCGGTGCCGATCAGGCCGAGCCCGGCGTACTGCTCCAGCTTGGCGCGCGAGTCGGCGATGTCGAGGTTGCGCATGGTGAGCTGGCCGATCCGGTCCACCGGGCCGAACGCTGAGTCCTCGGTGCGTTCCATGGACAGCTTGTCCGGGTGGTAGCTGAACGCCGGGCCCGTGGTGTCGAGGATCGAGTAGTCCTCGCCGCGCCGCAGCCGCAGCGTGACCTCACCGGTGACGGCCGAGCCGACCCAGCGCTGCAGCGACTCGCGGATCATCAGCGCCTGCGGGTCCAGCCAGCGGCCCTCGTACATCAGCCGGCCGAGGCGCCGTCCCTCGTTGTGGTACTGGGCGAGGGTGTCCTCGTTGTGGATCGCGTTGACCAGGCGCTCGTACGCGGCGTGCAGCAGGGCCATGCCGGGGGCCTCGTAGATGCCGCGGCTCTTGGCCTCGATGATCCGGTTCTCGATCTGGTCCGACATGCCGAGACCGTGGCGGCCGCCGATGGCGTTGGCCTCCATGACCAGGTCGACGGGCGAGTCGAACTCCTTGCCGTTGATCGTCACCGGACGGCCCTGGTCGAAGCCGATCGTCACGTCCTCGGTGAGGATCTCGACCTCGGGGTCCCAGAACCGCACGCCCATGATGGGCTCGACGGTCTCGATGCCGGTGTCCAGGTGCTCCAGGGTCTTGGCCTCGTGGGTGGCGCCCCAGATGTTGGCGTCGGTGGAGTACGCCTTCTCCGTCGAGTCCCGGTAGGGCAGGTCGTGGGCGAGCAGCCACTCCGACATTTCCTTGCGGCCGCCGAGCTCGGTGACGAAGTCGGCGTCCAGCCAGGGCTTGTAGATCCTCAGGTGCGGGTTGGCGAGCAGGCCGTAGCGGTAGAACCGCTCGATGTCGTTGCCCTTGAAGGTCGAGCCGTCGCCCCAGATCTGCACGTCGTCCTCGAGCATCGCCCTGACCAGGAGCGTGCCCGTGACGGCGCGGCCGAGCGGCGTGGTGTTGAAGTAGGCACGCCCGCCCGAGCGGATGTGGAACGCCCCGCAGGTGAGCGCGGCCAGGCCCTCCTCGACCAGTGCGGCGCGGCAGTCGATCAGCCGCGCGATCTCGGCGCCGTAGGTCTGCGCACGGCCGGGCACCGAGGCGATGTCGGGCTCGTCGTACTGACCGATGTCGGCGGTGTAGGTGCACGGGACGGCACCCTTGTCCCGCATCCACGCGACCGCGACCGACGTGTCGAGGCCGCCCGAGAAGGCGATGCCGACGCGCTCGCCGGCGGGAAGGGAGGTGAGGACCTTGGACATGGGAAGAGTATGCATGCTTTCGCATGATCATGCAAAGCCCTGAGGTCGAGGTCCTGAACGAGCACTGCCAGTGGGGCGACGTCTTCGATATGCGCACCGACCGTTTCGGCATCGCATGAATGGTCAACATCACCCAGCCGTGCGCATCGGTGACGTCCCTTCAGGGCCAGCGCACCGCCGGGGCCTGACACCGCCTGCGAGCAGACGCACATGGCTGCCCCCAGGGCCTCAACGAAGAAGCCTCACACCCACACTGATCATCCGTTACTGTTTCGTGATCGCTTCAGCCACATCCGATCACATGCTCATCACACTCTGAAAGAACATGACCGCACACGAACCCAAGCCTTCCCGCTCCCGCCGCTCTGCGGGCGGTCCTGGCGCCGGGCGCCGACGGCGTCGAGGCAGCCGGGGCAAGGGAACCTGGCTGGGAGGCCTGGCGGCGGTGGCCGTTCTCGGGGCCGCCGGATTCGCCGCCGTGGGGTGGGATGCGGGAGACAAGGGAGACTTACCGGGCGAGGCCGCGTCCACCACGCGGGCCAGGCCCACCTCCGCCCCGTCCCGGACCACGCCGAGCCCCTCCGCCCCCCGGAGCCCCTCGGGCACACCGAGTTCCTCCGCCGCGCCCGGCACCCCGGCCCCCTCCCGGGTCGAGAAGATCGACATCCCCTCGACCGGGCCGGGAACGTTCGCGACGGCCTCCGGCGGAAGTGACAAGGTGGGCGAGGGCAGAACCCCGTTCCGGTACCGGGTCGACGTCGAGGACGGCATAGCCCTGTCCGCCGAGGACGTCGCCCAGGAAGTGGAACGCATCCTGGGTGACCCGCGCGGGTGGACGGCGAACGGCCGGTCGGCGTTCCAGCGGGTCTCCGGCGGCGCCACCGACTTCGCCGTCCGGGTCGCGACCCCGGGCACCGTCGACAAGATCTGTGGGCGGTCCGGGCTGAACACCCGCGGTGAGGTCAACTGCCGCGTCGGCGAGGACGTCATGGTGAACCTCAAGCGCTGGCAGCTGGCAACACCCGTGTACGCCAAGGACGTTCTGTCCTACCGCGCGCTCATCGTCAACCACGAGGTCGGTCACTTCCTCGGCCACGGCCATGTCGGGTGCCCCGGCAAGGGCAAACCGGCACCGGCGATGATGCAGCAGATCAAGGGCATGAACGGCTGCGTCCCCAACGTCTGGCCGTACGACGAGGAAGGCCGGCTCATCACCGGGCCGGCCGTGCCCTGAGCGGGAGCGCGGGCCGAGCTCCAGGCCGGCCACCGTCTGGGGTCGCGGGTGGGCCACCCCTGCGGGTCGCGAGCGCGGCGACGAGACGCGGGGCCGGGTGTTCTCCTCCCCCGCGCGCGAGCACCTGAGCTCACCCGTCCGCGCAGGACCCGCCCGGTCGCCGCCGCCCGCACCCGAAGGCGAGGGCGAGGGCGAGGGCGAGGGCGACCGTACGGGTCGTCAGGCGGCGGCCGCGGCCACCAGTTGGGGCCCTTCCGCCTCGTACAGCGACTCGATCAGTGAGCAGCGCGCGCGGGCCACGCGGGAGCGCACCGTGCCCACCGGGCAGCCGCTGACGCGCGCCGCCTCCTCGTAGGGCAGTCCCAGCAACTGGGTCAGCACGAACGCCTCACGGCGTTCGCCGGGCAGCGCGGCCAGCAGTTCCGCGAGGGCGATGCCGTCGTCGAAGCCGGGCAGGCCGCGCGGCTGGACACGTTCGGCCGCGGACTGCCAGTCGTCGGTGTCGGACAGGCGGGGCCGGGCGGCGGCGTGCCGGATGCTGTCGATCACGGCGCGGCGGGCGATGGCCAGCAGCCAACTGCGCGCCGAGGAGCGGCCCTCGAAGCGGTGCAGGCTGCCGAGTGCCCGCAGGAAGGTGTCCTGGGTCAGGTCGTCGGCGGACTGCGGGTCGGCGCCGAGGTGGGTGACGTAGCGGATGACGTCCCGGTGCAGGGCGCGGACGAACTTCTCGACGGCCTCGGCGTCGCCGCCGCGCGCGGCGAGCGCCCAGGCGGTTATCGACTCGTCGTGGGACGGGGGCAGTGCCGTCGGCAGGGCAGGAGTGAACACCTGGTGTCCTTCTCGGGAGTCCTGGAACCGGAGCCGCGCAGGGGCGCGGGCGTTCCGGTGGTCGATGACGTACGGCCGCACGGAGGCGCGCGACCGATGCCCGAGGCGAGGAGCGGAGCGTCGGCGAAGCGACGAGTGGGATGTCGACGAACGGGACGTCGACGAGTGGGATGTCGGCGACGCCTCCGGGTCAGGCCCCGGGGAACCGGCTGTCGTCAGAGGACAGCGGCCTGGGCGGGCGGACCCCGGGAGGTGAGGGCGTGGACGAGGAGGAGCTGCCGCAGCAGCCGGTCCGAGCCGCCCCGGCGGGCGCGGACGCGCGGGCGGTGCGGCGGCGCGGGCAGCCGGAGCAGCAGGCGCAGCGGCGCGACGAACCACCCGGCGAGAACCCGCAGGACGCGGAAGGCGGCGCGCTCGCCGTGGGCGAGCCACACTCCGCCGAGCAGGGCGGCGACCAGGTGGACCACGAGCATGCCCGTCGAGGACATGCCGCCCATGGCGTGCCCCGAATGACCCAGCACGTCCATGCCGCCCGTGCCGCCCATAGAGGCCACCGAGGCCATCGGCCCCGACGCGTCCATGAGTGACGAGTCCGCGGGCGCCACGCCGTCGATGCCGTGGCCCGTGGGGTGCGCGGTGGTCGCGGCACCGTGGGCCGCGTCACCGGTCCCCGGTGGCGAGCACAGTACGTAACGCACCCACCGCTCGGCGAGGGGCGCCCCGCCGGCCGGTCCGGGCCGCTCGACCGCCTGGGCGAGGGAGAACAGCGCGTGGAGGGCCACCTGGGTGGTGACCGCGACGGAACCGACCGCGAGAAGCCCGCGTTCGCGGTGGGCGAGGCACCACACCGTCCCGCCCGTTGCCAGGGTCCCGGCGACGAGCGCCCACCAGGGCACCTCGACACCGGACGTCATCACGTGCCCCTGCACGGCGAACAGCACGCAGACGGCCGCGAACACCGCGGCCCTCAGCGCACGAGAACACCGTCCAGCAGTCATGGCGGTTCATCCTTGCACCCGCGTCTCGGCTGTCCCAGTCAGCTACGGAGATCCACAGGTGCGGTGCTCATATCCACAGACGTGATTCACACCACGGCAAGGCGCCGGAAACGGGGGGAGGTTGGGGCCACCGACCCGTGACACGGGGCGTGGCCCGCCCGCGATCACGCTCTTCCCGGGGTCCCGAGGATGTCGCGCGGTGTCCGGCCTCCTGCCAGGCACCACAGCGCCATGACCGGGTCGCAGATCGCGCAGCCCAGCGAAGAGTCATGGAGGAAGGGGATGATCGGACTGCCCTTGATGTGGTGCACGACGTCCCAGGCGGTGTGCAGC
The DNA here is from genome assembly GCF_055572015.1 of Streptomyces sp. NPDC030840. NCBI lineage: Bacteria > Bacillati > Actinomycetota > Actinomycetes > Kitasatosporales > Streptomycetaceae > Streptomyces > Streptomyces sp. NPDC030840. The sequence goes on along the minus strand of NZ_JBVIEE010000010.1, from coordinate 277,861 downwards.
AGCCAGCCGACGCCGATGAGGGTCCACGACTCCAGGCCCCGGTAGGCGACGTACGTGACGACGGCTGTGAAGGCGAACTCCCAGCCGCCCAGGCCGCCGCCACTGAGGTACGCGGCCCCAGCTCTGGCGACCATGACCGCGTTGAGGCGCCGCCGGTGCGGTTCGCGGATGAGGGACATCAGCAGGGCGTAGAGGAGACCGATGACGACGGGTATGGCGTACTGCATGGCGGTGCCTTCGTCCGAGGCGGGTGCGGGAACGGTTCATGACCGTACGGCCGTGCCCGTACGCCTCCCAGAGGCATTGCCGACAGCTTCCAACGGGTTACCGCCATGCCGGGTGGGCAGCTCTTCGGCGACGGGTTTTGCGGGGGCGGCAAAACGGGTCGCGCTGCCCGGGGCGTTCGCCGCATGATCGGAAGTCGTTCGGCACGGTCGGGCGAAGAGCGCACGCGGCGGGCACAGAGCGCACGGTCGGACAGAGAGCGCACGCGCGGGCACAGAACGCACGGCCCGGCTCACAGCGCACGGTCCGCCACAGAGCGCATCGAGGGATGGGGAGCATTCATGTCGCAGCGGGCCCTGGACGTCAGGCACCGGTTGGTTCCCTCGCCGGCGGGGCGGATCCACCTGGTGGAGCAGGGCACCGGCCCGCTGGTCCTGCTCGTGCACGGCTTCCCGGAGTCCTGGTACTCCTGGCGCCACCAGCTTCCGGCCCTGGCCGACGCCGGGTACCGCGCGGTCGCCATCGACGTCCGGGGCTACGGCCGCTCCTCCAGGCCCAGCGGGATCGACGCGTACCGGATGCTGGAACTGGTGGCGGACAACGCGGCGGTGGTGGAGGCCCTCGGGGAGGAGTCCGCGGTGATCGTCGGCCACGACTGGGGGGCGCCCATCGCCGCCAACTCCGCCCTGGTCAGGCCGGACGTCTTCCGCGCGGTGGGGCTGCTCAGCGTCCCCTACTCGCCGCGCGGCGGGCCGAGGCCCACGGAGGTGTTCGGCGCGATGGCCGGCGGCGACGAGGAGTTCTACATCTCCTACTTCCAGGAACCCGGCCGGGCCGAGAGCGAGATGGAGCCCGACGTGCGCGGCTGGCTCGCGGGCTTCTACGCGGCACTGTCCGCGGAGGGCATGGCCGCACCGGTGGCGTCCGGACCGTTCGCCGTCAGCCGGGGCGGGACGCTGCGTGAGCGGTTCCCCACCGGGCTGCCCGCCTGGCTGAGCGAGGACGATCTCGACGTGTACGCCGGGGAGTTCGAACGGACCGGCATGAGCGGGGCGCTGGCCCGCTACCGGAACGTGGACCGCGACTGGGAGGACCTCGCCGGGTTCGACGGCGCCCCCATCACCCAGCCCTCACTGTTCGTCGGCGGCAGCCTGGACGGCCCCACCCTCTGGCTGGCCGACGCGATCAAGGCGTACCCGAACACGCTGCCCGGCCTGGTCTCCTCCCACATCCTCGACGGCTGCGGCCACTGGATCCAGCAGGAACGCCCCGCCGAGACGAACAAGCTCCTGACGGAGTGGCTGGCCGCGCTGCCCGCCTGAAGTCCTCCGGACGGGGCAGGTTGGCGGGAGGCCGGTTCCACCAGCAGGCGGCGGCCATGACGGCGTGGTGCACCCAGTGGAAGGGACGAAACCTTGAGTTCCTGGCAGTTGCGGGAGAGTCTGCGGACGTCGTCGGGGACGGTCCGCTGGGACCGGTGGGGGGACCCGGGCGGGGAGCCGGTCGTGCTGCTGCACGGTACGCCCTTCTCCTCGTACGTGTGGCACGAGATCGCCCCCGCGCTGGCCGCCGGGGGCCGGCAGGTCTTCGTGTGGGACATGGCGGGGTACGGCAGCTCCGAGATGTACGACGGGCAGGACGTCTCGCTCGGCGCCCAGGGGGAGGTGTTCACGCGGCTGCTGGCGCACTGGGGACTGGACCGGCCCTCCGTCGTGGCCCACGACTTCGGCGGGTGCGTGGCCCTGCGCGCGCATCTGCTGCACGGGGCGGACTACCGGCGGCTCGCGCTGGTCGACCCGGTGGCGCTGGCTCCCTGGGGGTCGCCGTTCTTCCGGCTCGTGGGAGCGAACGCGCCGGTCTTCGAGCAGCTTCCCGGCGCACTGCACCGGGCACTGGTGCGGGAGTACGTGGGCTCCGCGAGCCACCGGGGGCTGCTGCCCGGCGCGCTGGACGCGCTCGTCGCCCCCTGGGCGGACGCGACCGGTCAGGCCGCCTTCTACCGGCAGATCGCGCAGGCGGACCAGCGGTACACCGACGAGATCCAGAAGCTGTATCCCTCGGTGCGCCTGCCGGTGACCGTGTGCTGGGGCACCGAGGACACCTGGATCCCGTTCGCCAAGGGCGAGGAGCTGGCCTCGCTGATCCCCGGCGCGAGGTTGCGGCCGGTCCCCGGCGCCGGGCACCTGGTGCCCCTGGACGCACCGGCCCGCCTGCTCGCCGAGCTTCTCGCGTTCCTCGGGGAGCACTGAGGGACGCACACCGCGTGCCGCCTGTAGGGTCGGGCACTGTGGCGGTTCAACCAGTGCAACTGTGCGTGCTGTTGTGGGCCCGGCCGGGTGCCGCCGAGGCGCTGATCGCGTACGAGGACAAGGTCCTGGCCCTGCTCGGTGAGCATGATGGCCGAGTGGTGCAGCGCGCCCGCACGGACGGCACGAACGGCGCCCCCACCGAGGTCCAGCTGATCGAGTTCACCTCGCAGTCCGGCTACGACGCCTTCATGGCCGACGAGCGCCGCACCGCCCTCTCCGGGGAACGCGACGCCGCGATCGCCCGCACCGACCTGTACCAGGTCGAACTCACCTAGCGCCCACCGCACCCCTCAGGGTCCGCGGGGAACTGGGCGACAGGCGTCCGGAACCGAGGGGGCGTCACCGCCTCGGCATCATCCTCGCCCCGCGCGGACCATGCCCGTGCGGGGCGTCACGCACACCCGTCAGGATGTCGCCCGGGCGAAGCGAAGGGACGCCGTGACGGTGGTGCGGCCACGGATCATGCCCATCTGGTTCCAGCCCATGCCGAACTGCTCCCGGTCCACGGTGAACTCCGCCGTCAGCGTGACCGCGTCGGCGCTCGCCTCCGCGAGGCGCGCGGTGAAGGACTGCGGACGGCTGATACCGCGCACGGTGAGCTGACCGGCGACCTCGACGGCGCCGTCGGCCCCGGGCTTCGCGCTGCGCACGACGAAGGTGAGCTCGGGGTGCCAGTCGGCGTCGAAGAAGTGCCCGGACCGCAGATGCGTGTCGCGCTTGGCGTTCTTGGTGTCCAGGGAGGCGGCGTTCAGCGTGATCGAGCCGGTGGCGGACCCGTCGGGACCCACCTCGCCCTCACCCGTGAGCCCGGTGAAGGTGCCCTTCACCGTGACCAGTCCCCACATCGTCTTGTGCTGGACACCGACGGTGGAACCGGCGGGGTCGAGCTGCCAGGTCCCGGTTTCGACTGCGACGGACATGAGGTCCTCCTGAGGGGGCGGGGGCGCAGGTGAAACGACGACTCTTGAGTCGTCCAAATTTGGATGACCTCAGGCTAGTCGATGCTCCAAATTTGGACAACAGATAGACTGGGACATCATGACCGACCCCTCCGCACCCGCCGACCCGCCTGGACACGCCCCGGCGGGAAAGTCCGCCCTGCTGCCGCCCGAACTGCGGGCCTGGATGGGACTTCTGGCCGCGGCGGGCGCGATCGAGCAGCAACTGCGCTCGCGGGTGAAGGAGACGCTGGGGGTCTCCCACGACGAGTTCCTGGTGCTCTGCCTGCTTGCCGACGGCCCCGCCACCGGCCTGCGCATGACACAGATCGCCGAGCGCCTCGGCCGCCCCAAGACGCGGCTCACTTATCAGGTCGCCTGCCTTCAGCACGCCGGGCTGATCACCCGCAACACCGCGTGCGGTGACCGGCGCGGCATCCAGGTGACGCTCACCGACAAGGCGCGCCGGCTGCTGCGCGAAGCCTCCGGCCCACTGGCCGAGGCCGTCACCCGCGCGATCGAGGGCCTGGAGGGTCATCAGGACTGCACGGTGATGCGCGCCCTGCTGCCCGGATCGCTCGGGTCACCAGGATCGGCAGGATCGGCAGGATCACCGAGGTCGGCGGAATCGGCGAACGCCGATAAGGACGCGTAGGCCCCCGGCGCGGCCCCGTCATCGCGCGGAGCGGGCCCCCGAAGCGCTCCATCAGAACCCGTAGAGCTGCCAGAACCCGAGAGCTTTCAGAGAACCCGGGAAACCTCGCCGATGTCGAGCCCGAAGGACCGCTCGGGCGCGGTGGTCCGTGTCGCGAGGCGCAGTGCAAACCCGCCACCGCGGCCAGGCCCCTCACTTGACCAGTCAACCAATCTCCCCCGTCCCGGAAGTGGCCGGAAACGCGCCCCGCCGTGATGTCCCGCACACGCCAGGAAGTGAGAGCTTGAACGCGGAACCAACCAGGCATCAGGGGAACTTGACCGACCCGCGGGAGTCGCCGGAATGGGCACGAGATGAGTCGTACGCCGCACACCCTCACCGTCGCCGAACTGGTCCCCGGAGACCTGCTCGCCCTCTCGGCGCGCGACGCCGACGCCGACCGCTGGTACGTCGTGATGCACACCCTGCCGGTGTGCCCCGACGCGATCCGGGTGACGCTGCGGCCACCGCTCGGCGGACCCGACCGCGACGAGGTGCTCGACCGGACCCGGACCGTGACCGTCGGTGACCACCGCGTGGACCCGGCCGGGGTCCCCCTCCTCACCTCCGCCAACCTGAGGGCCGTGGAGTTCCGGGACGGGGACCGCGTCGGCTTCCTGCGGACGGTCGATCCGCGCGCGGTCGAGGAGACGTACGTACGACGCCGGGGCCGCTGGCGTCCCGACGCGGCGGGCGACCAGGCGCACAACCATGAACACGACCGCGATGACGACCGTGACGACGGCCGGGACGACGGCCGGGACGACGACCGTGAGCGCGACCACGAGCAGCCCCAACAGCATTTTTGGGACGGCGAGTTGAGGGAGCGGGCGGCCGAGGCCGTCGACCACGTCGTGCGGCTCCACCCCCGGCCGGCCCGCCGGGCGGGGCGCGCGGCCGGCGGACCGCGGCGGGTCGTGGTCACCGGGCTGGGCGCCGTGACCCCGCTCGGTGTCGGGGTGAAGGACCTGTGGGCGGGGCTCCTCGAAGGGCGCTGCGGGATACGGGAGCTCGACGGGGAGGAGTTCGCCGGCCTGCCCGTACGCATCGCCGGCACCGTACCCGTGGACCCGGCCGCGCTGCTGCCCCGGCCGCAGGCCCGGCGGATGAACCGGGCCGCGCAGTTCGCGGTGCTGGCCGCGCGGGAGGCGTGGCGGGACGCCGGGTTCGACCCTGTGGGCACGGCCGGGAGCGGGCTGGACCCCGAGCGGGTCGGCGTCTCGGCCGGGGCCATCCTCGGTGACGCGTCCGTACTGGTGGGCGGCGACAGACGGCTGCGGGACGGAGGCCCCCGTGCCGTGTCCCCTCTGACCACCCCCATGACCGTTCCCTCGCAGGCCGCGTCCCAGATCTCGCTCGCGCTGCGGATCACCGGCGAGGCCCGCACGGTGACCAGCGCCTGCGCCTCCGGCACGGAGGCCATCGGGCAGGCCGTCGACCGCATACGGTACGGGCGGATCGACGTGGCCCTGGCCGGCGGGGCCGAGGCCGTCGTCACCCCCGCGATCATGGCGTCCTTCGCGGCCATGCGGGCGCTGTCGGCCCACGGGCTCGGGGACGGCGACAGCCCCTCGCGCCCCTTCGCCAAGGACCGCGACGGGTTCGTGAACGGGGAGGGTGCCGGGTTCCTGTTACTGGAGGCCGAGGAGCACGCGCGGGCACGTGGAGCGCGGATCTACTGCGAGGCCGCGGGCTGGGGGCTCTCCGCCGACGCCCACCACATGGCGGCGCCGGACCCGTCCGGCACGGGGGTCGCGCTCGCGCTGCGGCGTGCGCTGGCGGACGCGGGGGCGGAGGCCGGGGACGTCGTGCACGTCAACGCCCACGCCACGGCCACCGTCGACGGTGACCTCGCCGAGTCGGTGGCGCTGTCGTCCGTGCTGGGCGGTTGCCGGGTGCCGGTCACCGCGTTGAAGGGGCACCTCGGGCATCTGCAGGGGGCGGCGGGCGGGGTCGAGGCCGTCGCCACGGTCCTCACCCTTCATCACGGGCTCGTCCCACCCACCATCGGCTGCGCCGAGCGGGACTCCGCGATCGAGCTGGACGTGGTGACCGGGGCTCCGCGGCCCCTGCCCGCGCGGGGCGATGTGGCTCTGAGCAACTCGTTCGGGTTCGGGGGGCACAACGCGGTGGTCGCGTTGCGGCGGGTGGCGGGGTGAGGGAGCGCCGTAGTGGGTGCGGTGGCCGGCAGCCCGCGGGTTCGTGGTGGCTGGTCGCGCCCGCGCGGCGAAGCAGCACAAAGACTGAGCCCCGCGTCCCTGGCGAGGCGTGAGCCGGAGCGCCGTGGGGCCGGGTGTTCAGGCTGACGTGCGCTTCCTTGTCGCCGTCTTCTTGGTCGCCGCCTTCTTCGTGGCTGTCTTCTTCGCTGCCGTCTTCCTCGCCGTCGTCTTCTTGCCCGCCGTCGACCCGGAGGCCGTCTTCTTCGCCGCCGTCTTCCTCGTGCCCGCCGTCGACTTCTTCCCGGCCGGCTCCTTGGGGGCGGCGCCGGCCGCCTTGCGGGAGGGTGGCTTGTCCTTGAGCGGGGTGACGCCGGCGACCTCCTCGCCGCGGGACTCCTTGGCGGCGCGGACGCTGTTCTCCAGGGCCGACATGAGGTCGAGGACCTTGCCGCCGGGCGCCGGGGCGGGGGCGGCGGGGGGTGCCTCGCCGGAGGCCTTCGCGGCGATGAGCTCCTCGACGGCCTCACGGTAGTCGTCGTGGAGGTCGGCGAGGTCGACCTCGCCGAGGGTGTCCATGAGCGCGTCGGCGAGATCGAGTTCCTTCTCCTGGACGGTGACGTTCGTGTCGGGGGCGACCTCGTCGGTCGCGCGGATCTCGTCGGGCCACAGCAGGCCGTGCATGGCGATGACGTCGTCGACGACACGGAGCATGCCGAGCCGCTCCCGCCCGCGCAGCGCGAACTTGCAGATGGCGACCTTCTTGCTGCGTCTGAGAGCCTCTCTGAGCAGCGCGTACGGCTTGGCGGCGGGCACGCCGTTCGCGGAGAGGTAGTAGGCCGCGTCCATCTGGAGCGGATCGATCCGGTCGGCCGGAACGAACGCCTCGATCTCGATCGTCTTGGCGGTGGGGATCGGCAACGAGGCCAGGTCGTCGTCGGTGATGGGGATGATCGAGCCGTCGGCGGTCTCATAGCCCTTGCTGATCTCGTCCTGCGTCAGCTCGCGGTCCTCCAGCTCGCACACCTTTCGGTAGCGCACACGGCCACCGTCCTCCAGATGGATCTGGCGGAAGGAGATCGAGTGGCTCTCGGTGGCGTTCACCAGCTTGATCGGGATGCTGACCAGGCCGAAGGAGATGGCCCCGTTCCAAATGGATCGCACGGTCCTCACGCTAGCCCCGACCGGCCCGGAGCGCCTGCCGAGAGTGGTGTCACGTTTCGTGGCGCTTTCGTGGGATTCTCGTCGTATGACGCCGATCACGGAGGTGGAGGGCCGCAGGGTGGCCCTCTCCAACCTGGAGAAGGTCCTGTATCCCGCGACCGGCTTCACCAAGGCCGAGATGCTGCACTACTGCGCCACGACCGCGGAACCGCTGCTGGCGCACCTCAGGGACCGTCCGGTGTCGTTCCTGCGCTACCCGGACGGGCCGGACGGCGAGGTCTTCTTCACCAAGAACGTGCCGCCGGGCACGCCCGACTGGGTCACGACCGCCGAGGTGCCGCGCTCGGAGGGACCGGCCCGGATGGTGCTGGTGCAGGACCTGCCGAGCCTGATGTGGGCGGCGAACCTGGTGACCGAGTTCCACACGCCCCAGTGGCGCATCGGTGCGCCGGGTGAGGCGGACCGCCTGGTCCTCGACCTCGACCCCGGCCCGCCCGCGACGATCGTGGAGTGCTGCCGGGTCGCCCTGTGGCTGCGGGAGCGGCTCGCGGCGGACGGGATCGAGGCGTACGCGAAGACGTCCGGGGCGAAGGGGCTGCACCTGCTGGCGGCCGTGCTGCCGACTCCGTCCGGGCGGGTGACGGAGTACGCCAAGGCGCTGGCGGTGGAGGCGGAGAAGGCGATGCCCCGGCTCGTCCTGCACCGGATGACGCGGAGTCTTCGGCCGCGGAAGGTGTTCGTCGACTGGAGTCAGAACGCCGCGCGGAAGACGACGGCTACGCCGTACACCTTGCGGGCGCGTCCTGAGCCGACCGTGTCCGCGCCGGTGACCTGGGACGAAGTCGCGGACTGTACGGATCCGGGGCAGCTGGTCCTTCGTGCGGGAGATCTCGGGGCGCGGTTGCAGGCGTACGGGGATCTTCTGGCCCCCTTGCTCGATCCGGCGGGGGCCGGATCACTGCCGTGAGCGGGGCTCGGCCGGGGGCAGGGCGGGTTCTTCTCGCCCCCGCCGCCCCTACCCGTCCCATCCCTGAGGGCTGCGCCCCCAGACCCCGCGATCGGCCTTCGGCCTCGTCCTCAAGCGCCGGACGGGCTGAAATCCGGCGGCCCCCGCCTCACACCCTCAGCCACGTCCCCCGGTCCCGAGCCACCGCATGGAGCGCCTCCACGTCCGCCGGCTTGAGGATTCCTCCCGAGCGGGCGAGCGCGGGGAGGTCCGTCTCCCGCAGGACGCGGACCTCCCGCAGGGACGCTCCCACGGTGACCCCGGACGGTTCGACCGGAACCAGCACAGGGTGCACCTCCGCCGTGAGCGCGTGCGAGGCACGGGCCGCGTCCGCGCGCACCTGCCGGACCAGGGGCCGGGGCTCGCGCCGGCCCACCGTGACCATCGGGTCGGCGACGAGGACACGCTGCTTGCGGGCGTACAGCGACCGCACGCAGAACAGACCGCCCGGCCCGATCACGAGGTGGTGGATGCGGTCGCCGCCCGGGAGCGGGACCGAGTGCAGGGTGCGCCAGCCCGCGCCCTCCAGCCGGTCCAGCGCCTCACCGACCGTCTGCTCCGCGGTCAGGGCCCGGCGCCGCGGGTCCGGACGCAGCCGCCGGGGCGGACCCGGATCGCGGTCGAGGGCGATCAGGAGCGCCTCTCCGGGGCGGTTCGGGGCGAGGTCGTCGTCCGGGGGCAGCGCGAGCCGGGCGAGCTCCGCGGGGGTCGGCACCGGGGGCGGGCCCACCGTGACCGGGCCGGTCAGGAAGGGTCCGAGCGCGTCGAGCACGTCCTCCCGCCGGTCCTCGCTGAGCAGGTTGACCCGGCCTGCCTCCCTGTCGTACCAGGCGACGTTACGTCCGTCCGTGAGACAGACGTAGAGCCGATCCTGTCCGTGCCGCCCGCTCGGTATGACGCGCAGTCCGTTCATGCACCATCACCCCCGACCATGGGAACAGGCGGGGTGCTCACGGTGCAAGAAGCCGGTTACCTTTGGGGTGACTTGGGGGAGGCGCTGTTGGGGACCCACGGAACGCAGCCCGATGTACCGGCCCCGGACAGCCCGTGGGACGAGATCGTGCCCGGCCTGTGGATGGGCGGTCACGAGTTCGCCGGGCACTCCGGGGGGCGGGAGCATGCCGTCGTGCGCGACGAGTTCGACCTGGTCCTGACCCTGCTGCGGCTGCCGGGGTTCGGGCCGGACGAGGGCGTCGAGCATCATGTGTGGCCCATCCCGGACGGGCCGCTCGACGGGACCCAGCTCGCGGGCGTGATGCGGCTGGCCCGGACCGCCTCCGAGGCGCTGGAGGAGCGGCGCAGGGTACTCGTGCGCTGTTACCACGGGTACAACCGTTCCGGGCTCGTGGTGGCCCAGTCCCTGATCGCAGCGGGCCGCTCCCCCGACGACGCGATCCGCCTCATCCGCTCCCGCCGCTCCCCCTGGGCCCTGCACAACGAGCTGTTCGTGGAGTACCTGCGCACGGGCCTGGCCACGGCACGCCTCCTGGAGGAGCTCGCGGAGGACGCGGCCGAGTGACGACCCGGCCGCGGCCACGCGGCGGAGCCGCATGCTGCGCCTGGTTCAAGTGCACCATAACGTGCTGATTATCACGACATAACGGGACATCAGCAATATCGCTTGCTACGTTCCGGACATGACCAAGGCCGGAACGACCCTGACGGCGCCCCCGTCCCCTCCGGCGGTACGCCTGCCCCGGCGCCGTGGCGTGGAGCTCGCCCTCATCGTCGTCGCCGTTCTGCTCTCCGTGTACGGCTACTGCGCTGTCGGCCTCGCACGCACCGGCACCGTCCCGCCCGGCGCCGCCCGTTACGGCGCCGGGCTCGGCGTGCTCGCCCTGCTCGCGCACTGCGCCGTGCGGCTGAGGGCTCCGTACGCCGATCCGCTGCTGCTGCCCATCGCCGTCCTGCTCAACGGCCTGGGCCTGGTGCTGATCTACCGTCTGGACCTGGAGACCCCGCGCGACCAGGCCGCCCCCACCCAGCTCAACTGGTCGACCCTGGGTGTCGCGCTGTTCATCGCCGCGGTGGTGTGGCTGCGCGACCACCGGGTGCTCCAGCGGTACGCGTACGTGTCCGTCGTCGGGGCACTGGGTCTGCTGGCGCTGCCGATCCTCTTCCCCGCGGTGAACGGCGCCCGCATCTGGATCCGGGTCGCCGGGTTCTCCCTCCAGCCGGGCGAGTTCGCGAAGGTGCTGCTGGCCGTCTTCTTCGCCAGCTACCTGGCGGCGAACAGGAACGCGCTCGCGTACACCGGCCGCCGCGTCTGGCGATTCCACCGGCTCCAGTTGCCCACCGGGCGGATCCTCGGCCCGGTCCTCGCCATCTGGCTGGTCAGCGTGGGCGTCCTGGTCCTGGAGCGGGACCTGGGGACCTCACTGCTGTTCTTCGGGCTGTTCGTGATCCTGCTGTACGTCGCCACCGGCCGCACCGGCTGGATCGCGGTGGGGCTGCTGCTGGCGGTCGCGGGCGCCGTCGCGGTGGGCCGGCTGGAGCCGCACGTGCACAGCAGGGTCGAGGACTGGCTGCACCCGTTCGCGTCGATCGAGGCGGGCCGGGGCGCCAACCAGATCGCCCAGTCCCTGTTCGCGTTCGCCGCGGGCGGTGTGCTCGGCACCGGACTCGGTCTCGGCCACTCGATCCTGATCGGCTTCGCGGCCAAGTCGGACTTCATCCTCGCGACCGCGGGCGAGGAACTCGGTCTCGCGGGCCTGACGGCGATCTTCCTGCTGTACGCGCTGCTGGTGGAGCGCGGGTACCGGGCGGGGCTCGCCCTGCGGGACCCCTTCGGCCGGCTCCTGGCGATCGGCCTCGCCTCGATCATCGCCCTGCAGGTGTTCGTCATCGCGGGCGGGGTGACCGGCCTGATCCCGCTGACCGGCATGGCGATGCCGTTCCTCGCGCAGGGCGGCTCCTCGGTCATCACCAACTGGATCATCGTGGCGCTGCTGATCCTGATCAGCGACTCGGCCCGCAGCCAGTACGACGGGAAACCGGCGCCGTGAGGGGCCCGGACCCACGGGAGGTCCGCGCATGACGAAGTACATCCGCCGGGCGGCCGTCCTCACCGCGCTCCTCTTCGCCGCCCTCCTGGTGAACGCCGCCCGCGTCCAGGTCTTCGAGGCCGGCACGTACGACGGCAACCCCGCCAACCGTCGCGGGGCCATCACCCGCTGGAGCCAGCCGCGCGGGGACATCGTCGTCGGCGGCCGTGCGGTGACCGGCTCCCGCGACACCGGCGAACAGCTCCGTCACGAGCGGACGTACCGCGACGGCCCGCTGTACGCGCACATCACCGGTTTCGCCTCGCAGCTGTACGGCTCGACGCTCCTGGAACACACGGAGGACGCCGTGCTGGCCGGCACCGATCCGATGCTGTCCCTGCTGCCGGCCTGGAACGACGTGACACGGTCCCGCGCCCCGGGCGGCAGGGTGGTGACGACCCTCGATCCGGCGGCGCAGCGGGCGGCCTTCGCGGGGCTGAGGAACCGCCGGGGGGCGGTCGCGGCGCTCGAACCGGCCACCGGGCGCGTCCTGGCGCTGGTGTCCACACCCTCGTACGACCCGGGAGTACTGTCGGGGAACGGCTCGGAGGCGGCCATGGCGTGGGCGCGGCTGAACGGGGACCCGGCCAGGCCGATGCTCAACCGGGCGATCCGGCAGACCTATCCGCCCGGTTCGACGTTCAAGGTGGTCACGGCCGCGGCGGCGCTGGACTCGGGTGTGGTCAGGAACCTGGACGCGAAGACCGCCTCCCCGGACCCGTACACCCTGCCCGGCACGCGGACCTCCCTGTCGAACGCGGCCGAGGGCTGTGAGAACGCCTCCCTGCGCCATGCCTTCGAGTGGTCCTGCAACACGGTCTTCGCCAAGCTGGGCGCGGACGTGGGGCTGAGCCGGATGACGAGCACGGCACGGAACTTCGGCTTCAACGACTCCCGGTTGCGGATCCCGTTCGGGGTCGCGCCGAGCACCTTCGACACCGCCATGGACCGGGCCCAGCTCGCGCTGTCCTCCATCGGGCAGTACAACACGCGGGCCACCCCGCTGCAGATGGCCATGGTCACGGCGGCCGTGGCGAACGGCGGCTCGGTCATGACACCCCATCTCGTGGAACGGACGACCACGAGCATCGGCGCCACGATCGAGGCCCGAAGTCCACGGACCCGGCGGCTGGCGATGACCCCGGCGACGGCCGCGGAGCTGCGCGAACTCATGACCGACGTGGTGGAGAAGGGCACGGGCGCGAAGGCCGCGATCCCCGGCGCCACGGTCGGCGGCAAGACCGGCACCGCCCAGCACGGCATCGGCAACTCCGGCACCCCGTACGCCTGGTTCATCTCCTGGGCCCACGCGGACGACGCGCTGGAACCGGCCGTCGCGGTCGCCGTCGTCGTCGAGGACGCGGAAGCCGACCGTGCGGAGATCAGCGGCGGCGGAGACGCGGCCCCGATCGCCCGCGCGGTGATGAAGGCGGTGCTGAAGAAGGCTGCCGCGGACGGCCGCTGACGCCTCATCAGCCAGCTTGACCATGCTCACGTGGTGAGACGAGGGCTGGGCCAGGGGCCACGCCCGACCTATCGTTCGGTTCATGACGCATCCCGCCACGTACGAACTCGCCCAGGTCAACATCGCCCGCCTCAAAGCCCCGCTGGACTCCCCGCAGTTGAAGGACTTCGTGAACGCCCTCGACCCCGTGAACGCCGTGGCCGACGCCTCGGACGGCTTCGTCTGGAGGCTGCAGGACGAGTCGGGGGACGCCACGAGCATCCCCGTGCTGGGCGACGAGTGGCTGATCATCAACATGTCGGTGTGGCGGGACACCAACGCCCTCACCGCGTTCATGTACCAGGGGCAGCACCGCGAGTTGCTCGCACGGCGGCGTGAGTGGTTCGAGCGGGTGCGGGAGGCGATGGTCGCTCTGTGGTGGGTGCCGGCCGGGCACCGGCCGACCGTCGCGGAGGCGGAGGAGCGGCTGCTGCATCTGCGGGCGCACGGGCCGACTCCGTACGCGTTCACGCTGCGGACGTCGTTCCCGCCCCAGGAGGCACTGCCGGTCACGGGAGCGGAAGCGGGCGGACGGGTGACCGAAGACCTGGGATGCCTGGTCTAGAGGCATCCGTTCCCGCTCGGCGCGGCAGCCGACGGCAGCAGGCGGCAGTAGACGGCTTGTCAACAAGTGGCGTGCGAGGGATTGACGGGCTTGCTGACAAGCGGTCTCATAACCGGTGACCGGCGGTAACACAGGTGTGAGGCGAGGACGGCGACGATGACGACGGTGACCGAGGCCGAGGTGCTGCGCGACGCTCTCGGGCTGATCAAGGACCGGGAACAGGTGGCCGAACGGCTCCTCGCCTCCTCCGCCAAGCACTCCTTCGACCCCGACACGGAACTGGACTGGGACGCGCCCTTCGAGGACGGCAAGTGGTTCTGGCCGCCCGAGCTGGTGTCGCTGTACGGCACGCCGATGTGGCGGCGGATGAGCGAGGAGCAGCGGATCCTGCTGTCGCGGCACGAAGCGGCCTCGCTCGCGTCGCTCGGGATCTGGTTCGAGATCATCCTGATGCAGCTGCTGGTGCGGCACATCTACGACAAGGCGGCGACGAGCGCGCACGTCCGCTACGCGCTGACCGAGATAGAGGACGAGTGCCGGCACTCGAAGATGTTCGCCCGCCTGATCGCCCGGGGCGGGACGCCCTGGTACCCGGTGAGCCGTGTCCACCAGCAGCTGGGCCGCCTCTTCAAGACGATCTCGACCACACCGGGCTCCTTCACGGCCACGCTGCTGGGCGAGGAGGTGCTGGACTGGATGCAGCGCCTGACCTTCCCCGACGAGCGCGTCCAGCCCCTGATCCGTGGCGTGACCCGCATCCACGTGGTGGAGGAGGCCCGTCATGTCCGCTACGCCCGCGAGGAACTCCGCCGCCAGATGCTCACGGCCCCCCGCTGGTCCCAGGAGTTCACCCGCGTCACCTCGGGCGAGTTCGCCCGCGTCTTCTCGGTGGCGTTCGTGAACCCGGAGGTCTACACGAACGTCGGCCTCGACAGGCACGAGGCCCTGGCCCAGGTCAAATCCAGCGCCCACCGCCGGGAGGTCATGCAGACGGGAGCGAAGCGGCTGACGGACTTCCTCGACGACATCGGGGTGTTGCGGGGAGTGGGACGCCGGCTGTGGAAGTCGTCGGGCTTGCTGGCGTAGGGCTTGCCGGCCTAGGGCTGCGAAAACAGTCCCAGGCCACGCGGCTACCCTGCCTGACATGACCCCCCAGGCCCCCACCCCCGCCTACAGACGCCTCAGCGTCGAACAGCGGCGCAGCCAGCTGCTGGAGGCAGCCCTCGAACTGTTCGCCCACCGGGCCCCGGAGGAGGTCTCCCTCGACGACGTGGCGGAGACGGCGGGCGTCTCACGGCCCCTGGTCTACCGCTACTTCCCCGGCGGCAAGCAACAGCTGTACGAGGCCGCCCTCCGCTCGGCCGCCGAGGAACTGGAGCAGTGCTTCGACGAGCCTGCTCAGGGCCCCCTCACCCAGCGGCTGTCCCACGCGCTCGACCGCTACCTCGCCTTCGTCGACGAGCACGACGCCGGGTTCAGCGCACTGCTGCAGGGCGGCAGCGTCGTGGAGACGTCCAGGACCACCGCCATCGTGGACCGCGTACGCCGGACCGCCGCCGAACACGTCCTCAGCCACCTGCGGGTCACGGACCCCGGCCCCCGCCTCCGCATGACCGTACGGATGTGGATCAGCTCCGTCGAGGCCGCGTCGCTGATCTGGCTGGACGAGGGCAAGGCCCCGCCGGCCGACGAGCTGCGGGACTGGCTGGTCGAGCAGTTCGTAACGTGTCTCGTGACCACCGCGGGACGCGATCCGCAGACGGCCGGCGTCGTGCGTGCCGCCCTCGCGACGGAGCGTGCCGAGGGGGCCGTCGGCGGACTCGCACGCCGGGTGCTGCCCGTCGTGGGGGACGCCGGGCATCTGCTGTGAGCCCAGGTGACACTGGTGCCGTGAAGAGCGAAGACACTCCCTTCGTGGGCGGCCCCCTGGACGGGCGTGTCCTGCCCGTGCTGCTGGGCATCACCGGGCATCCGCCGAGGACGTACCGGGTCCCGGTCCCGGACGCCGCCGGCGGCCCCCCGACCGTGCTGGTCTACCGGCGCGTCCCCCGGCCGGAGGCCGGACGGTTCGCCCTCGGCCACAAGTGGCAGTACGAGTTCGATCCCGAGGGCCGGAAGGACGGGCCCCGGTGGCCGTGGTCGAAGCCCGCCCCGAAGCCAGACGCCGCGCCGGGCGCGAAGGGCGAGGCCACGGACGAGTGACGTGGTTGGGCCGATGCGGCCTCTCGGCGTGCGGCCCCACCGCACACGCCTCAACCTGCCGGTGCGCGGGTGGACGGTCCACCCCCGCCCGGGAGGTGATGTGGTGTCAGGAAGGCTGCTGCGCCTGGTCTGTACGGCGGCGGTCGCGGCCGGCGCGGCCCTCGGGCCCACCCCGTCGGTCGCCGCGCCCGACCCGCTGGACCCGCCCACCGCCGACAACCGCTCCGCCGACAACCGCCCCGCCGACAACCGCTCCGCCGACAACCGCTCCGTTGCCGAGCTGCTCACCGACCTCCAGCGTCTCTACCGCGAGGCCGAGAAGGCCACCGAGACCTACAACGCCACCGAGGAGAAGCTGAGGAAGCAGGCGGCGGCGGTCGAACGGATCGAGTGGCGGCTGGCCCGGGCCCGGCTGTCCCTGCAGGACAGCCGGGGCAACGTCGGCCGGCTGGCGCGGCAGCAGTACCAGAGCCGTACCGACATCTCCCCCTACGTACGGCTGCTGCTGGCCCGCGATCCGCAGCGGGCCCTGGAGCAGGGCCATGTGATCCGGCAGGTGGCGCTGGAGCGGGCGGAGACGGTTCAGCGGCTGGTGAGGAGGGAGGAGAGGGCCGACCTCCTGGCGCGGAAGGCGCGCAGGGCCCTCGACGTGCGGCTCTCCCTGGCCGAGCGGCTGAAGAAGAAGCGGGACGGCGTCCTCGGGCGCCTCAGGGCGGTCGAGGAACTGCTCGCCTCCCTCACGTACGAACAGCTCGACGCGCTCGCCGAGTTGGAGCGGAGAAAGGAGGCCGGGGCCCAGCGGGAGTTCGTGGCCTCCGGGGCCGCGAGCAGCGTACGGCCGCCGACCGCGGAGGGTGCCCGGGCGCTCGCGTTCGCCGTGGAGCAGATCGGCAAGCCGTACCAGTGGGGAGCCGAGGGCCCGGAGGCGTACGACTGCTCGGGGCTCACCTCGCGGGCCTGGGCGCACGCCGGGGTGCCGATTCCCCGGACCAGCCAGGAGCAGTGGGCGAAGCTGGAGCGGGTGCCCATGGAGCGGCTGCGGCCCGGGGACCTCGTCGTGTACTTCCCGGAGGCCACGCACGTCGCCCTCTACCTGGGCAACGGCATGGTGGTGCAGGCGCCGCGGCCCGGGGCGCGGGTCAAGGTGTCGCCCATCGCCGCGAACCCGGTCCTGGGAGCCGTGCGGCCCGACCCCCTCGGGGAGCCCCTGGCGCGCTACACGCCGCCGAAGCTGCCCGAAGGGGCCCTGGACGGGTCCGACACGGGTTACGCGTCGGCGGTGGCGCCGGTGGAGGAGGACCCGGTGACAGAGGACCCGGTGACAGAGGAGAGATAGGCCTCGGTCCTCGCGGGGTCGTAGAAGAAGTTCTCGAAGTCGGCCGGGTCGTCGAAGCCGTTGGCGAAACGATTCGCTACCGGGGGCAGCGAACCGGCCGCTCCGATCAGGTCGAGGACGTGCTCCGGGGGCGCGCCGAGCATGGCGTTCGTCCACTTGGTGACGTGCCGGGCCGTGTCCCAGTAGCGGTCGAAGGTGGACCGCATCCAGGTCTCGTCGAACTCCTTCTCGCCGTGCTCCAGGATCGCGTCCAGGTAGGCGGCGGCGCACTTCGACGCCGAGTTGGAGCCCTGGCCGGTGATGGGGTCGTTCGCGACGACGACGTCGGCGACGCCCAGGGCCAGGCCGCCGCCGGGGAGGTGGGCGACGGGGTTGCGCACGGTGGGGGCGTAGCGGCCGCTCAGCACACCGCCCGCGTCGGTGAGCTCCACCTTGGTGGCCCGGGCGTGCTCCCAGGGCACGAACCGCTCCATCAGATCCAGGGTCAGGGAGAGGTGCTCCGCCGGGTCCTTGACGCCGTTGAAGACGTCGAGCGGGCCGCCGGGTATGCCTTCCCAGAACAGGATGTCGGCGCGGCCGGAGGTGGTCAGGGTCGGCATGACGAAGAGTTCGCCGACGCCGGGGACGAGGTTGCAGCGGACCGCGTAGTGGTCCGGGTGCTCCGGGCGCGGGCCCAGGCCGTGGACGTACGCGACGGCGAGCGCGCGCTGCGGCTCGGTGAAGGGCGAGCGGGAGGCGTCACGGCCGAACATCGACACCAGCTCGCCCTTGCCGGCCGAGACGAGGACGAGGTCGTAGAGGCGGGAGAAGTAGTCGAGGTCGGAGACGGCGGCGCCGTGGATGACCAGCTGGCCGCCGCGCTGCGCGAAGGTGTCCATCCAGCCGGCCATCTTCACCCGCTGGTCCACGGACTGGGCGTACCCGTCGAGCCTGCCCACCCAGTCGATGGCGCGCTGTGTCGGGCCCGGGTCGTGCGAGCCGGGGGCCGCGACCGAGACGCCGAGCCCTTCGATCTTCGGGGCCTGGGACTCCCAGAAGTTCAGCTTCAGGTCGCGCTCGTGCTGCAGTGCCGTGTGGAACATGCACTGCGTCGACATGACCCGGCCGGTGCGGATCTCGTCCGCCGTCCGGTTGGACATCAGGGTGACCTCGTACCCGTGCGACTGGAGTCCGAGGGCGAGCTGGAGTCCGGACTGGCCGGCTCCGACGACGAGTATCTTCCGCATGCGGGGGCTTGTCTCCTGGTGGGGCTACTCGGGCAGGGCGGCTATCGCGTGGGCGCACAGTGCCAGCAGGGTCTCGGTCACGGACCTCCGTTTCCGGGCGTCCATGATCATGACGGGCACGTGGTCGGGGACGGTGAGGGCCTCGCGCACGTCCTCGGGTTCGAACCGCTCGCTGCCCTCGAAGTGGTTGACGGCGACGACGTACGGCAGTCCGTAGCTCTCGAAGTAGTCGAGCGCCGCGAAGCAGTCGGTCAGGCGGCGGGTGTCGGCGAGCACGACCGCGCCGATCGCGCCGCGCACCAGGTCGTCCCACATGAACCAGAACCGCTGCTGGCCCGGCGTGCCGAACAGGTAGAGCACCAGGTCGTCGTCGAGCGTGATGCGGCCGTAGTCCATGGCCACCGTGGTGGTGGTCTTGCCCGGGGTGGCCGTCAGGTCGTCGGTGCCCTCGCTGGCCTCGGTCATCAGCGCCTCCGTCTGGAGGGGCCTGATCTCCGAGACGGCGCCGACGAGCGTGGTCTTGCCGACGCCGAAGCCGCCCGCCACCACGATCTTCGTCGCGATCGGGGCGCGGGTGACGTCCTTCTGCCAGGGTTTCAGCTCCTCCTCGGACTCGGCGGCGGGGGCGAGTCCCCCGGGGACGCGGGGGGAGGCGGGTTCTTGCGCGAGACCCCGGGCGGCGGGGTCTCGGGTGACGCCGGTCAGGGCGTCGGAGCCGCCGGTGGGCGCGGCGGCGGGGGTGACGCCCGGGGAGGAGGCGTCAGAGACGACGGAGTCCACTCAGCACCCTTTCCAGCAGAGCGCGGTCCGGCTGTACCGGTCCGTGCTCCGTTCCGTACACACGGATCTTTCCCTGGTCCGCGAGATCGCTGAGGAGGACACGGACCACACCGAGCGGCATTCTCAGCAGCGCGGCGATCTCCGCCACCGTCCGCATGCGGCGGCAGAGTTCGACGATGGCCCGCAGTTCGGGCATCACCTTGGTGTTGAGTGAACCATTCGTCAGTTCCCGCCGCTCATCGGGGGCTTCGAGAGCGGCGACGAACGTCTCGACGAGCAGGACGTGGCCGAAGCGGGTGCGCCCGCCGGTGAGGGAGTACGGGCGGACCCGGGCGGGTTTGCGGTCCCCGCCGCGGACCGGGAGCTTCGTCCGCGAGCCGCTCATCGCGCGCTCCCCGCCGTCTCCGCCTCCAGCGACCTGCGTAGCTCACTGCGGAGTTCGGGGGTCAGCACGTGCCCGGCGCGGCCGACGAAGAGCGCCATGTGGTACGCGACGACGCTCATGTCGCAGTCCGGGGAACCGTGCACCCCGAGCAGCGAGCCGTCGCTGATCGACATGACGAAGAGGCTGCCCTCGTCCATCGCGACCATCGTCTGCTTGACCCCGCCGAAGTCCATCAGCCTGGCGGCGCCGATGGTGAGGCTGCCGATGCCGGAGACGATGGTGGCCAGGTCGGCGGAGGAACCCCTGGGGCCGGCGGGCCGGCCGGTGCCCGCCTGCCGTGCGTGGGCGTTCCTCCCGGGGTCGGAGGAGAGCAGGAGCAGGCCGTCGGAGGAGACCACCGCGACCGACAGCAGGCCCGGCACCTCCTCGACGAGGTTGGTGAGCAGCCAGTGCAGGTTGCGGGCTTCGTTGCTCAGTCCGAAGGTACTGGGCGCGGTCAACTGCTTGCCTCCTCGGATGTGCCCCCCGATGTGTCCACAGCGTCGTGCTCGTCGTACTGGTCGTGCCGGCGCGCCGCGGGCGCCTTCGTCTCACCGGTCCGTTCGGCGATCTCCGCCGCGACGTCGCGGTGGCCGTTCTTGGCCCCCTGGTGGAACCCGCCGAGGCGGCGGCGCAACTCCTCGGCGTTCACGCCCCCTGTACGCGGCCTGGGGGCCGCCGCGGGCGTGGTGATCCTGGGCGTGCGCTTGGGCAGGCCCTTGTCGGTGAGCCTCGGGGTCTCGCCCTGCTCGGTGCGGCCGGCGTGCGGGTCCTGGGCCGGGTGCGCCGCTTCCCCCTCGTCGGCGGCGCGCTCGTGCAGGTCGGGGCCGATGGCGTACGGGTCGGCGGCGGGCGCGGGGTCCGGGTCCGGGTCCGCCGGCGGGACGGGGGCGAACAGCTCCATCGTGGTCTCGGAGATGCTCTCGGGGGCCGGCTCGGGGACCGCCCCGGACACGGGCTGGTCCTCGGCGGGCTCGTCCGGCCGTACGGCGTCGTCGTCCGGTCGTGCGGCGTCGTCGTACCCGGTGTCGGTCTGCCCGCCGTCCTCCTGCCGGCCGGCGGCCTCGCGCTCCCTCAGCGCGCGCTCGGCCGCTTCGATCAGCGGGTCGCCGTCGCCGTCCGACTCGCGGACGACGACGGTCGAGCGGCCGCGCAGGACGTTGGAGTTGGCCTCGGCGTCCGCGCCGGGCAGGGAGGTGGCGGTGTCGGCCCCTCCCGACCCGGAGGTGGGGACGGCGGTCGCGGGCGCGGTGGCCAGCAGGGGCTTCGGGACGACCACGACGGCCGCGATACCCCCCTGCTTCTGCTCGCGCAGCCGGACCCGGACGCCGTGCCGGTGGGCGAGGCGGGCGACGACGTACAGACCGAGCCCGAGGCCGTCGCCGCCCTCCTGGTCGTACGGCTCCTCGGGGTCGAAGTGCTTGAGGCGGGCGTTGAGCCGCTCCAGCCGGTCGGCGGGGATGCCGAGGCCGTCGTCCTGGACGGACAGCATGACCTCGCCGTTCTCCAGCAGCCAGCCGGAGATCTCGATCGGCTGCTCGGGCGGCGTGGCCGAGGTGGCGTTCTCCAGGAGTTCGGCGACCAGGTGGCTGAGGTCGTCGGCGGCGAACCCGGCGATGTGCGTGTGCGGCGGCAGGGCGGCGATGCGGACGCGGTCGTAGCGCTCGATCTCGCTGACGGCGGCCCGGACGACGTCGACGAGCGGGACCGGACTCGCGTGCTGCTGGCCGTGCTCGGCACCGGCGAGGACGAGGAGGTTCTCGCTGTGGCGGCGCATGACGGTCGCGAAGTGGTCGAGCTTGAACAGCGTGGCAAGCCGCTCGGGGTCCTGCTCGCGCTCCTCCATGCCCTCGATGACGGCGAGCTGGCGCTCGACGAGGCCGAGGGTGCGCAGCGCGAGGTTGACGAAGGTGCCGTGGATGCTGTGCCGGACCTGCTCCAACTGGGCGGACGCGGTGGCGAGTTCGGCGCGCAGCCGGTCGCGTTCGTCGGCCATGGTCTGGCGCTGGCCGATGAGGTGCTTGCGGTCGCCCTCCAGGGGCGTGAGCCGCTCGTGGAGGGCGAGGGCGTGCGCGTGGAGCGCGTTGACGGAGCGCACGACCTGGGCGAACTCGTCGTTGCGGCCGGTGAACGTGACCGGTTCCTCGTGCGCGGGGTCGGCGGCGACGCGGGCCGAGCCGATGCGCAGCACGGCCAGCGGGCGGGTGAGGGTGCGGGCCATGGCGGTGGCGATGCCGATGGTGACGAGGAGGAGGGCGCCGAGGACGGCGACGCGGATCTCCAGCGCGGTGACGTCGTCGTCGCGGAGCTGGGCGAGGTCCTTGGTACGCCGGTCGTTGAGGGAGGCCTCGACACCGCGCATGAGCTCCACGCGGGCGGACAGCGCGGCGTCCAGCTTCGTGGTGCCGGTGTTCAGCTCAGCCCCGGAGAGCGTCGGCTGGTCGGTCAGCTTGGCCAGGTAGGTGTCGGCGGAGGTGACCTCGGGGCCGGTGACCGTGGAGTCGTAGGAGGAGCGGGCGGCGGCGGGTGCCGTCTCGCGGAAGTCGTCGAGGGCGGCGTCGGAGCGGACGCGGGCCTCCTGGGCGGCGGCGGTGAGCTCGTCGCGCTGCTTCCTGTCGGCGGCCGAGGTGGTGGTCTCGGTGGTGGGCAGGCCCGTCACGGGGTCGGTGACCGTCTGCGTGGTCTTCGGCACGCTCAGCGCGGCGAGGAGCAGTCCGCGGGCGGCCGCGGACTGCTGGACGGCGGTGTCGAGCTCGGTGAGCGCGTGGGAGCCGTCGCCCGCGCGGGGCGGGAGCTTCTCGGCCAGTTCCTCGGCGACCGCGTGCAGCTCGGCGATGGCGGCGGAGTAGGCCTCGTGCGCTTGGAGAGCACTGCTCCTGCCGGTGAGCGCCGTTCGCCGGACGGAGGCGATCTCGTTCAGGTCCCGGGCGAGTCGCGCGGGCGCGTCGGCCCTGAGTTCGTCGACCCGCCGGTCGACGCGGGCGCTGCGCTGCTCGCTGGGGGCCTTGGACTTGGGGCGCCCGGCGGCGACGTACGCGGTGACCTCGTCCCGCTCGTCGGCCAGCGCGTGGGCGAGGGTGAGCGCCTGCTGGGTCCGCTCGGCGAGCGTCACCAGGTTCTGCGTGTCGTTCAGCTGGCTGGAGGCGGCGAGGATCGAGGGGGCTCCGGCGCCGGCGACGGCGGCGGCGACCACGGCGACGGCGCCGATGAGCCGATTGCGGACGTGCGCGGGGCGTCCGGTGCCGACGGTGGGCTGGTCGCCGGCCTGCCCACCCGGGTTCGGGGCGGCCTTGGGGGCCGTCTGCCTGCCTGTGCGCCGAGGCCGCTTCTTCTGCACCGGTGCTCGCATTCCTGACTCGTTTACCCATGGGCCCGGGTGACGTCCCGTCAACCTGTGCGTCTTCCCGGTACGGCTCCCGACCCTCCCAGTGCCGGTGGACGGTGATCTCGCATCATCAGACCCGCCACCCGAAGGAGTGAACCCCGGACCGGAGTTGGCGGGCAAGTTTCTCCGGCGCGCTCGACGCGCCCGCGCGGCAGGCCCATTGGACGTGGGCGGCGGCCTTTGGCAGTATTCGCCACCGCGCTTCACCGGACCCGATCATTCCACGCCAAACCCGACGTCTGACCTGCCGGGTCGCGCCCGCCCCGCAACCAATGCAGGCCTTTCGCGATCGTTGTGAAGGGCTCGTGCAGACTGGCCGAATGCGTACGGAACTCGTCTCGGAGCCCGGTGACCCGGCCCGCCCCAACGAGGACTTCGCCGCGGTCGCGCTTCCCGCTTCGGGACAGGGCGGTTCGCTGGTCGTCCTCGACGGCGTGACGCCGCCGCCGGGTGATGACGGCTGTCGACATTCGGTCGCCTGGTTCTCCTCCCGCCTCGGCGGCGCCCTGACCGAACTGTCCGTTTCAGAACGGCATTTGACGCTGTCCGAAGCCCTCGCACAGGCCATCTCTCGTACCGCCGCGTCCCACGCCCAAACCTGTGACCTTTCTCACCCACGCACCCCACAGGCCACAGTGGTCCTCGCCCGATGGTCCGCCGAGACCGTCGAGTACCTGGTGCTGTCGGACTCGGCGCTCCTGCTCGCGGCCCCGGACGGCGCGGTGACGGCGGTCCTCGACGACCGCCTGTCCCGCGTGCCGCGCGCCACGCTCACGTCGGCCGCGCTCACCGACGCGACGCTGCGGAACCGGGAGGGCGGTTTCTTCACCGCGGCGGCGGATCCGTCGGTCGCGTCACGCGCCGTGACGGGGGTGCTCCCCCGTTCCTCGGTCCACGCCCTGGCCGCCCTGACGGACGGCGCCACCCGCTGGGTGGAGAGGTTCCACGAGGGCGACTGGGCAGACCTCCTCACCGTCGTACGGAAGGAGGGGGCCCGGGCGCTGGTGCAGCGCGTACGGGCTCTGGAGACGTCCGGCACCGAGGGGACGCACCTGGGCCGCGGTAAACGGCACGACGACGCGACGGTGGTGTACGCCGAGCTGTGACGCCCCGCGGGCTGGAGGGCGCGCCGGGGGTCAGCCCTCGCTGGTCTGGTTCAGCTGGTGGAGGAGGCGGGCGAGTTCGGCGACCTCGTGGCGGTCCCAGCCCGTCATCTGCCGTACGTACCTCTCCCGGCGGGCGTCGCGTACCCGGCGGAAGCGGGACCGGCCCTCGTCCGTGAGGTGGACGAGCCAGGCGCGGCCGTCCGCGGGGTCGGGTTCACGGGCCACGAGGCCCAGGTGCTCCAGGGCGCGGAGCTGGCGGGACATCGTGGCCTTGCCGACGCCGATGTAGGCCGCGAGGTCCGTGGCCCGCAGCCGGCCCGCCTCGTCCAGGCGGGCCAGCAGCCCGTACGCGGCGGACTCCAGGTCGGGGTGGACCGCGCGGGCCATCTCACCGGACTTGGCGCGGGCGCGGCGCAGGAACACCGTCAGCTCCCGCTCCAGTTCCAGGAAGGCGTGGTCCATGCCTGCCTGCGGGGCGCCGGACTCGATCCGATGCCCCTCACCGTTACCGCCCTCGTGCACGTCAGCGCTCCTGATCCCGTTCCGCGTGGCTGAAGCTTCCGCCAAAGGCCGCCATTGCCGCAGCCGAGTAAGTATTTCGCAGCGGCGGATCAACGGTGGTCTCCGACCCTGTGTCTCACGAGGGTGTTCTCCAAGTGCGGCTTCCTCGCCGGGGGGCTTCTTCCGCCCCCGCCGCCCCTACCCATTCCCGTCCCCTGGGGGCTGCGCCCCCAGACCCCCGCCATCGGCCTGACGGCCTCGTCCTCAAACGCCGGACGGGCTGAGAATCCAAGCCCCGGCTGCGGAAACTCAGCCCCTTGGGGGCGCCTCCCAGCGGTAGCTGGGGGAGTTCGAGGAGCGGGGGCCCGGGGGCCGGCCCCCGAAAACGGGGTCCGGGGCGGAGCCCCGAGCGGGGTCGAAGGGGCAGCGCCCCGAACGGGGTCGAAGAGGCAGCGCCCCGAACGGGGTCGAAGAGGCAGCCCCCGAGCGGGGTCGAAGAGGCAGCCCCCGAGCGGGGTCGAAGGGGCGGAGCCCCTGGGGATGGGACGGGTAGGGGCGGCGGGGGCGAGGGAAAGCCCCGCGCCCCCGCCGCCCCCCTGGACCGGCCCGGGTCAGGCCGCAGCCGGAACCGCCGCCTCCGCCGGGGAGAGGGCCAGGTCGAGGACCTGGCGGACGTCCGTGACGGCGTGGACGTCGAGCTTGTCCAGGACCTCGGCGGGCACGTCGTCCAGGTCGGGCTCGTTGCGCTTCGGGATGATCACCGTGGTGACCCCGGCCCGGTGCGCGGCGAGCAGCTTCTGCTTGACGCCGCCGATGGGCAGGACCCGGCCCGTCAGCGAGACCTCACCGGTCATCGCCACATCCGTACGGACCAGCCGGCCGGAGAGAAGGGAGGCGAGGGCGGTCGTCATCGTGACACCCGCGCTCGGACCGTCCTTGGGCACGGCCCCCGCCGGGAAGTGGATGTGCACGCCCCGGTCCTTCAGGTCGCCCACGGGCAGCTCCAGCTCGGCACCGTGCGAGCGGAGGAAGCTGAGCGCGATCTGCGCGGACTCCTTCATGACGTCACCGAGCTGACCGGTGAGGGTGAGCCCGGCCGCGCCCGTCTCCGGGTCGGCCAGGGAGGCCTCCACGTACAGCACGTCACCGCCGGCGCCGGTCACGGCGAGTCCGGTGGCCACGCCCGGCACGGCCGTGCGCCGCTCCGCCGGGTCCTGGGCGGACTCGGGCACGTGGTGGGGACGCCCGATGAGGCCGCGCAGATCCGCCTCGGTGACCGTGAACGGCAGCTCGCGCTCGCCGAGTTCGTGCTGGGCCGCGACCTTGCGCAGCAGCCGGGCGACGGACCGCTCCAGGTTCCGTACGCCGGCCTCGCGCGTGTACTCACCGGCGAGCTTGCGCAACGCTCCCTCGTCCAGGGTGACTTCGTCGCTCTTCAGCCCGGCACGCTCCAGTTGGCGCGGCAGCAGGTGGTCCCGCGCGATGACGACCTTCTCGTCCTCGGTGTACCCGTCGAGCCGGACCAGCTCCATACGGTCGAGCAGCGCCTCCGGGATGGCCTCCAGCACGTTCGCGGTGGCAAGGAACACGACGTCGCTCAGATCCAGCTCGACCTCCAGGTAGTGGTCCCGGAAGGTGTGGTTCTGCGCCGGGTCGAGGACTTCGAGCAGGGCGGCGGCGGGGTCGCCGCGGAAGTCGGAGCCGACCTTGTCGATCTCGTCGAGCAGCACCACCGGGTTCATGGACCCGGCCTCCTTGATGGCCCGGACGATACGGCCGGGCAGCGCGCCCACGTACGTACGCCGGTGGCCGCGGATCTCCGCCTCGTCCCGCACACCGCCGAGCGCGACCCGCACGAACTTGCGGCCCATGGCGTGGGCGACGGACTCGCCGAGCGAGGTCTTGCCGACGCCGGGCGGGCCCACGAGCGCGAGAACAGCGCCCCCGCGCCGTCCTCCGACCACACCCAGCCCCCGGTCGGCGCGCCTCTTCCGCACCGCGAGGTACTCGGTGATGCGCTCCTTCACGTCCTTCAGGCCGGAGTGCTCGGCGTCCAGGACGGCTTGGGCGCCCCGGATGTCGTACGCGTCCTCGGTCCGCTCGTTCCAGGGCAGTTCGAGGACGGTGTCGAGCCAGGTACGGATCCAGGACCCTTCCGGTGACTGGTCGCTGGACCGCTCCAGCTTGTCGACCTCCTTCAGGGCGGCCTCGCGCACCTTCTCCGGGAGGTCGGCGGCCTCGACGCGGGCCCGGTAGTCGTCGGACTCCTCACCCTCCTTCTCGCCGTTCAGCTCGCGCAGTTCCTTGCGGACGGCTTCGAGCTGACGGCGCAGCAGGAACTCGCGCTGCTGCTTGTCCACGCCCTCCTGTACGTCCTTGGCGATGGACTCGGCGACGTCCTGCTCCGCGAGGTGCTCACGCAGCTGCTCGGTGGCGAGCTTCAGCCGGGCGACGGGGTCGGCGGTCTCCAGCAGCTCCACCTTCTGCTCGGTGGAGAGGAAGGGCGAGTAACCGGAGTTGTCGGCGAGGGCGGAGACGTCGTCGATCTGCTGCACGCGGTCGACGACCTGCCAGGCGCCGCGCTTGCGCAGCCAGCTGGTGGCGAGGGCCTTGTACTCCTTGACCAGCTCGGCGACCTGTCCCGGCAGCGGCTCGGGCACGGTCTCCTCCACCCGGGTGCCCTCGACCCACAGCGCGGCACCCGGCCCGGTCGTCCCGGCGCCGATCCGCACACGTCCGCGCCCGCGGATGAGCGCCCCCGGGTCTCCGTCGGCCAGCCGTCCCACCTGCTCGACGGTCCCGAGCACACCCGTACGCGCGTACGTCCCGTCGATCCGCGGCACCAGCAGCACCTTCGGCTTCCCCGGCTCCGAGCGCGCGGCGGCCTGCGCGGCCTCCACCGCGGCCCGTACGTCGGCGTCGTTCAGGTCCAGCGGCACCACCATTCCCGGCAGCACGACGTCGTCGTCGAGCGGCAGCACGGGCAGGGTGAGCGGTGTGGACGTCGAAGCCATGATCTCTCCCTCGGCAGTCAAGTTGAGCTATGCCGACTCAATGCTCGTGAGCCCTTGATTGTTCCCCCGGGGGTGTTCGCTGTGAGCGATCAAGGATCCGACCGGGCCGAGGAGAGCACGAACAGCCGTCCGCAGAGGCCCGGGACCCCCTACGAATGAGCAGATCAGAGGCGTTGTCAGTGCTCGCCCCTACGATCCGGCCCATGGGCATGATCGGGAATTACGCGCGACTGACGCCGACCGAGTACGAGCGGGCACGGCGGGATCCCGAGTGGGCGTACGCGTTCGTCCAGGAGATGGCCGAGAGCGAGTGGGACGAGGACGACGCGCCGGACGCCGCCGCGGCCCGCTGCCTCGACATCGACAAGGCATGGCACGCGATCGACTTCCTGCTGCAGCGGATCGGCTTCCCCGTCGACATCGTCTTCGGAGAAGAGGAACTCGCCGGGGCCGAGGACTGGGGCTACGGGCCACCGCGCCACCTGCCCCCGGACCGGGTCCGGGCGGCCGCCGAGACGCTTCGGACGATCTCCGCCGACGACCTGACGAAGGGCACCGGCCCCGCGGACCTGGCCGCGGCGGAGATCTACCCACCGGTCTGGGAGCGCGGCGACGGAGCCGAAGAACTCGCGTACGTGACGGGCCATTATGAGGCGCTGGTGCCGTTCTTCGAAGCGGCCGCCCGGGACGGTGACGCCGTGATCGTCTGGTTGAGCTGAGTTCTGGAGAGCGGTTCTAAGAACCCGGCGCCCACCCCAGCCCTGGAGGGCCTCGCGCCGACAGCACCGACGTAATAGGCTTACTGCAAGATCACCTATTACCGAGTGCGTGGGGGGCAGCCGTGGACAACCTGGTGGAAGCCTGGACCGACGGCTGGGTCGTGTCACGGGGTGCCGCCCCACCCGTGACCGAACCCTGGGGCCGCACCATCGACGTGGGCACCGCCGACCACGTGACCCGCCACGTGTTCACCGCCACGAACGGCGAGGTCGACGAGACGGCGGTCCGCAAGGTCGCCGACTCCGTGACCGGCACCGGCGTGTGGCTCAAGGTCTTCGCGGCGCCGGAGACGGTCGGGCCCTGGCTGGGCGAGGGCTGGTGGGTCGACCCGGAACCGGGCTACCTGATGTCCGTGCGCCTGGCGGCCACGACCACCCCGGCCCCCGGCTCCCCACCCCCCGGTTACCGGCTCCGCGCCTGGTCACGGGGCGGCGTGACCCGCGTGATCGTCGCCGCGCCGGACGGCTCCTGGGCGGCACGCGGCCAGACCGCCCCGACGGGCGCGACGGCCGTCGTCGACCAGATCGAGACCTCCCCCGCCCACCGCCGCCGCGGCCTCGGCACCCTCGTCATGCGCACCCTCGCCCACGCGGCGGCCGAACAGGGCGCGGAGAGGGGCGTACTGGCGGGGACACCGGAGGGGCGGGCCTTGTACGCGTCACTGGGCTGGCGGGTCGAAGCACCGCTGACCAGCGCGAAGTTCACCGGGAAGCCGTAACAGCGTGCTGTGCGACGGCGGCGTCCGGGAGCAGGGCCGCACCGGTGTGGAGACCGTCCCGCCCTGGCATCACGGCAGCCCCGCGGGCCGCCCCGCACGGTGCGGAGCCGCCCGCACAACACCGCGGCCCGGCACCGAAATTCACGGTGCCCCCGCGGCGCGGCTGCCAGGATGGCCCCATGAGCACCTCGTACGACGTCCCCGAAGTCATCGATCGTCGCGAGGGCCCGTACGGCGAGGTCGTGTTGCGGCGCCACGGCGAACTGCTGCAGATCATCGCGAACGGGTGCTTCCTGATGGACACCTCCGACGGCCGTTCGGAACGGCTCCTCGTCGACGCGGCCCTGGACGCCTTGGGCGAACGGCCGGAGCCGAGCGTGCTGATCGGCGGTCTCGGCGTCGGGTTCTCGCTCGCACACGCGGCGGCCAACCCGCGATGGGGGCGCATCACGGTGGTGGAGCGCGAGCCGGCCATCATCGACTGGCACCGGCGCGGCCCGCTCGCCGAGTTGTCCTCCGATGCGCTCGCGGACCCTCGTACGGAGATCGCGGAAGCGGATCTCGTGACTTTCGTCAATGAGATGTCCGACACATATGACGCGCTGTGCCTGGACATCGACAACGGACCCGACTGGACCGTCACGGAGGACAACGACAGCCTGTACGCGCCCTCCGGACTCACAAGCTGCGCAAGCGTGTTGAAGCCGGGCGGGGTACTCGCGGTGTGGTCGGCGCAGCCGTCAACGGAATTCGAGGAAACCTTGGGGAATGCCGGGTTCCAACACGTGCGTACCGAAGAGATCCCGGTTGCCCGAGGCGTTCCCGACGTCGTGCACCTCGGGATCCGCCCTGGATAGCCGCGGCACCGTAACTGCCCGTACGCTGCTCCTCTGACGCCGATCATTCATGCGGCAACCGCAGTCATGCGCAATCAAGGGATCACCCCACGGATTCCGGAAAGCAACACAGGGGCGGGCGATGGAGCAGACACACACCTCCCACAACGGCACGGCGACGACCCCGGGCGCGCAGCGCCGGGTCCTGGTCGTGGAGGACGACACGACGATCGTCGACGCCATCGCGACCCGCCTGCGGGCCGAGGGGTTCCTCGTGCAGACCGCGAGTGACGGTCCGGCCGCCGTCGACACCGCCGAGGCCTGGCAGCCCGACCTGCTGATCCTCGACATCATGCTGCCGGGCTTCGACGGCCTTGAGGTGTGCCGCCGGGTGCAGGCGCAACGGCCGGTGCCGGTGCTGATGCTCACCGCGCGGGACGACGAGACGGACATGCTGGTCGGCCTCGGCGTCGGCGCCGACGACTACATGACGAAGCCTTTCTCCATGCGGGAGCTGGCCGCGCGCGTGCACGTCCTGCTGCGCCGGGTGGAGCGCGCCGCGCTGGCCGCGTCGACCCCGCGCTCGGGCATCCTGCGCCTGGGTGAGCTGGAGATCGACCACGCGCAGCGCCGGGTGCGGGTGCGCAGCGAGGACGTGCACCTCACGCCGACCGAGTTCGACCTCCTGGTGTGCCTCGCGAACACCCCGCGTGCCGTACTCTCTCGCGAGCAGCTGCTCGCCGAGGTGTGGGACTGGGCGGACGCGTCCGGGACACGGACCGTGGACAGCCACATCAAGGCGCTGCGGCGGAAGATCGGGGCGGAGCGGATCCGCACGGTGCACGGTGTGGGGTACGCGCTGGAGACCCCGACGCCCTGAGCCGGTGGTCGCGTAGGGGGCTGGTGGCGGTATGAGCGGTCTCGGTGAGTCACGCAAGGGCGAGGGACCCCTGGGCGGTCTGCGCCCGTTCTCGATCAAGACCAAGCTGGGCACGCTCGTCGTCGTCTCGGTCCTGATCACCACGGGTCTGTCGATGATCGCGGTGCACACCAAGACAGAGCTCCGCTTCATCACGGTCTTCTCGATGATCGCCACACTTCTCATCACGCAGTTCGTGGCGCATTCGCTCACCGCGCCGCTGGACGAGATGAACGCGGTCGCCCGGTACATCTCGCACGGTGACTACACGCGCCGGGTGAACGACAGCCGCCGCGACGAGCTGGGCGACCTGGCCCACACGATCAACCTCATGGCCGACGAGCTGGAGGCCCAGGACCGCCAGCGCAAGGAACTCGTGGCGAACGTCTCGCACGAGTTGCGCACGCCCATCGCGGGCCTGCGCGCCGTCCTGGAGAACGTGGTGGACGGCGTCTCCGCCGCCGACCCCGAGACGATGCGCACGGCCCTGAAGCAGACCGAACGCCTCGGGCGCCTGGTCGAGACCCTCCTGGACCTCTCCCGCCTGGACAACGGCGTCGTCCCCCTCCGCAAGCGCCGCTTCGAGGTGTGGCCCTACCTGTCGGGTGTCCTCAAGGAGGCCAACATGGTCGCCTCGGCACGCGGCGGCATCGCCTCGGACTCCGGCAAGCACACGCGCACGGACGTCCACCTGCACCTGGACGTGCACCCTCCGGAGCTCACGGCCCACGCCGACCCCGAGCGCATCCACCAGGTCGTGGCCAACCTGATCGACAACGCGGTCAAGCACAGCCCGCCGCACGGCCGCGTGACGGTGAAGGCACGACGCGGCAGCACACCCGAGTCCCTGGACCTGGAGGTGCTGGACGAGGGCCCGGGCATCCCCCAGTCCGAGTGGCACCGCGTGTTCGAACGCTTCAACCGCGGCGCCGTGCGCTCCCCCCACGGCCCCGGCAGCGACGGCGGCACCGGCCTGGGCCTCGCCATCGCCCGCTGGGCCGTGGACCTCCACGGCGGCCGCATCGGCGTGGCCGAGTCCAAGCGCGGCTGCCGCATCCAGGTCACCCTCCCGGGCGTGCCCTCCCAGCGCACGCCCGGCTGAGGCTCTGCGTACCCCTCTGCCGGGTGACGGGCGCTGCCGGGCACGTTCTCTTCAGGGGCGCGGGGAACTGCGCGACAAGCCGCAACGAACCCGCGCCCGCCCACAAACAGAACCCGGCAGACGCGTAGTACCGGCCAACCGCCGGAGGCACCTGGCTGGATCGAAGTCACACGTCCGGGACTTCCATCTGTGCCAAGTTGACGTAAAGTTCGATGTGGAGCCACAAGATCCGTGTGCGTCCGCGCTGGCGGACACGTGTGATCAGGCCGTCGTCACGCGCGGAGCTCCGCGCACGTCGCCGCAGGCCCGCGCCGCGGCATGCGTTTCGAAGAGAAACCTCGCTTGTTTCCCGCCATTTCCAGCACTGAAACACGCTTTCCGATGTGACTTACACGACGATGGACCGGCCCGGCCTCACCTTCACCGCCACGGAGGCGTAGCCTTTATTCCCGCTGTCCATCACCTTGTGAAGCGGAAGAGGGCGGTTGCCGCCGTGTCGCCACAGTCCCCCAGTAACTCGAGCATCTCGACCGACGCCGACCGAGCGGGCAAGGACCCCGCCGCGGCCTTCGGGCCCAACGAGTGGCTCGTCGACGAGATCTATCAGCAGTACCTCCAGGACCCGAATTCGGTAGACCGCGCCTGGTGGGACTTCTTCGCCGACTACAAGCCAGGGGCGGCCACCGCCCCGGCTCCGGCGGGCACCACCACCCCCCAGGCTCCGGCCGTGCCTGCCGCTCCCGCTGCCCCGGCCGCGCCGGCGGCCCCCTCGGCTCCGGCCCGGGCCGCCGCCCCCGCACCGGCCACGCCGGCCCCCGCGGCCCCTAAGCCCGCCGCCGCGCCGGCCGCTGCCAAGCCCGCCGCCCCCGCGAAGCCGGCGAAGAAGGCCGAGCCCGCCGCGCCCGCCGAGGGCCCCGAGCTGGTGACGCTGCGTGGTCCGTCGGCCGCCGTCGCGAAGAACATGAACGCCTCCCTGGAACTGCCCACGGCCACGTCCGTGCGCGCGGTCCCGGTGAAGCTGCTGTTCGACAACCGCATCGTCATCAACAACCACCTCAAGCGCGCCCGCGGCGGGAAGATCTCCTTCACGCACCTCATCGGGTACGCGATGGTGCAGGCCATCAAGGCCATGCCGTCGATGAACTGGTCGTACGGCGAGAAGGACGGCAAGCCGACCCTCATCAAGCCGCCGCACGTCAACCTGGGCCTGGCCATCGACCTGGTCAAGCCGAACGGTGACCGCCAGCTCGTCGTCGCGGCGATCAAGAAGGCCGAGACGCTGAACTTCTTCGAGTTCTGGCAGGCCTACGAGGACATCGTCCGCCGCGCCCGCGACGGCAAGCTGACGATGGACGACTTCTCCGGCGTCACGGTCTCCCTGACCAACCCGGGCGGCCTCGGCACCGTGCACTCCGTGCCGCGTCTGATGCCCGGCCAGTCGGTGATCATGGGCGTCGGCTCCATGGACTACCCGGCGGAGTTCCAGGGCACCTCCCAGGACACCCTGAACAAGCTCGGCATCTCCAAGGTCATGACGCTCACGTCGACGTATGACCACCGGGTGATCCAGGGCGCCGCGTCCGGCGAGTTCCTGCGCCAGGTCGCGAACCTCCTCCTCGGCGAGAACAAGTTCTACGACGAGATCTTCGAGGCGCTGCGCATCCCCTACGAGCCGGTCCGCTGGCTCAAGGACATCGACGCCTCGCACGACGACGACGTCACGAAGGCCGCCCGCGTCTTCGAGCTGATCCACTCCTACCGGGTCCGCGGCCACGTCATGGCCGACACCGACCCGCTGGAGTACCGCCAGCGCAAGCACCCCGACCTGGACATCACCGAGCACGGGCTCACCCTGTGGGACCTGGAGCGCGAGTTCGCGGTCGGCGGCTTCTCCGGCAAGTCCCTGATGAAGCTGCGCGACATCCTCGGCGTGCTGCGAGACTCGTACTGCCGCACCACCGGCATCGAGTTCATGCACATCCAGGACCCCAAGCAGCGCAAGTGGATCCAGGACCGCATCGAGCGCCCGCACACCAAGCCGGAGCGCGAGGAGCAGCTGCGCATCCTGCGCCGGCTGAACGCCGCGGAGGCGTTCGAGACCTTCCTGCAGACGAAGTACGTCGGCCAGAAGCGCTTCTCCCTGGAGGGCGGCGAGTCCGTCATCCCGCTGCTCGACGCGGTGCTGGACTCGGCCGCCGAGTCCCGCCTGGACGAGGTCGTCATCGGCATGGCCCACCGCGGCCGCCTCAACGTGCTGGCGAACATCGTCGGCAAGTCGTACGCGCAGATCTTCCGCGAGTTCGAGGGCAACCTCGACCCGAAGTCGATGCACGGCTCCGGCGACGTGAAGTACCACCTGGGCGCCGAGGGCGTCTTCACGGGCCTGGACGGCGAGCAGATCAAGGTCTCGCTCACCGCCAACCCCTCCCACCTGGAGGCGGTCGACCCGGTCCTGGAGGGCGTCGCCCGCGCCAAGCAGGACATCATCAACAAGGGCGGCACGGACTTCACGGTCCTGCCGGTGGCCCTGCACGGCGACGCGGCCTTCGCGGGCCAGGGCGTCGTGGCCGAGACCCTGAACATGTCGCAGCTGCGCGGCTACCGCACCGGCGGCACGGTCCACGTGGTCATCAACAACCAGGTGGGCTTCACCGCGGCCCCCGAGTCCTCCCGCTCGTCGATGTACGCGACGGACGTGGCGAGGATGATCGAGGCCCCGATCTTCCACGTGAACGGCGACGACCCGGAGGCCGTGGTCCGCGTCGCGCGGCTGGCCTTCGAGTTCCGCCAGGCGTTCAACAAGGACGTGGTGATCGACCTCATCTGCTACCGCCGCCGCGGTCACAACGAGTCGGACAACCCGGCCTTCACCCAGCCGCTGATGTACGACCTGATCGACAAGAAGCGCTCGGTGCGCAAGCTGTACACCGAGTCCCTCATCGGTCGCGGCGACATCACCCTGGAAGAGGCCGAGCAGGCGCTGCAGGACTACCAGGGCCAGCTGGAGAAGGTCTTCACCGAGGTCCGCGAGGCCACCTCGCAGCCGGCGTCGGGCGACTCCCACGACCCGCAGGAGGGCTTCCCGGTCGCGGTGAACACGGCCGTCTCCGCCGAGGTCGTCAAGCGCATCGCCGAGTCCCAGGTCAACATCCCCGACCACATCACCGTCCACCCGCGTCTGCTGCCGCAGCTGCAGCGCCGTGCGGCGATGATCGAGGACGACGCGATCGACTGGGGCATGGGCGAGACGCTCGCGATCGGCTCCCTGCTCCTGGAGGGCACCCCGGTGCGCCTCTCGGGCCAGGACTCCCGCCGCGGCACGTTCGGCCAGCGCCACGCGGTCCTCATCGACCGTGAGACGGGCGAGGACTACACCCCGCTGCTGTACCTGTCGGACGACCAGGCGCGCTACAACGTCTACGACTCCCTGCTGTCCGAGTACGCCGCGATGGGCTTCGAGTACGGCTACTCGCTCGCCCGGCCGGAGTCCCTGGTCATGTGGGAGGCCCAGTTCGGCGACTTCGTCAACGGCGCCCAGACCGTCGTGGACGAGTTCATCTCGTCGGCGGAGCAGAAGTGGGGCCAGACGTCCGGCGTCACCCTGCTCCTCCCCCACGGCTACGAGGGCCAGGGCCCCGACCACTCCTCGGCCCGCCCGGAGCGGTTCCTGCAGCTCTGCGCCCAGAACAACATGACGGTCGCCATGCCGACCCTGCCGTCGAACTACTTCCACCTCCTGCGCTGGCAGGTGCACAACCCGCACCACAAGCCGCTGGTCGTCTTCACCCCGAAGTCGATGCTGCGCCTGAAGGCGGCGGCGTCGAAGGCGGAGGAGTTCACGACGGGCCAGTTCCGCCCGGTCATCGGCGACACGTCGGTGGACCCGGCGGCGGTGAAGAAGGTCGTCTTCACGGCGGGCAAGGTCTACTACGACCTCGACGCCGAGCGGAAGAAGCGCGGCGTCACGGACACGGCGATCATCCGCCTGGAGCGGCTGTACCCGCTCCCGGGTGCCGAGGTGCAGGCGGAGATCGCCAAGTACCCGAACGCCGAGAAGTACCTGTGGGCCCAGGAGGAGCCGGCCAACCAGGGTGCCTGGCCGTTCATCGCGCTGAACCTGATCGACCACCTGGACCTGGCGGTCGGCGCGGACGTCCCGCACGGCGAGCGCCTGCGCCGCATCTCCCGCCCGCACTCGTCGTCTCCGGCGGTGGGCTCGGCGAAGCGCCACCAGGCCGAGCAGGAACAGCTGGTGCGTGAGGTGTTCGAGGCGTGAGCCACTGAGCGTCCCTGCCTGACGAGAGGGCCCGGCCCCGGTTTCCCGGGGCCGGGCCCTTCGGCGTCCCGGTCGCGTCAGGTCGCCTGCGGCTCGAAGTCCCAGTAGGGGCGGTTGCGGGAGCGCGCCGAGATGGTGTGGACGTGCTGCTTGCCCAGCGTCGCGGCGAGGTCCTGCAAGGCTTCCTGCTCGACTTTCTCGGCCTGCTGGCGGTCCCTCAGGCCGCGTAGGTCGGCGGCGTGAGCGATGCGGGCGGACAGGGTCAGGGGATGGGTACGCCCCAGTGCCTCCGTGGCCCTGGTGACCGTGTCCCCGCTGAGGGCGGCAGCGGACTCGGTGTCGCCGACGAGGTTGCGCACGGCGGCCGCGTTGATGGCGCAGCCCAGGGTCCACGGGTGGTTCTCGCCCACCGCGGCGGCCATGTCGGCCAGCGCCTGCTCGATCAGGGCACTGGCGTGGTCGCGCTCGCCCACGCTGCGCAGGATCAGCGCCTGGTTGGCGCGGACGCCGGCGATGAACGGATGCCCTTCGGTGAGCATCATCTCGTAGCGGGCGATGATGGATTCACTCGTCTCGCGCGCCTGGTCGATGTCGCCGTGCTCCCGTGCGAAGCAGCTCTGGCTGACGGCGAACAGCAGAGTCCACGGGTGCGTTTCGCCCATGACCCGCTCGCCACGCTCCAGTACGCGGGCGAACAGCAGGCCCGCCTTGTCCCGCTCACCGCTGCGGTACTGGCAGAGCGCGAGGTTGTGCTCGGCACGCAGGGTCTGCGGATTGTCCGCTCCCATCACGATGCGGTGTTCGCGCACGCTCTTCGCCTGCACCGACTCGGCCTCCGTGTAACGGCCCAGCAGACGCAGGTCGATCGCGTAGGAGGTCTCCGAGAAGAGGGTCCATGGATGCCGGCCCCTCAGCAGTGCGCGGCGCGCCTCCAGCGTGCGGCGGTCGATGTCGAGGGTCTCCTCGTAGCGGCCCAGCAGCCGCAGCGACGCTCCCCGGTTGTTCAGGGCGTTGAGGGTCCGCGAGTCCTGGTCGCCGAGCAGTTCGCGGTAGGTGCTGAACAGCCGCTCGGACAGCTCCAGCGCCTCCTCGTAGCGGCCGAGGCCCCGCAGGTCCGCGGCGAGGCCACTGGCCGCGCGCAGGTAGTCCAGGTCCCGCTCGCCGCGCTCCTGGCGCAGGTGCTCGACGGCCGCCCGCTCGATGGCCTCCGTGCTCTGGTAGTCCCCTGCCGAGCGCAGCGAGTTGGCGTAGTGGTAGGTCAGCTCCCAGATCCGGGAATGGGTCTCGCCCAGCAGGGACCGCCACGCCTGAAGGGCACGCTCGCCGAGCCTGATGCCCGAGGTGTACTCGCCGGTGAACCACATGTAGCGCAGGCAGTTGAGGACCAGCCGCTGCACGTTCGGATCCGTGCTGTGCAGGACGTCCGCGTACTCCAGGTGCGGGACGATCTCCGCGTACGCGTCCCACAGGCGGGTGTCGGTGGGGCGCCCGGGGTCCGCCGCCGCCAGCGCGCGCCGCACGACGTCGATGAACTCCTGCCGGTCCTCCTCCGGCATGTCCTTGCGCACGATCTGGTGCACCATGCGGTGCAGGTACAGCGACTCTCCGGAGGAGGCGGCCTCGTCGCCGGGGGCCGACTCGTGGGACTCCAGACGGACCACGGAGTACTGGCGCAGCTGGTTGATCGCCCTGTTCCACAGCAGGGGGTCGTTGACCAGTCCGGCGATCTGTTCGGGCATCTGGTCGAGCGGCATCTCCTTGAGCAGCCGCACGGGAATCGAGCCGGGCGCGAAGAAGGTGCACAGCCGCAGCAGGTCCACTGACTCCTGGACGGTCTCGCGGAGCTTGTTCAGCAGTATCGACCAGGCCGTCTGGAACGCGAGCGGGAAGTCCGCGGAGACCTTGACCACGTCCTGGTCGATGCCGCCCTCCAGCAGGCCGATGTACTCCTCGACGGACAGGTCGGAGTCGTTGAGCCAGCCCGCCGTCTGGTCCAGCAGCAGTGGCAGGTCCTCCAGCGCGTCGGCCAGCTGGTCGGCCTCCGCCTCCGTCAGCCGCGGTGCGCGGCGCCGGATGAACGCCACCGACTCGTCCCGGGCGTAGACCGGCACCGCCAGGAGGCGGCTGTTGTGCTCGCCCCACTCCGGATTGCGCGAGGTGATCAGCACGTGGCCGGGTCCCGTCGGCACCAGGTCCCAGATCTGGTCGGGCTCGTCGGCGCCGTCCAGGATCAGCAGCCAGCGCGCGTACGGGTCGCCGCGGCGCAGCGAGTCCCGTACGGCGCGCAGTCGCTCGCCGTACTCGGCGCCGGTGGACAGCCCCAGTCTCGGGGCGAGTTCGGCGAGGAAGCGCCGGTACGTGACCCGGCTCTCGGCGTTGACCCACCACACGACGTCGTACTCGGAGCCGAACCGGTACACGTACTCCGCGGCGAGCTGGGTCTTGCCCACCCCCGACATGCCGTGCAGCGCCACCACGCCCGCGCCCTGTTCGGAGCCCTGCAACAGGTGATAGGCCTCGTTGAGCTGTGGCTCGCGGCCGGTGAAGCGGGTGTTGCGGCGTGGCACCCCGCCCCACACCTCGGGCATGGCAGCGGGGAAGCGCGGCCCGCGCCGCTCGCCGTCCCCCGAGTCCGGCAGCGGATCGCCCGTCAGGTCGAGCCGGTCCAGCAGACGCCGCTCGGCCTCGTCCGCACCCATGTTGGTCAGGTCCGTCGGCGCGAGCGCCGCGGTGGCCGTGGGGACCGAGGACGTGGTGACCGAGACGGCCGCGAAACGCGACGGGTCCGGTGCCACGACCTCGCGCAGGGCCGCGTTCCACTCCTCGTGGGTGCGGGGGCCCATCTGGAAGTACCACTCGCTGACGATGATGAGGATCCGGCCCTCGGCCAGTTTCAGATCACGCAGCAGGTCCACCAGGGGGATCTCCGCCGGGGCGTCCCATCGCAGGTACACGACACGGAGCCCGCGCCGTTCCAGTCGGTCCCCGATCCAGACCGCCCAGGGCCGGTTGAAACCGGCGAAGCTGATCGTGACCGTTTGCTTCGCGGCCCCCCTCTCGGTTGGCCTGACCGGCGTACGAGCTCCAGACATGCAGCGGCCTCCCCGCGCGTAATGGTAGAACTTCGACGCTGCGCCGCGATAGCCACTGTCGGCGACGGGCGGTGACGCTTCGGTTCGTTTCCTCGGCCCGACGATCTTCGCGCAAGAGATCGCGGACTGCTCGCGGGCTGGTCGCAAAGGCTGCTGAAAGCCTCACTCATTCGGCCTCATCCCCCCTTGTTCGCAGGGGGCGCGATGGAAGCGTTGCGCTGCATCCACAGGGCGCGCGCGGCGCTCACGTACGCCCGTGCGCGGGCGGTATGCCCCCTTGGCGCCGGGTGCTCCGCCATCCGCTCGTACACCGCGACCATCTGGTCGACGAACCGGCGGCCCCGCGGGGTGAGGTCGGGGGAGCCGACGAGAGCCGGCAGCACCGCCCCGGTCTGCTCGCGATGGCGCGCGTGCCGGCCCCAGGCGGACTCCTCATCGGCGGGATGAGCTCCGGCGAGCGCGCGGCGGTGGAAGAAGTCCGCGAGGGCCAGGTGCGAGTACGCCCCCTGCAGCAGGCCGTCGTACGGCCGCGGATCAGGGCGCCAGGGCGCGAAGTACCGTTCCTGAGGGCTCGCCCGATGGAGCGTCACCATGTCGCTGAGCGCGGCGAGTTTGGTGTGGTGCAGCTCATGGATGAGCGTCGCCGCGAAAGCTCCCGGGGTGGGTGGCGTACTGCTGAGCAGAGCGCCGAAGGCCTCGCGCCGGGTGCCGCTGTGACTGCCTGTGCCAGGGCCTCCCGCACGCGCGCCGTGCGGCATCCGAAGGGGCACCAGGCAGCGCAGGAGAGCGGCTGCCTCGACGACCCGCTGCTCGCCGCCGAGGCGGAGCTCGGCAGCGGTGCCCGACCAGGACTGGAGCCACTGCTTGCGCTCCGTGTCGTCCAGGGTCACCGGGCCGTCCAGCCGCCAGTGGCGCGGGCCGCCGCGCACGACGCGACAGGGGTCGAGATCGTCGAGCGGCACGGGCGCGGCACCCGGCAGGAGGCCGGGCAGCGCGTACGCGGGTGTCCAGGCGGAAGCCGAGGACCAGGCCCCGACACCGCTCTCCAGGTGCACCACGGTGTCCACGGCCCCGGCCTGGCGCAGGGTCAGCCGTCCGCGCCGGTGGACCACGTCGATCCGGACGTCCCCCGACGCGGCCGTACGCAGCATCCCCAGAGAGGGAAGGGTGAGAGCTCCCCCGACGGCCGTCAGGGGCAGGGCGAAGGGAATTCCACACCGCACCGCGGCCGCCGCGGCGACCGTACTGAAGTAGGCCAGATCGTGGCTCAGTTCATGGGCCTGCTGCTTCACGTCCGGCCCGGCTTCCGCACCGAGCCCGCGCAG
This sequence comes from Streptomyces sp. NPDC030840, assembly GCF_055572015.1. Lineage (NCBI taxonomy): Bacteria > Bacillati > Actinomycetota > Actinomycetes > Kitasatosporales > Streptomycetaceae > Streptomyces > Streptomyces sp. NPDC030840. Next base: position 237,234 of record NZ_JBVIEE010000010.1, on the reverse strand, counting down.
ACAGCGCCTGGCCCAGGGCCCGACCAAGGGGTAGAGGAGACGGGCGCGGGCGGGAGAGCGTGGCGTGCTGGTGGACACCCCCGTGTCGCCGGCCCCGTACCTCGTGGTCCCGCCCACGGCCGACGCCACTCGGTCAGCCTCCTCCAGCAGCTCCCAGTCCTCCCGCAGCCGCACCCGGGCCGCGGCGGAACACACCGAGGCGTCGGCCCTGTCCGCCGCGTCCAGCACCGCACGCAGCATCAGCATCCGCCGCGTGTCCTGGTCGCGGATCAGGAGGGCGAGGGTGTCGGGGCCGCACTCGGTGCGGCCGAGTTCGAGGAGCGCGCGGTCCGGGACCGGCCGGAGTATCACAGGGCGCCTCCGTCGCGAGAGGCGGATGACAGGGCGGGGGCCGGCGCCACTGCCTCGGTCAGGCGGGCCGCCACGTGCCTGATGAAGCGCTGGATGTCCGTGCAGTAGACCGACGGGTTGGCGAAGCCGTGCCCGGAGCGGTAGCGGTGGGCGTAGTGGCCGCCGCCGCAGACGTGGAGGAGCGGGCATGCCCGGCAGTCCGCGGCCAGAGCTGCGGGGCCCGCCTGGCGGGCGGCCGCACCCGGGTGGCGCAGGGCCTCGTCGAAGTCGTGGTGGAAGACGTCCAGGCCGGTCTCCGCCGCGCCGGCGTAGCAGGACTTCAGTGAGTCCACCTGTTCGATCGATCCGTCCGTTTCCACGACCACCGCGTCGAAGGGCGCCAGGCCCAGTGACTCCGTGGCGGCCGGCAGACCCAGCAGCAGGGCGACGCACTCCTCGAAGAGCCGTACCCGCGTCTCCCGCCGCCCGGCCCGCCACCAGCGGTCGAAGACGGCGCACAGCCAGTCCCCGTAGCGGGCACCTTCGAGGTGCGGTGGCGGGGCCGACCAGTTGCCGTGGGGCAGGAGGAGGTCCAGGGCCGGCGGGCGCAGGGCGAGGAGGGAGTCGTACGTTTCGAGCGGGTCCAGCGTCGGGTCCACGACCGTGAGGATTCCGGCGTACGAGGACGGGAAGCGGTCCGCGAGCAGGCGTGCACCGCGCACGGCCGCGGGCCAGGACGGGCGCCCGGTGCGGTCGGCGCGCCGTGCGTTGTGGGCGGGCAGGCCACCATCGAGGCTGATACCGACGCGGATGCCCTGACGGGCAAGCGTGGTGAGGCGGCTCTCCGTCAGAAGGGTGGCGTTGGTCTGGACGGTGGCGTGCACCGCGCAGGTGGGCGGGACCCTGTCGCGGACGAGGCCGGTGAAGCCCGCGAGCGTGTCCGCTCCCGCGAGCAGGGGTTCGCCACCGTGCAGGACCAGGGAGAGCGCCGTCAGCCCGTGGGCGCGCGCGTGCCCGGCGATGCGGGACGCGGTGTGGTCCAGGACGGCGGGCGGTGCGGCGGCCGGACGGGTACGCCAGGAGTCGTCGGGTCCCTCGTAGAGGTAGCAGTAACGGCACGCGAGATTGCAGCGGCCGTGCGCCTTCACGATGAACTGCCTGAAAGGTAACGGGCCTTCGGGCACCGGGCCGTGGGGAGGGACCATTTCCGACACTCAGGCACCCCCATGCTGGACGGCCGGCGCCTGCGCGTGACGGCCCCTGCCCGTGCGGGGGCCATTCCCGGACCGGGAACCGACAAACGCCTGGCGTTCCCTCCTGACCGGTTCCGCAAATGTTTTCGACCGGAAGTGACTCCTCATGAGCGGCGGATCGCTGCCGGGAGTCCGCGGTCTCCGGCCCTCAGAAAGAGCTGGTGAACGCCCACAACGTCTCGCTCGGTCGGGTCACCCGCTCCCTCAGATCCTCCACCAGCTCGTTCAGCACCGGATGCTGAATCGTCCTCAGCTCCGCCAGGTCCAGCTCCAGCAGATCAGGGAGCGGAGCCTCCGGGCCCGCGGGACACGCGTCCCCGGCGGGCGTCCGCCCCACCGGCTCCCGCACGGACTCGCCCCGTACGTCCATCCTCGGTTCTCTCCCCTCTCCCCTGTCACTCCAGCTCCGCCAGCCGCTGCGCCGTCTGCCGGGCCGTCGGCTCGCCCGTGCTCACCATGTCGTCCGGCAGCCGGGACCACTCGGCCCGGGCGGACCGGTAGGCCTCGCGGGCGGCGCGCGGGCGGGCGCCCGCCTCGTAGGACATACCCCGCCAGTGGTGCGCCTGCGCACCCAGCTCCACGGCTTCCTGGCGCCGGCGATCGGTCTCGGCCACGTTCTCGGCCTCGCGGGCCGACTCCGCGGCTCTGCGGAACGCGTCCACCGCCTCGTCGAGGCGCGGCTGACGGCCCAGGCTCTGGTACGCCTCGAACTGGACCTGACCCAGTTCGAGCCAGCACCGGGCCGCCAGCAGGGGGTCGTCCGCGTCGGCCGCCTCGGCCGCCGCCAGGCCGAACAGGTACTCGGCCTCGCGCAGGTCGACGCGGTCACCCCGGCCGCGGTACCTCAGCATCAGGGCCCGGCCGAGCAGGAGGAGGCGGTGGGCCAGCCGGCCGGTGCCCGCCGGGGTCTCCGTGCGGCAGTCGCGCAGGACGCGGATCGCGCGGGACAGGTGGTCCGGGGATGCGCCGCCGGTCTCCAGCCCCGCCCGGCGCAGGAGCACCTCGCCCCATTCGGCGAGCACGTCGGCGTGGGCGGGGGCGTCCCGCGGCATCCGCTGGGCGGCCTCGCCGAAGCGGGCGGCCGCGTCCTGGAGTTCACGCGGGTCGCCCGAGTCGGCGTACCGGGTGACGTGGATGCGGCCGGAGCGGATCAGCAGTGCGGCGCGCAGGGTCTGGTCACGGGTGGTGGTCAGTGCCCCCTCGACGCGGGCCCGGACGTCGTCCAGGTCGCCGCCCGCCCTGAGGAGCGCGTCGACCAGGTCGAGGAGAACACGGACGCGTTCGCGTGACGCCTCGGGGGTGGCCGTGCCGGCTTCCGTGGCTGCCTCCAGCGCCGTACGCAGCGACTGGGCGCCCTGTTCCGCGTACCCGCGGGCCTGCTCGGGGTCGGCCGTGGCGCCGGACAGGCGGAGCAGGATCCGGCCGTGGGCGAGCGGGAGTTCGGGCGGGTGCTCACCGCGGTCGGGCCAGGCGTCGGCGAACGCCTCCAGCATGCCGACCGCCCCCTGGAGCAGCGCGCTGTCCCCGCCGAGGCGCCACTGGGTCTCCAGGGCGCCCACCCGTTCCAGGGTGAGCCGCAGCGCCTCCCTGTCGTCGTCGAGGTGGGGGTCGGCGCAGGCCACCGCGTACTCCCGGTCGGCGCGCCGCAGCAGGTCGAGCGCGCCCCGCCGGTCGCCGTGGCGCCTGCGGTCGGTGGCGGCCGAGCGCAGCACCCGGGCCAGGACGGCTCGTTCGCGTACGGCGCCGGGGTGGGCCACGGCCCGTTCGGCCGCCGTCTCCGCCTCGCGCAGCAGGTCGGCGCCGCCCTGCACCTCCCACAGGCGCAGCGCGCAGTGGGCGTACTCGGCCCACAGCTCGGGGTCCCGGTCGTCGGGTCGTTCGTGTTCGGTGGCACCGCGCAGGAACTGCACGGCGTCGATCAGGTCCTGGACCATGCCCTCGCGGTCGAAGCGTGCGACCAGGTCGCGGGCCCGGTTCACCGCCTGGTGCGTGGGCCGCTCCTCGACCGCGCCGGTGCGCTCCCGGCTGCCGTACAGCGCCAGTTGCCGGGGCAGCGGCATGAACCGCTCCAGGACGCGGGCGGCCACCTCCGCGAAGGGCTGCGGGACGAGGGCCGGGGCGCCGTTGAAGCCGTTGTCGACGGTCCCGCCGGGGTAGCCGTCGCCGGGCACGTACGGGCGTCCGGGCGTCCCCTCGCGACCGCCACCGCTGCCACCGCTGCCACCGCCGGCGTCGCCGCCGCCGTCGCCGAGCTGGGCGAGGGCGAGCGCCGGGAAGTTGGGGCCGCCCTTGCCGAAGCGCTGTTCGATGTACTCCGAGCAGTGCTTGAGGACCAGCATGGCCTCGTCCCGGCCCAGCGGGGACAGCAGCGACTCCTGCACGCCCGGCGCGAACTCGTACCACGGGGCGCCGTCCGTCCCGTAGTCCGGCCTGGCGCGCGTGAGCAGGCCGCTGAGCAGGACCTCGGCGAGCTCGGACGGGCCGGAGTCGGGCAGCATCGTCCGCTGCACGAGCTGCATCACCGGCAGGCACAGCGGGGCCGCCGCCAGGTAGACGGCGAGCCGTCCGGCGGCCGGGGAGGCGGTGGAGCGGAACCGGCTGACCAGTTCCAGCGCGGAGGGGCGGCGGCCGGGCCGTGCCACCGGGGCGGGCGGCTGGTCCGCGCGCACCCAGCCGACGGCACCGGCCACCGGGCCCGCGCCGGCCCCGGACAGCAGCCGCGCCCAGGCGCCCAGCGCGACGGGCTCGGGCGGCAGGACGGGCACGGGGAGCGCGCCCTTGCGGTTCTCCGGCGTTCCTCCGGGAGCCGTGCGCACACGCAGCGCGGCGGCGCCGCCGAGGGCCTCGCCCCGGGTCAGCTCGCCGTAGGTGACGGGCAGCCGGGTGCGGTTCCACATGCGTTGCGGCAGCGGCTGGAGTACCGCGGCGGGGGCCTGCCGGGCCAGGTGGTGCAGCAGGCGGTGGGCCTGGCCGCTGTGCCAGAGGGGGCCCGCACAGTCGCTGACGAGGAGGGTGATCCGGCGTCCGGTGGGATCGCTGAGCCGGTCCGTGGAGTGCAGCGGCGCCGCGTACACCTCCGGGCTGCGGCTGACGGCCGGGGCACCGTCCGGGCCCTGGTGGAGATGGCTGACCTGGATGTCCCAGAAGGCGCCCAACTGGCCGAAGACCTGCTCCAGTTCGGCGAACATCCGATCCCACACGCGCATCGACGACGAGGCGTCCATGACCAGCTGCAGCCGGGCGTCGGCACGGGTCACCGCCCGGTGGACCGGCAGGATCAGCCCGCCGGCCCGCGCGCTCAGCTCGGCCGTGGCGGTCTCGTCGAGCACCTTGCGCAGGGGCGGCGCGGCGCTGCGGTAGCCCTGCAGCGGCCGCAGCGCGCGCTGGAGTTCGAGGGGGGCGGGGAAGGCGGGGGCCGCGGGAACCCCGACCGGCAGCGCCGTCGCCCGGCCCGGCCCGTCGGCGCGCGGCGCACCGTGCTGCGGCACCGGGTACAGGGCCACGCGCCTGTCGCCCTCCCCGTCGTAGGGCTGCGGCCGCGGCGGCACGGGAGGTGGCGGGGTGTCCCCCTCGCCGGTGGACGTGGTGGCGCCGGGAGCCGGCGCGCCGGCCTCCGCGTGCCGTACGCCGGGCGGCGTGGGCGGCTCGGTCTCCTCGTCGCCGTTCCCTGGCCGCGTCCAGCGGGCGAGCCACAGGGCGTCGCACAACGCCTCGCCGTCCGGGTCGAGCCCGATCTCCCTGAGCCGGGCGATCAGTTCGGCGATCGGGTCGTCCCCGGACAGGCCGGACGCTCCGTCGGTCCGGGGCGCGCCTGATGCTCCGTCGGTCCCGGGCACGCCGGACGAACCGTCGCTCCCGGGCACGCCGGATGCTTCGTCATCTCCGGGCACGCCAGACGAACCGTCGGCCGCGGGCACGCCGGATGCTTCGTCATCTCCGGGCAGGCCAGACGAACCGTCGGCCGCGGGCACACCAGACGAACCATCGGCCGCGGGCACGCCGGATGCTTCGTCATCTCCGGGCACGCCAGACGACCCATCGGCCGCGGGAACGCCAGACGAACCGTCGGTCCCGGGCACGCCGGATGCTTCGTCATCTCCGGGCACGCCAGACGACCCATCGGCCGCGGGCACACCAGACGAACCGTCGCTCCCGGGCACGCCGGATGCTTCGTCATCTCCGAGCACGCCAGACGAACCGTCGGTCCCGGACATGCCGGACGACCCGTCGGCCGCGGGCACGCCAGACGATCCCTCGGCCGCGGGCATGGCGGGCTGCCCGGCGTCGGGGTGCCGGTCGTCGGGGTGCCGGTCGTCGGGGTGCCGGGCGTCGGGGTGCCGGGCGTCGGGGTGCCGGGCATCGGGGTGCCGGGCGTCGGAGTATCCGGCGTCGGGGCCCTCGCCGGGTGTTCCGCCGGAGGGGCCCGGACCGTGGCGCGCGGCGGCGTCGGGCATCAGCGCCTCACCTCGGGCGGTCGAGTCGCTGGATGAGCAGGTCGGCGAGTCGGTCGCGGCTGGTCGGGGCTGCCGCGTCGGTGAGATAGATCGCGTTCAGCAGCTGGTCGGCGGCGAGGAGTTCACTGCGGGAGCGTTCCAGGAAATGGGTGATCAGGTCGTCTCCGCGCCGCGCGGCCTCGTCACCGAGATGGGCGCGTACGAAGGTGGCGAGCCGTTTGTGGTCCGGCCGGCCGAGCTCCAGGTGGATGCAGCGGCGCATCAGCGGGGCGGGGAAGTCCCGCTCGCCGTTGCTGGTGAGCACCACGAAGGGGAACGCGCGGCAGCGCACCCGGCCGTCGCGCACCCGCACCTTGGCGCCGTCGGCTGTGAGCACCTCGGCCTCGCCGTCCGGCAGCCGGTCGGCGACGCGCTCCAGTTCCGGGATGGCGAACTCGCCCTCCTCCAGTACGTTGAGCAGGTCGTTCGGCAGGTCGATGTCGCTCTTGTCGAGCTCGTCGATGAGCAGGACGCGGGGTGTGTCGTACGGCAGCAGGGCCGTACCGAGGGGGCCGAGGCGGATGTAGCTGCCGATGCCCTCGACCGCTCCGGGGTTGCCCGCCGCGTTGCCGAACCCGCCCTGCGCGGCGATCTGCACGTCCTGGAGCCGGGCGATGGCGTCGTAGTGGTAGAGGCCGTCCTGGAGCGTGGAGCGGCTGACGATGGACCACTTGAGGACGTTGCCCAGGCCCAGTTCGTACGCGACCGAGTGGGCCAGTGTGCTCTTGCCCGCGCCGGGGCTGCCGGTGACAAGGAGGGGGCGGCGCAGATAGAGGGCCGCGTTGATCATCTCGAGTTCCTCGGCGCCGGGCCGGTGCAGCTCGGCGAGGTGCCGGTGCGCGCCGAGCCGGCGGTTCCGGGAGCCGTCCGCGCCGGGGCCGGCGGTCTCCCGGCTCGCGAAGTCGCGCCACGGCGGGGGTGGGGGCAGCCGGTCCATGCCGTCGTGGGGTTCGCCGGCGCCTCGGTAGATGAGCCACTCGCTGGATTCGGTCATGGTCCGGTCCTCGTCGTCACTCGTCCGTCCCTGGCAGCCGTCGAACATGTGGTGTCGAACATGCGTTACGGTCCGTCGAACGTCCCTCACGGTATCGACCCTCGGGAGGCCTGGTAAGAGCCCGGCGGGCTCGGTGGCCGGGTCGGGTCATGGGGCCTCCAGCAGGTCATCACCGGTGCCGGGGAGGGGGTGGTGCGGATCGTCGTAGAGCAGCGCGATGCCGTCCGCCCAGAACGTCTCCGTGCGCCCCGCGCGCACCCCCGCCCGCAGCGTGCGCACGAGTTCCGGAAGCCGGTCGGCGCCACCCGCGACCGCGACCGTGTCGCCCGCCCTCCGGTGGAACTCGCCGCACACGGAGTCCCGTCCGCCCCGCCGGCGCCGCCACAGGACCACGCCGAAGCCGCCGTGCACGATCCGGGCGAGCGCCATCGTGTCGTCCTCGAAGCGCTGGTCGCCGTAGCGGCACAGCACCGGAACGGCGCCGTGGTGCAGACCGCGCAGCCGGTTCACCGTCGGTACGGGTATCCGTAATCCGTCGTCGCAGTCCAGGATTTCCGCCTTGGCCGCGTGCGCGTGCACCCAGTGCCAGCGGGAGGCGCGCTCGTCGTGCGGGTCGTGCGGGTCGTGCTCGTCATGCCCGCCATACTCGCCCCGCGGGCCGCCCCCGTACGGCAGCTCCTGCTCAATTGGCCAGAACTCGCCGCCGCCCAGGGGCTGTTCACGTTCCGCGCTGCGGACGATGACGGGGCGGTACGTGCCCAGCGGCTGCTCTCCGGGCGCCAACTGCCAGGCGTCCACGTCGAGTCCGAGCAGCGCATGAGGCAGCGCGACCTGGAGGACGGCGGGACCGTCGGCTTCGTCGCACTGGCGGAACGCCTCGGCCAGCGGCGCGGCCAGACGCTCGCACAGCCGGTCCAGGGGGACCTGCTCGGCCTCGTCGAGGCGCTCGGTCCCCCCGTCGGGGTGCACCACGGAGACCCGCCAGTCGCAGTGGTCGGGCTGCCAGCCGCGCGGGAGGAGTTCGAGCAGCGCGGACCGGCGGAACGCGCCGTGCGCGGGCGCCACCTCCTGCTCCCCGTGCGCGGGCGCCACCACGTGCTCCCCGTGCGCGGGCGCCGCCACGTGCTCCCCGTGCGCGGGCGCCGCCACGTGGTGTACGGAGTGCGGCTGCGCGTGTCCCTGACCGCCCGACGGCGGCCGCGACGCCTGGGACCGCTGCCGCATCCACTCCGTCCGCTGCTCGGAGAACCTGCGCCGGTGCTTGGGGGCGAGGCGCTGCGCGGCCTGCCGTACCCAGTCCCACAGGGCGTCCTCGGCCTCCTGGGTGCCGGGCGTGGAGTACGGACGCTCGGCGAACAGCACCGCGACCACGTAGTCGAGGATGAGCTTCAGCGCACCGTCGTGGCGCGCGCTGACGTACAGCGCGCCGAGACCGTCGCGCCAGCCGCGCGGCGCCGGTGGCGGAACCGCGGCCTCGTGGTCCGGCAGGGAGTCGAGGATGTCGAGGAGGTCGCGGGTGCTGGCGGGAGGCGGGAGGTCCGCGAGCCGGCCGAGCAACTCGATGCGCTGGTCGGGGCTGAGCGTGCGCCCGGGACGCGCACCGAGCCGGCCCTGTGCGTCGGCCCAGGTGGGACGGACCGAGTCGGCGTGCTGCCGGTCCCGGTGGTAGCGGTCATGGGCGTGGAAGACCGCCTGGTACGAGTCGTCGTGCTCGGCGCGCGTCCCTCCCCACGGTACCGGCAGCGTCCGTAACTGCTCGACGCCCATGGAGGTGCCGCCGCTGCCGCGGTCCGACCGGGACTTCAGGATGCCGATGACCTCGCCGCGCTCGGGATCGACCACCGGTCCCCCGGAGACGCCGGGCGGCAGGTCGTTGTCGCCCAGCCGCGTCTGCACACCCGCGGACGCTCCGCGCACCCCGCCGTGCACCGACAGCGGCCCGTCCAGCAGCACCAGCTGCCCGCCCAGCACGGTCCACCCGGCGTAGAGCACCCTGCTCTCGCTGTAATACGCCGCGGGCCGCTCGGAGACGTACACGCACTCGTGGTCCACGGGTTCGCGGAGCCGTACGAGGGCGAGGTCGGGGGCCGGCCAGGTGCCCTGCGGGGGGAGCCCGGCGTACTCCGGGAGGGTGGCCGCCACCTCTCCGGCGACAGCGGACGTACCCCGGTACGGGCCGTTCTCGTACACCACCGTGACCTCACCCCCCTTCCCGCTCCTCGGCACGTGCGCGCAGGTCAGAACCCAGTTCGGCGCGACGAAGAAGCCACTGCCGAGAAACGTCCCGGGCTCGTCGAGGGCATACCCGACCCCCGCCCGATGGATGCGCACTGTCGCGGCCATGACGAGTTCACGGAGCGCACGGTGGGCGTCGCCGAATCCGTCCGATGCGCCCGGGGCGTGCCCGCCCGTCATGCCCCGCCCCTGGTGGAGGGGGCGCCCGCGCCTCCCTGCACCGAAGCGCCGGAAGACGCGCCCGCGCGCCCGTCACCGAGGCGCACACCGTCGGCCGACCGGGGAGCGGCCGAGCCGGGGGCGGAGGGAGCTGGGACGGAGGGAGCTGGGACGGAGCCTGCCCCGTCCGTCCCCGCCTCCTCAGGGACGGAGGCGGTGTCGGCGGCCGAGCCCGTACCCGACGAGCCGGAGACGGGCGAGCCCGGGTCGGGCGGCCCGCCGTTCCACGTCAGCGTGACCTTGATGCCCGCCTTGGCCTCACCGTCCGCGAGCAGGCCGACGACCTTGCCCGCCTTCGCCGTCAGCTCGATCCCGAACTCGACGCTGACCTCGTCCGGGCGCACCGCCCGCAGCGGTTCGGCCAGCGAGCGCGCGACACTCGTGACGACCGCCTGCAGGCTCTCGACCTGCGCTTCCACCCGTTCCGCGAACCCCGTGTCCGTGTACGACAGCTCCCCGGACTGAACCGCCAGCTCCTCGGCCCCCGATATCCGGGCCCACACGGGCGTCCCGTCCGGCATCTCGATCCGCGCGACGCGCGTCACCGCGTCCTCCATGGCATCCCCCGTTCCCCCGAGCCCCATGGCCCCGCCCGCCCGTCGCGCGCAGGCCAGGGGCGTGGTGGCCGGCCCGCGAGCACCCCTCGGGCGCCCCGCTCCGCCGCATATCCTTTTCCTTGACTTCTCGCACGGGAAGTCCTCGCCCTTTCTTCCCGTAAGGGAAGTGTTCTTCCCGCCAGGGACGATTCCCACCCCTCACAGAACCAACGGAGCACCATCCATGTACTTCACCGACCGCGGCATCGAGGAGCTGGAGAAGCGGCGCGGCGAGGAGGAGTTCACCTTCGAGTGGCTCGCCGAGCAGCTCCGGACGTTCGTCGACCTGAACCCGGACTTCGAAGTACCGGTGGAGCGCCTGGCCACGTGGCTGGCCCGGCTGGACGACGAGGACGACGACGAGTAGATCGACACGTGGGGCATGCGGGACGTACCGGCCCAGCCGCTGTGACGTTTCGTGTCAGTGCCCCGGTCCAGCGTGTCCGCGTGACCTCACTCTTGCAGTCCTACGCCTACTTACGCCCTCGGCCGTGCGTGAGTCCGCCGCCGGCCACACCCTCGCGCTGGAGACCCCCGGCGGTGCCACACCGTCCGGTGAGGCGGCCCATCCGCGGTTCTTCAACGGTTTCCTGACCGCGCCGGCCGCCGCTTCGGCGGCGTTGCTGACGGTCGCCGAAGTGGCGGTCACCCGCTACTACCAGCCGGGGGCGTCGGCCTCACCGGACCCGGTGGTGACGGCGGGCGGCGACCGGCTGCGGATGGAGTCCTTCTCCGGCTGCTGCGGCGTCTACGCGCGCCTGGACGTGCTCGCTGCCGGCCTCGACGGTGACGACGTCGGTCACGGCACCAGCAACGTCGACATCAACTCCCCGCCGCGGAGGGCACTCGCGAGGATCGGCGGCCTCGACCCGCTGCATCTGGCCGTCGGTCCGGACGAGATGGAGGTCAGGACGTTACGTACTGCCCGTCGTGGCCAAGCCCCGGCCCGTACCCGGCCCCATCGCGACGGCCGCCGAGGTCGCGCAGGAGGTCGCAACGGTCGTGGCGAACGACCAGGACGTGGTGGCGTTCGAGCGCGCGCTGGACGGACTGGTTGGGCACGCCCGTCTCGACCGGACCGCTCTGGCCGCGGCGCTGCAGCCGGTCATACGCAGGGAGCCGCGCTGGTCCTCCGACTCCGCCCAGGCCGATCTGTACGACGTGGCGCGGGCGGTACGGGGCGAGGAACCGAGGGAGCGCGCCGTCCACGTCCGCGACGCCGTCCTGCGGGACGGACACGCCCACTCCCTGGCCGGCACGCTGCTCATGGCCCGGCCGACCGAGGCGATCGACGTCATCAAGTCCGGGACGCAGCCGTTCCTGCTGGCCGTGCCGGCCCTCGCCACCGGAGCCCTGGACGCCGCGGTGCTGGTGGAACGGATCTCGGCGTTGGACGACCTCGGCGTCACTCCCGCTCCGGTCGACCTGGCACAGGCGTTGCTGCGGGTCACCCCGATCCGGGAGGAGCGGGTACTGCGCGCGGCCGGCGACCTGCGCTCCGAGGCCGGACAGCGGCTGGCTCGGTGGCTGAACCAGGGCGGCCTGCCGCGCCAGGAATCCGAGCCCGAAGGGTGGCACGGGTCGCAGCATGCGGACGTCACCTCGGAGTGGTGGACCCCCGCCCGGCCCGGCGTGGTCCTCGACCCTCCGCTCCCGCCGGCAGCCGCCGCCCTGGTCGGGCCGTACCGGCACGCGTACATCGCGGAGCCGCCCGCGCCCTTCTGGGGGCGCAGTTGCCGCATCACCGCGAGGAGGTGATGGCCCGCGACTACTTCGGGTCCCGCGACACCTCCCGGAGGTGGACCCGTGTCCTGCCGTTCGTCACGGAGTCCGGCGGCCCCGCGGGATACGCGGTGCACTTGGCTCTCGCGTTCGGCGTGTCGTACGCCCGGCAGGATGAACGGGACGCGGCGGTGGACGCGTTGCCGGTGCTCGCCGCGCGGGGCCGGTTGGACGGCAAACCGCTCGGGCGCCGGCTGTCGGAGCTGCTGCGCTGCGGGCCTGCCACTCACCTCAAGTGGGCCGAGGCGAACCGGGTGTACGGCTCACTGCGCGCCGCGGCCGACACGGGCTCCTACGCCACCGTGTGGTCCTACTCGAAGCGGCCCTGCCGGGACTGCTGCTTGACACACCGGTCCGGGGCGCGGGGGCGCTCCTCTCCCTCGCCGTCGAGTGCGCCTCGCGCTGCGCCGCCAAGGGGGAGATGGCCGAGGTCGTGGCGGTGGCCGGGCGCACGGGATCGAGCCAGTTGGTGAAGAACGCCAGGCTGCTGCGCGACGTGTTGCGCTGAGAGGGCTCGCCTCCCGCGCGCGTACGGCCGCCAGGGCCCGCGCGCGGGAGGCGGGCGCGCTTCCCCTCACGGGGGCGTCGGGCTGCCGTGGGCCGGCGCCAGGCACGGCCATGACGCGCGACGGGCGTCGACCGACGGGGCTGAGCAGGCCTGGGCTTCCGGGGCCCGAGGGGCGCCGCCGACGAGGGAGCGACAGGGAGCGACGAGCGGGCTACGCCGCACGTCCCCGGGGCGTCACCCGAACGGGTGCCTTGACTTTCCATGACCGCGATATATCGTGAATAACGGAAGACGCGATATGGCGCGTCCCGTCCGGTCGAGGAGGTCGGCACCATGCCCGAGTGGTCCGTCGCTGAGCCGCAGAAGCTCACGTTCGACGACCCCGTGACGACCCTCCACGTGCGCATCGTCAGCGGAACGGTGAACGTGATGGGCACGGACGAGGGTTCCCCCCGCCTGGAGGTCTCCGACATCGAGGGCCCACCCCTGACGGTGACGCAGGAGGACGGCACGTTGACGGTGACGTACGACGACCTCCCCTGGAGGGGTTTCCTGAAGTGGCTCGACCGCAAGGGCCGGCGCCGCGATGCGCTGGTCTCCCTGGCGGTCCCGGCGGGCACGCGCGTCGAGGTGGGCGTCGTCGGCGCGACGGCCGTCGTCTCCGGGCTCGACGGGCGCACGGACGTGAAGAGCGTCTCGGGCGACACGACTCTGGTCGGCCTCTCGGGCCCGGTGCGTGCGACGACGGTCTCGGGGAGCGTGGAGGCGCAGGCCGTCACCGGCGACCTCCGGATGAGCTCCGTCTCCGGTGATCTGACGGTCATCGAGGGCTCCTGCCCGACCGTGAAGGCGGACTCGGTGAGCGGCTCGATCATCCTCGACCTCGACCCCACGAACCGCCCCACGGACGTCGGCCTCACCAGCGTCTCCGGCGAGATAGCCATCCGTCTCCCCCACCTCGCGGACGCGGAGGTCGAGGCCAACACAGCGAGCGGCATCATCTCCAACGCCTTCGACGACCTCCGGATCAGCGGCCCCTGGGGCGCCCACAAGATGACGGGACGCCTGGGCGAGGGCAACGGCCGGCTGAGGGCGACGACGGTCTCCGGCTCGATCGCCCTGCTCCGCAGGCCCCCGTCGGAGGACGAGCCGTGGGACACGGACCCGGGGCCCGCACCGCACTCTTCGAACGCGCCGATCCCCCCGGAACCGGAGGATCCGATACCGGTCGGCACCGCCTCCGGCGAGAATGCGTCCGACGGCACGACCGACAAGAAGGTGCTCTGACATGCCCCCCGTCTTCGCCCACGGACGCCTCCGCCTCTACCTGCTGAAGCTGCTGGACGAGGCCCCGCGCCACGGCTACGAGGTGATTCGCCTCCTGGAAGAGCGCTTCCAGGGTCTCTACGCGCCGTCAGCGGGCACCGTCTACCCGCGCCTTGCCAAGCTGGAGGCCGAGGGCCTGGTCACCCACACCACCGAGGGCGGCCGCAAGGTGTACGCGATCACGGACGCGGGCCGCGCCGAGCTGGCCGACCGCAGCGGCGAGCTGGCCGACCTGGAGCTGGAGATCCGCGAGTCGGTGGCGGAGCTGGCCGCGGAGATCCGTGCCGACGTCAGGGGCGCGGCGGGTGACCTGCGCCGTGAGATGCGCGTGGCGGCCTCCGAGGCCCGCAAGGGCAACAGGGCCGACCCCGGACAGCACGGCTCGCTCGGCGATTTCGGCCAGTACGCCGACAACGAGGCCTGGCGCGCCGCGAAGGAGGAGATGCGGCGCGTCAAGCAGGAGTGGAAGGAGCAGGCCCGCCGCGCGAAGGACGAGAGCCGCCGGGCCCGCGAGGAGGCCCAGCGGGCCCGTCACCAGGCCAAGGAGGCCCAGGAGCGCGCCCGTACCCAGGCGCAGGAGGAGGTCCAGCGCATCGCCAGGCGCGTCCAGGAACAGGTCCAGGACCACTTCGCGCGGGGCGACTGGCCGACCGGTGTGCGGGAGGGCCTGTCCGAACTGGCCAAGGAGTTCGGCGATTTCGGAAAGAACTTCGGCAAGGACTCCGGGAAGGATGTCGGCCCGGACTTCGGCTTCGGCCGCCCAGGAGCGGCAGCCGACACGACCGCGGACAAGGCCCCGGAGACGAGCACGGCAGAGTCGTCGAAAACCGCCCCACCGCACCCGGAGTACACGACCACCCCGGCGGGCTTCCCCGCCGAGTACGAGCCCGTGTGGGCCCACGAGCCCTCCACGGGCCATCCCGCCCGCGACCTCGACCGCCTCCTCGACCGCTTCCGTGACGACATCCGCGACGCGGCTCGCGACCACGGCGTCACCGAGGACCAACTCCGCGAGGTCCGACGCCACCTGTCCACGGCGGCGGCCCACATCGGGGCGGCGTTGCGGGTACCCAAGGCCTGAGGGCGAGCGGTGGTGCGTACGGCGGCGTGCAAGGAGGTGTACGCGGAGGCCGAGACGGTCGAGGCTCCCAGGACCTCAGCCGGCCTTCGCCTCTTCCCCGCCGCCCCGGAGCACCCGCTCCACCGCCACATACGTCACCCCGTGATCCGCGAGGGCCTCTGCGGCGACTCCCGGGCGGGCCGTGAGGGCCAGGAGGAGGTGCTCGTCTCCGACATGGCGGTCGCGACGGGCCAGGGCGACGCGGAGGGACTGGGACAGCAGATCCTTGGCACCCCGGGAGAAGGGACGGTGCCGGGACCACCGGCCGCCTCTCCCCCTCGCCCTGCCCGACTCCAACGCCCCCACCCCATGCACCTCTTCGACCCGGGACACGATCTCCGTCAGGTCGATCCCGAGACCGGAGAGGGCCTCCGCGTCGGCGCGGGACAGCCCGCCCCGCCGGCGGGCCTCCGCGACCGCACGCCCCACGGAGCCCCGCCGCCCGGCCAGCCCCAGGGCGTCGAGGGCGAGCGCGGCGCGGCCCGCCTCCCGGTCGAGCAGCGCGAGCAGCAGGTGCTCCTCGTCGACCACGGCCGCGCGCGAGCGTTCGGCGTGGTCGACCGCGCCGAGGACGACGGCGCGGGCGTCCTTCGTGAACCGTTCGAACATCATCGCCTCCCGTACTTCTTGTGCACGGCCTGCCTGCTCACTCCGAGTTCGGTGGCGATCTCCTGCCACGACCACCCCTGTTGGCGCGCACTGCGCACCTGAACCGCCTCCAGCTGCTCCAGCAGCCTCCGCAGTGCGGCGACCGCCCGCAGTCCGATCCGCGGATCACGGTCACCCGCACGCGCTGCGAGATCCGTTGCTTCGGTCATGATGTCAATGTAAGTTGACACGCCCGGCGACGTCAACCCCAGTTGACATTCCCTTCTCTCCCCAGACACACGAAAAGGCGGGCTCGACAGCGCCGAGCCCGCCTTTCACGAGGTCACCCGCAGAACGGGGACCCCCACGCCTCAAGAAGTCGTCAGCACGATCTTCCCGAACAGATCACCGGCCTCCAGACGCTCGAAGCCCTCGCGCGCACGGTCCAGGGGCAGTACCTCGTCGATCACCGGCCGCACACCCGTCGCCGCGCAGAAGGACAGCAGATCCTCCAGCTCGTCCTTCGTGCCCATCGTGGAGCCGACCACCTTCAGCTCCAGGAAGAAGATACGGGTCAGTTCGGCGTGGGAGGGACGGTCACCGCTGGTGGCACCCGAGATGACGAGCGTGCCACCGGGCTTCAGGGACTTCACGGAGTGGGACCAGGTCGCGGCGCCCACGGTCTCGATGACGGCGTCGACGCGCTCCGGGAGCCTCGCCCCCGACTCCAGCGCCTCCACCGCACCCAGTTCCACGGCCCGCTTGCGCTTCGCCTCGTCACGGCTGGTGGCGAACATCCGCAGTCCGGCGGCCTTGCCCAGCACGATGGCCGCCGTGGCCACGCCGCCCCCGGCCCCCTGCACGAGCACCGAGTCGCCCGGCCGCACCCCGGCGTTGGTGAACAGCATGCGGTACGCCGTCAGCCACGCCGTGGGAAGACAGGCCGCCTCCTCGAACGACAGCTCCTTGGGCTTCTTCAGCACGTTCCACGTGGGTACGGCGACGAGTTCGGCGAAGGTGCCCTGGTAGCGCTCGGTGAGGATGGAGCGGGGCTCGTTCGGGCCCACCCCGTGGCCGCTCTGGCCGATCACCGAGTGCAGCACGACCTCGTTGCCGTCCTCGTCGACGCCGGCCGCATCGCACCCCAGGATCATCGGCAGCTTGTCCTCACCCAGCCCGACGCCCTTCAGGGACCACAGGTCATGGTGGTTCAGCGAGGCCGCCCTCACCTTCACGGTCGTCCAGCCGGGCCTCGGTTCGGGAGCCGGGCGCTCCCCCAACTCCAGCCCGTGAAGAGGCTGGTCACGGTCAATCCGAGCAGCGTAAGCAGCGAACATGACCTTGACCCTAGGGCTCCGCCCGAACCTAGGGAACCAACCCCGCCTGTGACATGCCCCTCCGGGGTGCCGCGGGGGCCACTCGTCCGGGGCGCGTCCGGCGCCGCCGGGCACGGCCCGTGCTTCTAAGGGGCGCGGGGAACTGCGCGACAAGCCACGACGGGCCCGCACCCGACCCCACACAGAACCCGGCAGACGAGGCCGACCCGACCCCCCCTGACACAACCGCAGGCACGCACCCAGACGCCAACCCGGAAAACAGTTCGGGCCCCGCCCAACCGGACGGGACCCAAACCCACAGAACGATCCCCGCGGAGCCAACCCGCCAGAGCCAACCCGCGGAGCCAACCCGCTATCGGCGGGCCACGCCCTCCGCCCGGGCCGCCGCCGCGACCGCCGCGGTGACCGCCGGGGCGACCCGCTCGTCGAAGGGCGACGGGATGACGTAGTCGGCCGCGAGGTCGTCACCGACGACCGACGCCAGCGCCTCCGCCGCAGCGATCTTCATGCCCTCGGTGATCCGGGAAGCCCGCACCTGCAGCGCGCCGGCGAAGATCCCGGGGAAGGCCAGCACGTTGTTGATCTGGTTCGGGAAGTCCGACCGCCCGGTGGCGACCACGGCCGCGTACTTGTGGGCGACGTCCGGGTGCACCTCGGGGTTCGGGTTGGCCATGGCGAACACGAACGCCCCGTCGGCCATCGACGCCACCGCGGGCTCCGGCACCGTGCCGCCGGACACGCCGATGAACACGTCCGCACCCGCCAGCGCCGCCTCCAGCGACCCGGACAGCCCGGACTTGTTCGTGATCTCCGCGAGCTCCCGCTTGACCGGGGTCAGGTCGTCCCTGTCGGCCGACACAACGCCCTTGCGGTCCGCGACCGCGACGTCCCCGATCCCGGCCTCCAGGAGCATCTTCGCGATGGCGACACCGGCCGCACCCGCGCCCGAGATCACCGCCCGCAGGTCGCCCAGCTCCCGCCCGGACAGCCGCGCGGCGTTCCGCAGTGCCGCCAGCGTCACGACCGCCGTACCGTGCTGGTCGTCGTGGAAGACCGGGATGTCCAGCCGCTCCTGCAGCCGCCGCTCGATCTCGAAGCACCGCGGTGCCGAGATGTCCTCCAGGTTCACACCGCCGAACGAGGGCGCGAGCCGGACCACCGTCTCGATGATCTCGTCCACGTCCGTGCAGTCCAGCGCGATCGGCACGGCGTCGACGCCCCCGAACTGCTTGAACAGGATCGCCTTGCCCTCCATCACGGGGAGGGAGGCCTCCGGCCCGATGTCGCCGAGGCCGAGGACAGCCGTGCCGTCGGTCACCACGGCGACCACGGACGACTTCCACGTGTAGTCGTGGACGAGGGCCGGCTGCTCGGCGATGGCGGTGCACACACGCGCGACGCCGGGCGTGTAGGCGAGGGACAGGTCGTCCTTGTCGCGGACCGGCACGGTGGCCTGCACGGCCATCTTGCCGCCGCGGTGCAGCGCGAAGGCCGGGTCGAAGGAATCGAGGGGCTCGCCCCCGCCTTCCTGGTCCGCGTTGCCGCCGCTCTTGTCGGTGCGAGGATTCACGATCTCCGCTGCCATGTTCTGTTTACCCCTTAAGTCTTCATTGTTTGAGGGTGTCCACTCCCGGTCAGGGGTGGGCGGGCACCACGCAAAGGTCCCGATGACCTATACGCACGGACGGATGGCCGAATGGCCGATACGTACAGGCGGATGGCCGGATACGCACGGGCAATGCGCGACGGGCGCGCCGCACACGCGCCCTGGGCCCCGGATGAGGGGTGTAAGGAACCTTCTTACCGGACGGACCGCACCGGCGACGAGTCCATCACGCGAAGATCACACGCCGAAGAGGCGAGGTGTGACCGGTTTCGCCGAACCCGCGAACACCTCCGTGACATGTCACACAACAGGCGCGACAACAACCGCCGACGGGCCGCACACATGAGGGGTTAGCGTTCGACCGCATACTGAGATGCACCGAAGATCTTCCGGCCGGAAGGGCGTATTCCCGCACGGGATGCGGCCATCGACGACCGTCCCGCGGCGGTTCGGGGGTCACCCGTTATCCGATTTTGACATATCCAGTCACCTGAATGCCCAAGTCCGAATGGCAAGATGCCGTAATCACACAAGGTCGCCACACCCAATGACGTGTGCTGTCGTGACCCAACGGCACAACCGTTGCATCTCCCATCCACCCCAGCCGGAGGACACCACCATGAAGGCAGGCAAGACCCGTCGCACCACCGCCATGCGCTCCCGGACAGCCGCGGTCGGAGCGATCGCGGTAACGGGCGCCCTGCTGCTCACCGGCTGCGGTGACCAGACCAAGGACAGCGGCAGCGACTCGGAGACCGCGAACACGAGCTCCGCGCCGCTCGCCGACAAGCTGCCCGCGGACATCCGCAAGGCGGGGGTCATCAAGGTCGGCTCGGACATCGCGTACGCGCCGGTCGAGTTCAAGGACGAGTCCGGCAAGACGGTCGGAATCGACCCCGACCTGGCCGACGCCATGGGCAAGCAGCTCGGCGTGAAGTTCGAGTTCGAGAACGGCACCTTCGACACGCTGCTCGGCGGTCTGCGCTCCAAGCGCTACGACATAGCGATGTCGGCCATGACGGACACCAAGGACCGCCAGGAGGGTGTCGACTCCGAGACGGGCAAGAAGGTCGGCGAGGGCGTCGACTTCGTCGACTACTTCACCGCGGGTGTCTCGATCTACACCAAGAAGGGCGACACCCAGGGCATCAAGACCTGGGCGGACCTGTGCGGCAAGAAGCTGGTCGTCCAGCGCGGCACGGTCTCGCAGGACCTGGCCAAGGCCGAGGCGAAGAAGTGCCCCAAGGGCAAGCCGATGTCCATCGAGGCCTTCGACAACGACCAGCAGGCCCAGACCCGGCTGCGCTCGGGCGGCGCGAACGCCGGCTCCTCCGACTTCCCGGTGGCCGCGTACGCGGTGAAGACCTCGGGCGGCGGCAAGGACTTCGAGCTCGTCGGCGAGCAGGTCGAGGCGGCCCCGTACGGCATCGCGATCGCCAAGTCGAACACCGAACTGCGGGACGCCGTCAAGGCGGCGCTGGACGCCGTCATCGCCAACGGCGAGTACGACAAGATCATCAAGAAGTGGGGCGTCGAGGACGGCGCGGTCAAGGAAGCCACCATCAACGGCGGCAAGTGAGCGCGTACCCCTCATCGCGTCACTGAAAGGCAACATCCGTGACTGACATCAAGAAGGCGGACAGGCCGGCGGACACCCCGCCGGCCGGGCCGGAGGCCATCAAGGCCGTCCCGGTCCGGCACTACGGCCGGTACGCCGCCGCGGTCGTCGCCCTCGGCATCCTGGGGCTGCTGATCTGGGCCTTCGCACGCGGCAACATCAACTGGGGAGCGATCCCCGACTACTTCTTCAACGACCGCATCGTCACGGGCGTCCGCGAAACGCTGCTGCTGACGCTGCTCTCGATGATCATCGGCATCGTCGGCGGCGTCGTGCTCGCCGTGATGCGGCTGTCGAAGAACCCGGTGACCTCGTCGATCGCGTGGTTCTACATCTGGTTCTTCCGGGGCACCCCGGTCCTGGTCCAGCTGTTCGTCTGGTTCAACCTCGGCTTCGTCTTCGAGTACATCAACCTCGGGCCGGTCTACAAGGACGAGTGGTCCGACTTCATGACGCCGTTCCTGACGGCGCTGCTCGGACTCGGCCTGAACGAGGCCGCGTACATGGCGGAGATCTGCCGTGCCGGTCTGCTGGCCGTCGACGAGGGCCAGACGGAGGCCGCGCACGCGCTCGGTATGAGCCACGGCAAGACCCTGCGCCGGATCGTCATCCCGCAGGCGATGCGCGTGATCGTGCCGCCCACGGGCAACGAGGTCATCAACATGCTCAAGACGACCTCGCTGGTGGCCGCGGTCCAGTACTACGAACTTCTGCGGTACGCCCAGGACATCGGCCAGACCTCCGGCGCCACGGTCGAGATGCTCTTCCTGGCCGCCGCCTGGTACCTGATCCTCACCTCGATCCTGAGCGTGGGCCAGTACTACGTCGAGCGGTACTACGCGCGCGGCTCCAGCCGCCAGCTGCCGCCGACCCCGTTGCAGAAGGTCAGGGCCAACCTGCTGTCCCTGTCCAACCGTTCGGCGACGACGGGAGGCACCGCGTGACCGCCATGGTGAAGGCCGAGGGCGTCCACAAGTCGTTCGGCCACGTGCAGGTCCTCAAGGGCATCGACCTCGAGGTGAAGTCGGGTGAGGTGTTCTGCCTCATCGGGCCCTCAGGCTCCGGCAAGTCGACCTTCCTGCGGTGCATCAACCACCTGGAGAAGATCAACGGCGGCCGCCTGTACGTGGACGGGGAGCTGGTCGGCTACCGCCAGAAGGGCGACAAGCTGTACGAGCTCAAGGACAGCGAGGTCGCCCTGAAGCGCCGGGACATCGGCATGGTCTTCCAGCGCTTCAACCTGTTCCCGCACATGACGGCCCTGGAGAACGTCATGGAGGCGCCGGTCCAGGTCAAGGGTGTCAGCAAGGGCGAGGCCAGGCAGCGGGCGATGGATCTGCTGGACCGGGTCGGTCTCGCCGACAAGGCGGGCAACTACCCGACCCAGCTGTCCGGCGGCCAGCAGCAGCGCGTGGCCATCGCCCGGGCGCTGGCGATGGACCCGAAGCTGATGCTCTTCGACGAGCCGACGTCGGCGCTCGACCCCGAGCTGGTCGGTGACGTACTCGACGTCATGCGCGACCTCGCCGAGTCCGGCATGACGATGGTCGTGGTCACCCACGAGATGGGCTTCGCCCGCGAGGTCGGTGACAGCCTCGTCTTCATGGACGGCGGTGTGGTCGTCGAGTCCGGCAATCCCCGTGACGTCCTGACGAACCCGCAGCACGAGCGCACGCAGTCGTTCCTGTCGAAGGTTCTGTGACGCTCCGCTGAGAACCCGTCCGAGCAGGGCCCCGGAGGGGCGGTACGAGTCGTCGTACCGCCCCTCCCGCGTTGTCCCGGCCCGGCCGCCCGCGCCGCCGACAGCGGTCCGGGCGGCCGCGCAGAGGCGTGTACGGCTACTTGAGCGCGAGCACCAGCGAGTCCGAGGGCGAGCACCACACCGCCCGGGCCTCCGCGAAGCCCTTCTCCCGCAGCGTGCGCGCGTGCCACTCGACGGAGTGGAAGTCGCCGTCCGCGTGATCGCCGTAGATCTCGAAGCGGCGGGCGGTGGGCTCGGCGAGGACGGGGTCCTGGGCGGCGAGCTGCCACCATGCGGCCCAGTCGAGGACCCCGTCCCGCTCGGCCTGATCCATCCGGGCGTGCCGGTGCGCACGCTCCGCCGCGTTGATCCGGGGCGTCGACTCGTCGATCATGTGGTCCGCGTTCATGAAGACACCACCGTCGCGGACGAGCTCCGCGACCTGACCGTAGAGGGCCGCGAGGGGTTCGGTGGGCAGCCAGTGCAGTGCGGTGGCGGTCAGCACGGCGTCGTACGTGTCGTACGGCAGCCGCGTCACCCATGCGGGGTCCTTCAGGTCGGCCGTCACCAGCGTGACCCGGTCGTCACCGCCGAAGGTGCCCTCCGCGATGGCGAGGAGGGCCGGGTCGAGGTCGACGCCGACGCTGGTGGACTCAGGGAACCGCGCGAGCAGCCTGGCCGTGATACTTCCCGTACCACAGGCGAGATCCAGAACACGGGGTGCGGGGCCGGCGACGGCCTCGACCATGTCCAGCATCACCCGGAACCGCTCCTCGCGGTCCGGCAGGTACCACTCCTGCTGCCGGTCCCAGCTCTCCTGCCAGGCCTGCCAGTCGGTTCCGGTGGTGGTGGTCATGAGAGCCCCTTTCAGCACTGCGTCTCCACAGCACCCCGTAATACCCTGAAAGCACAGTTGGTCGTTACCTCTCCGCCCGCACGACAATAGAGCGCCACCGTAAGGACTACAAGTGGAACTGGCCTATTACTCGGACTACGCGGTCCGTCTCGTCAACACCGAGGAGCCGACCCGGGGCACGGACACGCTCACCTCGGTGGACGCCGTCCGCGATCTCTTCGGGGGCAACCAGTCGGCGGCCCGCCGCGCCACCGACGCCGACGTGACCCGCTTCCGTTCGGTCCGGGCACGGCTGCGCGCGGTCTTCGAGGCGGCGGACGGCGGCGACGAGACGCTGGCGGTGGACCTTCTGAACTCACTCCTCCTGGAGTTCCCCGTCAGCCCGCAGATCTCCGGCCACGACTTCCGGGACGACGACGGACGTCCCCTGTGGCACATGCACCTGGCGGACCACCCCTCGAACGCGACCGCCGGCTACGCCGCCATCGCCGCGATGGGCCTGGCCTTCCACCTCACCGAGTACGGCGTGGACCGCCTCGGCCTGTGCGAGGCCGCGCCCTGCCGCAACGCCTACCTCGACACCTCCACCAACCGTTCCCGGCGCTACTGCTCGGACCGCTGCGCGACCCGCGCCAACGTGGCCGCCTACCGGGCCCGCAAGCGCCTGGAGGCGGACCGGTCGGCGAGCACGGGCCGGGCGGCCACCAGCGCCCAGCGCACGAGCGCGAACGGCGAACGCTGACCGTCGGGCCGGGGCCGGGGCCGGTACCGGAACCGGACCTTGCCGAGCACGAGCTCGTCCGGCACGACCCCGTAGTCCGTGCTGTCCCCACCCGCGTACGGATTGTCACCGAGCACCCACCAGCCGCCCTCACGCCGCTCGGCGGCCCGCTTCACCACCAGGAGGTCCTGCTGGAAGGGATGCCGCAGGACGACCACGTCACCGGTCCTCAGGCGCGCCCCGTAGTGCACGACCAGCCGGTCCCCGTGCCGGAGCGTGGGCACCATCGACGGCCCCGTCACCTCGGCCACCCCGAACGGCAGCACGGCCCTCCCCCGCTCCGTCTCCTGCGACAGCTCCGGCATCACCGGCACCTCCCCGGTCGGGTCCTCCACAGTCCCAGTCTCACCCCGGACTTTTGTCCTAAGCCCATGGGGGCACTCGCGAAAACCCCTTCCCCAGGGAGTAATGTCCCACCTGAGAAGACGATCACGAGGAAGGATTGCTCCATGCTTTCCCGCCTGTTTGCCCCCAAGGTCAAGGTCAGCGCGCACTGCGACCTGCCCTGCGGTGTGTACGACCCGGCCCAGGCCCGCATCGAGGCGGAGTCGGTGAAGGCCGTGCAGGAGAAGATGGCCGCCAACGACGACCCGCACTTCCAGGCTCGCGCGACCGTCATCAAGGAGCAGCGCGCCGAGCTCGCCAAGCACCATGTCTCCGTCCTCTGGAGCGACTACTTCAAGCCGCCGCACTTCGAGAAGTACCCGGAGCTGCACCAGCTGGTCAACGACACCCTCAAGGCCCTCTCGGCCGCCAAGGGGTCCACCGACCCGGCGACCGGCCAGAAGGCGCTCGACTACATCGCCCAGATCGACAAGATTTTCTGGGAGACCAAGAAGGCCTGACCGAAGGCCATATCGCGACGACCGGCGAGCGGTGCACCCTCGCGGGCCCGCGAACTCAAGGAAGGGGCCCGGCCGACACCACGGCCGGGCCCCTTCGCGCATCCTGGCTCACCTCCGCGGCCCCGCCCCCTTCCAGGTGCGGGAGTAGCCCTCTCTCAGGGGCCCGCCGACGAGGTCGAGGACGGCGCGCGTGGCAGTGGCGAGAGGTGTCGGATCGGCCCGTTCGGCGACGGCGAGATGGCCGTCGAGGAGGGACCGGCCGAGCACCGGGTCGGCTGCCAGGAGACGGCGGGGCAGCCATTTCCCGCCACCGGTCCAGGCGTTGTGGTGGGCCGTGAGGAGATCGGCGGCGTCCTGCAACGCCCGGCCCGCCACGACGAGTCGCTCATGGCGGTCGGTCGTGTCGCACAGGTCGTCCAGCAGACGGTGAGGCCGTACCGCAGCCCTTCGACGTCCTGCGGGGTGAGCGGCTCCGGCCCTGCGGACAGCAGCTCACGGGCTCTGGCCCGGGCGTCGGACGCGTGTCCGTCCGGGTCGTGGACGGTGACGGATTCCGCGTAGATGAACAGCATGGTGCCGCGGCGGCTCCTCCTGTCCGAGGCGAAGACCTCCTCCAGCGCGGAGCGCGTGTGCAGGAAGGCCTCCACCACCCGCGCATCGTGGCGCACCGTCTCCCTCCGAGGCACCGAGCCCTCCGGAAGCAGCACCGCCACGTCAAGGTCGCTGGTGGGCGTGGCGTGGCCGCGAGCCGTGGAGCCACCGAGGACGGCCGCGAGGGCGTCCGGGTAACGGGTGGCCACCAGGCGCACGGCCTGCTCGACGGGTTCGGCAGTGGCGGGCATGTCCGGCATCGTGCCAGAGATCCGCCCGCTGAGCTGCGGGTTTCAAGGCCCGAGTAGATTGTCCGGGGAATCGGTGCCCCACGCGCTGGTACGCGGGTTCCCACCTGCTCCCGAACCGTACGAGAGCGAGCGGCGCGCATGGCTGAAGCGATCCGATGGGCTTACGTCTTCGTCGACCGGCCGATGGCCCGGTTCGAGCAGGCGTGTGACTTCTGGACGGCGGTGACCGGCACCAGGCTGTCGGAACGCCGGGGCGAGCAGGGCGAGTTCGTCACCCTGCTGCCCGAGGGCGCTGACGCCTGTGTGAAGGCGCAGGGGGTCGAGGACGGGGACGGCGGCGCTCACATCGACCTCGCCGTCGAGGACCCGTCTGCTCTGGCCGACGCGGCGGTCCGGCTGGGGGCCGAGGTCGTCGCCCCGCTGCACATCGGAAAGGTGCTCCGCTCCCCCGGCGGTCAGCTGTTCTGCGCGGTGCGCTGGGACGGGGAGTCCGTACGGCCGCCGGTGGTCGGGCAGAGCCGTCTGGACCAGGTGTGCGTCGACGTGGCCCCGGCCGCCTTCGCCACCGAGGTCGCCTTCTGGACCGGCCTCACGGGCTGGGACTCGCGGCCGGGCGCGCTCCCGGAGTTCCACGTACTGAGGCCGCCCGCCGGTCTTCCCCTGCGCGTCCTGCTGCAGCGCCTCGGCACCGATCGCCCCACCTCCGCCCATCTCGACCTCGCGTGCGCCGACATCGCCGCGGTCCGGGCCCGGCACGAGGAGCTCGGCGCCACGTTCGTCGCCGACGGCGCCCGTTGGACGGTGATGCGGGACCCTGCGGGCGGCACGTACTGCCTGACGGGCCGCGACCCGGAGACGGGTGGGCTGCCGGTCTCCTCCCCTGCCTGAGGCTATGGCTTCAGCCTGGCCGCCCGCGCCCGCAGATAGCGCCGTTCGGGGAGGCTGAGCGTCTTGCGGGCGGCCGGCTCGCAGGTGCCGCGGGCCGATTCGGTGTCGCCGGTCCGTTCGAGGAGATGGGCGCGGACCGCGTCGAGGCGGTGCGCCGCGCCCGGTGGGTGGCGGGCCGGGTGTCTCGGCGGCGCACGGCGTTCCGGTTTACTTCGGCGGCGGCGCGCCCGCGGTGCCCTTCACCGCCGATCCGCCGGGCTGCTTGCCCCTGGCGCCTTCCTCGGTCGGCTCGACGTACGCGGTGCACTGGGGGTTCCGGCACGGCCCAGGGGTCCAGAGAGGCACCCAGGCGCCGAGCGTCTTGTGCCGCCGTACCACCGTGGCCACGGGCTGTCCGCAGACGGGACAGACCTGCTCGTCTCTGTCCATTCCCCCAGAGTATTGCGGGACGGTGGCGTGCGCTCCCCTCGCGTCAGCACTTCCTGGTGTACGTCCGCACGACCGCCCCGTTCCGCAACGCGCGCCCGGAGACGGGCGGGGCCCGCGCACCGTGGGGATGCGCGGGACCTGCCTGGCCGGAGCCACCGATGCCGTACGAGGTCAGGTCAGCACGGTACCGGCGGCTCCGGGGTCTTGATCGCGGTGGCGTCGTCCGCGTGGACGGGCTGGTTCCCGGCTGCGCGGACGCGTCGCTCAGTTGCTGCGCCGCGTCACGAACTCCGCCAGCGCGAGGAGGCCGCCCGCCGCCTCCGGGTCGGGGACCGCGCGGGACAGCTCGTGCATCGCCCGTGACATACGGTCGGCCGCCTGCCCCTGGGCCCAGTCGCGACCGCCCGCCCGTTCCACCGCGAGGACCGTGCGCTCCAGCTCTCCCTCTTCGTACGGCAGCCCGTACAGCTCGGCGAGTTCGGCCGCCGCCGGGGTTCCGGAGGTGAGCGCGGCGACGACGGGCAGCGACTTCTTGCGGGCCATGAGGTCCGCCCCGGCCGGCTTGCCGGTGCGCCTCGGATCACCCCAGATGCCGATCACGTCGTCGATCAGCTGGAAGGCGAGCCCGGCCGCACGCCCGAACGCGTCCAGCGCCTCCACGTCCTCGTCGTCCGCGCCCGCGTACAGCCCTCCCAGCGCGCAGGCGCACCCGAGCAGCGCGCCGGTCTTGGCCTCCGCCATGGCGAGCACCTCGTCCAGGGTGACCTCGCCGGGGGCTCGCCTCTCCATGGCCGTGTCCGCGTGCTGACCGGCGCAGAGCTCGACGACACAGGCCGCCAGCCGGGCGGCGGCCGCCGCGGACGCCGGATGCGGGTCCTCGGCGAGCAGCCGCTGGGCCAGCGCCTGCAGGGCGTCCCCGGCGAGGATCGCGTCCGCGTCGCCGAACACGGCCCACGCGGTGGGCCGGTGCCTGCGGGTGGTGTCCCGGTCCATGACGTCGTCGTGGAGCAGCGTGAAGTTGTGCACCAGTTCCACCGCCGCGGCGGCGGGTACGGCGGCGGACCGCGGGCCGCCGAGTGCCGAGGCCGCGGACAGCACGAGTGCCGGCCGTATGGCCTTGCCCGCTCCGCCCGTCGCCGGGGTGCCGTCCGCATGCTCCCAGCCGAAGTGGTAGCGCGCGACCCGGCGTATCGGAACCGGCAACGACTCGACGGCCCGGCGCAGCTCGGGGTCGACCGACGCCCGAGCCCGCTCCAGGATCCCCGCCGCCTCCTGTGCGTCGAGGGGGCTCGACGAGCCCTGCGGTCCGATCGCCCCCGCGATGCCCGCCGAACCAGCGGAGCTCACCTCACCAACGGGGTGCGTCGAACCTGCGGGGCTCGCCGAGCCTGCCGAACGGGCGCCCCCTGCCGGGCTCACCTGGTGTGTGGGAGACGCCGGGGACATCGGTGCGGCCGGCCTGTTCGCCCCTGTCATGGACTCACCCACGGGCTCGCCTCGGGGAGACCTCGCAGCACAGGGCGTCGGGGCGCGGTCGGTCACCGCCAGCGGCCGATCTCGACGTTCTCCAGAACGCCGAGCGCGTCGGGCACGAGCACCGCCGCCGAGTAGTACGCCGTCACCAGGTACTTGATGATCGCCTGTTCGTTGATGCCCATGAACCGCACGGACAGGCTTGGCTCGATCTCGTCCGGGATGCCCGACTGCCGGAGCCCGATGACGCCCTGCTCCTCCTCTCCGGTACGCATGCAGATGATGGACGTCGTCCTGGCGTCGCTGACCGGGATCTTGTTGCACGGGAAGATCGGCACCCCGCGCCAGGTGGGGATGCGGTTGCCCGCGATCTCGACGCTCTCCGGCACGAGCCCGCGCTTGTTGCACTCACGGCCGAACGCGGCGATCGCACGCGGGTGGGCGAGGAACAGCTTCGAACCCCGCCGCCGGCTGAGCAGCTCGTCCAGGTCGTCGGGGCTGGGCACGCCGTCGTGCGGCTGGAGACGCTGGTCGTACTCGCAGTTGTGGAGGAGCCCGAACTCGCGGTTGTTGATGAGCTCGTGCTCCTGGCGCTCCTTCAGCGCCTCGACCGTCAGCCGGAGCTGCTGCTCCGTCTGGTTCATCGGCTGGTTGTAGAGGTCCGCCACGCGCGTGTGGATGCGCAGGACGGTCTGGGCGACGCTCAGTTCGTACTCACGCGGTGCGGCCTCGTAGTCCACGAACGTGTGCGGGATGTCCG
Source organism: Streptomyces sp. NPDC030840 (assembly GCF_055572015.1). Classification (NCBI taxonomy): domain Bacteria; kingdom Bacillati; phylum Actinomycetota; class Actinomycetes; order Kitasatosporales; family Streptomycetaceae; genus Streptomyces; species Streptomyces sp. NPDC030840. The sequence continues at coordinate 208,614 of NZ_JBVIEE010000010.1, read as the reverse complement.
GCTCGCCGGTGTGGCCGGCGGCGAGCTCGATCTCCTTCTCGCCGTACTTGTTGGTGCGCTGGGCGGGGATGGAACGCAGCTGCTGGAGGTGCTCGCGCAGGGAGTCGGAGCGCTCCGCGATCTGTTCGAGGGCCTGGCGGGGCAGGGCGAGAACGGTACACGCGGTCACCGCGCGTGCCGTGTACTCCCAGATCGCGCCCGGGTCGAGGAGCGCCTGGTCGCCGAAGTACGCCCCGTCAGCGAGGACACCCAGGACCGCGTCGTCCCCGTACGGGCCCGTGCCGATCTTCTCCACCTTGCCGTGGGCCAGCAGGAACACCTCGTCGGCGGGGCTGCCGAACTCCGCGAGCACCGTGCCGGCGCCGAACTCCCGCTGCTCGCAGCGCCGGGCGAGCTCGCCCAGGACGTCGTCGTCCTCGTACGACCGCAGGGCCGGCAGTTCACCCAGCTCGGCCGGGATGACCGTGACCTGGTCACCCGTCTTCACGAAGGTGATGCGGCCGTCGCCCACCGCGTAGCTGAGCCGCCGGTTCACCCGGTACGTGCCGCCCTGCACGTTCACCCACGGCAGCATCCTCAGCAGCCAGCGGGAGCTGATCTCCTGCATCTGGGGTGCGGACTTGGTGGTCGTGGCCAGGTTCCGCGCGGCTGAGGTGCCGAGACTCTGCTGCGGCTTCTCCTGCGCGTGGACCTCTTCGCCTACCGACATAAAGGAATGCCCTCCCGGTCGTGCCCTGGTCTCGCGGTCATGCGCCGATCTCACGGACAAGCCTTCCAGCACGGAGGGTGATCGTGCTATTACCCGAAAGAGCGGGAATGGATCTTCCCCGCGCTGGGCACACTGTGGGCCCCCGCCGGGCGGCGGGGCCGGGCGGCGGGGCCGGAGCAGCCGGGCGGGAAGCTGGGAACTTCAAGATCCGGTCGTCCGTTTGCCGTTGTGACGGGCCCTTCGACACCTTCGACGCCTTCGACCAACCGACACACCATCCACCCTTCGACCCACTCGATCTGCTCGATCCATCGATCCATCGATCCACTCGACGACGGGAGACGTCATGGCAGGCTTTCTGGACCGCGCCAAGGAGCAGGCACAGCGCGGCCTTGTTCAAGGCAAGCAGAAGCTCGACGAGGTGCAGACCCAGCGGGCGGGCAGCGATCTGCTGAAGAAGCTCGGCGCTGCGTACTACGCCGAGCGGCGCGGCACCGGTTCACCGGCCGCCACGCAGCAGGCCCTCCAGGCGCTGGAAGCCCACATCGCCACCCACGGCGACGGCGTCCTGCGGGGCTGACGCGGGGGCGGCCCCCCACCGCCCCCGCGCCGGGCTCACCGCACAACTGCCCGATTCCACCTCCGGACGACTGACGTCGACGGTCCGACCGTCATCCCGGTGGGAACCTCACGCCCCTACGCCCGGCAGCCGCCTGACCGGATCGGCTCGCTCACCGTACGAAGGGGCTGGTCGCGGCAGTCGGGTTGGGAGTACAAGCTGCGGTACGAGGCGGCCGCGACAGGTGGCCGTTGCCCAGTGCGAAGGAGGCGGTCATGGCCCCACCCATGTCCGCGGGCAGGTTTCTCACCATCCTCAGGGACGAGGGCGTCACAGTCGTCGAGGTCGGTGACTGGGAGCACCACAACCGCAATCACCAGGGCCCTTGGGGGCCGGTCCACGGCGTGATGATCCACCACACGGTGACGTCGGGCAGCGAGAGAACCGTGCAGATCTGCCGCGACGGCTACTCGAGCCTGCCCGGCCCGCTGTGCCACGGCGTCATCACCAAGGACGGCCGTGTCCACCTCGTCGGCTACGGCCGCGCCAATCACGCCGGGCTGGGCGACGACGACGTCCTGCGGGCGGTGATCGCCGAGACGGCGCTCCCGCCGGACAACGAGGCGAACACGGACGGCAACCGCCACTTCTACGGCTTCGAGTGCGAGAACCTCGGCGACGGCGAGGACCCCTGGCCCGAGGCCCAGTTGGACGCCATCACGCGTGTCTCCGCGGCGGTCTGCCGCCACCACGGCTGGACGGCCCGCTCGGTGATCGGCCACCTGGAGTGGCAGCCGGGCAAGGTGGACCCCCGCGGCTTCACGATGGCGTCGATGAGGGGGCGCATCCACGACCGGCTGACGTGACACGCGCGTGCGGCTGAGGGCGGGGTGGTGGTCGCGACCACCACCCCGCCGGCACACCGCGACAATGGGCAGGTGACCAGCCTTGCCGCCCTGCAGCCGAACCTGCCGTCGCCCCTCCAGCACATCGAGGACGAGAGGTTCGGGCGGCACGGTGTGCGGCTGGTGGTGAAGCGGGACGACCTGATCCATCCGGAGCTGGTCGGGAACAAGTGGCGCAAGCTCGCCCCGAACCTGCGCGCGGCGGCGGGCCGCCCCGTGGTCACCTTCGGTGGCGCCTACTCGAACCACCTGCGGGCCACGGCCGCCGCGGGTCGCCTGCTGGGGCTGCCCACCGTGGGGGTGGTACGGGGCGAGGAACTGGCCGACCGCCCCCTCAACCCCTCGCTGGCCCGGTGCGCGGCCGACGGCATGCGGCTGCACTTCGTCGCGCGGTCGGCGTACCGCCGCAAGGCCGACCCCGAGACGCTGGACGCGATGCTGCGCGCCGCGGGCGCCGAGGACGCGTACGTCGTCCCCGAGGGCGGCAGCAACTCCCTCGCCGTACGCGGCTGTCGCACCCTCGGCGAGGAACTGCGCGGCCGGGCCGACGTGGTGGCGCTGGCCTGCGGCACCGGCGGGACCCTCGCCGGACTGGCCGCGGGCCTCGCCCCCGGACAGCGTGCCCTGGGGGTCCCCGTCCTGCGGGGCGGCTTCCTGACCGCCGAGATACGCGCCCTGCAGCAGCGGGCCTTCGGCGGCGCCCGCGGCGACTGGTCCCTCGACGAGCGCTTCCACTTCGGCGGCTACGCCCGTACCACCCCGCACCTCGATGCCTTCGCCGAGGAGTTCGAACAGCGCCACGGACTGCCGGTCGAGCGGCTCTATGTGGCCAAGATGCTGTACGGACTCGTCGCCCTCGCCGCGGAGGGCGCCTTCCCCCGCGGGTCGACCCTCGCCGCGGTGATCACGGGAGCGCCGTTCGCCACCTGAGCAGTCAATGCGCAGCAGGCCTGCGCAACCCCGCTGTCGCCGTCATCACGATCGGGTGCGCCGTACTCCTCGGGGTGGGCGGCGCGCTCACGCCCCGGCGACTGACCGCCAAGCGCATCGTGGTCAACTCGGGCAAGGCCGAGGCGTGGTTCAGCCGCTGAACGAGTGCCCCGTGGTCCGCCCGGCCATCAGCGACGCCGGAGCGGCCCGCGAGGAGACGCCCGTCTTCCGGTAGATCCACCGGTGCGCCCAAGACCGTTCGGGGCGTGCGGCTGAGTTGGGCTCACTCCTGCTCAGTCCCCCGGAACGGTATGTGGGCCATGCTGCGCAAGGGCCCGAGCTCCGCCGCCTGCTGGGCGAAGTCGCTCGCGGCGGCCGTGTCGCCCTCGTACGCCTCCCCCAGCGCCGCGACGGACAGCGCGCCCGCCACACCGGCCTCGTCCCCCAGGGAGGGGGCCACCGCGAGGGTCCGCGCGACGTCGGAGCGCACGGTCGGATACGACGCGTCGTGCGGGGCGGAGGAGCCCAGTTCCTGCCCGAGCGCCACATAGTCGGCGGGCGACGGCGCGGGGTCCCGGTGCAGTTCGCGGCGCAACAGCGCGACCGCCTGCGAGTAGCGCCCCAGGTGCCGCTCCATGACGGCGCACAGCACGACGGCCGAGACGCGCGAGGCCGTCCCGTCTCCCGGGCCGGGCATCGCGATCACCTGGTGCAGCAGGTCGCGGCTGGCCCGGAGCCGGCCACAGGAGCCCAGCGCGCGGGCCCGCGTCAGCATCAGCTCGCGACGCCGGCCGGCGTGTTCCGGAGTGTGCGGGAGCTGCCGGAGCACCACCGTGTCTGCCGACCAGTGGTGTCTGTTCCGTGATCATGCCCCGTGCCCCCCGTGGATGGTGCTGGAGAGAATCTTGTCCTACGCCACTGACAATCCCCCACCGTCCCTACCGCCGCCGAGGGGTTTCCTCGCCCCCGCCGCCCCTACCCGTCCCCTCCTCAGGGGCGCTGCCCCTTCGACCCCGGCCAAGGGGGCTGCGCCCCCTGGGCCCCCGTCCCTTTCGGGGCTCCGCCCCGGACCCCGTTTCGGGAGCGGCCCCCGGAGCCCGCTCCTCAAACGCCGGAGGAGCTGAATCTTTCAGCCCGTCCGGCGTTTGAGGACGAGGCCGGCAGGCCGACAAGCGGGGGTCTGGGGGCGCAGCCCCCAGGCATGGGACGGGTAGGGGCGGCGGGGGCGAGGAGAGCGCCGGCCACCGCGGCCGGGCACGTCGGTGGGGCGCAACCTGCCGGAGGCGCCCGGCGGCCTCACCCCTCCGACTCCCGGTACGCCGCCGCCTCCTCCAGGTCCAGTCGGCGCAGCAGGGTCCGGAGCATCTCGTCGTCGATGTACCGGCCGTCCCGCAGCTTCACGAAGACGGCTCGCTCGGCGCCGATCACCTCCCGGGAGAGGCGGCTGTAGGTGTCGTCGACGGTCTCGCCGGTCACCGGGTTCACCGAGCCCAGCCGCTCCCACACCGCGTTGCGGCGCCGTTCCAGGACCGAGCGGAGCCGCTCGGCCAGGGGCGGCGGCAGGGCGTTGCGTTCGTCCGCGAGCAGCTCGTCGAGGCGCTCCTCGGCGATCCGGGACGCCTGCGCCTGGGCGTTGGCCTCGGCGAGGGTCTCGGCCTGGGGATCACGTCCGGGCAGACGCAGGGCGCGGATCAGCGGGGGCAGGGTCAGGCCCTGGACGACGAGGGTTCCGATGACCGTGGTGAAGGTCAGGAAGAGCAGCAGGTTGCGCTCGGGGAAGGGCTCCCCGCCGTGCACGGTCATCGGGATCGAGAAGGCGATGGCCAGCGACACCACGCCCCGCATTCCCGCCCACGCGGTGATGAAGGAGCCCTTCCAGGTGGGGTTGTCCTCCCGCTCCCTGATCCGCCGCGAGAGCAGCCGCGGCAGGAAGGTCGCCGGGTACACCCACAGGAAGCGGGTGACGACCACCACGAGGAAGACGGCGATCGCGTACCAGGCCGCGGCCGTCCCCTGGTACGCCCCGAGCCCTTCGATGACTATCTTCAGTTGCAGTCCGATGAGTGCGAACACCGCCGACTCCAGCAGGAAGCCGACCATCCTCCAGACCGCCTCCTCCTGGAGCCGGGTCGCGAAGTCGACCTGCCAGTTGCGGAACCCCAGGTAGAGGCCGACGACGACCACGGCGAGCACTCCGGAGGCGTGCACCCACTCCGCGAGCCCGTACGCGACGAACGGGATCAGCAAGGAGAGGGTGTTTTGCAGAAGCGCCTCTTTCAGGTGGGTGCGCAGCCAGTGGATCGGCATCATCAGCAACAGCCCCACCGCGATCCCGCCGACCGCCGCCATCGCGAACTCGCCCATCGCGCCGCCCCAGGTCGCCCCCTCGCCGACCGTGGCCGCCAGGGCCACCCGGTACGCGGTGATCGCGGTGGCGTCGTTCACCAGGGACTCGCCCTGCAGGATCGTGGTGATCCGCGACGGCAGCCCCACCCGGCGCGCGACCGCCGTCGCCGCGACGGCGTCCGGCGGCGCCACCACCGCCCCGAGCACGAGTGCCGCGGTCAGGGGCAGCCCGGGCACGAGCAGATAGGCGGCCCAGCCGACCACGAGGGTCGCGAACAGTACGTAGCCGACCGACAACAGCGCCACCGGTCGCAGTTGGGCCCGCAGGTCGAGGTAGGAGCTCTCGGTGGCCGCCGTGTACAGCAGTGGCGGCAGGATCAGCGGCAGCACGATGTCCGGGTCGAGCTCGTACGCGGGCACCCCGGGCACGTACGAGGCGGCCAGGCCCACCGCGACGAGCAGGAGGGGCGCCGGTACCGGCGTACGACGGGCGGCGCCGGCGACGGCGGCACTGCCGGCGACCAGCATCAGCAGTGGCAACACGTGCATGGATCTCGCCCACCCTTGTTTTCCGCGCGGTGTTCCGCGCGGCCGTCGTAACCTGGCAATCATGAAACAGTGCACGCACGTGGACGCGCTGCCGAACCCGGAGCCGGCGCCGCTCAGCGACACCTGCCCCGAGTGCCTTGCCGCCGGTTCACACCCGGTGCAGCTGCGGATGTGTCTGTCGTGCGGCCACGTCGGCTGCTGCGACACGTCGCCGGGCCGGCACGCGACCGAGCACTCCAAGGAGAGCGGCCACCCCATCATGCGGACCTTCGAACCCGGCGAGAAGTGGCGCTGGTGCTTCGTCGACCACGTCCTCGTATGACGCGCGTCCACCGGGCACGCAACCATAGAACAGAAATGCGCATGACACAGGCGACGCGAGCGCGTACTGATGTGACACGGTTCGGCGGTCTGACGTGTGGGTACGTCAATCCGGCGCGCGCTCTTCCTATTTGAGGCCCGCAGACCCCTAGCCACCGAGCGTGTTCATGTGCTTACTATGAGTGACAGCACGGGGCGGGGTCTCCAGGACAGGGACCTTGGGAGCGCGATAGCGTCACCGCTGAACCACATAGCGCGTTACCCCGAGGGGCGACCCTCGGACCCCGAAACAGTTTGTACCACCTTGGAGGTGAGGGTGTCCCAGATCGCAGGCGAGCCCGCGACCCAGGACTTCGTGGAAGTCCGGCTGCCGGCCGCGGGTGCCTACCTGTCGGTGCTGCGTACGGCCACCGCCGGCCTCGCGGCCCGTTTGGACTTCACCCTCGACGAGATCGAGGACCTGCGCATCGCGGTCGACGAGGCCTGCGCGATCCTGCTCCAGCAGGCCGTGCCCGGCTCGGTGCTCAGCTGTGTCTTCCGTCTCGTCGACGACTCGCTCGAGGTGACGGTCTCCGCCCCCACCACGGACGGCCACGCCCCCTCGCGCGACACCTTCGCCTGGACCGTCCTGTCGGCCCTCGCGGGCAAGGTGTCGTCCGCCGTCGACGACGACAAAACCGTTTCGATCAGCCTCTACAAACAGCGCGGCGCGGGACCCGGGCCGGCGTGAGGAACGGGGAAGGGCCGGTGCGGGACGAAGAGCGCGGCACACGGGAACTTCCCGCCGAGGGCACGAACGGCCCGGGCGGGCCGCAGCACTGGGCGGACGGCGTCGACGGCATCCCCGAACAGGCCCGGCCGCATCCGGAGGACGACTCCTCGGCCGCGGCCGGGGCGTCCCAGTGGGCAGAGCCGATCGGCGACGAGGAGCACGGGGAGCTCTCCGACGGGCGACGGGATCCGGAGGGTGCCGTACGGAGCACCACGTCCTCGGAAGGGCGGCGTCGGGTGACGGCGGGCGGGACTATGAGCGAGCACGAGCGGAACGGTGAGCAGAGCGTGCAGGGCACGCAGCACGACCCCCAGGACCGCAGTGGCGCGCGGGCGATGTTCGTCGAGTTGCGCGCGCTGAAGGACGGGAGCGCCGAGTACGCGGAGCTGCGCAACCGGCTCGTCCGGATGCATCTGCCGCTCGTCGAGCATCTCGCGCGCCGCTTCCGCAACCGCGGTGAGCCGCTGGACGACCTCACCCAGGTCGCCACCATCGGCCTGATCAAGTCGGTCGACCGCTTCGACCCGGACCGCGGAGTCGAGTTCTCGACGTACGCCACGCCCACGGTGGTCGGCGAGATCAAGCGTCACTTCCGCGACAAGGGCTGGGCGGTCCGCGTCCCCCGCCGGCTCCAGGAGCTGCGCCTGGCGCTGACCACGGCCACGGCGGAGCTCTCCCAGCAGCACGGCCGCTCCCCCACCGTCCACGAGCTGGCCGAGAAGCTGTCCATCTCGGAGGAGGAGGTCCTGGAGGGCCTGGAGTCGGCGAACGCCTACTCGACCCTCTCCCTGGACGTCCCCGACACGGACGACGAGTCACCCGCGGTGGCGGACACCCTCGGCGCGGAGGACGAGGCGCTGGAGGGCGTGGAGTACCGCGAATCCCTCAAGCCGCTGCTGGAGGACCTCCCCCCGCGGGAGAAGCGCATTCTCCTCCTCCGCTTCTTCGGCAACATGACGCAGTCGCAGATCGCCCAGGAAGTCGGCATCTCCCAGATGCACGTCTCCCGCCTGCTGGCCCGCACCCTGGCCCAGCTCCGGGAGAAGCTCCTGGTCGAGGAGTAGTTCCTCGGGGAGTAGTTCCTCGGGGACTGGATCATCGAGGACTGGTCCGGCGAGGACCAGCTCTTCGCCCTCGCGGCGCCTTCCGCTCCGCGAGGGCACGCCTCACTTCTGGTCCTGCACGTCCCCGGCCCCCGGGCCCCTGATGCCGAGCGCCCGAGTCGTCGCCGGGTTCACGAGGAGCACCAGCGCGGTGACGGCGACGGCCGCGAGGACGATGCCACCCGGGATGGCCACACTGTCGGCCTGGAGCAGGTTGTACGCCACCGGGAGCGCCATGATCTGAGTGATGACCGCCGGCCCCCGGCTCCAGCCGCGCCGCAGGAACAGCCCTCGCGCGGCGAGCAGGGGCAGCAGCGCGAGGACGAGCAGGGTGACGCCACCGGTCACGGCCTGCTGACGGTCGTCCGGGTCGCCCGCCAGTCCCAGTACGAGCATGGCGCCGCCGCCCACGGCAAGGGCCAGCCCTTCCAGCGCGGCCAGCGCGGCGGCGGCTGTCAGCCGTGCGGGGCGGGGGGCTGCGTCGGGGCTCTCGGGGGTGGAGTTCTGCTCAGGGCTCACGCCTGAAGCGTATCCCTCCGGGGTGTGGGGGGCGTCGGTCGCGACTGCCGGGTACATGACGGTGGTCGGCTGCGGGTTCGTTGGTGGTTGCTCGCGCAGTTCCCCGCGCCCCTGAACTGGGCCGAGCGCGCCCGTGCTGGGACACGGGGAACAGCGCGACCAGCCACACACAACCGGACAGCCGCCGACGCACCGGACCACCGGAAGCCATGGGCGCCCAAAACGCCCATGCGCTCTCTTACCCAACCGTTCCTGGACAGTGAGCGAGAGTGAGTCCGCTCACTGGCACGCCCCGAACGGTCTTGGACGCTCCCCCACTGCCTTGAGGGCGTGGGAGGTACCCCCAGGTCGTCCGCTTTCGCATCCCGGGCGGCGACACGGATCCTGTCCGTGGTCCGAGCCGGGCGGGCGGGTCCCTCACGACCTGGTCATGTGGATGCGGCCAGAGGCGACGGGGAGGCCCTGAACCATCTCGCTGGTGGAGCAGGGGCCCCGCACTCCCCCAGCTACCGCTGGGGGTGCCCCCAGGCACCGCACCCGGCGTCCCAGATCGCGCTGCCCGCGCTATCCCGGCCCGCACGAGGCACCGCAAGCCCGAAAGCCGACCATCACACGATCGAGCTAACTCACCCTTATATGCGCTCCCGACGTAGCAGTTGCCAACCCCTACCTCGGACTGGGCCGAGTACCACCCAGTAGGTACCCTGCATCGCATGCGTGCACTTCTCGTGGTCAATCCGGCGGCAACCACCACAAGCGCACGTACGCGCGATGTCCTGATCCATGCGCTGGCGAGCGAGATGAAGCTCGACGCGGTCACGACGGAGTATCGCGGGCACGCGCGTGACCTCGGCCGCCAGGCGGCGGAGAGCGACGAGGTCGACCTGGTCATCACGCTCGGCGGCGACGGCACGATCAACGAGGTCGTGAACGGTCTCCTCCACGAGGGCCCCGACCCCGACCGGCTCCCGCGCCTCGCCGTGGTCCCCGGCGGCTCCACCAACGTCTTCGCCCGCGCCCTGGGCCTCCCCAACGACGCGGTGGAAGCGACCGGCGCTCTGCTGGACGCCCTGCGCGAGGGCAGCGAGCGCACGGTCGGCCTGGGCCTCGCCGCCGGCACACCGGGCAGCGAGGACGAAGGCGTCCCCGCCCGCTGGTTCACCTTCAACGCCGGCCTCGGCTTCGACGCCGGCGTGGTCGGCCGCGTCGAACAGCACCGCGAACGCGGCAAGCGCTCGACCCACTCCCTCTACATGCGGCAGGCGTTCCGCCAGTTCCTCGGAGAGAGCCACCGCCGCCACGGCACCATCACCCTTGAGCGACCCGGCGCCGACCCGGTGACCGATTTGGTGCTGTCCATAGTCTGCAACACCTCTCCGTGGACCTATCTGGGCAATCGCCCGGTGTACGCCTCGCCTAAGGCCTCGTTCGATAAAGGCCTCGACGTACTCGGTCTCAGCCGTATGTCGACGGGCGCGGTTGCCCGGTATGGCACCCAGTTGCTCACTTCGTCCCCCGAGCGGGGACCCCATGGCAAGCATGCGGTGTCCCTGCATGACCTGACCGACTTCACCTTGCATTCGAAGGTGCCGCTCCCGCTTCAGATGGACGGAGACCACCTCGGACTGCGTACGAGCGTGACGTTCACAGGCGTACGCCGTGCACTGCGTGTGATTGTGTGAGCGGAACGGGCAAAAGTCCTTCCACTCGAACGTTTAGGCCAGGATCCACCCCATGGAATTACGGCTGTGACCTAGTCGACACCGAGGAATCAAAAAAAACTTTCCGGAAGGGGTTGTATCCGCCGCTGAGGTTTGCGAGTCTCTACGTGGCGCTCGGGACAGCCCGCAACATCGGCACCACAGAGCGCCGGAACCCCTCCTCAAAATCTCTGGACCACACCAGTCCGCCTGGTGATCGGCCCTTCACTTGTTGAGGGATTCGTGAAAGCGTTCACATTCACAAGCAACGTGCAAGCAACACCAAGAGAGGTAGCAGCCATGGACTGGCGTCACAACGCCGTTTGCCGCGAGGAAGACCCCGAGCTGTTCTTCCCCATCGGCAACACCGGTCCTGCGCTGCTGCAGATCGAGGAAGCCAAGGCTGTCTGCCGTCGCTGCCCGGTGATCGAGCAGTGTCTGCAGTGGGCGCTTGAGTCCGGCCAGGACTCCGGCGTCTGGGGTGGTCTCAGCGAGGACGAGCGCCGCGCCATGAAGCGCCGCGCCGCCCGCAACCGGGCCCGTCAGGCCTCCGCCTGACATCCCACCCAGCAACAGCCTGAGCTTGGCGGCGCGTACAGCGAGTACGCTTCTCCCGCCCCCGAGCCGCAGCGCGCAGTGCCCCCGATGCGCAGAATCGCAAGCATCTGAGCCTCGGACCAGTTCACTTGGTCCGGGGCTCATCGCTTTCTCCGTGACTTCCCCGCCCAGTCCCATCTCTGTTCCATACGTACGCGCGCAGCGTTCGCGTACGCGACGGGTGTGAACGTCTTGTGCAGGTCTGCGGGTCTGCGGGTCTACTTCTGGGCCCGCACCGGCACGTCGAGGATCACCCGCGTCCCCCGCTCCGGCGCCGGCACCATGTCGAACGTGCCGCCCAGCTCCCCCTCCACCAGCGTCCGTACGATCTGCAGGCCGAGGTTGCCCGAGCGGTGCGGGTCGAAGCCCTCCGGGAGGCCGACGCCGTCGTCCTGGACGGTGACGAGAAGGCGCTCCTCCTTGGTCGTACCGCCGCGCACCGCCGAGACCTCCACCGTGCCGGTCTCGCCCTGACGGAAGCCGTGTTCGAGGGCGTTCTGCAGGATTTCCGTGAGGACCATGGAGAGCGGGGTCGCCACCTCCGCGTCCAGGATTCCGAACCGGCCCGTACGCCGGCCCGCGACCTTGCCCGGGGAGATCTCCGCGACCATGGCGAGGACGCGGTCCGCGATCTCGTCGAACTCGACGCGCTCGTCCAGGTTCTGCGACAGCGTCTCGTGCACGATCGCGATGGACCCGACGCGCCGCACGGCCTCTTCGAGGGCTTCACGGCCGCGCTCCGACTCTATGCGCCGGGCCTGGAGGCGCAGGAGCGCCGCGACCGTCTGGAGGTTGTTCTTTACCCGGTGGTGGATCTCCCGGATCGTCGCGTCCTTGGTGATCAACTCGCGCTCGCGGCGGCGCAGTTCCGTGACGTCCCGCAGGAGGACCAGGGAGCCGATGCGGGTGCCCTTGGGCTTGAGCGGGATCGCGCGGACCTGGATGACCCCGTCGTGGGCCTCGATCTCGAACTCACGGGGCGCCCAGCCGCTGGCCACCTTGGCGAGCGCCTCGTCCACCGGGCCCCGGGACGGGGCGAGTTCGGCGGTCGTCCTGCCGAGGTGGTGGCCGACCAGGTCGGCGGCGAGGCCGAGGCGGTGGTACGCGGACAGCGCGTTCGGGGAGGCGTACTGGACGAGGCCGTCGGCGTCGAGCCGGATCAGTCCGTCGCCGACGCGCGGCGAGGCGTCCATGTCGACCTGCTGGTTCGGGAACGGAAAGGCCCCGGCGGCGATCATCTGGGCGAGGTCGGAGGCGCTCTGGAGATACGTCAGCTCCAGGCGGCTCGGGGTGCGCACGGTCAGCAGGTTGGTGTTGCGCGCGATGACGCCGAGGACGCGGCCCTCCCTGCGTACGGGGATGGACTCGACCCGTACGGGCACCTCCTCGCGCCATTCGGGATCGCCCTCGCGCACGATCCGGCCCTCGTCCAGGGCCGCGTCCAGGAGGGGCCTGCGGCCGCGTGGGACGAGGTGGCCGACCATGTCGTCCTGGTACGACGTCGGGCCCGTGTTGGGGCGCATCTGGGCCACCGAGACGTAGCGCGTGCCGTCGCTGGTGGGGACCCACAGGACGAGGTCGGCGAAGGAGAGGTCCGAGAGCAGCTGCCACTCCGACACCAGCAGGTGCAGCCACTCCAGGTCGGAGTCGCTGAGGGCGGTGTGCTGGCGTACGAGCTCGTTCATGGAGGGCACGTGTGCGAGCGTACCTGGCGGTTCGGACACGGCCGGAAACCGCGGGCGCGTCATCGGGTACGGCGCCGCCGCGGCCCTGGAAACACCCGCGGGCCGCGGCGCCTGAGAGGGACCCTCAACCCTCCCGGCACCGCAGCCCGGAGCAACATCGGCCGCGGGGTGTGCGGTCCCGGTCGGCCGAAGGATGAGGAGCCGGAGCAGTCAGGGCAGAGAGCGCCGGTTCCTCGGTCCGCCTTCCTGTGCGGGGAAGACGGAGGCTTGTGGTGGGCATGCTCGGTGGTTCACACGCCCTGTTGGCATTGTGGACTAGACCACATGCGTGTGTCCATGCGTTGACGGATGTCTGCTGTTGTCACATTGTCCAACATCTGCCGACGCGTCACACGCAGAGTAGCCCGCTTCGGTTCACCTGGGGGGCCGGATCGAGACACTCACGAGAAGGCCCTTCTGCTAGATTGGTCTAAACCACATCGTGCCCCTCCGGGTCCCAGTTGAGTCCCTCTCCAGATCGGCAGGCCCAGCGTGGAAGTTGTCATCGTCCCGGACGCGCAGGCGGGCGGCGAACTCATCGCCGAGGCCATGGCCCGGCTGCTCCGGCGCAAGCCCGACGCCCTGCTCGGCGTGGCCACCGGCTCCACCCCGCTGCCCGTCTACCAGGCGCTGGCGGCGCGGGTGGCCTCCGGCGCGGTGGACACGTCACGGGCCCGCATAGCGCAGCTCGACGAGTACGTGGGGCTGCCGGCCGAGCATCCCGAGTCGTACCGCTCCGTGCTCCGGCGTGAGGTTCTCGAACCGCTGGGCTTCGGCATGGACGCGTTCATGGGCCCCGACGGCACCGCCGAGGACGTGCAGGGCGCCTGTGAGGCGTACGACAAGGCCCTGGCCGACGCCGGGGGTGTGGACCTGCAGTTGCTCGGGATCGGGACCGACGGGCACATCGGGTTCAACGAGCCGTGCTCCTCGCTGGCCTCGCGGACGCGGATCAAGACGCTCACCGAGCAGACCCGCATCGACAACGCGCGGTTCTTCGACGGCGACATCGAGCAGGTCCCGCACCACGTCATCACGCAGGGCATCGGGACGATCCTCGACGCGCGGCACCTGGTGCTGCTCGCGACGGGTGAGGGCAAGGCGGACGCGGTGGCGGCGACCGTGGAGGGGCCGCTTGCCGCGGTGTGCCCGGCGTCGGCGCTGCAGCTTCACCGGCACGCGACGGTTGTGGTGGACGAGGGGGCGGCGTCCAAGTTGAAGCTTGGGGACTATTTTCGGCACACGTATGCCAATAAGCCGGGGTGGCAGGGGATCTGAGCGTCTCGGCTCCGCCGGGGTGCCCTTGGCATGCCGGATGGAGCTCGGGACTGAACGCGTGTTGCGGACTGCGGTTTGATCGTGGCTTGTCGCGCAGTTCCCCGCGCCCCTGTCGGGGCGCCCCCAAAGCCGAGAAGCCGAAGGTGCCGGTGCCCCGAGCGGGGGCACCGGCACCTTCGTCCGTTCTGTTCTCCGTCACTCCCCCGCGACGATGACCTCCGCCGCCGCGCGGCCGCAGACGCGGGCCGCGCCATGGGTGGCGATGTGGAGGGCGCCGCGGGGTGGGGACTGGGGGATGCCCATCTCGACGACGATCGTGTCGGGGCGGGCCGCGAGGACGGTGTCGAGGGCCGCGCGCATCCAGGGGTGGCGGTGCTCGTCGCGGACCACGGCCACGATCCGGCGGGGGCCCGCGGAGGCCAGGGCGGACTGACCCGCCTCCTCCCCCGCGAAGCTCGCCGTCCGGGTGCCGGGGCACAGGCGGGCCAGCTCGGCCGCGACTCCCCAGGGGGTCTCGGCCCCTACGGCGATGTTGGCGACCGGGGTGAACGCGGCCACGAAGGGTGGGGCGCTCACGGGTTCGTACGTCGTGGAGCGTGTCACCGTCAGTGCTCGCCGGGCGGCCACGAGGCCCACGTCGTGACGCGTTCCGCCGCCGTGGCCGGGGGCGCGGCCGGAGGTCCAGGCCGCCAGCTCCCGGACCCTGGCCGCCGCGTCGGCCAGACGCTCCTCGGGCAGTTCACCGGAGCGAACGGCCGAGACGATGGCGTCCCGGAGGTGCTGTACCGTCTCGTCGTCCGCGAGGCCGCCGCCGACGCAGATCGCGTCCGCGCCCGCGGCGATGGCGAGGGCGCTGCCGCGTCCGATGCCGTAGGTGGCGGCGATGGCCTGCATCTCGATGCCGTCGGTGACGATCAGGCCCTCGTAGCCGAGGTCCTTGCGCAGGAGGTCCGTCAGGACGCGCGGGGAGAGGGTCGCGGGGTACTCGCCGTCCAGGGCCGGGACCAGGATGTGGGCGCTCATGATCGCTTTGGTGCCCGCGGCGATCGCGGCCCGGAACGGGGCCACGTCCCGGGCCTGAAGGACCGACGGCGCCGCGTCGATGCGGGGCAGCGCGTGGTGGGAGTCCACCGCCGTGTCGCCGTGCCCGGGGAAGTGCTTCGTGCAGGCCGCGACGCCGGCGGCCTGCAGTCCGGAGACGTAGGCGGCCGTGTGCCGGGCCACGAGCTCGGGGTCGGCGCCGAAGGAGCGGACCCCGATGACGGGGTTGGACGGGTTCGCGTTCACGTCGGCCGACGGGGCCCAGTTCAGGTTGACCCCGCACTGCGCGAGGCGGAGGCCCAGCTCGTGGGCCACCTCGCGGGTGAGCTCCACGTCGTCCACCGCGCCGAGGGCGTGGTTGCCGGGGAAGGAGGAACCGTTGCGCACCTCCAAGCGCGTCACGTCACCGCCCTCCTCGTCGATCGCGACCAGGACGTCCTCGCACTCGGCGCGCAACTCGGCTGTCAGCGCGGCGAGTTGCTCGGGGGAGGCGATGTTGCGGCCGAACAGGCCCACGGAGGCCAGGCCCTCGCCGAGGCGGCGCAGCAGCCAGTCGGGGGCGGTCGTGCCCGGGAAGCCGGGCTGGAGGACGGTCAGGGCGTCACGTGTCAGGGTGTCCGCCCCGCTTGCGAGTGTCGTCATGGGCGGAGTCATCCCTTTACTGCGCCGGAGGTCAGGCCCGAGGCCATGTTCTTCTGCACGAACATGAAGAAGACCACGACGGGGATGGCGATGAGCGTGGACGCCGCCATCAGCGCGCCGTAGTCGGTGCCGCGGGACGTGGTGAAGTTCATCAGCCACACGTTGAGCGTGTACTTGTCGTTGTCCTGGAGGACGATGTACGCCAGCAGGTACTCGTTCCACGCGTTGATGAGCGAGAAGATCGAGGCGGCCGCGAGGCCCGGGGCGAGCAGCGGGAGGATCACCCGCCAGAAGGCGCCCATGCGGCCGCATCCGTCCACCATCGCGGACTCCTCCAGCTCCTTGGGGATGTTGACCACGAAGCCGCGGATCATCCAGGTGGCGAAGGGCAGCGTGGAGACCAGGTAGAGGACGATGACGCCCCAGTACTGGTTGAGCCCGCCGAGCTCGTTGAGCTGGATGTAGATGGGGATGAGCATCGCGGTCGGCGGCAGCAGCTGGACCGCCAGCAGCACCATCATGAAGGCCTTGCGGCCGATGAACTGGAAGCGGCCGATGGCGAACGCGGCGATCGTCGCGAGGAGCATGCCGCCGAGCACGGCGGTGCCGCAGATGATCAGGCTCGACTGGATCGCCGACCCGAAGTTCGGCATGTCGACGGCGCGTTGGAAGTTGTCGAGGGTGAAGGAACTGGGCCACAGCGTCTGGTCGTAGCTGCGGATCTCGTTGTTCGGCCGCAGTGCGCTGATGACCAGCCAGTAGACCGGGAAGGCCATGACCACGAAGGCGACCACACCGACGAGGTTGTGGACGTGCCGGCTCCGCCTCCTGCGGTCGGGGCGGTACGCGGGGCTCTTGCCCGAGGGGCGGACCGTGCCGCGGCCGGTTGCGGTGGCGCTCACTCGACCTCTCCGATCTTGAGGAGCTGACGCAGGTAGTAGACGGCCACACCGGACAGCAGCAGGACCGTGATCAGGGAGATGGCGGCGCCCTGGCTGAAGGAGTTCGACTCGAACGCCTTCTCGTAGTAGTACGTGCCGAGGAGGTTGTACTCGGGCTCCGGTTTGTTGCCGCGGATCAGGAAGACCTGGCCGAAGACGTTGAAGTCCCAGATGACGGACAGCGTGGCGATCATCTGGAAGACCGGCTTGATGACCGGCCAGGTGACGAAGCGGAAGACGCCGGCGGCACTGGCCCCGTCGAGGGAGGCCGCCTCCTCCAGCTCCTTGGGCACCTGGGTGAGGGCCGCGTACAGGGTGATGACGACGAACGGGATGGCGCCCCAGACGACGACGGCGCCGATGATGAGGAAGCCCTGCTGGGGGTCGAGCCACCAGTTGTGGCCGCGGAAGTCGAGGCCGAGGTACTTCGTCAGCATCATGTTGAGGACGCCGTAGTCGGAGTCCGCGAACCAGCGGAAGATCGAGGTGGCCACGAGCAGGGGCATGGCCCAGGCGGCGACGAGGGCGCCGGTGAGGGCGAGCCGCACTCCGGTCGCCATGCGCTGCATCGACAGGGCGAGGAACAGTCCGAGGCCCATGGTGGCCACGACGCAGACGGTCATGAACAGGACGGTCCGCCAGACGACGTCCCAGAACTCCCCGTCACCGAAGATGGCGGTGAACTGGTCGAAGCCCACCCAGGGCGCCGCTTCCCCGGTCCACAGCTCGCGCCTGCCGACGTCCTGGAAGGACATGATCACTGTCTTGATCAGCGGCCAGACGAAGACGGCGGCGAGCGCGACGATGGTGGGGGCGATCAGCAGGTACGGCAGCAGGGGGCCCGCCCTGCGCTTCCTGTTCACCCTGGCGGGAGCAGCCGGGCCGCTGTCCGCGGGGCCGGGCGTGCCCGCCGGGGTTCCTGGCTCCGGCTGCCCGGGCTCCGTGGGGACGGGTACCGGAGGATCGGCTGCTTTCATGTCGGCGGCGCTCACTGTGCTGGCCTTCCGTTCGGACCGGTTAACCGGGGGCGGGGCGACGGCCTGTCGCATCGCGGGCGGGGGCGGCGGCCTGTGTCGCGCCGGGTCCGCCGCCCCCGACGGGGCGGTTCAGGTGGTCACTGGTCAGGACTGTCCGTCGACGGGCCGGGTCGGGACGGCCCGTCGACGGATCGGTGACCTGGTCGAGGTCAGGAGGCCTCGTTGATCAGGCTGTCGATCTCCGTGTCGGCGGCCTTGGTGGCCGCCGCGACCGACTTGCCCTTGAGGATGTCGAGCAGCATCAGCTCGAGCGTCTCCTTCTTCTCGACCGCGGCCCAGCCCGGTGCGATGGGGGTGAACCAGGCGTCCGGCACGGCGTTGGCGATCGGCGCCGTCTCGGGCTTGCTCTTGAGCGGCTCCAGCTGCTTGGTGTTGTTGGGCAGGATGTTCTTGGCGGCGAGGGCCGCCTCCGACTTCTCGTTGGTGAACAGCGAGATCCAGTACTCGCCCAGGTCCTGGTTCTTGGACTTGGAGATGGTGGCCAGGTCGGAGCCGCCGATGAACGACGGGAGCGTCTTGCCGTTCGGGCCGGGCATCGCTCCGGTGCCGATCTTGTCCTTCAGCTTCGGGTTGCCGTTGGCCGCCGGGTCGATGACGCTTCCGGACTCCCAGCCGTTGCCGTAGATCAGGGCCGCCTTCTCGTTGGCCATGACGTTGGCGTGGTCCTGCTCGTCCTTCGTCTGGTCGCCGTTGTTGTACTTCTTGACCAGGTCGACGAAGTGCTGGATGCCCTGCTGCGCCTCGGGCGAGGACAGCGTGGCCTTCCACTTCTTGGCCGACTCGTCGTACTCGGCGATCTTGCCGCCGTACGCGGCGACGTAGGACATGGCGGCGTACCAGTAGCGTCCCGGCAGGTAGAGGGGCGAGAAGGCCTTGTCCTTCTTGCCGTACTTCTTCTGCAGCTTGTCGAGCGCTTTGGTCAGGGCCGTCTCGGTCTCGGGAAGCGCGTCGCTGCCCGTCGCGCCCTTGAACATGGACTTGTTGTAGATCGCCACCCGCGCACCGGCGTAGTACGGCACGCAGTAGAGCTTGCCCTCGTAGCTGCAGGTGTCCTTGAGGCCCGCGATCCAGGTGTCGGAGTTGTCGTACTTCTTGGCGTCGATCTCACCGAGCGCGCCGTTGAGGATGTAGGTCATCGTCTCGGTGTTGCCGAGCTCGACGACATCGGGGAACGAGTCGCCGGCGAGGGCCGCGTCCAGCTTCTTGGTCTTGTCGCTCCACTGCTGGTACTGGACCTTGACCTTGACGCCCGGGTACTTCTTGTTGAACTCGGTGTTGGCCTGCTTGACCAGCTCCGGCCAGGTGCTCTGGGCGTCCGTCATGAGCCAGACGGTGAGATCGCCCTTGCGGTCCTTCGGATCCTTGGCCGACTCGCTGTCGCCGCCCCCACACGCCGCGACGGAGAACATCATGCCCGCGATACCGATCGCGGCTACCAGCTTGCGCTTCACGCCACCCTCCTCAGGGATGCCACGAACCCCCCTGCCCACCGCGGTGACATACGACGAAGTACTGCCCGTGGGGCCGGGACACTGGACCAATGGTGTAGACCAGTGCGCAGAGCTTGGCCCAGACCAAATGGCCTGTCAAGGGTGTTCGAGGGCGCTCTCACCAGCCGTTATGCGACCTACATATGCAGGAACCTTTAAGTAAGAAACCGGCGAAATCCCAGGGCCGCACCCGCACACTTCAGGTAGACCACTTCGGCGCGGTGGACTAGACCAGCGAGAGGCGCGAAGGTATACAGAGGGGATCACGGGGCGCGCGAGGGACACCCGCGCGGAAAGCCGTGCCACGATGTGAGCCGTGACCGAGATCCGTCGGTCGCGTCGGCATACGGAGCCGGGAAGGCGGAGCATGAGCACCGACGTCAGCAGTGCGGAGAACGAGAACGGAACGACCGTCCGTACCGCGCGCGTGCCCAAGTACTACCGCCTGAAGAAGCATCTCCTGGATATGACGGAGACGCTGCCGCCGGGCACGCCGGTGCCGCCGGAGCGCACGCTGGCCGCCGAGTTCGACACCTCGCGCACCACTGTGCGGCAGGCCCTGCAGGAACTGGTCGTGGAGGGGCGGCTGGAGCGCATCCAGGGCAAGGGCACCTTCGTCGCCAAGCCGAAGGTCTCCCAGGCCCTCCAGCTCACCTCGTACACCGAGGACATGCGCGCCCAGGGCCTCGAACCCACCTCCCAGCTCCTCGACATCGGCTACATCACCGCCGACGACACGCTCGCGGGGCTGCTCGACATCACCACCGGCGGCCGGGTGCTGCGCATCGAGCGGCTGCGCATGGCCAACGGCGAGCCCATGGCGATCGAGACGACCCATCTGTCCGCCAAGCGCTTCCCCGCGCTGCGCCGGTCCCTGGTCAAGTACACGTCCCTCTACACGGCGTTGGCCGAGGTGTACGACGTGCGCCTCGCCGAGGCCGAGGAGACCATCGAGACGTCCCTGGCCACACCCCGCGAGGCCGGCCTCCTCGGCACGGACGTCGGCCTGCCGATGTTGATGCTCTCCCGCCACTCCCTGGACGAGGAGGGCAAGCCGGTGGAGTGGGTGCGGTCGGTCTACCGGGGTGACCGGTACAAGTTCGTGGCCAGGCTCAAGCGGCCGCAGGACTGAGGCAACTGAGGCAACTGAGGCAACTGAGGCAGTCGAGGCGGCACACGCGGTGTGGCGCGACCGCTGCGCCTGCCTGCCGTCCGGCCACGCCACTGCTCGCTCGCACGGCGTCGTACGCACACAACCTCCGCATCCGATATCCGGACGAGGGGTTCCGTACGGCGTGAACGTCCCTTACATTTCCTGCGCGTTGAACAGGCGATCAGTGAGGGGACGGAGCCGCCACATGTCAGATGCGCCGGAAGTCAAACCACCGGTGGTGACGCCGGTGCGCGTCGTCATCGCCGTGTGCCTGCTCGCCCCGTTCGTGGCGATGCTCTGGGTCGGCTCGTACGCGAAGACGGACCCGGCGTTCATCGGCATCCCGTTCTTCTACTGGTACCAGATGGCCTGGGTGCTCATCTCCACGGCCCTCACCGCGACCGCGTACAAGCTGTGGCAGCGTGACCAGCGCGCCCGCCACGCGTCGAAGGGCGGTGCGGACGCATGAACGACGGTGTGAACGGCGTCGCGCTCGCCGTCTTCGTCTTCTTCTTCCTGGCCGTCACGGTCATGGGCTTCCTCGCCGCCCGCTGGCGCAGGGCCGAGAACGAGCACAGCCTCGACGAATGGGGCCTGGGCGGACGGTCGTTCGGCACGTGGATCACCTGGTTCCTGCTCGGCGGCGACCTGTACACGGCCTACACCTTCGTGGCGGTCCCGGCGGCGATCTACGCGGCGGGGGCGGCCGGCTTCTTCGCCGTGCCGTACACGATCCTGATCTACCCGCTGATCTTCACGTTCCTGCCCCGCCTGTGGTCGGTGTCCCACAAGCACGGGTACGTGACCACGTCGGACTTCGTGCGCGGCCGCTTCGGCTCCAAGGGTCTGTCGCTGGCGGTGGCCCTCACCGGCATCCTGGCGACGATGCCGTACATCGCGCTCCAGCTGGTGGGCATCCAGGCCGTGCTGGACGTGATGGGTGTCGGCGGCGGCGAGAACACCAACTGGTTCATCAAGGACCTTCCGCTGCTGATCGCCTTCGGCGTGCTGGCCGCGTACACGTACTCCTCGGGTCTGCGGGCGCCCGCGCTGATCGCGTTCGTCAAGGACACCCTGATCTACATCGTCATCGCCGTGGCGATCATCTACATCCCGATCAAGCTGGGCGGCTTCGACGACGTCTTCGCCAAGGCCGGGGACGCGTTCGCGCAGGTCAACCCGGCGACGGACAAGCCGCGCGGTGCGCTGGTCCCGGCCGAGGCGAGCCAGTGGACGTACGCGACGCTGGCTCTCGGCTCGGCGCTCGCGTTGTTCATGTACCCGCACTCGATCACGGCGACGCTGTCCTCGAAGAGCCGTGAGGTGATCCGCCGCAACACCACGATCCTTCCGCTGTACTCCCTGATGCTGGGCCTGCTCGCCCTGCTGGGGTTCATGGCGATCGCGGCCGGGATCAAGGTCACCAACGGGCAGCTGGCCATCCCGCAGCTGTTCGAGGACATGTTCCCGGCCTGGTTCGCGGGCGTGGCTTTCGCGGCGATCGGCATCGGCGCGCTCGTTCCGGCGGCCATCATGTCCATCGCGGCCGCGAACCTGTTCACCCGCAACATCTACAAGGACTTCATCAAGCCGGACGCGACGGCCGCGCAGGAGACCAAGGTCTCGAAGATCGTGTCCCTGCTGGTGAAGGTGGGCGCGCTGGCCTTCGTCCTGACGATGGACAAGACGGTGGCGATCAACTTCCAGCTGCTGGGCGGCATCTGGATCCTGCAGACCTTCCCGGCGCTGGTCGGCGGCCTGTTCACGCGCTGGTTCCACCGCTGGGCGCTGCTCGCGGGCTGGGCGGTCGGCATGGTGTACGGCACGGTGGCCGCCTACGGGGTCGCCTCCCCGACCCAGAAGCACTTCGGCGGCTCCAACGCGGAGATCCCGGGGCTCGGCGAGATCGGCTACATCGGTCTGACGGCGTTCGTGCTGAACGTGGTCGTCACGGTCGTCCTCACCTTCGTCCTGAAGGCGGTCAAGGCGCCCGACGGGGTCGACGAGACGAAGCCGGAGGACTACACGGCGGACGCGGGCGACCCGGGGGTGGCGGTGGAGCTGCCTCCGGCGACGGCGGGGTCGGCGCACTAGCCGCGGGGCGCTGGGGCGGCGGGGGTTTCTCGCCCCCGCCGCCCCTACCCGTCCCATCACTGGGGCTGCGCCCCAGACCCCGCGGGGGTTTCTGGGGAGCGTGGGTCGTGTGCCGGCGGGTGGGGGCTGGTCGCGCAGTTCCCCGCGCCCCTGACAGCCGCGCCGTTCCCCGTGCGCATTCAGCCCCTCCGGCGTTCGAGGAGCGGGGTCCGGGGCGGAGCCGCGGGGCGGGGTCGGGTAGGGGCGGCGGGGGCGAAAACCCTCCGTGGGGGCCCGATTGACACAAGCGTTCGCAGGGGCTGGGCTGGCAGGAGAGACCCCGCCCCCACCGGAGGTGCCCCCGTGACGCCCCGCCCCCCGATCGTCCTCGACAGTGACCCCGGAATCGACGACGCCCTGGCCCTGCAGTACCTGCTGGGCACGGGCCGGTGGGACCTGAAGGCCTACACCTCCGTGGGCGGCAACCTCCCCGCCGAGCAGACGTACAGCAACGCCCGCGCCCTCACCAGAGCCTTCGGCGTCGACGCCGACCTACCGGTCCACCGCGGCGCGGGCCGCCCCCTGACCCGCCTCCCGTACACCGCCGCGTCCGCCTTCCACGGTCCGGCGGGCCTCGGCAACGAGGTGCTGCCCGACTCGACGGCCGCCCACCTGCCGGAGTCCTCCGCGCAGGCCCTCCTGCGGCTCTCCCGGGAGTACGAGGGAGAGCTCACCGTGTGCGCCACGGGCCCGCTCACCAACGTGGCGATCGCGCTCCTGGAGGACCCGGGCTTCGCCCGGCGCGTCCGGAAGTTCGTCTTCATGGGCGGCGCCGCGCAGGTGCCCGGCAACATCACGCCGGTCGCCGAGTTCAACATCTGGGCCGACCCGGACGCCGCCGAGGTGGTCCTGTCCTCCGGCATTCCGTTCACCATGGTCGACCTGGACGCCTCCCACCACTGCCTCTTCGGTCCCGCCGACCTGGCCGCCCTGGAGGCGGCGGGCCCGGGCACGGCGCTTGCCGTCCGCCTGCTGAGGGTTTACATGGACGCCTACCGCCGCCACGGCGGGGGCGACGCCTGCCCGCTGCACGACCCGCTCGCCGTGGGCGCGTGCGCGGACGAGTCGTTCCTCACCGTCGCGGAGGGCGCCGTCATCGTCGAGTCGGCCAGCGAACTCACCCGCGGGAAGACCGTGTTCGTGCCCGCG
Source organism: Streptomyces sp. NPDC030840 (assembly GCF_055572015.1). Classification (NCBI taxonomy): domain Bacteria; kingdom Bacillati; phylum Actinomycetota; class Actinomycetes; order Kitasatosporales; family Streptomycetaceae; genus Streptomyces; species Streptomyces sp. NPDC030840. The sequence continues at coordinate 185,016 of NZ_JBVIEE010000010.1, read as the reverse complement.
GCCGCCCAGCGCGCCTACTACACCGAGTCCTCCGCCCTCTCCGCCCGCATGACCCTCACGGGCCGCGTCGCCCTCGGCCCGGGCCCCCGCGACTTCAGCAAGGACTTCGTGGCGACCCTGCCCCAGTGGCCGGGAGTGGCCTGAGCCCTCCACAGCCGTGGAATCCGTGAGCCGACCTCGCACCCGTCCGGCACACTCCCCACCATGGACATCACGATCAGACAGGCACGGCCCGACGAGTACGACACCCTCGGTGAGCTCACCGCGCAGGCGTACCTGGGCGACGGCCTCCTCGACTTCGGAGCGGCCGACGCGTACCTCGGTGAGCTGCGGGACGTCGCCAAGCGGGCCGCCGCGGCCGAGGTGCTCGTCGCCGCCGAGGACGGCCGCGTGCTCGGCGGGGTGACCTTCGTGCCGGCCGGCGGGCCCATGGCCGACATCGCGGGGCCCGGCGAGGCGGAGATACGGATGCTCGCGGTGGCCGCCGAGGCCCGCGGGCGGGGCGTCGGCGAGGCACTCGTCCGTACGTGCGTCGAACGCGCGCGGTCCACGCCCGGCTGCGCCCGCATGGTCCTGTCCACCCAGCGCTCCATGCACGCGGCCCACCGGATCTACGAACGTCTCGGCTTCACCCGCACTCCCGACCGCGACTGGAACCCGCTTCCGCACCTCGACGACATCACTCTCCTCACCTACGAGTTGACGCTCTGACACCAGCGCGACACACCATCACGCCACAACATATGGGGCCGCTTCCACGGCGCGGCACAAGATGTATGCTCATGCTCGCTGTCGCCGCAGGGGAATCCGGCGCGAATCCGGAACTGTCCCGCAACGGTGTACTTGCGTGTGTACATACCCATGTCCGCACGCATGGTCAGTCCGAGGACCTGCCGACAGCGCACCCGGCCGACCGGTCCGGGTGCCTGACGTCCGGGCCTCGCGGAATGGGCCGGTGGACGCGACGCCGTGTGCGTTCGTGCGCTGCCCCCTGCCCTCCGCAAGGCCCCGTGCCGAGCGAGGGAGAGCCCACACGTGACCATCGCGCCAGCCGATCCGGTTTCAGCGGGGACCGGGCAGGAAGCAGGGCCCGAGCAGGAACACGACGGTCCCGGAACCGCGTTGTTGCGGACCCTGACCGAGCTGACCGCCGACCTTCCCGACGCCGACCCCGGACGGGTCGCCGCAGCCGCGCTGCGCGGCCGTTCCGCGCACGCCGACGAGACGGAGCTGCGGGAACTGGCCACCGAGGCGGCGGCCGGTCTCATCTCGGAGGACCCGGCCTACTCACGGCTGGCCGCCCGGCTGCTCACGATCGGCATTACGGCAGAGGCCGCCTCGCAGGGCGTCACGTCCTTCTCCGAGTCCGTGGCCGTGGGCCACCGCGAAGGCCTCATCGCCGACCGCACCGCCGAGTTCGTACGGCTGCACGCGGCCCGCCTCGACGCGTTGATCGACACGGCCGCCGACGACCGCTTCGGCTACTTCGGGCTCCGCACGCTGCACAGCCGGTACCTGCTGCGGCATCCGATCACCCGCAAGGTCGTCGAGACGCCCCAGCACTTCATGCTGCGGGTGGCGTCCGGGCTCGCCAAGGACACTGCGCTCGATTCAGAGACGGGCGCACAGTCCGTGGACGAGGTCGCCGCGCTCTACGGGCTCATGAGCCGCCTCGACTACCTGCCCTCCTCCCCCACCCTGTTCAACTCCGGTACGCGGCACGCCCAGATGTCGTCCTGCTACCTCCTCGACTCCCCGAAGGACGAGCTGGACTCGATCTACGAGCGCTACCAGCAGGTGGCCAGGCTGTCGAAGCACGCGGGCGGCATCGGCATCGCGTACTCCCGCATCCGCTCCCGCGGTTCGCTGATCCGCGGCACGAACGGGCACTCAGGCGGCATCGTCCCGTTCCTGAAGACCCTCGACGCCTCGGTCGCCGCCGTGAACCAGGGCGGCCGGCGCAAGGGCGCGGCCGCCGTCTACCTGGAGACCTGGCACTCCGACATCGAGGAGTTCCTGGAGCTGCGCGACAACACCGGTGAGGACGCCCGCCGTACGCACAACCTGAACCTCGCGCACTGGATCCCGGACGAGTTCATGCGCCGGGTCGACGAGGACCGTGTCTGGTCCCTCTTCTCCCCCGCCGACGTGCCGGAGCTCGCCGACCTGTGGGGCGAGGAGTTCGACGCGGCCTACCGCAGGGCGGAAGCCGAGGGCCTCGCCCGGAAGACCATCCCGGCCCGCGACCTGTACGGGCGCATGATGCGCACCCTCGCCCAGACCGGCAACGGCTGGATGACCTTCAAGGACGCGGCCAACCGCACGGCCAACCAGACGGCCGAGCCGGGCCACGTCGTCCACTCCTCGAACCTGTGCACCGAGATCCTGGAGGTCACGGACGACGGCGAGACGGCGGTGTGCAACCTGGGGTCCGTGAATCTGGGTGCCTTTGTCGACATGGAGACCGGCGACCTCGACTGGGAGCGGCTCGACGCCACCGTCCGCACCGCCGTCACCTTCCTCGACCGCGTCGTCGACATCAACTACTACCCGACCGAGCAGGCAGCCCGCTCGAACGCCAGGTGGCGGCCCGTCGGCCTGGGTGCCATGGGACTCCAGGACGTCTTCTTCAAGCTGCGGCTCCCCTTCGACTCCCCCGCGGCCCGCGCACTGTCCACCCGTATCGCCGAGCGGATCATGCTCGCCGCGTACGAGGCGTCGGCCGACCTAGCCGAGCGCTGCGGCCCGCTGCCCGCCTGGGAGAAGACCCGTACGGCCCGCGGCGTCCTGCACCCCGACCACTACGACGTGCGGCCGACCTGGCCGGAGCGCTGGTCGGCGCTGCGCGAGCGGATCGCGGCGACGGGTCTGCGCAACTCCCTGCTCCTCGCGATCGCCCCCACCGCCACCATCGCCTCGATCGCGGGCGTGTACGAGTGCATCGAGCCGCAGGTCTCCAACCTGTTCAAGCGCGAGACCCTGTCCGGCGAGTTCCTCCAGGTCAACGCGTACCTGGTGAACGACCTGAAGCGGCTCGGCGTGTGGGACGCCCGCACCCGCGAGGCGCTGCGCGAGTCGAACGGGTCGGTGCAGGGCTTCGGCTGGATCCCGGACGACGTGCGCGCTCTGTACCGCACGGCCTGGGAGATCCCGCAGCGCGGCCTGATCGACATGGCGGCCGCCCGCACCCCGTTCCTGGACCAGTCCCAGTCCCTGAACCTGTTCCTGGAGACGCCGACCATCGGCAAGCTCTCCTCGATGTACGCGTACGCGTGGAAGCAGGGCCTGAAGACTACGTACTACCTGCGCTCGCGCCCGGCGACCCGCATCGCCCGCGCGGCACAGGCACGAGCCACCGTCCCCGTTCAGCAGCCGGCGCCGGAAGACGCCGTCGCCTGCTCCCTGGAAAACCCCGAGTCCTGCGAGGCATGCCAGTAATGACCGCTCGTCACGCCCATCTCCTCGACCCCGGCTTCGAGCTGACCCTGCGCCCCATGCGCTACCCGGACTTCTACGAGCGCTACCGGGACGCCATCAAGAACACGTGGACCGTGGAGGAGGTCGACCTCCACTCGGACGTGGCCGACCTCGCGAAGCTCACGCCCGCCGAGCAGCACCTGATCGGCCGGCTGGTGGCCTTCTTCGCGACGGGCGACTCGATCGTCGCGAACAACCTGGTCCTGACGCTGTACAAGCACATCAACTCCCCCGAGGCGCGCCTGTACTTGAGCCGCCAGCTCTTCGAGGAGGCCGTGCACGTCCAGTTCTACCTGACGCTGCTGGACACCTACCTGCCCGACCCGGAGGACAGGGCGGCGGCCTTCGCGGCCGTCGAGAACATCCCCTCCATCCGCGAGAAGGCCGAGTTCTGTTTCCGGTGGATGGACTCGGTCGAGAAGCTCGACCGGCTGGAGAGCAAGGCCGACCGCCGCCGGTTCCTGCTCAACCTGATCTGTTTCGCCGCGTGCATCGAGGGCCTGTTCTTCTACGGGGCCTTCGCGTACGTCTACTGGTTCCGCAGCCGTGGCCTGCTGCACGGCCTCGCGACCGGCACCAACTGGGTGTTCCGCGACGAGACGATGCACATGTCCTTCGCCTTCGACGTCGTGGACACCGTCCGCAAGGAGGAACCGGACCTCTTCGACGACGAGCTCCGGCAGCAGGTGACGGACATGCTGCGGGAGGCCGTCGAGGCCGAGCTGCAGTTCGCACGCGACCTGTGCGGTGACGGCCTCCCGGGGATGAACACCGACTCGATGCGGCAGTACCTGGAGTGCGTGGCCGACCAGCGTCTGACGCGGCTCGGCTTCGCCCCGGTGTACGGCTCCGGGAACCCCTTCTCCTTCATGGAGCTTCAGGGAGTCCAGGAGCTGACCAACTTCTTCGAGCGGCGGCCGTCGGCGTACCAGGTCGCCGTGGAGGGCTCGGTCGGCTTCGACGAGGACTTCTGATTCCCGTACTCCTCACGGGCCTCCTGGGCCTCCCTGATCCGGCGGTCGATGCGCCGGTCGCGCACGATCCCGATCACTGACGGGAGGACCAGGAGGACGAGGATTCCGAGGACGGTGAGCATTCCGGTGAGGGCTTCCATGCGTGTCGTATCCATGGACACCACTGTGGCGCCGAATGCTCCTTACCGTGAGTGGCAGGACTGCCGTAGGGCCTCGAATTCCTGCCACATCTGCGGCACACTGTCGGCATGCTGAAGAACGTGGCCGCCGTCCTGCTCGACGGAGTGCATCCCTTCGAACTCGGAGTCGTCAGCGAGGTGTTCGGCCTCGACCGCAGTGACGAGGGGCTGCCGGTGTACGACTTCGCGGTGGCCTCGGCGGAGGGCCCGGTGCTCAGCACCCACGCCGGTTTCACGGTCGGCACCTCGCACGGCCTGGAACGGCTGGAGGAGGCCGACCTGATCGCCGTTCCGGCCGGGGACGGCTATGTGCACCGGACCTATCCGGAGGAGCTGCTCGACGCGCTGCGCCGGGCCGCGGACCGCGGCAGCCGGGTGCTGAGCGTGTGCTCCGGGGTCTTCCTGCTGGGCGCGGCGGGGCTGCTGGACGGGCGGCGCTGCGCGGTGCACTGGCGGCACGCGGAGGAGCTGGCCCGGCAGTACCCGAAGGCGATCGTCGAACCCGACGTGCTGTACGTGGACGCGGACCCGGTGATCACCTCGGCCGGCACCGCCGCCGGGATCGACGCCTGCCTCCACCTGGTCCGCAAGGAGCAGGGCCCGCAGGTCGCCAACGCCATCGCCCGCCGCATGGTGGTGCCCCCGCACCGGGACGGCGGCCAGGCCCAGTACGTCGATCGGCCGCTGCCGCGGTCGCGGTGCGACACGGTCGGCGAGGTGCTGGTGTGGATGGAGGAGCACCTCGACGAGGAGGTGACCGTGGAGCAGCTCGCCGCCCGCGCCCACATGTCCCCGCGCACCTTCGCACGCCGCTTCCAGCAGGAGACCGGCACCACGCCGTACCGCTGGATCCTGCGCCAACGCGTGCTGCTGGCCCAGCGGTTGCTGGAGGCGACGGACGAGACGATGGACGCGATCGCGGGCCGCGCCGGCTTCGGCACGGCGGCCGCGCTGCGCCATCAGTTCGTACGGTCAGTGGGGACGACCCCGCAGGCGTACCGCCGCGCGTTCAGGGGACCGGAGGCCGCCTGACCAGGGTGTCTCAGTCGTTCGGGACGACCGGGTACCGCGGCTCGTTCTCCGCCATCTGCCGCAGCGCGTCCTTGCGCTCCCGCTTGGAGAGCCGGTCGATGTACAGGTAGCCGTACAGGTGGTCCGTCTCGTGCTGCAGGCAGCGGGCGAAGTAGCCCGTGCCGCGCACCTTGATCGGGTTGCCCTTCTCGTCCTGTCCGGTGACCTCGGCGTAGTCGGGGCGCGCGAGCGGCGCGTAGGCGGTCGGCACGGACAGGCAGCCCTCGTTGCTGTCGTCCAGCCGGCGCTTGTCGGCGGGCAGGTCGACGAGCCTGGGGTTGCAGACCACGCCGACGTGCCGGGCGCCCTCGTCGTCCATGCAGTCGTACACGAAGACCTTCAGGTCGACGCCGATCTGGTTGGCGGCCAGGCCCACACCCTCGGCGGTGCGCTGGCTGGCGAACATGTCGTCGACCAGCTTCGCGAGCTCGTCGTCGAACTCGGTGACGTCCTTGCACTCCTTGTGCAGCACCGGGTTCCCGACGACGGTGATCGGACGCGAGGTGCCGCGCTCGCGGTACGCCTGCTCGCGCTCCTCGCAGTCCTCCGTGTCGATGACGAAACCCTCGTCGTCCACGGGAAGCACGCCCGCGTGCTGCTGATCGGTGTCCTGCTGCGCCATGACCGACGTATGCCTTCCTGGGTTCTGAAGAAAAGATGCTGGTACAGCGTACGGGGGATCGCGCCCCGTCAGGGGCGCGATCCCCCGTAGGGGCGCGGGGAACTGCGCGAGCATCCACACACAGCCCGCGCTCGAAAACCGATCGAAGTCACCACGGCGCTCGCAGGCCGCACCTAGCAGACCTCTTCGAGATCCCGCCAGTCCCGGGAGTCAGGACTGTCGGCCACCCACCCGTCCAGCAACCCCCGAACCAGCGAAGCCGGCGCAGCGATCCCGCACTCACGCTCAGGCGCCCACAGCTGCCCGTCCGTACGGTGACCCAGCGGGCCCGGGTGCCCCGGCTCACTGTGATCGTGCGGGTCCAGATGGTCACCGTCCCCCTCGTCCGCCGGCATCCGCGACTCCGAGCACAGCCGGCACAGCAGCCGCACGGAGGACGACCAGTCCTCCGCGGCGAAACCGGCGTCGGCGGCGAGCTGCTCCAGGGCGTCCCGGTCGGCCTCGGTCGCGGCCTCCAGGAGCACCACCCAGGTGGGCACCGGCGAGGGCGCCCACAGCTCGATCTCGTCGAACACCGGGTACGCGTGCCCGGCGGCCGTGGTGCGCTCGCCGTGCGGCACCCCGTCGTGCAGGACGACCTCGCCCCAGCGGCGGCCGGAGGACGGCAGCGGAATGGAGAGCACCTCGATCCGGGCGGGGTCCAGGCGGCGCCCCCACACGACCTCGGCCTCGCCCTCGGGCGACAGCCGCACGGCGGCGCTGCCCAGGTCCATGCCCACCGGCTCCCCGGAGGCGCCGGGACCACCGGGCACCCGGAGCCCGTACGCCTGCCAGGCACGCCGGGCCAGGGGCCAGTCCTGCAGGGCGGTGGCCGCGATCCCGACGTTCCACCAGTCGGGCGCCCCGGTCTCCCGGTCGAGCAGCGCGACGGCCCTCAGGCCCGCGGCCCGTGCCTGCTCCCAGTCGTGCCGGAACTTGTGCAGCAGCGCGAGGTTGAACCAGGACTCGGACAGCCAGGGCTCCAGGTCCGCGGCACGTGTCAGCAGCGCGCCCGCGTCCTCGTACCGCCCGTCGCCGATCAGCGTGAACGCGCGGTCGGTGGCCTGCCGCCAGGAGGCGGAGGGCCGGTGCCGTCCCTTGCCGAAGATCCTCACGATTCCCGCCTGCCAGTTCCGTCCCGTTCGGTGGAGTGGGCTGGCCTCTGCGCCCCCCGGACACCCTCTCCCTCGCATCCAACCACGTACGGCTGGAAGGGCGCTCATTACCCATGGGTTACCCAGCCTTGGCCCGGGTCAGACCGCTCATAGGTTGCCCTCCCCACCCTCGCACGAAGCACACCGTGAGCTAAGTGACCCACGGAACCGCCATCGCGCCGACCCGCTGGTCGAGAAGGACCCGGGCAAGCGACTCGACCACCTCGGGCTGGTAGTCGCGGGCGGTCGCCAGCCGCAGTTCCTCCAGCGCGCGCAGCGGCCCGCCCGGCCCGGCGTCGCGCGCCTTCTCCTCGTAGGCGTTCACGACCCGTACGATCCGCGCGCTGAGCGGCTGGTCCCGGTACGGGTCCGCCTGGCGCTCGACGACCACCGCGACCTCGGCGTCCACCCCGGTCTGCCGGACGACGGCACCGCCGAGCAGGGCGATCCGCCGCTGTTCCTCGGCGGGCAGGACGGCGGTGGCGCCGGCGGGCACGGGGTCGACCAGGGAGAGCTGCCCGATGTCGTGCATCAGGGCCGCGTACTCCAGCACGGTCAGTTCCGGCCCGGACAGCCCCAGCTCCCGCCCCACAGCCCGGCTGAGCGCGGCCACGCGCCGGGCGTGCCCCGCGGGGGTGTACCCGGCGATCTCGGTGGCCCGCGCGAGGGAGGCGATGGTCTGGTGGTAGGTGGCGCGCACGGCCGCGTACCGGCGGAAGGAGAGCTGGGTGAGCAGCAGCGGCAGCGAGAACACGGGCAGCGCCCACAGCCCGACGACGGACACCGCGAGCGACATCACCACCCCGGTGGCGCACACCGCCGACCCGATGCCGAGCAGGGCCCGCAGCTCGTCCCGCAGCAGCGGGCTCAGCGGCCAGCCGGTCCGGGAACGGGCCAGCCCCGCGGCGAGCACCGCGTCGCACAGCACGGTGAGGACCAGCAGCGCGACGAGGAGCAGCACGTACGCGGACCCGCGCCACTCCCGCAACGCGCCCCGGCCGCACAGGGGCTGGAAGCATACGGCGGCGAAGGCGACCGTGAGGACGCGCCGGGCGAGGTGGTCGGAGGTGGCCCCGTGCCCTCCGGCCACGTGCGGCACGCACCCGGCGAGCGCGGCCGCGCCGACCACGGCGACGACCTGGGCCACGCCGTGCCGTGTGGGCTCCCCGCCGTTCGCCCCGAGCAGCGCGTACGCGAGCGCCCCGGCGGTCCCGAGCGGCGCCCGTTCCCGTCCCTCGGCGCCGCGCCACCGGGAGAGCTCGCCCACGGCCACGAGCAGTCCGAAGGCGAGGGCCGTCCCGGGTTCGGCGAGGCCGTACCAGAGGGTGTGGCCGAGGCCGCCGGCGGCGACGAGGGCGGCGGACCCGTGGACGAGGGTGACGAACGGGTGGGTCATGAGCCGGCCTCCGCACGCTGGGGCGCGCCCTGTGGCGGGACGTTTCCGCGCTGCTCGTCGCCGTCCGCGGTGACCGCGGGATGCCAGCCGTGCCTGCCGAGCGCGCGCACGAGCGCCTCGACCATCCGGGGGTCGAACTGCGTCCCCGCGCAGCGCTCGAGCTCCCCCAGCGCGGCCGCGACCGGGCGTGCCCGCCGGTAGCACCGCGTCGACGTCATCGCGTCGAAGGCGTCGGCGACGGCCACCACCCGTGCGCACTCGGGGATCTGAGTGCCCGCCAGTCCGTACGGGTACCCGCTGCCGTCCAGCCGCTCGTGGTGGTGCAGGATCGCCGCGCGGGCCTCCCCGAGGAACCCGATCCCGCGCACCATCTCGTGCCCGTACTCGGGGTGCAGTTCGATGATCCGCCGCTCCTCGGGGGTCAGCGGCCCGTTCTTGCGCAACAGCCGGGTGGGGACACCGAGTTTGCCCACGTCGTGCAGGATTCCCGCGAAGCGGAGCACCTCGACGCGCGTGTCGTCCAGGCCCAGTTCACGAGCGATCATCATGGAGGCCTGGCCGACCCGTTCGCTGTGCCCGCGCGTGTAGCCGTCCTTGATGTCGACGGCCTGGACCAGGGCGCGGATGGTGGCCTGGTGGGCGGCGCGCTCCCGGTGGTACTGCGTGAACACCCAGCAGGAGACGTACATCGGCAGCAGGACGAGCAGCGCGGCGACCGGCCCGTGGTGGCTGCGCCACAGCACCGCCATCATCAGTCCCGCGAGTCCGTGCACGGCGGCGGCAGCCAGGGACCGCGGGAAGAGCCCCCGCCAGGCGTTCCGGACCGGCACCCGCTCGGCCAGCGCCAGGATTCCGCCGTCGAGAGCGGTCAGGACCGCGCAGAAGGCCAGGACGGCGGCGACCGCCGGCGCCAGCGCTTCGGGGAAGTCGGGCTCGGCGACGGCGTCCCGGCCGCCCAGCGCCCGGTGCACCCAGGACGCCGCCCACACGGCGAGCCCGAGCCGGGCCGCCCGCCACGCGCGCCGCAGCCGTCGCGGCCGCTGCTCCACCCGTGCGAGGAGCGCACCCGGAACCGCCACGAGCGCGGCGGCCTGAGGCGGCAGGAGAAAGGCCCCCGCCAGGAGGACGGGGAAGAACGTGCCCATGCCCCTGGGCGCGTGGCGCCCGAGGAGACGGCACCGGGTGACCTGCTCGCACCCGGCGTACAGCACCGCGAGCAGCCCCACCGCCCACCACGGAACGTGGACGCCGGGCACGGGGGCGAGGCAGACCAGAGCAGCCGCGACGACACAGGCGACGTACACACGTGCCCATGCCGGAACCGACCCCATCGTGCTCCTCCCTTTTTTCCGGCTCCGGAGCCTAGGGCGGGGCGGGGCACGTCGGGGAGGCTATGGACGGAATCCGCGGTCACACACGGGGCTGAATACCCCGTCCGGGTGATCGAACGGTCCGATGCTCGTACGTCCGTCCGGTCCCGGTACGGCCGTTCAGTGCGCCACGTCGGAGGCGAGCACCTTGTTCAGCTGTTCCACCGTGGCGGGTGACTCGCGCTGGAACGCCGCGAGGTCGAGGCCGTCGTCGCCCTTGACGGTGAGCAGGGCGCGGTCACCGACCGCCACGACGATGACGTGACCCGAGCCGCAGCGGGCGACCACCTCGCGGAGCGCTCCGACGCCCGTGGTGTCGGCCATGCGGCGGCCGACACCGAGGGTCGCGGCCGCGAGGGCGGCGACGGACTCCGGGTGGACTGTGTCGGCGTCCGCGACGACGAGGAGGCCGTCCACGGTGGACAGGACGCTCTCGGAGACCCCCATCACCCGTTCACGCAGCGAGGTCAGAATGCCGGTCAGGGAATCGGGCGGTGGGCTTTCGGTCATGTGTCGTGCTCCTTGTTCCGGGCATATGCCGGTACTGGTAGGGTCCGAACGGCCTCACGGAGTCAGTCGGACTCCGGGAGAGCCCGCAGCGCTTCGCGGACACGCCGCAGGGTTTCGATCGACGGCTGATCGGCGGCGAGGTCCTCGGCCGTCAGCATCGAAAAGAGAGCGGGCGGGAGTACGGGCGCCGCCGCAGGCGGGGTCCCGGCCTCCTGCCGGGGACTCCCGGGTGTCGGTATCGCACCGCGTCGGGGCAGCGGCCGGCGTACCGGTAACGCTGTGCGCGCGGCTGACGAACCAGGGTGGGCGTCCGGCGTGGGGCGTGCGTCCTTCGTCGGTTCTTCTCGGTCCTGTTGCTTGGTTGTTGTTTCCGGTTGTTTGGTTGTTGTTTCCGGGATCTGCGGGGCTTCGGCGACGTCCGGGCCCTTGCGGTCCTTCGCGTCCTTCGCGTCCTTCGGGGCCGTCGGGTCCGTGGCTGCCGTGGCCTCTTGGCGTCTGCTCGTAGGGGCTCGCTGGGAACGGGCGCCCGTGGCCCGCTGCCGGGCCTTCGCCGCCCGGTCGTCGTCTGGAGTCAACTCCCACCCCTCTGTCCGGCGTCATGCCCGGGGAATCCGCTTCCGGGTCTACGCTTCGGCAGGGGCACCACCTTCGGTGGCGCCGCGCCGGTGGACGTGTCGGTGGGCGCGACGGTGGACGTGCCGGTCCGCGGTGCGCGGGGTGCGGTGCTCGGCCGGCTGTCGGAGGGGGCCTTGGTGTCCCACTGGACGAGGCTGAGCGCCTGGAGGCGGATGAGGTCCAGCACGACCGCGTACAGTCCGCGCCCCAGCGCGAAGGCGATGTCACGCGGTGTACGGCGCCCGTTGACGCAGTCGAGGACGTCCTGGTGCCGGCGGGCGAGCCCGTCGGACCGGCGGGGGCCCGAACCCGGTACAGCCGCGGGACGGACACGAGTCAGTTCACCCGGAGCGCCCCATAACCGGGCCAGCAGCGCCATCCGCCGGGAGGTCTCCTCGGTCAGCTGTCGCGGCTCCACGCCGGGCTCGGCGACGAGCGCGGGCTCGCGGTCGGACAGCTCCCAGCTGCCCGGGGGGCTCATCGCCATGGCGAACGCGCCGTCGAACACGGCCGCGGCGCAGACGACCTCCAGTTCGGCGGCACCGATCAGCCCGGCGGCCACGAGGTGCCCGCCCAGCCGGTCCGCGTCGGGCTCCGCGGCGCACGCGGCCAGCCAGGCCTCGTCACCGATCCGGCCCGAGGTGAGCAGCGCCGACGTGACGGTCGGCGCGCCCGGGGTCTCGATCGCACCCACCAGCCCGCCGCGCAGGTGGATCGTGCCTCCCGGGTGCCCGGAGACACGCACGGTCCCGCTGAAGCCCTCTTCGCGGAGCCCCAGCAGGAGTGCGGGCACGTTGCGTGCTGTGGGCGCCTTCACGCCAGCACCTCGCCGGCCCGGTCACCCAGACTCCGCAGGGCCAGCGCCATGTTGGCCCGGTCCCGATCGAGTCCCGCCGTCAGCAGCAGAGGGTCACCCTCCGGCCGTACGACGGTGAAGAGCACCTGGTGGCGCCTCGTGCTGGTCGTGACCACGCTCTCCAGCTCCCCCTCGGCCCCCGCCGCACCCAGCCGTTCGGCGATGAGGGCGGCGAGTTCGGAGGCCTCCGCCCCGTCCCCCGCCTCGGCGGTGTCTCCCGCGACGCCGTAGGTCAGGCCGGTGACCGCGTCGACGAGAGCGACGCCGGTGACCCCGGGGGAGTCGAGAAGCCGGTCCAGGGAGGCCTGAAGAGCCGTCGTCATTTCCCCCATTCCCCCTCCCTCTCGCTACGTCGCACAGTACGTTGAGCGTCAACTTCCACAACACACAACAAAGTTGACGCTTTCTGACCCCTGGGTCACACAGGTTCGATCGTAGTTGGCCGAACAGTGACCGGTCAGCAGCACTGAGGAATTGGGGCAGCAGCATGAGCATCGAGACCGCGCTCAAGGAAGCCATGTCCATCGAGGGCGCGATCGGCGTCGCCCTCGTCGACTACGAGAGCGGCATGTCGCTCGGGGCGCTCGGTGGCGGCCAGGGCCTCGATCTGGAACTCGCGGCGGCGGGGAACACGGAAGTCGTGCGCTCCAAGATGCGCACGCTGGCCTCGCTGGACATGAACGACGTGATCGAGGACATCCTGATCACGCTCGGCAAGCAGTACCACCTGATCCGGCCGCTCGCCGGCAGCAAGGGCTCGCTCTTCCTGTACCTGGCGCTCGACCGGGGCCGCAGCAATCTCGCCCTGGCCCGGCACGGCCTGAAGCGGATCGAGGCCGGACTGGACGTGTGAAGCGGACTGGACGTGTGAAGCGGCCGCGGGAAAGCAGCAGGCCCGGAGCCCGGAAGACCAGGACTCCGGGCCGTGCGTTCACGACTCCTGCGGCGTCGCCGTCACGTCGTGCTCGGGCACGGTCTGCCCGGAACGGATCATCTCGATGCGCCCCATGACCTTGTCGCGCAGGTCGGTCGGCACGTCGTCATGCCCGCAGCACCGCTTGACCAGCTTCTTCACGGCCTGCTCGAGCCCGTACTTCTCCAGGCACGGCGAGCACTCCTCGAAGTGGACCTCGAACTTGGTGCAGTCCGCGTCCGGCATCTCACGGTCCAGGAACTCGTAGAGATGATCGAGGATTTCGCCACAATCCGTCTCGTGCGGCTCTCCGCAGCTCATGAGCCCGAGCCTTTCGCTTCGTTCGACTCTCCGGCGCCGGCCGGGACCAGCCCACGGTCACGGGCGTAGTCCTCCAGCATGCCGCGCAGTTGACGGCGGCCCCGGTGGAGGCGGGACATCACGGTACCGATGGGTGTCCCCATGATGTCCGCGATCTCCTTGTACGCAAAGCCCTCAACGTCCGCGAGATAGACGGCGATGCGGAATTCCTCGGGGATCGCCTGCAGCGCTTCCTTGACGTCCGAGTCGGGCAGGTGGTCGAGCGCCTGCGACTCGGCGGAGCGCAGGCCCGTCGACATGTGCGACTCGGCGCGCGCCAGCTGCCAGTCCTCGATCTCCTCGGCCGCGCTGCGCTGCGGTTCGCGCTGCTTCTTGCGGTACGAGTTGATGAAGGTGTTGGTGAGGATCCGGTACAGCCACGCCTTCAGGTTGGTGCCCTCACGGAACTGGTGGAAGGACGCGTACGCCTTCGCGTACGTCTCCTGCACCAGGTCCTCGGCGTCGGCCGGATTGCGCGTCATGCGCAGCGCGGCCGAGTACATCTGGTCCAGGAATTCGAGCGCGTCCCGCTCGAAGCGCGCACTGCGCTCGGCGGTCGTCTCCGTGCCGCCACCCCGGCCCTCGGGCTGCTCCGCCTGGCCGTGTTCGGTCCCTGCGTCGGTCCCAGTGACCGGACCCACCTCCTCCAGAGTCTGGGCAGGACCGAAACCGGTCCCACTCGAATCGGAGGATAGACGAACATCGTGTCCACCCGCCGCCCGAATAGGGGCGCTCTTGGCCGCGTGCAGCACCGTCCAGTCCAGGTCACGGGCGCTGCTGCGGGCCGGGCAGATGGTCGAACCCATGCGGCGGACTTCCTCTCATACGAACGGTTCAGCGCGTTCCCGCGCTGTCTGATCCGCACAACAGTCGTCCGGGACCCCGCATTCCCGGCCCGCCTCCCCGCCTTCACCCGAGTGACGTACTCCACTGTGTGACGCCGTCCGTGACGATCTCCAGCGCCCGGTCCTGATCGAGCGGCGCCCGCTTCGGCACGGCGAAGCCGTGATCGCCGTACGGCACCTCCACGAGCTCGTGGTCGCCCGGCGGGAACTCCTCCGGCCGGCCGAACGGGTCATTGCCGCCCTGCACGACGAGGGTGGGCACCCCGGCGCCGAGCAGTTCCCCGGCGCGGGACTTCTCGGGCCTGCCCGGCGGGTGCAGCGGGAAGCTCAGGGCGAGGACGGCCGTGGCGCCCAGTTCCGCAGCCGTGCGGCAGGCCACCCGGGCGCCCGCGCTCCGGCCGCCCGCGATCACGGGAAGTCCCGGCCCGGCCAGCGCGGGCCACAGGCTCCGCCAGCCCGCGTCCAACGTCTTCGGCGCGGGAGCGACCTTCTTGCCCGCCACCCTCCAGGGCTGCTCCACGAGGGCGACGGTCACGCCGTGCGGGGGCAGCGTCGCGGCGAGGGCCTGGAGATCACGCGCCTCGATGCCGCCGCCGGCGCCGTGGCTGACGGCGAGGACGAGCCGGGCCTTCTCCGCCCTGCGCCAGGTGATCCGGGCCGTCCCGGCGTCCGTCTCGATCGTCTCGATGATCTCCGTCACATCAGAAGTCACCTTGGGCGTCACCTTGGAAGTCGCGTGGGAAGTCACGTCAGAAAAGTGTGCCCTCCTCGGGCCCTTCCAGCTCCTTCAGCAGCTCCGGCCCGTTGTTGCGGACATTGCTGACGGCGGTGGTCACGGGGTACGCCCGCATCAGTCCGGCGGGCGGCGGGGCGAGCAGGCCCCGGAGGTCGTCGAGGTCCGTGCGGGCGGGGTCCAGCCAGGCGTCCCAGCGGTCCGGGGTGAGCATCAGCGGCATCCGCGGGTGGATGTCGGCCAGACTGCGCGGGCCGTCGGCCGGGGCGACGGCGAGCGGGGTGCTCTCCGCCTCGGTCGTGATGACCGAACAGGTGACCCACCAGGCCTGCGGATGCTCGTCCGGGAGCGTCTTGTCCCGCCAGAACTCGTAGAGGCCCGCCATCGCGAACACCGAGCCGTCGGCGGGCAGCACGAAGTACGGCTGCTTGCGGGGCCGCTTCTTCTTGCCCTCGACCTCCAGATCCCGCTCCTGCGTGCCGGTGACCCACTCGTAGTAGCCGTCGGCGGGCAGGATGCAGCGCCGGGTGGCGAAGGCACGGCGGTACGAGGGCTTCTCGTGGACGGTCTCGGCGCGTGCGTTGATCATGCGGGCGCCGCCCTCCGGCGTCTTGGACCAGGAGGGGACGAGGCCCCATTTCAGCCTGCGGAGCTGACGAACCGGCCGTTTGTCGTCGACGTCCTTAAGGGGACGGTCGAGGACCGCGTAGACCTCCTTGGTGGGAGCCACGTTGTAGTCGGGCGCCAACGTCTCCTCGGGTTCCCACTTCTCGACCTCAAAGATTCCTGCGAGATCCTCTGGCCCACGACTCGCTGAATACCGTCCGCACATACGTGCCACACTGCCAGACTCCGTGAGAACAAGGGAGCCAAGCACCACATGGACACCACCTCGCTGGCCGACCTCTGGGACGAGGTGTTCGGCAGCCAGCCCGACCCCGACCTCTGGGTCGTGATCGCCACGGCTGTCGCCGCACTCGCCGCGGTCGTCCCCCAGGGCATCTGGCGGCTCTCGCGCAACGCCATCACCATCGCCCACGAGGGCGGCCACGGCCTGGTCGCCCTGCTCACCGGGCGCACCCTCACGGGCATACGTCTGCACTCGGACACCAGTGGCCTCACGGTCAGCCGGGGCAAGCCGACCGGCCTCGGCATGATCCTCACGGCGGCCGCGGGCTACACCGCTCCCCCGCTGCTCGGCCTCGGCGGTGCCGCCCTGCTCGCCGCCGGACACATCACCGCGCTGCTGTGGCTGGCCACCGTGCTGCTCGTGGCGATGCTGGTGATGATCCGCAACGCGTACGGGGCGGTCACGGTGCTGCTGACCGGCGGCACGTTCGTGGTGGTCTCCTGGCTGGCCGGCCCCCAGGTGCAGGCGGCCTTCGCGTACGTGGTGGTGTGGTTCCTGCTGCTGGGCGGCGTACGCCCGGCCTTCGAACTCCAGGCCAAGCGGCGCCGGGGAGGCGCGGGCGACTCGGACGCGGACCAGCTGGCCCGCCTGACCCACGCCCCGGCCGGGATGTGGCTGTTCCTGTTCCACGCGGTGTCGCTGTGCTCTCTGGTGGGCGGGGGACGGTGGCTGCTGGAGGTATGACGCGCCCCTGAAAGGGCGCGGGGCTGTGTCGATGTGCGGCTCCGCCGCGATGGGGGTCCCCCCGCTCATGGGGGTCCCCCGCTCGAGCGAAGCCGAGAGTGGGGGAGAAGCCGAGAGTGGGGGAGCGACCAGGCGCCACCGGCCCGCGGCCGCCCACGGCGATCACGAGGCACCCCATCCAGCGAACCCCCACTAAAGTGGGGCCCATGGCCCCGAACACCGCACACACCGCCCTCTGGCCCGCCCCGCACGCGAGCGGAGCCGTCGACGCGACGGTCCACGTGCCCGGGTCCAAGTCGGTCACCAACCGAGCCCTCGTGCTGGCCGCCCTCGCCTCCGAACCGGGCTGGCTGCGCCGCCCGCTGCGCTCCCGCGACACCCTGCTGATGGCGGGCGCGCTGCGCGCCATGGGCGTGGAGATCGAGGAGGGGATGGGCCCCGAGGGCACCGGCGAGGCATGGCGCGTGCTCCCCACGGACCTGCGCGGCCCCGCCACGGTCGACGTCGGCAACGCCGGCACGGTGATGCGCTTCCTGCCCCCCGTGGCCGCCCTCGCCGACGGCCCCATCCGCTTCGACGGCGACCCCCGCTCGTACGAGCGTCCTTTGAACGGCGTGATCGACGCCCTGCGCGTCCTCGGCGCCCGTATCGACGACGACGGCCGGGGAGCGCTCCCGCTGACGGTCCACGGTGGCGGCGCGCTGGACGGCGGCACCGTCGAGATCGACGCGTCGTCGTCCTCCCAGTTCGTGTCGGCCCTACTCCTGTCCGGCCCGCGCTTCAACCAGGGCGTCGAGGTGCGGCACACCGGCTCGACGCTGCCCTCCATGCCCCACATCCGTATGACGGTCGACATGCTGCGCGCGGTCGGCGCCCAGGTGGACACCCCCGAGTCCGGCGGCGAGCCGAACGTCTGGCGGGTGACGCCCGGCGCGCTGCTGGGCCGTGACCTGACGATCGAACCGGACCTCTCGAACGCCCAGCCGTTCCTGGCGGCGGCCCTGGTGACCGGCGGCAAGGTCCTCATCCCGGACTGGCCGGCCCGCACCACCCAGCCCGGTGACCGACTGCGCGAGATCTTCACCGAGATGGGCGGGTCCTGCGGACTGACCGAGTACGGGCTGGAGTTCACCGGCTCGGGCGCCATCCACGGCATCGACGTGGACCTGGGCGAGGTCGGCGAGCTGACGCCGGGCATCGCGGCGGTCGCGGCCCTCGCCGACTCCCCCTCGACCCTGCGCGGCGTGGCCCATCTGCGCCTGCACGAGACGGACCGGCTGGCCGCGCTCACCAAGGAGATCAACGAGCTCGGCGGTGACGTCACGGAGACCGCCGACGGCCTGCACATCCGCCCGCGCCCGCTGCACGGCGGCGTCTTCCACACGTACGACGACCACCGCATGGCCACCGCGGGCGCGATCATCGGCCTCGCGGTGAAGGACGTGCGGATCGAGAACGTGGCGACGACGGCCAAGACCCTCCCGGACTTCCCCGACCTGTGGACCGGGATGCTCGGGGACTGACGGGCGGACTTGGATCATGCGCCGTTACGGCAAGCACACCGACGAGGACGACGTCCGGGTCCGCCCCAACCGCAAGGGCAACCGTCCCCGTACGAACATCCGCCCCAAGCACGAGGACGCGGCCGACGGCATGGTCCTGACCGTCGACCGCGGCCGGCTCACCTGTCTCGTCGGGGACCGCGTGATCATGGCGATGAAGGCGCGCGAACTGGGCCGCAAGGCCGCGGTGGTCGGCGACCGCGTGGCCCTCGTCGGCGACCTCTCCGGCCAGAAGGACACGCTCGCCCGCATCGTCCGCATCGCCGAGCGCACCTCGGTGCTGCGGCGCACGGCCGACGACGACGATCCCTACGAGCGCGTCGTCGTCGCCAACGCCGACCAGCTCGCCATCGTCACCGCCCTCGCCGACCCCGAGCCCCGCCCGCGCCTCATCGACCGCTGCCTGGTCGCGGCGTACGACGGCGGACTGGACCCGCTGCTGGTGCTGACGAAGTCGGACCTGGCCCCGCCCGACAAGCTCCTGGAGCTGTACGGCGACCTGGACATCCCCCATGTCGTCACCAGCCGGGAGGAGTTGGAGAACGGTGACGCGGCGGACCGCGTACGGGAACATCTCGACGGCAAGATCACGGCGTTCGTCGGCCACTCGGGCGTGGGCAAGACGACGCTGGTCAACGCGCTCGTGCCGCAGGAGCGTCGCCGTTCGACGGGACACGTCAACGCGGTGACGGGCCGCGGCCGCCACACGACGACCTCGGCGCTGGCGCTGCCGCTCGGGGACACGGACGGCTGGGTGGTCGACACCCCGGGCGTACGGTCCTTCGGGCTGGCGCACATCAATCCCTCCCGCGTGATCCACGCATTCCCCGACCTGGAACCGGGAACCGAGGGCTGCCCGCGTGCGTGCAGTCATGACGAACCGGACTGCGCGCTGGACGAGTGGGTGGCGTCAGGCCACGCGGACCCGGCAAGGCTGTACTCCCTGCGCCGGCTGCTGGCGACGCGGGAGCGGCGCGAGGGCGACTGACGGGAGAGCCGCAGGGAGCGGCGGGAGGCCGACAGCGAGAGGGCCTGGGGCGAGAGGGCCTGAGGCGGGAAGGCCTGAGGCGGGAAGGCCTGAGGCGGGAAGGCTGCTGACCTCCGCGTTGTTTGCTTTTGTACCTGGCCGGTAAGTGCATAATCGCACCGAGCCGATCCAAGCCAGACGAAGCGGTCACGGAACATGGGAACGCGGGAGGACGAGACATGGCGTGGCTGCTGGTCATCGTTGCGGGACTACTGGAGACCGGCTTCGCCGTCTGCCTGAAGCTCTCGCACGGCTTCACCAGACTGTGGCCGACCGTCGCGTTCTGTGTCTTCGCCCTCGGCAGCTTCGGGCTGTTGACCCTCTCGCTGAAGAAGCTCGACGTGGGCCCTGCGTACGCGGTCTGGACGGGCATCGGGGCGGCCGGCACCGCGATCTACGGCATGATCTTCCTCGGCGACATCGTGTCCACTCTGAAGATCGTCTCGATCACGCTGGTGATCGTGGGGGTCGTGGGGCTCCAACTGTCGGGCTCGGCACACTAGTTGCGGGACGCGAGACGATCGAGCGAGTTCAACCCACCCGTATCGGCTGCCGTTGCAGGACGGTGCGCACCAGGTCGGTGACGCCGCCCTCACCCGGGGGCGCGGACACGCAGGACAGAGCGAGGCGGACGACGAGCTCGCAGGAACGGGCCAGTTCCGCCGTGTCGGTCCTCGGAATTCCGGGAGCGGAGAGGAAGGCGACGGCCCGGTCGCGGGCCATGGCGACGAACTCGGCGGGCGAGGGCAAGGGCCCGTCGGCGCGGCGCTGTGCGGGCACGGCGGACGACGACGGCACCGCGGTGAGCGTCGGCGCGGGCAGGCGTTCGCTCCAGCAGCCGGTGAGCATGGCCTTGATGAGAGCGTTGCCCCGGGCGGCCGAGACCGTCCACTCGGCGGCGGCGGCCAGGCGTTCATGGACGTCCGCGTGCAGGGCCAGCGCCCGGTCGACGCCGGCGAGATAGGCGTCGGCCTCCCGGCGCACCAGGGCACGCGCGAGCCCCTCCTTGCTGCCGAACTCGTTGTAGAGCGTCTGCCGGGACACTCCGGCCATGGCAGCGACGTCGACCATGCGCACGGTGGCCCACGGACGGCGTGCGAGCGCCGTGTGGGCGGCGTCCAACAGGGATTCCCGCGCTCCAGGCATCATCGCCTCCCTCTGCCGAGCGGCAGCATCGGACCTCAGGTTTGACGCGCGCTGAGGCACTGTCAAGGGTTCTCGGCGGCGTCGAGGGGCGTGTGTTCGGCCAATATGCGCGGGGGTGCAGGGGGTGGTCGCGGGTGGTGCGTGACGCCGTCCGCGACGGTGTGGAGCAGCAGCTGGGGAGCCGTCTCGGTGGGTTCGGTGGGCTCGGTGGGCTCGGTGGGCTCGGTGGGCTCGGGCAAGTGGCACGGCCCCCGGGTGCTCTGAGCGACGTCCGTCAAACGGACGTGGAGCCCTCCCTCTCCCACCAGCACCATCGGCCTCACCAAAGCTCCCGCACTCCCGCGCTGCTCTCGCCAAGGTCCCTCAGTGACCCCCCGGGGGCCGTGTGGCCGGATCGATGACCCGCCGGATACGGTTCGCTCATGCCCGACTATCTCGATGACCTGCGGTTCGCCCATGTCCTCGCGGACGCCGCCGACGCCGCGACCATGGACCGGTTCAAGGCGCTCGACCTCAAGGTCGAGACGAAGCCGGACATGACGCCGGTGAGCGAGGCCGACAAGGCCGCCGAGGAGCTGATCCGCGGCCAGCTCCAGCGCGCCCGGCCACGCGACGCGGTCCTCGGCGAGGAGTACGGCATCGAGGGCACGGGCCCGCGCCGCTGGGTCGTCGACCCGATCGACGGCACCAAGAACTACGTCCGCGGCGTCCCGGTGTGGGCGACCCTGATCTCCCTGATGGAAGCGGGTGAGGGCGGCTACCAGCCGGTCGTCGGCGTCGTCTCCGCCCCGGCGCTCGGCCGCCGCTGGTGGGCCGCGAAGGGCCACGGCGCGTTCACCGGCCGTAGCCTCTCCTCGGCCTCCCGCCTCCATGTCTCGCGCGTCGCGGAGCTGTCCGACGCCTCCTTCGCGTACTCCTCCCTGAGCGGCTGGGAGGAGCAGGGCCGGCTGGACGGCTTCCTGGACCTCACCCGCGAGGTGTGGCGCACGCGTGCGTACGGCGACTTCTGGCCGTACATGATGGTGGCCGAGGGCTCCGTGGACATCTGCGCCGAACCCGAGCTGTCCCTGTGGGACATGGCGGCCAACGCGATCGTCGTCACCGAGGCGGGCGGCACCTTCACGGGCCTCGACGGCCGCCCCGGCCCGCACAGCGGCAACGCGGCGGCCTCGAACGGTCTGCTCCACGACGAGTTGCTGGGCTACCTCAACCAGCGGTACTGACGGAGTCGTTACCGGACACCCGAGCGATCCGGGAGTGCCCCGTGAGCGCCCCGAACTCGCGACGCACGCCCTCTTGTTGACCTCCTCTTTGCCTGCCACATTGAGAGTCCCCCCACTTGTGAACTTGTGAATCCCTGAACAAACCCTCACCGGGATTCCATAGGAGGTGGCTCAACCCCATGCTGGTCCGCGACGCCATGAGCTCGGTGGTGCTCACCATCGGCCCCAACCACACCCTCCGCCAGTCCGCCACCCTGATGTCCGCCCGCAGGGTCGGCGCGGCCGTGGTGTTCGACCCGGACGCAGGCGGTCTCGGCATCCTGACCGAGCGCGACATACTCAACTCGCTCGGCCTGGGCCAGAACCCCGACACCGAGCGGGCACACGCCCACACCACCACCGACGTCGTGTTCGCCACGCCGTCCTGGACCCTGGAGGACGCCGCCCGAGCCATGGCCCACGGCGGCTTCCGCCACCTTGTCGTACTCGACGGCGACGGCCCCGTCGGCATCGTCTCTGTCCGCGACATCATCCGCTGCTGGGCCCCGGCGCGGCAGCCGTCACCGGCCTGACCGCCCAGACCCCCGCACGTCAACGGACCGGGATCCAGATCAGGACGCGGAGTCCTCGATAGACAACGTCTAAGTCGAGGGGAACTCCAAAATCACACCTGTTCGGATTCTGGTCCTCTTGCTGTTACGCTGGTCGTATGAGTGACCTTCTGGAGCGGCTGCGCGGACGCGGATGGCGAATGACCGCGCAGCGGCGTGTCGTGGCCGAGGTCCTCGACGGCGATCACGTCCATCTGACGGCCGACGAGGTGCACGCCAGGGCTGTCACCAAGCTGCCCGAGATCTCCCGGGCGACCGTCTACAACACACTGGGCGAGCTCGTCTCCCTCGGCGAGGTCCTCGAGGTCGCCACGGACCAGCGCGCGAAGCGGTACGACCCGAACGCGCACCGTCCGCACCACCACCTGATCTGCGCCCAGTGCGGCGCGATCCGCGACGTCCACCCGACGGGCAACCCCCTCGCCGACCTCCCCGACTCGGAGCGGTTCGGCTTCACGGTGTCGGACGTAGAGGTGACATACCGGGGCGTGTGCCCCAACTGCGCCGCAGCGTAGAAGCGTTGCCTGCGCCGTCTCGCCTCTGAGCCCCTGATTACTCTGCTCGGCCTTGCGCGCTGACCGTCGACTACAAATCGACATATCGACTCGCGGCCGCCCACACAACACCGAGGGGCCGGAACCCTTACAGGCTCCGACCCCTCGGGATCAGTAGCGGGGACAGGATTTGAACCTGCGACCTCTGGGTTATGAGCCCAGCGAGCTACCGAGCTGCTCCACCCCGCGTCGGTGAACGCAACATTACGTCAGCACCGCGGACCCGTGCAAATCACTTACGCCCCGGCCCAGCCGACGCCATACCAGCCCGTCCGGCGTTCGAGGACGAGGCCGAGGCCGAAGGTCGGTGCGGGGGTGCGGGGGTGCGGGGGTCTGGGGGCGCAGCCCCCAGGGATGGGACGGGTAGGGGCGGCGGGGGCGACCAACCCCTCGCGGGCACCCCCACCGGACAGCAGGCGAGCCAACGACAGGTGCAGAGCCCGAGGCGGAGCCCGGGCCAAGGGCAAGGGCAGCAACCCTACGCCGACAACTCCTCCCGCAGAGCGTCCCGCAACTTCGCCGCCCGCTCCGCGACCTCCACCGGCCCGAGCGACACCGCCCGATCCGCCCACCGCTGCCCTTCCGCCAGCTCACCCCGACGCGCGTAGACGAGGGCAAGCCGCAACGCGGCCCGCCCGTGCCCGGCGTCAGCCGCCCGTGTCCACCACAGCGCGGCCTCCGGCTCACTCCCCTCCCGGGCCAGCAGCAACCCGAGGTTGAACGCCCCGTTCCGGGACCCGGCCTCCGCGGCCTCCCGGTACCACCGCGCCGCCTCGACGACGTCCCCACGGGCCGCCGCGAGCATGCCGACCCGCACCTGGGCCCGCCGGTGCCCCTGCGACGCGGCCCGCTCGTACCACTCCTCGCACTCGCTCTTCTCCCGCGCGGGCTCGCCCAGCTCGTGCGCGGGCGCCGGCGGGCGCCGGGCGTCCAGCACGGCGGCGAGCCGGTACGCGGCCTCGGCACTGCCGCCGCCCGCCGCCTGCCGGAGATGCCGCTCGGCCGCCGGCTCGTCGCCCTCGCGGAGCCGCGCGATGGCGACCTGGAGCGCGGCCTCGGTGTGTCCGGCGGCGGCCGCCCGCTCGTACCAGACCAGCGCGTCCTCGTCGTCGCCACGCCCCGCGTACAGGATCCCCAGGTTGAAGGCGGCGTCCACACTGCCCGCCTCGGCGGCCTTGGAGAACCACGGCTCGGCCCCGGACGCGTCGCCGACCTGCAGCAGCAGGATCGCGAGCGCGTTGGCGGCCTCGCGGTGCCCGGCGTACGCGGCCCGCCGGTACCACTGCTCGGCCTGCGCGGTCCGGCCCTGCTCGGCGCAGAGCAGCCCCAGGTTGTACGCGCCGTTCACGTCGCCGGCGTCCATGGCCGCCCGGTACCACCGCTCGGCCGTCTGCGTCTCTCCGCGCTCGGCGTGCAGCGCGCCCAGCGCGTTCGCCGCGTTGCCGTCGCCGTCCTGGGCGGCCCGCAGCCACCACACGGCCGCGCTCTCGGTGTCCCCGGCGTCCCGCAGCAGGAAGCCGAGCGCGCACGCGGCGCGCGGCTCACCGTCCTTCGCCGAGGTCAGGTACCAGCGCCCCGCCTCCTTGAGCTCCCCGCGCCGCTCCAGGATCGCGCCGAGGTGCAGCGCGGCTCTCCGGTGGCCGCGCGCCGCTGCCTGCCGGTACCACTGCTCCGCCTCCTCGGCGGCGGACGACGCGACACCGTTGTCAGTGCCAGGCTCCCCCTCGCGTACGACCTCGTCGTCGCCGCGCGAGGCCGTACCCGAGGCCGGGAGCGAGGCTGGGCCGTCTCCACCCAACCGGGAGGCCTCCCGCACGGCCAGGCACTCGTCGGTCCCGGCCGTCGACCGCCGGTCGAGCGTCCGCGCCAGCCGGTACGCGGCCTCCCGGTGCCCGCGCTCGGCGGCGGCCCGCATCCACCGCTCGGCCGCGGGATCGCTGCGGTGCTCCAGCAGGTCGGCGAGGGCGTACGCGCCCAGAGTGTGTCCCTGCTCGGCGGACTGCCGCAGCCAGTACTCGGCGGCCGGCTCGTCGCCGCGCTCACGGTGGTGCCGCCCGAGCGCGTGCGCGGCGGCCGCGGAGCCGGCGACGGCGGCGATCCGCCACCAGCCGGCGGCCTCGTCGGCGTACCCGCGCTGGTGCAGGAGGACACCCAGGTTGTTGGCGGCGGCACGGTCGCCCGCGGCGGTGGCAGCGCGCAGCTGAGGCTCGGCTCCGTCGAGGTCACCGCGGCGCAGCAGCATGGCGCCGAGGACGCTCATCGCCTCGACGTCGCCGGCCTCGGCGGCGAGCCGCTGGCGCGCCTCCTCGACGGCCTCACCGGTCTCGTCCCGGTCCGTCGACTGCGGAATATCCGCAGTCTGCGCAAACCGCCCGTCCTCCAACAGAGTTGCCTTGTCCCCCATAACGTCCATCGTCGCACCACCTGCAACCTGGGTACACCTGGTATACCGCAGTCAGTGAGGTCACTTCAGCGTTTTGTCGACATGCCCACAGAGAGACAAGTGAAACACAGTTTCCCCAACTCCGGTCGTATGGTGCAGTACTTCCCGCGAGTCGTCGCCTCAGTGATCAGGACGCGCGACAGCCGCTCGGTGGATCCCGCCCTGGTCACCGGATGTTCAGGGAAGGCGCGCGTCCCGGAAGCGGCGACAGTCGGCGCACACGTCGAAGGCCCGGATCCTGGAGGATCCGGGCCTTCGACTTCAGTAGCGGGGACAGGATTTGAACCTGCGACCTCTGGGTTATGAGCCCAGCGAGCTACCGAGCTGCTCCACCCCGCGCCGTTGTTCGGCAACCGTATCACGGCGCGGGACGGAGCCTCGAATCAGCCGCTTGCAGAACTCGCGTCGCTGTTCGCGCCGCCGTTCTTGTCGCTGTCCTGACTGCTGTTCTGATCGCTGTTCTGTCCGCCGCTGGTCCCGTCGGCCTTGGACTGGGCCTCCTCGGCCCGCTTCAGCGCGTCCTCCAGGTCCTGCTGCGCCCGGCCGTACGCCTCCCAGTCCCCGTTCTTGAGGGCTTCCTGTCCCTCGTCGAAGGCCTTCTGGGCGTCGTTCAGGGCTTCTTGGACCGTCGGGTCGCTCGACGTGGGCGGCTCGGTGGTGCTGTCGCCCTCGTCCTGGTCCGGTGGCGGAGTCGTACCCTCCACACCGAACACCTTGTTGAAGGCCTCCTCGAGGGTGTCCTCGAAGGCGGTCGTGCCTCCGTACGACACCGCGACCTTCTTCAGCAGCGGGTACTCGGCGTTGCTGCCCTGGACGTAGATCGGTTCGACATAGAGGAATCCGTTGTCCATGGGCACCGCCAGCAGATTGCCGAAGATCATGTTCGACTTCGACGTCTCCGCGTTCCGCGTGAACTCCTGGACCGCGGGGATCGAGCTCAACTTGCTCTGCCACTGCACCGGTCCGTCGACCTCGGACTCGCCCGTGACTCTGAGCAGCCGCATCGTGCCGTACTCGTCGCTGGTCGCATCGGCGTCCACCGCCATGTACGCGGACAGGTTGGGCCGTCCGCTCGGTGTGAACGTGGTCGTCAGCGAGAACCGCTGCTGATCGTCGCCAGGCATCTTCAGCGACAGGTAGTACGGCGGTACGGCGACGCGGTCCCGGCTCGTCGGGTCGTTCGGCACCTGCCACACGTCACTCGCGTTGTAGAACTGGTCGGCGTTGGTGACGTGGTAGACGCCCAGTTGCTCACGCTGCACCTTGAACAGGTCCTGCGGGTACCGCAGATGCTCCCTCAGCTCGGACGGGATGTCGGCCTTCGGCTTCACCGTGCCCGGGAAGGCCTTCTTCCACGTCTTGAGAACCGGGTCCTTCTCGTCCCACGTGTACAGGGTGACCGTGCCGTCGTACGCGTCGACGGTCGCCTTCACCGAGTTGCGGATGTAGTTGACCTGGTTCTGCTGGGCGACCACCGTGCGCTGGCTGTCCTCGTCGGAGAGCGCGTCCGTGGTGGTGTCGCCGAGCGTCGTGCGCGATGCGTACGGATAGCCGTTGGTGGTGGTGTACGCGTCGACCACCCACACGACCCGCTTGCCGATCACGGTCGGATAGGCGTCCCCGTCGATGGTCAGCCAGGGCGCGACCGCCTCGACGCGGTCCTTGGGCGTGCGGTTGTAGAGGATCTTCGATCCCTCGCCGATGGCACCGGAGTACAGCATCTGCGGCTCGCTGAAGACGGTCGCGTACGCGGCGCGGTTGAGCGGGTTCGACAGGTCGATGCCGCCCTTGCCCTGGTACGTGTACGTCTTCTGGCCACCCGCCTCCTCGTAGTCGAGCTCCTTCTGGGGGCCGCCCACGATCGAGTACTGGGTGGTCTTCTCGCCGAAGTAGATGCGCTGCTGGTAACCCTTGTTGAAGGTGCCGGTGGTGGGCAGGCCCTGCTCGGTGAAGGCCGGCGAACCGTCGGAACCCTGCTGGATCTCGGTTCCCTTGGCCGCGATGGCACCGTACCCGTGCGTGTAGATGAAGTGCTGGTTGATCCAGTTCTTCTTGTCGACACGGTCCAGGTTCAGCTCGCGCAGACCGATGATCGTGTCCTGGCCCTTGTACCGGTCGATGTCCAGCGTGGTCGGGAACTGGTAGTACTTCCGCTCCTGCTCCAGCTGCTGGAACGTCGGCGAGACCACGTTCGGGTCGTTCAGCCGGTAGCTCGCGGCCGATGCGGCCCGGTCCCGCTGCTGCTCGGCGTTGCCGTTGTCGCCAGTACCCGAGATCTCGTCGATCTTCACGCCGTCTATGCCGTACGCCTTGCGCGTCGCCTCGATGTTCTTCTCGATGTACGGCGTCTCCTTGGCCTGCTCGTTCGGCTTGACCTGGAACTGCTGCACGATCGCCGGGTACAGCCCGCCGATCAGCACCGCCGAGAGCACCAGCAGACCGAAGCCGATCAGCGGCAGCTGCCAGGTACGCCGCCACAGGGTGGCGAAGAACAGCAGGGCGCAGATGACGGCGATGCAGAACAGGATCGTCTTCGCCGGCAGGTAGGCGTTCGCGTCGACGTACCTGAGACCCGTCCAGTTGCCCGTCGCCTTGAAGTCACTCGACTTCACCGCGAGCCCGTACCGGTCGAGCCAGTACGCGACCGCCTTCAGGGCGACGAAGATCCCGAGCAGCACCGACAGGTGCCCCGTGGCCGCTGCCGTGGCCCGCGCGCCCGGAGAAGTGATCCTCAGACCGCCGTACAGGTAGTGCGTGAGCGCGGCGGCGATCAGCGAGAGGATCGCGGCGGCGAAGCCGAAGCCGAGCAGGAAGCGGTACCACGGCAGGTCGAAGGCGTAGAAGGAGACGTCCAGGTGGAACTGGGGGTCCTTCTGCCCGAAGGAGACGCCGTTCACCCACATCAGCCACGTGCGCCACTGGCCCGAGGCGGAGGCGCCCGCGATCAGGCCGACCAGGGAGGTTATGCCCAGGAGCAGCCACTTCTTGTAGGGCGCGATGCCCATGCGGTACCGGTCGAGGCTCTGCTGCTCCATCGACATGGCGCTCAGCGGCGGGCGCAGCCGGTGGGCCAGCCAGATGTTGAGGCCGACCGCGGCCGCCATCAGCAGCCCGAAGACGAAGAAGAGTCCGATCTTGGTCCACAGAGTGGTGGTGAAGACCGAGGAGTACTTCACGGACCGGTACCAGAGCCAGTCCGTCCAGAACCCCGCGAACATGACGAAGGCCATGAGCAGCACGGCCAGAACGCCCAGTGTCATGAGCAGGGTCCGGACGCGTCGGGACGGTCGGCCCACTCTGATCCGTGGCCCCGTCGGGCCTCCGCCGCGGTCCGGCATCTGGAAAGCCAAGGTGCGCACCTCGAAGTCGCTGTTGATCCGTCAGGCCCCCGTGATCGCGGACCATCTTGCAGGCCCGCGATCGTCGAGATCGTAGGGGCCTCACCTATGCAACTTACTCACGCTTTACTCGGTTCCCGCTTCGGGTAACGAACGAGGCAGGATTGTGACCATGTCCAACACACCCATGGCAGCGAGTCCCCTCACGCGGGCCGTCCTCGAAATCGACGAGTACGCCTCCGGCCTCGGCTGGGACCAGCCCGCTCGCCTCTTCGCCCTGGTCGACACCGCACGACTGCGGGCCGAACAGCCCTCGCTCGCGGACCGGCTGGGCCTGCGGGACGAGTCCGACAGCTCGGGTCTCACCCCGATCGAGCAGGACGAGATCCCCGCGGGCAAGCCGCTGGACGAGTTCCTCGGCACGATCGCCTGGCCCGACGCGGTGGCCGGCTGCGCGCTCACCGTGGAGCGGCTGATGCTGCCTCCGTCCGCGGAGGCGTCCGTCCCGGAGCGTCTCGACGATGCCCGCCTCGCCAAGTGGGTCGCCGAGCACCCGGACCGGCAGGAGGTCCGCATGACGGTCGCGGTCCTCAGGGACGGTGCGCGCGAGTCGGCGCTGCGGCTGCGGGAGAAGGACTCGCCGACGGAGGTCCTGACCGGGTCCGACCTGGTGCCGGGCCTGGCGGAGGCGCTGGCGGCGACGTTCGCGGACTGACTTCTCGGTTCACGCCGACGGGGGTGCCCCCGTCGGCGTGGTCCATGCTGCGGGCGGTTCGGTGCCGTCAGCTCTTGGTGGAGCACTTCGGCAGGTCGGCGGTGTCGCCGGAGCGGATGTCCTTGAGGGCGTCGAGCGCGTCACCGATCGTGTCGACCTTGACGAGCGTGAGTCCCTCGGGGATGTCCCTGGCGGCGGTCGCGCAGTTGTCCTTGGGCGTCAGGAAGTACTTGGCACCCTTGTCGCGCGCCCCCACGGTCTTCATCTCGATGCCGCCGATGGGCCCGACCTTCCCCTCGTCGTCGATGGTGCCGGTACCGGCCACGAACGTGCCGCCGGTGAGGTCGCCCGGGGTCAGCTTGTCGTAGATGCCGAGCGCGAACATCAGACCCGCGCTGGGGCCGCCGACGTCGGCGAGCTTGATGTCGATGGTGAACGGGAAGGTGTGGTCCGTCCCGGCCGAGATCCCGACGATCGCGCGGTCCTCGCCCTGGTCGTCGGACTTCGCCGTGGTGATCGTGACGTTCTGCGTCCCGGTCGCCGTCTTGTTCTCCTTCTCGGCGGCGGCCTGCGCCTTGGCGGGGACGATCGTGAACGTGACCTTCTCCCCGGGCTTGTGCTTGGTGACCAGCTTCGCGACGTCCTCGGGCGCCTTGACTTCCGTACCGTCGACCGACTTGATCACGTCGCCCGCGTGCAGCCTGCCCTCGGACGGCGAGTCCTTGAGGACGGTGGAGACGATCACCCACGACTTCACAGGGATGTCCAGCTCCTTCAGCGCCGCCACCTTGGCGCTCTCCTGTGACTGGCTGAACTCCTCCGCGTTCTCCTGGGTCGACTCCTCCTCCGTCTTGCCGTCCGGGTAGAGCGTGTCGTGCGGGACGATCTTGTTGTCGTGTGCCAGCCACCCGTACACGGCCTCGACGAGGTTCATCTTGTAGTCGGCGCTGGTGACCCGGACCGTGGTCATGTTGAGGTGCCCGGAGGCCGGGTAGGTCTTGTGTCCCGAGATCTGCAGCACCGGCTCGCCTCCGTGCTCCCCGAGCGTGTTCACCGTCGGCCCCGGTGACATCTCCGAGTAGGGCACGGGAATGAACACTCCCGCGCACAGGAGCGCGATCAGCATCAGGGTGGAGGCGAGCATCGTCGCGGTGCGGCGTGGCATGGAACGACAGTACGGGACGGGTCTGTCAGCGCACTGTCGGGGCCGCCCCGTGCGGGGCCGCCCCGAGGCCTCAGTTGCGCGAGGACTTCTCCATCGCCTCGCGGAAGCGGGTGTAGCCCGCGAGCTCGGTGCCGTCCTCGATGCTCTTGCGGTTCCGGCCGGCCCAACTGCCCCACACCCCGGCACCGACAGCGGCCAACAGCGGAATCAGCAACCAGACGAGCGCCGCCATGCCAACCTCCCAACCCCGTGAGCGACCGCGACTGACTGATCAGCAGATTAACCATCCGCTCCGTCAACGCTCACGCCAGGGGTGGGGTTACGCAACCGGAAACAGGGCCGGTGGATCCGCGGTCTCGATCCCCCTTCTCAGCAGGCGCCGACCCATTCCTCTGTACCGTCGGAGAACCGCTGGTGCTTCCAGATGGGCACCTCGTGCTTCAGGTCGTCGATGAGTTTGCGGCAGGCCTCGAAGGCCTCACCGCGATGCGGACAGGACACCGCGACGACTACAGCCAGGTCCCCGACCTTCAGGTCCCCCACCCGGTGCACCGCGGCCAGGGCCCGCACCGGGAAGTCGGCGACGACCTTCTCGGCGATCCGCCGCATCTCCGCCTCGGCGCTGGGATGGCACGAGTACCCCAGCTCGTCGACGTCGGCGCCCCCGTCGTGGTTGCGCACGGTGCCCACGAACAACGCGGTCCCGCCTGCCGCGTCGTCCCCGACGGCCCGGAAGACCTCGTCCAAGGACAGCGGGGTCTCCCGTATGCCGATCAACTTGACCGGGTCCTGCGCCGCCTGCTCACCGGGGTGATCGTTGTTGGGTGCCATGTCCTCCATCGTGCCCCACACCAATGCCAACGCGGAACAGACGCTGTCGTGTACACGTGGGATCAGCGTCGCCGCGCCTTCCGGGCCCGGCGTACCAGCGCGGCCGTCCCCAGCAGCGCCACTGTCGCACCGGCGGCGCCCGCCGCCGTCGCGTCCTTGCGGCCGAGCCGCCGTCCGGCCACGGTGTGCCGTCCGGAGACCTCCTCCAGGAGCTCGGCGAGGACCTCCTCGTTGGTCCACTGGGGCCGCCAGCCGGCGTCGTGGAGGCGGCTGCCGCTGACCACCCAGGGGTACATGGTGTACGCCAGGTCGCCCGCCGGGGACGGTGTCAGGCCGATGCGGTGCAGCCGCGCCGCGGCGCCCAGTGCCACCGCGGACGGCAGCTCCATCCGGCGGATCCCGCTGAGTTCCTCGACCTCTTCCTGCTCCAGCCACCCGTCGCACCCGACGGCCAGCTCGCCCTCGGCCTTCTCCAGGACCGCGTACTCCAGAGCACCGCACAGGTCCTCGACGTGACAGAACTGCCAGGCGGGGCGCGACCCCGCCACCACGAGCAGGCGGGGAGACTCGAAGTACCTGGTCAGCGCGGTGTCGGTGCCTCCGACGAGCACCGCGGGGCGCACGACGGTGACGTTGAGGCCCGGATGGGCGCGCGGCGCCCGGCGCGCGAGCCGCTCGATCTCCAGCAGGTCCCCGACCCCGGTGGCCTCCGCGGTCGCCCGCAGCTCGGCGTCCTCGGAGAGCGGCAGCTCATTGTCCGGCAGCGCCCCGTACACCATCGCGGACGTGCACAGCACGACCCGGTGGACCCCTGCGGCGGCCGCGGCCGTCAGCACGGTCTGCGTCCCCCGCACGTTGTAGGCGGTGCGTGCCGCCGCGTCGGTGCCGAGGTCCAGGTCGACCGCCAGGTGCACGACGACGTCGGCTCCGCGCAGCTTGTCGGCGATCGCCGGGTCCCTTACGTCCAGGACGTGCCACTGGGCAGCCGCGCACTCACCGCGCCGCTCGTCGATGGCGATGACCTGCTTGATCGCGTCGGACGCGACGAGCCGCTCGGTGAGCAGCGCGCCCACCCCGGACGCGGCTCCGGTGACCGCGACGACTGGCCCGCGCACGGCCGGGCTGGTTGAGTGGTTTCGCGTTGCGCGAACCTGCGGATCTGGGGAACTCACCGGGCGTCTCCAGCGGTTGTCTTCAGTACGTACGCGGGTGACGGGTACGTACCAGGTGGCACCCATCCTGCCGCAGGCCGGCTCTCGGCGAAGCATCGAGGCCCGAACCGGCCGTGGTGTCTACGCTGGGTGGTGTTGTCGGGCAGCCGCGCCGTCGGAAAGAACCGGCGGCCTTACCAGCCGAGGAATCCCGTGAGTGACACCCCATTCGGATTCGGCCTTCCGCCGGAGGAGCCGGACGACGGCGACGAGGGCAAGAAGAAGGACCAGCAGAGCGGTGGTGGTCAGGGACCGGCCAACCCGTTCGGTTTCGGGCTGCCCGGTGCCGGAGGACCTGGCGCCGACAATCCGCTCGCCGCGATGTTCGGTTCCATGAACCCCACCGACCTGGGCGCCGCCTTCCAGCAGCTGGGCCAGATGCTCTCGTACGAGGGCGGCCCGGTGAACTGGGACATGGCCAAGCAGATCGCCCGCCAGACGGTGTCCCAGGGCACCGCTGACGGCACGAAGGACTTCAGCGTCGGTCCGGCCGAGCGCTCCGCGGTCGAGGAGGCCGTGCGTCTGGCCGACCTGTGGCTGGACGACGCGACGTCCCTGCCGTCGGGCGCGGGCTCCGCCGTGGCGTGGAGCCGCGCGGAGTGGGTCGAGGCGACGCTGCCGGTGTGGCAGGAGCTCGTCGACCCGGTCGCCGAGCGCGTCGGCGCGGCCATGGGCGACGTCCTGCCCGAGGAGATGCAGGCCATGGCAGGCCCGCTCATCGGCATGATGCGCTCCATGGGCGGCGCCATGTTCGGTACGCAGATCGGGCAGGCCGTCGGCGTGCTCGCGGGCGAGGTCGTCGGTTCCACCGACATCGGACTGCCGCTCGGCCCGGCCGGCCGGGCCGCGCTGCTGCCGGTGAACGTGGACGCGTTCGGCAAGGACCTGGGCGTGCCGAGGGACGAGGTGCGGCTGTACCTGGCCCTGCGCGAGGCGGCCCACCAGCGTCTCTTCGCGCACGTGCCGTGGCTGCGCTCGCACCTGTTCGGCGCGGTCGAGGGCTACGCGCGCGGGATCAAGGTCGACACGGCCAAGCTGGAGGACGTGGTCGGCCAGTTCGACCCGCAGAACCCCGAGGAGCTCCAGCAGGCACTCCAGCAGGGCATGTTCCAGCCCGAGGACACCCCGGAGCAGAAGGCGGCCCTCGCCCGCCTGGAGACCGCTCTGGCACTCGTCGAGGGCTGGGTGGACGCGGTCGTCCACGCCGCCGCGAAGCCGCGCCTGTCGTCCGCGGACGCGCTCCGCGAGATGCTGCGCCGCCGCCGCGCCACGGGCGGCCCCGCCGAGCAGACGTTCGCCACGCTGATCGGTCTCGAGCTGCGCCCGCGCCGGCTGCGCGACGCCTCCCGTCTGTGGGCCTCGCTCACCGACGCGCGCGGTGTCGACGGCCGGGACGCCCTGTGGGCCCACCCGGACATGCTGCCGAACGCGTCGGACCTGGACGACCCGGACGGTTTCGTGCACCGCGAGCAGCTGGACTTCTCCGAGCTGGACAAGATGCTCGGCGAGGCGGCGGACGGCGGTTCCGCGGAGCGGCCGGACCTGAAGAAGGACCAGGACGACAAGAACGACGACGACAAGGGCGACAGCACCGAGTGAGCCTCTACGACGACGCGGTCCTCGTCCTGAAGGGGTACGAGGACCAGGAGGAACTGCGCCAGGCGTATCTCGACCATCTCGACGCGCACCCGGACGGCATGTGGAAGCCGTGCCACGCCGGGCACATCACCGCGAGCGCCCTGGTGGTCGACCCCGAGCAGGGCAGGGTCCTCCTCACACTGCACAAGAAGCTGCGCATGTGGCTCCAGATGGGCGGCCACTGCGAACCGGAGGACGCCACGCTTGCGGCGGTGGCCCTGCGCGAGGCCACGGAGGAGTCGGGCATCAGCGGGCTGACGCTCCTCCCGGGTGGCCCGGTGCGCCTGGATCGCCACCCGATCCCGCCTCCGTGTCACTGGCACTTCGACGTCCAGTACGCGGTGCTGGCCCCCTCGGGCGCGGTGCAGGAGATCAGCGACGAGTCACTCGACCTGCGCTGGTTCCGGTACGACGAGGTGCCGGGCGTGGCCGACGAGTCGGTGATGCGGCTGCTGGAGACGACGCTCACCAGGCTCTGAGCCGGCAGGAACGGGCAAGCGAGAGACGTGTGAGCAGGGACCTGTAAGGGACGGCCACCAGTGTGGCCGCCCCTTACGTTTACTCTCTGGGACGTCAGCTCCAGACGTTGCCCTGGTTCTGCCCGCGGGCCCCCTGCTGGCCCATGCCGTACTGGGCGGCCAGCCCCGAGCCGATCTGCGCGTTCTGCGGCGGCAGCAGTTCGCTGGGCTGGACGAGGATGAAGCCCTGGCCCATGAAGCTGAGCTCCCAGCCCTCACCGGTGTTGCCGCGGCGCCGCCACACGCCGGAGGAGTGCGTCTGGGCCTGCATCTGGACACGCAGCGAGGTGGACCAGGCCACGATGGCGTCGGCGTCGCAGTTGACGTACTTGTCCGGCGTGACGGGCATCATCAGGGGCGCGCCGGAGGTCATCAGGGCGACCTTGCCCCGGCCCGTGATGTTGAGCTGGTACTTCCCGGAACCGGAGATGCCGTACAGGCTGTCCACGGCGATCACCTCGTGGTGCAGCGAGGAGTCCATGGCCAGGACGTAGCCGCTGTCGACGGTCAGACCCTCGTGGTCCACGTCCATCACGTGCACGTGCTGGGCGAGATTGGCGAAGTAGACCGTCCCCTGGCCGTGGCAGCGCATGAGGTCGAGGCCCTCGCCGGTGCGTGCCCGGGAGCGCCGCTGGTTGTTGCTCTGGTACTCGGCGTCGAACTCGACCAGCCCCTGGTAGGCGACCATCGTGCCCTTGCGCGCGAGGATGTCGTCGTGACCCTCCAGGGCTACGCGCAGCATCTGCTGGTTCTGCAGGCTCCAGCGCTCCTGGGTCTGCTGCTCGTTGTAGCCGAAAATCGGACTCTGCATGGTGTCGCTCCCCCCTCAGCCCCGGACTCGGAGGCGGTCGGTGCTGTCCTCACTGGGCTGGACCACGACGATGCCCTGCCCGGAGAACGCCATCTGGTACGCCTCGCCGCTGCCGCGTCCGATCAGCGACTGCGCCTTGAAGCTGCGCTTGCCCTTGACCTTGAGGTTCGGGGACCAGGCGACCAGCGCGTCCGGGTCGACGTACGTCTCGTCCTCACCGCCGCCGCAGTCGACGACGATCGGCTTGCCGCGGGAGGTCAGCGCGACCCAGCCCTGTCCGGAGATCTTCGTGTTCCACAGGCCCTGCCCGGCGAACTTGGCGAGTCCCTTGACGCGCTCGACGCCCCACGTCAGGTGCGCGTCGAAGGCGAGCAGGTTCGTGGCGTTGACGGAGATCGCGTCCCCGTTGAGGTTGATC
Source organism: Streptomyces sp. NPDC030840 (assembly GCF_055572015.1). Taxonomy (NCBI): domain Bacteria; kingdom Bacillati; phylum Actinomycetota; class Actinomycetes; order Kitasatosporales; family Streptomycetaceae; genus Streptomyces; species Streptomyces sp. NPDC030840. The sequence goes on along the minus strand of NZ_JBVIEE010000010.1, from coordinate 149,097 downwards.
ACGACGACGTTCGCCCCGTAGTCGGCGAGGTACAGCAGGCCGTCGCCGGAGCACTTCATCAGGGGCGCGCCCTCGCCGGTGGCCCAGTCCCGGGCGATCTGGCGCACGGCGGGCGGGTTGGGCTCGTACTGGACGAACCCTTCGTAGGCGACCATCGACCCCACGCGCGCGAGGAGGTCGTTCCCGGTCTGCATGGCGACCTTGAGCATGTGGTCGCCGTGGTTCTCCATGCGGGCGGCGACAGGAGCGGGGGCGAAGCCCGCGAGCGGCTGGTTCATGACGGGCTCCCTCAGACCTCGTACGGCTGGACGACGATGAAATTGCCGGGCGCGCCGCGGAACTGGAGGTTCACGCTCTCGCCTGTGTCACCGGGGTAGGCGTTGCGGCGCATCCGCACCTGGCTGGAGACGATCACCTGGGAGGCCGCGGACCAGGCGACCACGGCGTTGCAGTCGGCGAACGTCGTGGGCGTCACCGGCAGCACGACGGGCGCGCCGTGCGTCTTGACGACGATCGTGCCGGTCCCCTGGAACTGCATCGTGAACAGCGCGCCCCCAGGAATGCCGTGCCCCTCGACCCTGCGCACCTCGTACTGGAGGGTCTCGTCGAAGGCGAGGACGTTCTCCGCGGACACGCAGATCGCGTCGCCCTGGAGCTCGATGGGGTGCAGCATCGCGGAGTTCTCGGCGAGGAACACCTGTCCCTTGCCGGAGCACCGCATCAGCTGCATCTCCTGGCCGGTGGCGTTGCCCACGATCCGGCCCGCGAAGCCCGCTCCCTTGTAGCTGAAGTCGACCTTGCCCTGGTAGAGCACCATGCTGCCCTGCCGGGCCAGCACGGCCTGGTCACCGCTGACGCCGAGGTCGACGCGGACGAGCTTCTTGTTCTGCTGGGTCCACCGCTGCCCGGTGGGCGTCTCCTTGAACTTCTGGAGCGCGGCGGTCACTCCGGCACCGCCCTGCGGGGCGCCCTGGGGCACACCGTACTGCGACGGGGCGCCGGGAGCGCCGGGCTGGCCCGGGACCTGGCCGTACGGAGGCTGCTGGCCGTAGCCAGGGGGCGCGGTTGGGGGCTGCTGGCCGTAGCCCGGAGGCGGGGTGGGGGCCTGGGGAACCTGGGGCTGGCCGTAGCCGGGCGGCAGCGGCGCACTCGGGGCGGGGGGCTGCTGCCCGTACGGCGGAGGCGGAGGCGGAGGCTGGACGGCGCCGCCCGGAGGAGTGTTCACGGGCGCGACGATCGTGGGCTGCGCGTGCACCGCGGGCGAGGGCGCGGGGGCCGGAGCGGGGGCCGGGGGCGGCGCGAAGCCCTGCGCGGGCTGGGGCGCGGGGGCCGAGGCGGGCGCGGGAGCTCCTGCCGCCGGGGGCGCGAACGTCGGCGGCGCGGCGGCCTGGGCCGGCGGGGCGAAACCCGGCGCGGCACCGGACTGCGGCTGCTGCGGGGCGGCGGGCTCCTCCTCGGCGACCTCACCGCCGAAGTTCTTCAGCAGCGCGTCCAGGCCGCCGTCGAAGCCCTGTCCGACGGCGGCGAACCGCCAGACGTCCTTCAGGTAGAAGTCACCCAGCATCACGGCGCGTTCGGTCGAGAACTCGGCACCGTCGAACGAGTACCGGGCCACCTCCTCGCCGCCGGCGACGATGCGGATGTAGCCAGGGGCGATCTGCGACATCTGCCCGGCGCCGTCGATGGTCGCCGTGAACGACAGCTTCTGGATCTGCTGCGGGATCTTGTCGAGCGTGACGCGGAAGGACTCCGTGTCACCCGCCTGGGACCCCAGCAGCTGGATGGCTTCCTCCGGGGACTTCGGCTGGTTGAAGAAGATGAAGTACCGGTCGTCCGAAAGCCGTTCATCGGCGTCCAGACCGAAGCAGCTGATGTCGAAGGTCAGCCCGGGGGCCGAGATCTGTACACCCACGTACAGATCCGTGCCCGCCGTGAGGTCACTGATCCTGGCCTTGTGGCCGCGTTGGAATTCCCTGGCCATGCGTAACGACCGTCCCCCATCCCGAAAGCGAGTGCGTCGCGCCAGGCTAACGGCAAAATCCGACATTGGACGATGCCGGTACAGACCCGGTACACAACGCCCGCTTACGGACCGCTTCCCGTACGGGCCCGCGCACGCGTGGTGGCCGGTTTTCGTCGCCGCCGACGCGTCAGTCGGTCACTCGTCGCCGCCGGTGGGCCGATGGGGCAGCCGCTCGGCCGCGACCACTCCTTCGAGATAGCCGCGGGCGCGCTCGGTCCGCGGATAGGCGTCCAGCAGCCGCCAGAAGCGGGGACCGTGGCCGGGCACGAGCAGGTGGGCGAGTTCGTGGACGAGCACGTAGTCGACGACATAATCGGGCATGCCCTGCAACCGGTGCGAAAGCCGGATACTGCCCTCGGACGGGGTGCACGAGCCCCAGCGCGTGTTCTGATTCGTGACCCAGCGGACCGACGCGGGCCGGGCACGGCCGTCGAAGTACTGCAGAGACAGGCGCTCCGCGCGCTCGGCCAGCTCCGTGTCACCGATGCGCCGCTTGCTCTCCTGCGCGGCGAGCTTGTCGAGCATGACGGTCACCCAGCGCTGCTCCTCCGCCTCGGACATGCGGGCGGGAATGAGCACGACGGTGCGATCGCCCTCGCGGTACGCGGAGACCGTTCTGCGCCGGCGCGCACTCCTGCGGACCTCGATCGCGCTCGCCCCCGAGCCGCTCGGCGGCTGGCTCGTCGTGCTGCGCTCTGGCTTTCCGGCACGGTGCAGTGGGTCGGCGGGCACGCCCCGACGTTACCCGCTGCACAGGCGGGAAGTCCCGACTCCGGAACGGTTCGCTGCCGATCGGCGCTCCCAGCGCTGGATTTGTACGACTGATACAGCGGCCTGTGGACAACTCCCGACGCGAAACGGTGGGACCCCGGCATCCTGACGTTCGTCGGCGAAGCGGACACCACCCGGCCAGGGCCGCGGTGTCCGCGCGGTCGCCGGCACACGGGGACACACCTGGCGACACATCCATGGCTACGGGGGCCGATCATGCATCCGATGGTGAAGCCCGCGCTGCGGCGCGGCTGGCGGGACCTCAACACCGTGCAGTTCGGGATGGCACCCGCGCACGCGATGGTGCTGGGCCCGATGGACCTGGCGACGGGAAGCTTCCTCGCCCTGCTGGACGGGACACGCGGCTTGCCCCTCCTGCGCGACGAAGGACGCCGGATGGGACTGCCCGACGGCCATGTCGACGGGCTGGTGGAGCGGCTCGCCCAGTCGGGCCTGCTGGACGACGCGACGGGAGGAGGCCCGGACGCGGACGCCCTGCGGCAGAAGGAGTCGGTCGTGGACCGTCTGCGCCCCGACCTCGCGGCGCTCTCCCTCGTCTCCCCCGAACCTGGCGGCGCGATGGGCCGCCTGGCCACCCGCCGCTCCCTGCGGGTGCAGGTGCGCGGTGCCGGCCGGGTGGGCGTGGCGCTGGCCGCGCTCCTGGCGGGCGCGGGCGTGGGCCGCGTCGACGTGCGCGATGTCGGGCGGGTGGAGCCATGGGACGTGGCGCCGGGCGGGCTGCCTGCCGACTCGATCGGCGAGCGCAGGGAGGAAGCGGCACGCCGGGCGGTACGCAAGGCCGCGCCGGAGCGCCTCCCCCGGGCCACCACGTCCGGAGACGATCCCGGCTTCTCCCTGGTGATCCTCGCCCCGCGCAACGGGGTCGACGTCCACGCGCCCGACCCGCTCGCCGCCGAGCCGCTCATCGCCTCGGGAACGCCGCACCTGTACGCGGGAGTCGTGGAAGGGACGGGTGTGGTCGGCCCGCTGGTCCTGCCCGGCGAGACGGGCTGCGCGGGCTGTCTGCATCAGGGACGGGCCGACCGCGACGCGTGCTGGCCGCGTCTCGTCGCACAGTGGCGCTCGGGCAGACAGCGCCAGACCGAGGCCTGTGACCTGGCGCTGGCCTCGACCGTGGCCGGACTGGCCGCGGGGCACGCGCTCGCCTTCCTGGACGGTCGGGTACCGTCCAGCGCGGGCGCACGCTGGGAGGTGTCCTCCCCGGGGCTCGACTGGCATTCCAGGCCGGTGTGGGCACATCCCGCATGCCCGTGCGCGGCCGCGGAGAAAGGTAAGGAGGAACACACCTCGGAGGACGGGGAGTCACACGAGACAATGGCGGGGCAACAGCGGTCAACGAGCTTGTCCCGCACACCACACGCAGCACGGCGGTCTGGGACTTGGAGGGCGCATGTCTGATCTTCCCCGGAAGGCGGTCACCCGTACCGCCAAGCTCGCCGCGCTCCCGCTCGGCTTCGCCGGGCGGGCGACCTGGGGGCTCGGCAAAAGGATCGGCGGGAAGTCGGCGGAGATCGTCGGCCGTGAACTGCAACAGCGCACGGCGGAGCAGCTGTTCAAGGTGCTCGGCGAGCTCAAGGGCGGCGCGATGAAGTTCGGGCAGGCCCTGTCCGTCTTCGAGTCGGCGCTGCCCGAGGAGATCGCGGGGCCCTACCGCGCGGCCCTGACGAAGCTCCAGGAAGCGGCACCCCCGATGCCCACGAGCACGGTGCACTCGGTGCTGCGGGAGCGGCTCGGCGAGGACTGGCAGGAGCTGTTCCTTCAGTTCGAGGACAAGCCCGCCGCCGCGGCCTCGATCGGCCAGGTGCACCGCGCGACCTGGCACGACGGCCGTGAGGTCGCGGTCAAGGTGCAGTACCCGGGCGCGGGCGAGGCCCTCCTGTCCGATCTGAGCCAGCTCAGCCGGTTCGCCCGTCTTCTGGGGCCGCTGATCCCGGGGATGGACATCAAGCCCCTGATCACGGAGCTGCGCGACCGCGTGTCCGAGGAACTCGACTACGGCCTGGAGGCCCAGGCCCAGGAGGCGCACGCAGCGGAGTTCGCCGACGACCCGGACGTCCTGGTTCCGGCCGTCGTCCACCAGTCCGAGCAGGTCCTGGTGACCGAGTGGATCGACGGCACACCGCTGTCGGAGGTGATAGCGGACGGCACCCAGGAGCAGCGCGACCGTGCCGGCCAGCTGCTCGCCCGGTTCCTCTTCTCGGGCCCCGCCCGCACCGGCCTGCTGCACGCGGACCCGCACCCGGGCAACTTCCGCCTGGTGCCGGACGAGAAGAGCGGCTGGCGTCTGGGCGTTCTCGACTTCGGCACGGTGGACCGCCTCCCTGAGGGCCTGCCCACACCGATCGGGGACTCCTTGCGGATGACGCTCGAGGGTGAGGCCGAGGCGGTGTACGAGCTCCTCTGCGCGGAGGGCTTCGTGAAGGAGACCGTGGAGCTGGACCCTGACGCCGTCCTCGACTACCTGCTGCCGATCATCGAACCTGCCCAGGTCGACGAGTTCACCTTCACCCGGGGCTGGATGCGCACTCAGGCGGCGCGCATAGCCGACCCGCGCTCCCCCGCTCACCAGCTGGGCAAGCAGCTCAACCTGCCCCCGTCATACCTGCTGATCCACCGGGTGACACTGAGCACCATCGGAGTGCTGTGCCAGCTGGGCGCCACCGTCCGGCTGCGGGACGAACTGGAGGAATGGCTGCCGGGATTCCTGCCGGAGCAACAGCAAGCCGCGGAGGCGTGAGGGGCTGCCCGCCACTGCGGCTCCCCGGAAACCTGGTTGCCGTAACCAAGTACCGCTGAGAGGGTCTTGGACATGCCTGCCTTCGCCGCACATGACGGGATCAAGCTCACATATCACATGTCAGGAGACGGCCCTCCTGTGGTCTGTCTGCCCGGGGGCATGCAGGCCTCCGAGTACCTCGGCGACCTCGGCGGGCTCTCCGCGCACCGGCAGTTGATCATGCTGGATCTTCGGGGCACAGGCGAGTCCGCGACACCGGAGGACACCGCCTCCTACCGCTGCGACCGCCTCGTCGAGGACGTGGAAGCCCTGCGTGAGCACCTGGGGCTGGAGACAATGGACCTGCTCGCGCACTCGGGCGGCGCGAACGTGGCCGCCCGGTACGTCGAACGCCACCCGCAGCACGTCGACAGGCTGGCGCTGATCACACCGAGCGTCATGGCGGTCGGCATCGCGATCAGCGGAGAGCTCCGGCGCGAGACCGCACTGCTCCGCCGGGACGAGCCGTGGTTCGACACGGCCTTCGCGGCCCTCGAAGCGATCACCGCGGGGGATGCGACCAACGACAACTGGCAGGCCATCGCGCCTTTCTCGTACGGCCGTTGGGACGAGAGGGCACAAGCGCACAAGGCTGCCGAGGAAGGGCAGCGGAACATGGACGCCTTCGCCGCTTCCAACGCACCGGGCGCCTTCGAGCCGGACGCCACCCGCGCGGCACTCGCACGGTTCGGCCCACCGGTGCTCCTGCTCGCCGGGGAGGTGGACCCGGCGGCCCCTCCGCGAGCGCTGACCGAGTTCACCGCGCTGTTCGCGAACGCCAGGCTCGTCGTCCAGTCAGGAGCCGGGCACTTCCCCTGGCTCGACGACGCCGACCGGTTCGTGTCGACCACCGCGGCGTTCCTGGGGTAGCCAACCGCCTCACCACCACGTGGTTCCTCGGCCGGGGTGCCGCACTGGGTGCGGACCAGGCGGGGAGTGTCCCGTGGTCTCCGGCCACTGTACGGAGCCGCTGTTGTCGCTGCCTCCGGGAAGAACCGGCATTCGGGGACGATACCGCCGTATCGGGCGGTCCCGTGGACACAGCGCACAGCGGGGGCCGGCCCGTCCGGACCGGCCCCCTCAGATTCTGCTTCTGGTCAGTGCCCGCGTGACTGCGTGCCTGTCGGCGGCTACTGCATCACGGCCATGGCGAGCGCGCGGCGAGCCCGCATCGAGGCGCGCTCGGCGCGGCGCTGCATCCGCTGGGCCACCACCAGGCGCATGGCCCGGCGTTCCTGCTCAGCCTCCTGCAGTCGGTCGCGCATATGCGCACGAGCCAGGGCTTCTGGGATGAGTTGCATCTCTCGGGTCCTGTTCTGACGCGAGTCCGTCGCGCCGGTGGTGGTGAAGTCTGGAATCGCGGAGCCTGTGGGCTCGTTGGTGGACGGCTTCATTGGGGCCTGCTTCTTGGGGTCGTGCGTGAGAGGGCGGTCGATCGTTCCCAGGGTGTTCATGCCGTGACCGGGTTCTTGCGCGGGCGGCCACGCGGCCGCTTGCGGGCCACAACGACACCCTGGACGAACAGCTCGCCACCCCAGACGCCCCAGGGCTCACGCCGCTCCTTCGCGCCGGCGAGGCAGGCCTCGATCAGCGGGCAGGTGCGGCAGAGGGACTTGGCGTACTCGACGTCCGCCGGCGACTCGGCGAAGAAGACCTCCGGGTCGTAGGAGCGGCAGGGGACGGGTACGCCGAGGTTCTCGATGGCGTCGTCGAGCGCGGTGAGCGGAGTGAGCGGGGTCAAGGTGGAGTCCTCCGTGAGGCCGGGCGGGGGGATCGTTTCGGAAGGCGGTACGGACGGGGCGTGCGCTTCGAGTTGCACGATTCGTCTTCCTCGTCTGGTCGTTCCGGCCGGTTGGCCGGGTGGCGGCTGGTACCGGGTTCTTTTCTTGTCCCGAGGCCCCTTCGCTCCGTCGTCCCCGGTCAGGGACAAACAGAAGGGCCGCGGATCCCGGATGGGGTTCCGCGGCCCTGAAGGCGCCGGCCTGATCGGCGATCAGGCTGGATCACTCCAGGGGTCTGGCCCACGGAAGGCCCACATCGTGTGGTGCTGCGTCGTCTGCTTCTGGGATCCGGCACCGGCGGCCGCCGCAAAGGCATAGGCCTGCGCCTGTGCCACTACTGCTGCTTCCAGTGCCTTGGTCGGTCGCTCATTGCGCTCACGGACGGGAAGGCCCGCGAGAGACAGGGAGGAGGCCGGACGGACGGCACGGATGCCGGACAGACCGGTGCCCCGGTTGGAGACGCCGAGCATGCACAGGGAGACGGCCGAGCGATCGGTCAGTTTGACGGTGCTGACGGTGCTGGTGTTGATGCTGATCACTGGACTCGCCTCCTCTCGGCGTCTAGAGGGATCGAGATGAACCCGATCCGACGGATATTAAGTACAGCACGGAACCGGTGCCTCGGAGAAGGCCGCCGTTCCCGTGCCTAAGAACCTATGGGGATCGCTGGGGCATGCGCAAACTATTTTTTCGACGAGTTGGAATCAGTCACCCTTGCCACCTGCCTCAACCTCCTGACCTGCACAGATGGCCAGAACATCGGCCCCGTAGCGCTGCAGCTTGCGCGCGATGACCCCCGGGATGCGCGCCAGTTCGGCCGGAGTGGTCGGTACCGCTTCTGTGATGGCCATCAGGGTCCGGTCGGTGAAGACACAGAAGTCCGGCTGGCCACTGCGTCGCGCCTGCACCGCCCGCCACTCCCGCAATCGCTCGTAGAGGGCCTCGTCCATGTCGGAGGGGCAGTCCTCACACCGCATCAGTTTCATCTCACCGGCGTCCCTCAGGGTGCGACCGCACACGCGGCAGCGGGCCGGGGTCCGGCTGGCGGGCCGTGGGGCCACTGCGGCCGTGCCGCCCGGGACACCGCGCTCGATACCACCGGCGCCTCCCCCGCCGGCCCTGGCCGCGGTGGCGGAGGACCCGGGGCGCAGACCGTCGAGGAACCGGCTCGGGCGGCGGTTCGGGCGCCCGCCGGGCGAGCGGGACAGGGACCAGGAGACAAGGAGGCGTTGCCGCGCCCGCGTGATGCCGACGTAGAGCAGACGCCTCTCCTCCTCGATCTGCTCGTCGGTCCTGGCGTAGGTGATCGGCATCATGCCCTCGGCGACTCCGACGAGGAAGACGACGTCCCACTCCAGGCCCTTGGCGGAGTGCAGCGAGGCGAGGGTGACGCCCTGCACCGTGGGCGCGTGCTGGGCGTTCGCCCGCTCGTCCAGCTCCGCGACGAGGTCGCCGAGGGTGGCATCGGGCTTGGCCGCGGCGAAGTCCTGCGCCAGGTTCACCAGCGCGGCCAGCGATTCCCAGCGCTCTCGGACGGCGCCGGAGCCCGCCGGAGGCTCGCTGGTCCAGCCCTCCCCCGACAGCACGGCCCGTACCTGTGAGGGCAGGTCGACGGTGTCGGCGAGAAGGGAGTCGTTGGCACCGAAGCGGGCCGCTCCGCGCAGGGCGACCCCAGCCTTGCGTACCTCGGGGCGGTCGAAGAACCGTTCAGCCCCGCGGAGCTGATAGGGCACCCCCGCGTCGGCGAGGGCCTGCTCGTAGGTCTCCGACTGGGCGTTCGTACGGAACAGGACGGCGATCTCACTGGCGGGAACACCGGAGGTGATGAGGTCGCGGATACGGCGGGCGGCGCCCTCGGCCTCGGCGGGCTCGTCGGCGTACTCGGTGTAGACGGGCTCGGGGCCGGGGTCGCGCTGGGAGATCAGTTCCAGGCGGTGCTCGGCGGCACGGCCCCGGGCCTGGGCGAGCAGGCCGTTGGCGAGGCGGACGACCTGGGGTGAGGAGCGGTAGTCGCGGACCAGCTTGACGACCGTGGCTCCGGGGTGGCGGATACGAAAGTCGAGCAAATGGTCCGGAGTTGCACCCGTGAACGAGTAGATGGTCTGGCTGGCGTCGCCGACGACACACAGGTCGTCCCGCTCGCCGAGCCACAGTTCCAGCAGGCGCTGCTGCAGCGGGCTGACGTCCTGGTACTCGTCGACGACGAAGTGCTGGTACTGGCGCCGGACCTGCTCGGCGATGTCGTGCCGGTCCTGGAGGACACCCACTGTGAGCAGCAAGACGTCCTCGAAGTCGATGACGGCGCGCTCACGCTTGAGGTCCTCGTACGCCGCGTAGATCTGGGCGATCTCGGCCGGGTCGCGTGGGGCCTCGCGGCCGTGCTTGGCCGCCATGGCGGCGTAGTCCGCGGGGACGGTCCGGGTGACCTTGGACCACTCGATCTCGGCGGCGGCATCACGCAGCTCGTTGCGATCGAGACGGATTCGGCAGGCGGCCGCGGCGTCGGCGACGATCTGGACCTTGCGGTCGATGAGCCTCGGCATGGAGCCGCCGACCGCCTTCGGCCAGAAGTACTGGAGCTGGCGGAGGGCGGCCGAGTGGAACGTCCTCGCCTGGACACCGGCGGCACCGAGCTGGCGCAGACGGCCGCGCATCTCACCTGCTGCCCGGTTGGTGAACGTGACGGCCAGCACACTGGACGGCTGCAGTATCCCGGCACGCACCCCGTAGGCGATGCGGTGGGTGATCGCCCGCGTCTTGCCCGTGCCGGCCCCCGCCAGCACGCACACCGGGCCGCGCAGGGCGGTCGCCACCTCGCGTTGCTCGGGGTCGAGCCCTTCGAGCACCGCGTCGGGAGTGTCCGGAACCTGCGGGAACAGGGTGGAGTGCGTTGCTGCTGTCACCCCGCCATGCTGCCAGGTCCCCGGTGACGGATGCGCGAGTTGTCCACAGGCCTGGCCCTGCGGTCGTACTAATGCGGCAGGCGCCACGGGATGCGCCTTGTGCCCCTGTCGCGCGGGCAGGACCGCGGAGGCGCCCGCGCAAGGGAATGACGGACCGGCCCCGCGCGTTCACCTCACAGCCTCTGATCCCCGAGCCGTGAAGGAGCGCCAGAGAGATGCTGGGCACTGTGACGATGTACAGCACCACGTGGTGCGGCTACTGCCGTCGGCTGAAGAGCCAGATGGACCGCGAGGGCATCGCGTACACCGAGATCAACATCGAGCAGGACCCGGAGTCCGCGGCGTTCGTGGAGAAGGCGAACGGCGGCAACCAGACGGTTCCGACCGTTCTGTTCCCCGACGGTTCCACGCTCACCAACCCCTCGCTGGCGCAGGTCAAGCAGAAGATCGGCGCGTAGCCGGGTCCTGGCTCGGTGTGTTGCCGGGTTCCCGATGTGGCAGTGAGAGAAGGCGGTCCCCGGATGTCTCAGGGACCGCCTTCATTTTGTTCCGCGGTTGTCAGGCGGCGCTGCCCGGCCTCGGCAGGGGCTTGCCGTACCAGAGTTCGATCAGGCGGGCCGCGATCGAGATGCCGTAGGGCGGCAGCACGTCTCCGGATTCGAAGGCGGCCCGGAGCTCCTCGCGGGAGAACCATCGGGCCTCGTGGATCTCGTCGCCGTCGACGGTGATGTCGGTGGACGTGGCGTGGGCCAGGAAGCCCAGCATGAGGCTGGAGGGGAACGGCCAGGGCTGGCTGGCGACGTACTCGACCTGGCCGACGGTGATGCCCGCTTCCTCGAACACCTCGCGTCGCACGGACTGCTCGATGGACTCCCCGGGCTCGACGAAGCCGGCGAGGGTGGAGAAGCGGCCCTCGGGCCAGTGCACCTGACGGCCCAGCAGGATCCGGTCCTCGTCGTCCGTGACCGCCATGATCACCGCAGGGTCGGTGCGCGGGTAGTGCTCGGCGCCGCAGGCCGGGCAGCGGCGGATGTGGCCGGCCGCCGCGATGACGGTGCGCTCGCCGCAGCGCGAGCAGAAGCGGTGGGTGCGCTGCCAGTTCTCCAGGCCGACCGCGTGCACCATCAGGCCGGCGTCGCGCGGAGACAGCAGCAGACCCGCCTCCCGCAGACCCGCCGGGCGTGCGGACTGGTCCATACGCCCCGGGAGCGCGTCCTTCTGGAGGGCGAAATAGGCCACACCGTCGCCGTCGATGCCCAGGAAGTAGCGGTGGGCCTCGGTGAGCGGGGCCTCGAAGGACGGGGTCATGACGAGTTCGGTGGTGCCGTCCTCCGTCTCGTCGATGAGGACCTGGCCGCCGGAGACCACGAAGCAGCGCGTCGTCGGATGGCTCCACGCCGCCGCGAGCCAGGCCTCGTCGAGGCGGTGGTGGGCGGCCCGGTCGATGCCGCTCGGGGCGGTGAGGGAGATGGGGCGGTCTGCTGTGTGGTCGGTCCAGGTGGTCACGGGTGCTTCCAACTCCCCCAGGGGAACGGTTGTTTCAGCGGGCGGTCAGGCAGGGTCTGCGGCGGACGGGTGCGCGGGCCTCGGGGCCTTCTCAGGGTGTCTCATGCCCGTTTCCGGCCAGGTCGCCCCACAGGTGGGCGGATGCTTCTACGCCTTTGAGGAGGAGGTCGAGTTCCACCTTCTCGTTGGGGGCGTGCCAGCCGTCCGAGGGGACGGAGATGCCCAGGAAGAGCACGTGTGCGCCGAGGACGTCCTGGAGGTCGGCCGCGGGACCGGAGCCGCCCTCACGCGTGAAGCGGACGGGCTGTTCGAAGGCGCGTTCCATGGCTCGTACGACGGACTGCAGGGCGGGGTGGTCCAGGGGGGTCAGACAGGGGCGGGTGGCCGGGCCGAAGGTGATCTCGCAGCGGATCCCGGCGGGCACCTGGTCGGCCGCCCACGCGCGGACGGCCTTCTCGATGTGGTGCGGGTCCTGGCCCGCGACCAGCCGGAAGGACAGCTTCACCAGGGCCGAGGACGGGATGATCGTCTTGCTGCCGGGGCCCTGGTAGCCGCCGTCGATGCCGTTGACCTCGGCGGTGGGGCGGGCCCAGACGCGCTCCAGAGTGGTGTACCCGGTCTCGCCGTGGGTGGCCTTGGACCTGGCCGTGCGCAGCCAGCGCTCTTCGTCGAAGGGGAGTTCCGCGAAGAGATCCCGCTCGCGGTCGGTGAGGTCGACGACTCCGTCGTAGAAGCCGGGGATCGCCACGCGCGCGTGCTCGTCGTGCAGGGCGGCGATCAGGCGGGCTGCGGCGGTGGCCGGGTTGGGCACGGCGCCGCCGAAGGCCCCGGAGTGGATGTCCTGGTCGGGCCCGTGGAGCTCGATCTCGCACTCGGCGAGGCCGCGCATGCCGGTGCACACGGTGGGGGTGTCCTCATCCCACATGCTGGTGTCGGAGACGATGACGGCGTCGGCGGCGAGCCGCTCGGCGTCCTCCTCGACGAGGGCGCGGAAGTGCGGTGAGCCGGACTCCTCCTCGCCCTCGACCAGCATCTTCAGGTGGACGGCCGGCGTGGTGCGGCCGGTGGCGGCGAGGTGGGCGCGGACGCCGAGTGTGTGGAAGAACACCTGGCCCTTGTCGTCGGCGGCCCCGCGCGCGTGGAGGCGGTTTCCGCGGATCACCGGATCGAAGGGGTCCGTGTCCCAGCCGTCCGTGCGGGCGGCCGGCTGCACGTCGTGGTGGCCGTAGACGAGGACCGTGGGGGCTTCGGGGTCGTCGGAGGGCCATTCGGCGAAGACGGCCGGCGCTCCGGGCGTCTCCCAGACCTCGGCGGTGGGGAAGCCGGTCTCCTTGAGTTTTGCGGCGAGCCAGTCGGCGCTGCGCCGCACGTCAGCGGTGTGCTCGGGCTGGGCGGACACCGAGGGGATGCGCAGCCATTCCACGAGGTCGTCGAGGAAGGCGGCGCGGTGGTTCTGGATGTACGTACGGACGGCGCTGACGGCACTGTCAACGGGCTGGCTCATGCTGATGAGCCTATCGGCCCGTGCCGACATGCTCGTCCGGCGGTTCGTCCGGTGCCTGCCCGCCCGGGTCCGCGCCGGGCTCCTGGCCGGGTTCTTCGAGGAGCAGGCGCTGCAGTGCGGCCCGGTCGGGCAGGGCGGCCGGGCGTACGACCTCGCCGGTGCGCACGTACAGGAACGCGGCCTTGACGGACTCCAGGGGCACGCCCTGCTGCTCGGCCCAGGCCAGGCGGTAGAGCGCGAGCTGGAGGGGATCGGCGGTGCGGCTTCGGCTTGTCTTCCAGTCGACGATCTCGTACGTGGTGCCGTCGCCCTCCGCGTCGGCGTCCTCGCCCTCCCTGTAGACGGCGTCGATGCGGCCGCGGATGACGCGTCCGGCGATCATGAGCTGGAAGGGAGCCTCGACGCGGTAGGGCGTCCGGTGCGCGTACGGCGTGCGCTCGAAGGCGTCCTTGAGTGCCTCCAGATCGCGTTCGTCGGCGATCTCGGCCTCGCTGCCGGGCAGGTCGTCGGGTTCCAGCATGGGCAGCCGCAGTTCTTCGAAACGGGCCTCGACCCAGGCGTGGAAGCGGGTACCGCGGCGCGCGGCCGGCTGTGGGGGGCGCGGCATGGGTCTTGCGAGCTCCTGGGCGAAGCCGTCCGGGTCGGCTGCCAGGCGCAGCAGCTGGGAGGCGGTGAGCGACGCGGGCAGGGGGACGTCGGTGACACCCTGGCGGGCGCGCAGCAGCTCTCCGGTGAGGGCGTCCAGGTCGCGGTCCCAGGAGGCGATGGTGCGTGCCTCCTCCGGTGTGAGGGGCGCCGAGTCCTCCGGGGGTTCGTCCGGGCGGGGAAGGGGGGCTTCCGGGGCCGACGCCTGGCGCGGAACCATGGGGCGGGCCTTCGTCCAGGAGTCCCAGTCCGCGTCCTCCTCGGGGAGGTTCTCCTCCTCGAACGAGGGTTCGCCCGGGAATTCCCCGTCGTCGTAGAGGGCTTCCCCGTCGTCGTACAGAGCTTCCCCGTCCTCGTGCAGGGCTTCCTCGTCAGGCGGAGGCGGCCAGTCCGGGTCGTCGTAGGTGTCCGGGTCGTGGGTGACCGCGGGACGGGTGGCCACGGGGGAGGCAGCCCTCTCCAGGTGGGCCAGTACGGTCTCCGCGGCCGCGCGGCGGCGGGCGAGGGCCGCCTCGTCCAGCGGGAGCGGCCACGCGTGGTCCGCGGCCGCCTCACGCAACGCGGGGTTCTCCTCGTCCTCCTCGGGTTCGTCGGCCCAGGCCTCGATCTCGCCGTACCCGGCGGCGCAGTGCTCGTACAGGGCGAGGAGGAAGTCGGACGGCCCGCGCGGGCGCTTCTGGGACGGGCCCCACCAGTGGCCGGAGCCTAGGAGCAGGGAGCGGGGTCGGGTGAACGTGACGTAGCCGAGGCGGAGTTCCTCGGTGTGCTGGTGGTCCTTCATGGCCTCGTGGAAGGCCTTCATGCCGCGGGAGTCCCAGGCCTCGATGTCGGGCAGTGTCTCGGCGTCGCCCCGCAATTCGTGCGGGAGGACCTTGCTCTGGGCGGTCCACTTCTCGCGGCCCCGGTCGCTGGGGAAGGTCCCGGTGACGAGGCCGGGGACCGCCACGACGTCCCACTCCAGGCCCTTCGACTTGTGCGCGGTGAGAACCTTGACGGTGTTCTCGCCGCCCGGGAGGGCGTTGTCGAGACCTTTCTCGTACTGGGCCGCGGTGCGCAGGAAACCCAGGAAGGCCAGCAGGGTGGCCTCCGACTCGTTGGCGGCGAAGGACGCGGCGATGTCGAGGAAGTTGGACAGCGTCTCGCGGCGGCGGGCGGCCAGGGCGTGCGGGGACGCGGAGAGCTCGACCTCCAGGCCGGTGACGGCGAGCACCCGGTGCAGGACGTCCATCAGAGGGTCGGCGAGCGAGCGGCGCAGGTCGCGCAGTTCGGCGGCGAGGCGGGCGAACCGTACGCGCGCGTCCGGCGAGAAGGGCAGCCCGTCGTCCTCCCGGTCGGCCTCGAAGGGCAGTTCCAGGAAGGTGTCGAGCGCGTCCGCGAGGGAGATCACCTCGGCCGGGTCGACGCCCTCCACGGCCGCGGCGAGCCGCCTGTCGGGGTCGTCGTCGGCGCCCACGCGCGCGTGGGACACCAGAAGCCGGGCCCGCCGCCCCAGGAGGGCGAGGTCGCGCGGGCCGATGCGCCAGCGCGGGCCGGTGAGAAGGCGCACCAGGGAGGCGTTGGCGCCGGGGTCCTGGAGGACTTCGCACACGGCGACGAGATCGGCCACCTCGGGGAGGTGCAGCAGCCCGGACAGGCCCACCACCTCCACGGGGATGTCGCGGGTGACGAGGGCGCCCTGGATCTGCGCGAAGTCGGTTGCCGTGCGGCACAGGACCGCGATCTCGCCGGGCTCCTTTCCGGTGCGTACGAGGTGGGCGATCGAGTCGGCGATCCAGTCGACCTCCTCGGCGTGGGTGCGCAGGAGGGCGCAGCGGACCATGCCGTCGCGCTCTGCGCCGGGGGCGGGGCGGAGGGCCTCCACGCCCGCGTGCATGGCGCGCAGGGGCTCCGCGAGGCCGTTGGCGAGGTCGAGGAGACGGCCGCCGCTGCGGCGGTTCTCGCTGAGGGCCTGACGGGTCGCGGGGCGGTCGTCGGCGTGTGCGAAGTGCTCGGGGAAGTCGTCGAGGTTGGCCACGGAGGCGCCGCGCCAGCCGTAGATGGCCTGGCAGGGGTCGCCCACGGCGGTCACGGGGTGGCCGGTGCCGTCGCCGAACAACCCGGCGAGCAGGACGCGTTGCGCGACAGAGGTGTCCTGGTACTCGTCGAGCAGCACCACCCGGAACTCGTCGCGCAGGACGCGGCCCACTTCGGGGAGCCTGGCGAGCTGGGCCGACAGGGCGATCTGGTCGCCGAAGTCGAGGAGGTCGCGCTCGCGCTTGGCCGCCCGGTAACGCCCCACCAGTTCGGTGAGTTCGCGACGGGCGGCGGCCGTCTCGGGGACCTTGCGGAGGTCGGCGTTGGTGAGTTTGGCGCCCTCCAGGGTCCTGAGCAGCTCGGTGTCGTAGGCACGCAGGTCCTCGGGGCGTACGAGGTGCTCGGCGAGTTCGGAGTCGAGGGCCAGGAGGTCGCTGACGAGGTCCGGGAAGGAGCGGGTGAGCGCCGGGTAGGGGCCGGGGGCCTCGCGGAGTACGCGCGCGGCGAGTTGGTAGCGGGTGGCGTCGGCGAGGAGACGGGAGGTGGGTTCCAGCCCGATGCGCAGGCCGTGGTCGGTCAGCAGGCGGCCCGCGAAGGCGTGGTACGTGGAGATGACGGGCTCGCCCGGCGGGTTGTCGGGGTCGATGACGTCCGGGTCGGTGACGCCGGCCTTGACGAGTGCCTTCCGTACGCGCTCGGCGAGTTCACCGGCAGCCTTGTTGGTGAACGTCAGGCCCAGTACCTGCTCGGGGGCGACCTGTCCGGTGCCCACGAGCCACACCACGCGCGCGGCCATCACCGTGGTCTTGCCGGACCCGGCTCCGGCCACGATCACCTGCGGGGCGGGCGGCGCGGTGATGCAGGCCGTCTGCTCCGGGGTGAAGGGGATCCCGAGGAGCTCCTTGAGCTGCTCGGGATCGGTGATACGGGCGGACACCCAAGAGAGGCTAGCGGTGCCCACTGACAACGGGTCCCGGCTCGTCCCGGGGCGGAGGGAAACGCCGGCCGGCCCGCATGGTGCTGTGTGACAGGCGTCACTCGACGACGTGACGCCCCTCCGGCCTGGCGCTGCACGACGCCCGGAACGAGCAGTGGGCGCAGTGCTGTCCCGTGGTCGGTGAGAACCGCTCGTCGAGGACCTTGCCCGCCGCGTTGGCCAGCAACTCGCCGACCCACTCCCCCGCGAGGGGCTGCTGGGCCTGCACCTTCGGTACGGCATCGCCGCCGTCCTTCTTGGCCGCCCCCTGACGCAGCTGTACGAGCTCGGCGCCGCCCGGTTCGGGACGTACGCCGTCGAAGGCCTCGTCGACGGCGCCCTCGCGGACGGCGAGCTGGTAGACGGCGAGCTGGGGGTGGCGCGCCACCTCGGCGGCAGTGGGCGACTGTTTGCCGGTCTTGAAGTCGACGACATAGGCGCGGCCGTCGCCGTCCGTCTCGACGCGGTCCATGGAGCCGCGGATGCGTACCTCGTAGTCGCCCGCCTCCAGGGTGACGTCGAAGTCGTGCTCGCTGGCCACCGGAGTGCGTCCGGTGCGGTCCATGACGTGCCATGCCAGGAAGCGTTCGAGCGCCACGCGCGCGTGCTCTTTCTCCTGGGCCGACTTCCAGGGCGCGTCGAAGGCGAGCGCGTTCCACACGGAGTCGAGGCGCTCCATGAGGACGGCGAGGTCGGCGGGGGTGCGGCCGGAGGCGACCTCGTCGGCGAGGACGTGGACGACGTTGCCGAAGCCCTGGGCCGTTGTCGCGGGCGCGTCGGCCTTCACCTCGCGGCCCAGGAACCACTGCAGGGCGCAGGTGTTGGCGAGCTGGTCGAGGGCGCTGCCGGAGAGCACGACGGGCTGGTCGCGGTTCCTGAGCGGGACCTTGCTCTCCGTGGGTTCGAACATGCCCCACCAGCGGTACGGGTGCGCGGAGGGCACCAGGGGGCGGCCGTCCTCGTCGCCGAGCGCGGCGAGCCGGGCCAGGCGGCGGGCGGCGGCCTCCCTGAGGGCGTCCGACGCGCGCGGGTCCACGGTCGTGGCGCGCAGCTCGGCGACGAGTGCGGCGACGGACAGCGGGCGGCGGGGGCGGCCGGTGACGTCCTTGGGCTCGACGCCGAGTTCGGTGAGGAACCTGGAGGGCTGGTCCCCGTCGTCGGCGGGGGCCTTCACCGCGGTGACCACGAGGCGTTCACGCGCGCGCGTGGCGGCCACGTAGAACAGGCGCCGCTCCTCCGCCAGGAGCGCGCCCGGAGTGAGGGGTTCGGCGAGTCCGTCGCGTCCGATGCGGTCGGCCTCCAGGAGCGAACCGCGGCGGCGCAGGTCCGGCCACAGTCCCTCCTGGACGCCCGCCACGACCACCAGGCGCCACTGAAGGCCCTTGGAGCGGTGCGCTGTCATCAGGCGGACCGCGTCGGGGCGTACGGCCCTCCTGGTGAGCGTGTCGGCGGCGATGTCCTCGGCCTCGATCTCCTCGAGGAAGTTCAGGGCGCCGCGCCCGCCGGTGCGCTGCTCCGCGCGCGCCGCGGTCGCGAACAGCGCGCACACGGCGTCCAGGTCGCGGTCCGCGTTGCGCCCGGCCGCGCCGCCGCGCCGGGCGGCCCACTCCAGCCGCCTGGGCCACGGGGTGCCGTCCCACAGCTCCCAGAGCGCCTCCTCGGCCGTGCCGCCGTCGGCGAGGCGCCTGCGGGCCCGGCGCAGCAGTTCGCCGAGCCGCTGGGCGCCTCGCGCGTACGTCGGGTCGTGCGCGACCAGGCGCTCCGGCTCGGCCAGCGCCCGCGCCAACAGGTCGTCCGAGGGCGGGGGCAGGGCGTTGCCCGCGGCCCGTTCCTCCTCGCGCAGGGCGCGGCCGAGGCGCCGCAGGTCGGCCGTGTCCATGCCCGCGAGGGGGGAGGCGAGGAGGTCGAGGGCCGTTTCGGTGTCGAGCCAGGGGGCCCGAGGCCCGGAGTCCTCGGGGCCTTCGTGCTCGCCGGGCCGTTCGGAGTCCTCAGGGCCTGCGTGCTCGCCAGGCCGTTCGAGTTCCGCTGGCCCTCGGTGCTCCTCGGAGGTCGTCTCACCGCTCTGGCCCGCTTCCGCGCGCGCCACCGCACGCAGCGCTGTCAGCAGGGGTGCCACGGCCGGTTCGTGCCGCAGCGGGAGGTCGTCTCCGTCGATCTCCAGGGGTACGCCCGCGGCGGTGAGCGCCCGCCTGACCGACGGGATCATGCGGGAGCCCGCCCGCACGAGGACCGCCATGTCGCTCCACGGGACACCGTCCTCCAGGTGGGCCCGGCGCAGGATGTCCGCGATGTTGTCCAGCTCGGTCCCCGGGGTCGGGTACGTGTACACCTCCACGCGCCCCCCGTCCGTCACCGGCTTCAGCTCGCGGTGGGCCCGTACCTTCTCGGCGGGGAGGCGGGTCAGCGGCATGCGCTGGGTGAGCAGGCGCGTGGCGGTGAGCAGGGCGGCGCCCGAGCGGCGGGAGGTCCTGAGGACCTCCACCGGGGCCGGACGGCCGTCCGCGCGCGGGAAGGCGACCGGGAAGTCCAGGATGCCGTTCACGTCGGCGCCCCGGAACGCGTAGATCGACTGGTCGGGGTCCCCGAAGGCGACGAGTGTGCGGCCGGCGCCCGCGAGTGCGTCGAGCAGCCGTACCTGTGCGGGGTCGGTGTCCTGGTACTCGTCCACGTAGACGGCGTCGTACTGCGCCGCGAGGCGCTCGGCGACTTCGGGGCGCCGGGCCAGGAGCACGGCGCGGTGGACCAGTTCGGCGTAGTCGAGGACGCCCTGCAGGTCGAGGACGTCGAGGTACTCGGCGAGGAAGGCGGAGGCCGCGAGCCAGTCCGGGCGGCCCGTGCGGGCGGCGAAGTGCCGCAGGTCGGCGGGGCCCAGTCCCAGCTCGCGGCTGCGGGCCAGCACCGCACGGACCTCGTCGGCGAAGCCGCGTGTGGTCAGGCAGGCGCGCAGTTCGTCCGGCCAGCGGACGTGCGCCAGACCGAGGCGCTCCAGGTCGGGCTGGCCGGCGAGCAGTTCACGGACGGCCACGTCCTGTTCGGGACCGGAGAGCAGCCGCAGGGGCTCGACGAACAGGTCGGTGTCCTGATGGGCGCGGACCAGGGCGTAGCAGAAGGAGTGGAACGTCGTCGCCTGGGGCGCGTGCGCGGCCCCGATGCACAGGGCCATGCGGTCGCGCAGTTCCACCGCCGCCTTGCGGCTGAACGTCAGGACGAGCACCCTCTCGGGGTCCGTGCCGCGTGCGATACGGGCCGCCACGGACTCGACGAGCGTGGTGGTCTTGCCGGTGCCCGGACCTGCGAGAACGAGCAGTGGACCGGTGCCGTGGTCAACCACGGCGCGCTGGCCTGCGTCAAGACGAGGGGGATCCACCCTGTCCGGCGGGGTACGCACCAGCCGGTAGGCGCCACGGCTCCCCTGCCGCGCCCTGGGGTGCGGCAGGTGTGTGGTGGAGGAAGAGGAGCTCACGTGGTTCGCCGGTCCTGGAGGTCGTACTCGGGTTGTGCGTGGAGGGCGGTGGCAGCGGGGTGAGAGGGGCACGCGACATTGACGCTACGCCGACGCACGGCGCGGAAGCGGGGCTTCCTCTTGTTCCCTCCCGGCCCGCGTGGCACACGCGTCCCTCACCTCACGAACGTACGCCATGCCACGGACATGCCCCGCTTGCCCCGTGCGAGCCACAGGGCACCACCCGGCCCGCTCGATGCCGGAAGGTGTCAGGTGTGATCCTGCGCGCGTTCGCCGCCGTCCCATCGCGCCCGCTTCATATCGACTCGCGGCATGTGTCCCTCGGAGGCACGGCTCGCCTCGCGCAGCGGTGTGCCCTCGGCGCGGTAGCGCCCCAAGGCATCGAGTTCGTGGCCCGGGAGAAGTACGCCGTCCGCGCGTATGACCCGCCACCACGCGACCGCGCCCCCGTAGAGGGCCATCACGCGTCCCACCTGGCGCGGGCCGCCCTCTTCCAGCCACTCGGCGACATCGCCGTACGTCATGACGCGCCCGGGCGGGATCATTTCGGCGACCTCAAGGACCCGCTCCGCGTACTCCGGCAAGGCGTCCACCGGAAGGCTTTCCTCGCTCATCCGCCCCATCCTGCCCGACCCCACCGACAATGGGACGTGGTGGCAGCCGCGCGTATCGCTCGCCCTCGCGGCACGCTTCGGGCAGACTGTGCGCCCCCGTGTCGCACCCTGATGCCCGCGCGTGTCGACGGGGCATGCCACCATCGTGCGGGCGGTGACCGGTGATACGAGACCAAGAAGAGACGATGAGGCAGCAGAGCGTGCACCCAGAAGACGCTGCGGGCACCTCTGACGCGTCGTCGCGTCCGGACACCTCCGGCGAGGACAGGACGACCGGCACGTCACCCGCCCGTGAGACGACCGGAGAATCACCCTCCCGCAAGGCACACGAGGACGAGAAGCCGCAGGTGGAGTCGAACGCGGAGGGTTCGGACGAGGCGTACGTCGACGAACTGGAGGGCGACGAACCGCTGCTCCCCGCGCGCGTGCACCGCCCCTCCGACCTCATGAGGCTCTCGGTGGGCCTGCTCGGGATCGTGGTGCTGCTGGCCATCGCCGCGTTCGCGCACGGCACCACGTCCGGGCTCGAACAGGACATCAACAAGGGCACCGGACAGGCACCCGATCTACTGATCAAGATCGCGGGTCTGGCGTCGAGCATCGCGATCCTCCTGGTGCCGGTCGCCTTCGCGATCGAGCGGCTGATCAAACGCGACGGCCTGCGCATCGCCGACGGCGTGCTCGCGGCGGTCCTCGCGCACGGAGTGACCCTCGCCACCGACCTCTGGGTCGCCAGAGCGGCCCCGGACTCGATCCAGGAGGCGCTCACCCAGCCCTCGCCCGGCGACATCACCGCCCTCACGGACCCGGTGCACGGCTACCTCGCACCCGTCATCGCGTACATGACCGCTGTCGGCATGTCCCGCAGACCGCGGTGGCGCGCGGTGCTGTGGATCGTGCTGCTGCTCGACGCCTTCTCGATGCTGGTCACCGGCTATACGACACCGTTCTCGATCATCCTGACGGTGCTGATCGGCTGGACCGTGGCCTACGGGACGCTGTACGCGGTGGGCTCGCCGAACGTGCGCCCCACCGGGCGGACCCTGATGGCCGGGCTGCGGCGCGTCGGCTTCAAGCCCGTGAGCGCGAGCCGTGAGGAGGTCCCGGACACCGCCGAGAGCGGCGACCGGGGCCGCAGGTACTTCGTGACGCTGGAGGACGGCCGGCCGCTGGACGTCACGGTGGTCGACCGGGAGCAGCAGGCTCAGGGCTTCTTCTACCGCGCCTGGCGCAACCTCACGCTGCGCGGCCTCGCCACCCGCCGCAGCCTCCAGTCCCTGCGCCAGGCCCTGGAACAGGAGGCCCTGCTCGCCTACGCGGCCATCGCGGCGGGTGCCAACGCCCCGAAGCTGATCGCGACCTCGGAACTCGGCCCCGACGCCGTGATGCTCGTCTACGAGCACACCGGCGGGCGCACCCTCGACTCCCTGGAGGACGAGGAGATCACCGACGAGCTGCTGCACGACACCTGGGACCAGGTGAAGGCGCTGCAGTCGCGGCGCATCGCGCACCGCAGGCTGGTGGGTGACGCGATCCTGGTGGATCGTTCCGGCACGGTGATCCTCACCGATCTGCGCGTCGGCGAGATCGCGGCTGGTGACCTGCTGCTGCGCATGGACGTGTCCCAGCTGCTCACGACGCTCGGCCTGCGGGTGGGCGCCGAGCGCGCGGTGGGCTCCGCGGTGAGCGTGCTCGGCCCCGACGCGGTGGCCGACTGTCTGCCACTGCTGCAGCCCATCGCGCTGTCGCGCTCCACACGCGCGACACTGCGCAGGCTGGCGCGGGAGCGCGCGGAGCGAGAGCGTGAGGCGGTCCTGGAGGCGTCGCAGCACGCCAAGCAGGCCCGACTGGAGGAGTCCGAGGAGCCCGCCCCCGGGAAGCCCGCCAAGAAGACCGTACGCGCCGAGCAGCGGGCCGAGAAGCGCGCGATCGACGAAGCCATCGAGGAGGCGCGCGAGGAGGACCTGCTCACCCAGATCCGCCATCAGGTCCTGCTGATCAGGCCGCAGGCCCCGGTCGAACCGGCCCGGCTGGAGCGCATCAGGCCGCGCACGCTGATCAGCTTCATCGCCGGCGCGATCGGCGGGTACTTCCTGCTGTCGCAGCTCGCCCACATCGAGTTCGGGCCGCTCATCCAGAACGCCGAGTGGGGCTGGGTCGCCGCGGCCGTCGCGTTCTCCGCGCTGAGCTATGTCGCGGCGGCCATGAGCCTGCTGGGCTTCGTACCCGAGCGCGTGCCGTTCCTGCGGACCATCGCGGCGCAGGTCGCCGGATCGTTCGTGAAGATCGTGGCGCCCGCCGCGGTGGGCGGGGTCGCCCTCAACGCGCGGTTCCTGCAGCGCTCGGGGGTGCGACCAGGGCTCGCGGTGGCGAGCGTCGGCGCGTCGCAACTGTTCGGGCTCGGCTGTCACATCCTGATGCTGCTGTCCTTCGGCTATCTGACGGGTACCGAGAAGACTCCCTCCCTGTCACCGTCCCGTACGGTCATCGCGGGCCTGCTGACGGTCGCGGTCCTCGTGCTGGTGGTCACGTCGGTGCCGTTCCTGCGCAAGTTCGTCGTCACGCGTGTGAGGTCGCTGTTCGCGGGCGTCGTACCGCGCATGCTCGACGTGCTGCAGCGCCCGCAGAAGCTGATCACGGGCATCGGCGGCATGCTGCTGCTCACGGCGTGCTTCGTGATGTGCCTGGACGCGTCGATCCGGGCGTTCGGCAGCGAGGACATGCCCTCCTTGAGCATCGCCAGCGTCGCGGTCGTCTTCCTCGCCGGCAACGCGCTCGGCTCCGCGGCGCCGACCCCCGGTGGTGTGGGCGCGGTCGAGGCCACCCTCACCGTCGGTCTGATCGCGGTCGGGCTCCCCAAGGAGGTCGCGGCGCCGGCCGTGCTCCTGTACAGGCTGCTCACGCTGTGGCTGCCCGTGCTGCCGGGCTGGCTGGCGTTCAACCATCTGACACGCAAGGGCGCACTGTAGGCAGACGTACGACTGCCGGGCCGGGCACGCGCGGAAAACACGGCGCACGCGCGCGTGACCGTGAAAACGGCACACGCGCGAACACGGCACACACACGCGCGTGACCGTCGGAAAGCGGTCCTCACCCGCCCGGCCCGCGCCCCGAGCGCACCGGACGGAGCGCGGCCAGGATGGGAAGCATGCCCATCGCGTCCCGGTTGCGCGCCGCCCTGACCGCCACGGCCGTCCTGCTGTGTCCCCTGCTGACGGGCTGCGGTGACGACGCCGAGGACGAGGACCTGACCGAGCAGAAGCTGAGCTGGGAGGACTGCCCCGCGCCATCCACGTCCGAGGGCGGAGGGGAGGCACCCTCCCCGCTGCCGGACGGCGACGTGTGGCAGTGCGCCACACTGAAGGCCCCGCTCGACTGGGACGACCCCGGGGGCGACACGATCGGTATCGCGCTCATCCGGGCGGAGGCGAGCGGCGACAGGAGCGAACGCATCGGCTCCCTCGTCTTCAACTTCGGTGGTCCCGGCAGTTCGGGTGTCAGGAGCCTGCCCGCCTTCGCCGACGGCTTCGCGAAGCTGCGCACCCGATACGACCTGGTGAGCTTCGACCCTCGCGGGGTCGGCCGCAGCGCGGGCGTCGAGTGCGAGGACGCCGAGGGCCTCGACGAGTACCTCCAGCAGGACATGACACCCGACGACGACGCCGAGGAGGAGAAGCTCCGCGACAGCACCGAGTCGTTCAACTCGGCCTGCGAGAAGAAGTCCGGTGCGACGCTGCCGCACGTCCGCACCACGGAGGCGGCCCGCGACATGGATCTGATGCGCCACGTTCTCGGTGACAGCAAGCTGTACTACTTCGGCATCTCGTACGGAACCGAGCTCGGTGGCGTGTACGCCCACCTGTTCCCCAGGAACGTGGGGCGGGCCGTCTTCGACGCGGTCGTCGACCCTACGCAGACCCCGGAGCAGGGCTTGCTCGGACAGGCCAGGGGGTTTCAGCTGGCGCTCGACAACTACGCGCGGGACTGCGCCTCGAAACAGGAGGGCTGCCCCGTCGGGGACACCGCGCAGCAGGTCAAGGACCGGATCGCCGCGCTGCTGAAGGACCTGGACGCGGAGCCGATCCCCGGCGTCTTCCCACGCGACCTGACCCAGTCACTCGCGACGGGCGGAATCCTGCATGCCCTTTACTCCAAGGGCCTCTGGGAGTACCTGACACAGGGTCTGGAGCGGGCGTACCGGGGTGACGGCCAACTGCTGATGGTGCTGGCCGACTCACAGAACGGACGGAACGAGGACGGCGAGTACAGCAACGTCATCCCGGCGAACGTCGCCATCAACTGCGCGGACGCCGCACCTCGCTACACCGTCGAGGACGTGACGGCGAAGCTGCCCGAGTTCCGGGCCGCGTCCCCTCTCTTCGGCGACACCCTCGCCTGGGGGATGATCAGCTGCACCGGCTGGGCCGTGCCCGGCGCCGCCGAGCATCCCGACGTGAGCGCGCCCGGCGCGGCACCGATCGTCGTGGTCGGCAACACAGGCGACCCGGCCACACCCTACGAGGGCGCGAGGAAGATGGCGGAGGCGCTGGGTGAGGGAGTAGGGGTCGAGCTGACGTACGAGGGGCAGGGACACGGCGCGTACAGCAGCGGGAACCCGTGCGTGCGGGGTGCCGTGGACGCCTACCTGTTGCTGGGGAAGACACCTGCGGCGGGGAGCGTCTGCTCGTGAGGCAGGGCTGTGCACTTGCGCCCCACACCTACAAAAGCGCAGGTCATGTAGTTATCCACAGGCCGCCGTGTGGTTCGTGGCGGTACGCCTACCATGGCATGACTGTCATCCGCGGCATCCGGCGGACGACGAGGCGAGGGGGGAACTGCTCATGGCGCGACACGGACGGTGGACGGCTCTGGCCGCCGCCGCGGTACTGATGGCCGGCTGCAGCGGCGGATCAGAGGGCGGCTCGGACGACGGGAAGGACGACGCGGGAGCGCCGGCCTCGTCGTCGGGTGCGTCATCGAAGCTGCCCGCCTCCCTCACGTCCCAGAAGCTGGACTGGGGCCGCTGCAAGGCGACGGCGGACGGCCCGGCGCCCGGCGGCGACTGGCAGTGCGCCACCTTGAAGACACCTCTCGACTGGAACGAACCGAACGGTGAGACGATCGGGCTCTCGCTGATCCGTTCGAAGTCGACCGGCGGTCAGGGTGACCGCATCGGATCGCTCATGTTCAACTTCGGGGGCCCCGGCGGCTCTGGCGTCTCCATGATGCCGTCGTACGCCGATATCGTGAGCAGCCTGCACGAGCGGTACGACCTGGTGAGCTGGGACCCGCGCGGGGTCGGCGGGAGCGAGGGCGTGCGCTGCCGCAGCGACAAGGACATCCAGGCGGCGGAAAAGGTGGACGCCACTCCGGACGACGCGGCCGAGGAGACGGCGTACCTCAAGGACGCCGCCGACTTCGGGGCGGGCTGTGAGAAGGCGGCGGGCAAGCTGCTGTCGCACGTCTCGACAACCGACACGGCCCGGGACATGGATCTCATGCGACAGGTCCTCGGCGACAAGAAGACCCACTACTTCGGCATCTCGTACGGAACGGAGCTCGGTGGCGTCTACGCCCACCTGTTCCCCAGGAACGTGGGTCGTCTGGTGCTGGACGCGGTCGTCGACCCGAGCGCCGACGCGGTGGGCCACGCGGAGAACCAGGCCCGCGGGTTCCAGCGCGCCCTCGACAACTACCTGAAGTCGACGGGCCAGGACCCGAAGGAGGGTACGCAGAAGATCGTGGACCTCCTGAAGCGGATCGACGCGAAGCCGCTGGCGGCGTCGTCCGGCCGCGAGCTCACTCAGACACTGGCCGTCACCGGCATCGTCCTGCCGCTCTACAGCGAGCAGAGCTGGCCGACCCTGACCAGCGCGCTCAAGGCGGCCCAGGCCGGGGACGGCTCCCAGCTGCTGGCGCTCGCCGACGGCTACAACGAGCGCGACTCCTCCGGCCGCTACGGCACGACGACGCATGCACAACGGGTCATATCGTGCTTGGACCAGAAGCAGCGGCCGACCGCCGAGGAGACGAAGAAGCTGCTGCCGGAGTTCCGCGAGATCTCGCCCGTGTTCGGGGAGTTCCTGGGCTGGGACACGGCAGGCTGGTGTCACGACTGGCCGGTGCCGGGTCAGTTCGACACACCCGAGGTCAGTGCTCCGGGAGCCGAACCGGTGCTGGTCGTGGGCAACACCGGGGACCCGGCGACGCCGTACGAAGGCGCGAAGAAGATGGCGGACGAGCTGGGCGACGGCGTCGGTGTGGAGCTCACCTGGAAGGGCGAGGGCCATGGGGCGTACGGGAGCGGGAGCGAGTGCGTCGACTCCACGGTGGACGCCTACCTGCTGAAGGGCACGGTGCCCGAGGACGGCAAGGTCTGCTCCTAGCCCGGCCTGAGCGCGGGCTGCCCGCCCGGCGGCCCGTCCCCGCACCCCTGCCGCCGGCGCCGGCAGCGGAGAGGGGCCCGGCACCCACGGTGCCGGGCCCCTTGGCGGGATGCGTGTGCCTAGTACACCGGCTTGTGCGGCTCGATCTGGTTGACCCAGCCGATGACGCCGCCGCCGACGTGGACCGCGTCGGCGAAGCCCGCGGACTTGAGGACGGCGAGAACCTCCGCACTGCGGACACCCGTCTTGCAATGCAAGACGATCTTCTTGTCCTGCGGAAGGCTCTCCAGGGCGGAACCCATGAGGAACTCGTTCTTGGGGATCAGACGGGCGCCGGGGATCGAGACGATCTCGTACTCGTTGATCTCGCGGACGTCGATGATGTCGATGTTCTCACCGTCGTCGATCCACTCCTTGAGCTGCTTGGGAGTGATCGTCGAGCCGGCGGCCGCCTCCTGGGCCTCCTCGGAGACCACGCCGCAGAAGGCCTCGTAGTCGATGAGCTCGGTGACGGTCGGGTTCTCGCCGCAGACCGCGCAGTTCGGGTCCTTGCGGACCTTGACCTGGCGGTACTGCATCTCCAGGGCGTCGTAGATCATCAGGCGGCCGACCAGCGGTTCACCCGTGCCCGTGAGGACCTTGATGGCCTCGGTGACCTGGATGGAGCCGATGGACGCGCACAGCACGCCCAGGACTCCGCCCTCGGCGCAGGACGGGACCATGCCCGGCGGCGGGGGCTCGGGGTAGAGGCAGCGGTAGCAGGGGCCGTGCTCGGACCAGAAGACGGAGGCCTGGCCGTCGAAGCGGTAGATCGAGCCCCACACGTAGGGCTTGTTCAGCAGCACGCACGCGTCGTTGACCAGGTAGCGGGTCGCGAAGTTGTCGGTGCCGTCGACGATCAGGTCGTACTGGCTGAAGATGTCCATCACGTTGTCGGCTTCGAGCCGCTCCTCGTGAAGGATCACGTTCACGTACGGGTTGATGCCCTTGACCGAGTCACGCGCGGACTCGGCCTTGGAGCGGCCGATGTCGGACTGACTGTGGATGATCTGGCGCTGCAGGTTCGACTCGTCGACCTCGTCGAACTCCACGATGCCGAGCGTGCCGACGCCGGCCGCAGCCAGGTACATCAGCGCCGGCGAGCCCAGGCCGCCGGCGCCCACACACAGCACCTTGGCGTTCTTCAGCCGCTTCTGCCCGTCCATCCCGACGTCGGGGATGATCAGGTGGCGGGAGTACCTGCGGACCTCGTCTACGGTGAGCTCAGAAGCGGGCTCTACCAGGGGTGGCAGCGACACGGGGACTCCGTTGATCGGTCAATCACTACAGTTGTTCTCTCCGTAACACTGCCACGCCCTTTTTCATTCCGAGACACCCGGTCCAACACGCGAGACAATGTCGTCCCAGTAGCCGGGCATGGTCTCCCAGGGGTCGGTGCGGCCGCCGCGGTCCGTGCCATCCGTGAAGTAGATGGTGGCGGCGCCCTGCCAGCGGGCGACGCGGAGGGCCTCGTCGAGGTGGCCGCGGGGCACGCCGTGCACGAAGTGACAGAAGCGTTCGGGCGGGTGGTCGGCGGTCCACTCGGCCACCTGCGACCAGCGGTACTCGCTCCAGGGCCCGGAGAAGGTCACCAGCTGATCGGCGTGCTCCACATATCCGGGGTACGGGTGGGTCCCGTGGCCGAGGACGATGTGTCCCCCGTCGCGCTGTTCCCCTTCGTGCAGTTCCCCGTCGTGCAGTTCCCGGAGCGCGGTTACGGCGCGGCGGACCTCGGGGAGCGCCGCGCGGTCGGTGGGGCAGCGGTCCAGGAGGAAGCCGTCGGCCCTGTACCAGCCGAGATACCGGTGCGCGTCGAAGAGCAGTTCGCTCAGCGTCCGTGCGCCGTACGCCACATCCAGGTGTCCGAGGACGCGAATGCCCGCGTTGCGCAGTCGGCCGGCGGCCTCCAGGCAGTGCGGGTCGGGTCGTGTCCCGGGCCCGCCGCTCACGCTGAGGA
The DNA here is from genome assembly GCF_055572015.1 of Streptomyces sp. NPDC030840. Lineage (NCBI taxonomy): Bacteria > Bacillati > Actinomycetota > Actinomycetes > Kitasatosporales > Streptomycetaceae > Streptomyces > Streptomyces sp. NPDC030840. Next base: position 119,719 of record NZ_JBVIEE010000010.1, on the reverse strand, counting down.
CGACCCAGTGCACAGGGGTGCCGGGACGCGTGAGTTCTCTCCACTCCATCGGTGCGAGAAGGGGGTGCGCATAGCCGGGAATGCCGAGCCCGAGGACCGCGCCGGTGCTCGCGGCGCCGACCGCGGTGCTGGTCAGATGCGGCATGCCGCCTCCATCCAGATGTCGGCGAGGGACTCTTCGAGGTTGATGCGGGGCCGCCAGCCGAGCCGGTCGCGGGCCGTGCGCACGTCGGCCTGCTGCCAGCTGCCGCAGCCGTCGGGGTACGGATATGCGACGGGGGCGGCGTGGTCCGGCTCGGGGCGGGGGTGCCCGATGGACGGCCTGACATGGCCGGGCGGTCCGTCGAGTTCGTGGAGGGCGCCGCCGTATCCGGCCACGCGGGCGAGAACGGCGGCGGCGTCGCGGAGGCGCACGGCACGGCCGGAGCCGATGTTGATCACGCCCTGGGCTGCGGAGAGAGAGGCGGCGTGGACGGCGCGGGCGATGTCGCGGACGTCGATGAAGTCGCGCTGGACGCCGAGACCGCCGAGTTTGAGCTCTCCGTCGCCGGACTGCATGGCACGGCGCATGGCCTCGGCCAGGCGGCCGAGCGGGGAGCCGGCCGGGGTGCCGGGACCCGCGGGTGAGAACACCCGCAGCACCACGGCGTCCAGACCGGAGCCGAGCACCAGTTCGGTGGCGGCGAGCTTGCTCACGCCGTACGGGCCGCCGGGGCGGGGCACGGCGTCCTCTGCGGTGGAGGAGCCGTGCTGGCTGGGGCCGTACTCGGCGGAGCAGCCGAGCTGGACGAGGCGTGCCCCGCAGCCGCTGCGGCGGAGGGCCTCGCAGACGGTGGCGACGGCGACGGTGTTGTGCCGGGTGAGTTCGCGAGCACCGCCGCGGGTGGCTCCGGCGCAGTTGACGACGACTCCGGGGTGAACGGCGTCCAGGAAACGGGTGAGCGCGCCGGGGCTGCCGGTGGCGAGGTCGAACCGTACGTCGGCGTCGTCGCCGCGGCCGAGCGCGGTGAGCTGGACGGCCGGGTCGGCGAGCAGGCGGTCGGCGACGAAGCGGCCGAGGTATCCGTTGGCTCCGATCAGCAGGACCCTCATCGGGCGGCTCCCGGGGCGGATCGTCCGGTTCGGGAGGTGATCATCTGGCGTTCTCCTTGTGGGGTTGCCGTGGATCGGGGGAAGGCCCGCGGTGTCGGCCCCGCGGGAGGGACGGGCTGAGGACTCATCACTGGACTCCGGAGGGCGCGGCGTGGGCCGAGGCCCGGGTCAGGGTGCGGGTGGAGTGGATCAGGAGGATCAGGGCGGCGAGGCCGCACGCGAGACCCGGGACGGCGGCCGGTCCCGAGGCACCGACGACGGTGTCGAGGGGGACGGCCAGGAAGGAGCAGCCGGGCAGACGGCTCGCGAAGACCGCCGCGAGAGCGACCACCTCGATGGTCGCGGCCGCGCCGAGGGCGAGGACGGGAGCGCGGGTGAAGCCGTGCGTGGTGAGGAGGCGGGCGAGCAGGAGCAGCGCGCCGAGGGAGCCGGCCGCGGCGTATGCGACGGGCTCCTTCAACGCCGCGCCGCACAGGGCGAGCAGGACGGCCAGCGCGCACAGGAAGAGGGCGAACACCGCGAGGAAGACAGGTCGTACGGAGTCCGCGAAGTCGGCGAGGCCACGGCTCGCGGCCAGTTTGCGGCGGGCGTGTACGGCGAGGAGGTGGGCGCACCAGGCGGCCGGCGCACAGGCGAGGGCGAGGGCCAGGACGGGTGCGGTGGCCAGGGGCCAGGGGCCGCTCGGGCCGCCGTCGAGGCCGGCGCTCAGCAGGCCGTCGCCCCCGACGGCGTACGCCAGCAGCCAGCACGTCCAGGCACGTGTGCCGCTCGCCGTGTCCGACGTCGTGCGCAGCGGGCCCCTGCCGAGCGCCAGGCGCAGACCCAGGAACACGGCGAGGGCGCCGACGGCGGCGATCACGAGGCGGGGCCGGCCGTCGGTGAGCCGCACACCGAGCACGGCCGCCGTACACAGGGCGCCCGGCAGCAGGGCGAGTGCTGCCCACCCGGCCCAGCCCGCGTGTGCGCCGGGCGCGTCGGTCGCGGCCTGCTCCGCGCACCGCTTCTCCTCGTCGCGGGGCACGCGCGCGTACATCTCCTCGGCCAGGGAGAACACGTCGCGGTGGCGGAAGCGGGCGGCGGTACGGTCGGTCACGCCGTGTGCCTCCAGCCCGGCAGCGATCTCGAGCGGGTCGACGGCTCGCTCGCAGAGGGCGCGGTGACGGTGCATCAGCGCCTTGACGGGGTCGGCGCCGCCTCGCTGGGAGGGCGGCTCGGGGGTCGTCACCGTGGCGACTTCGTCGGAGGCACCCTGGGAGGGTTCGGCGACGCCCGGCGCCACGGGCTCAGGGCCGATGTGGTCCTCGGCGCCTCCAGGATCAGCGGATGCCTCGGCTCCCGCTGTCAAGGTGTCTCTCGGCTCGCTCATCCCGCCACCTCCGCAGCCGCGACCGGCGCGACCGGTTCGCCGGACGACGCCGCGCCCGAAGCGGGGGACGGGGCCGAGGCCGGGGCTGCCGCCCCGCCCGGAGCCGCCGCCCGCACCGGAGCCCGGAGCGCCCAGCTCGGACGGCCTTCACGCGTCGGCCGACCATCAGCTGCCAACCGGCCCTCCCCCACCGACCGGCCCTCCCCCACCAACCGGCCTTCCGCCGCCGGCAGGCTCTCGGCCGTCAGGCCGACCTCCGTCCACCGACCGGGGACGTGGGCCTCGGCGGGGACGCCGAAGGGCAGTGGGTCGCCCATGTGGTCCACGGCCATCCTCCGAACCGGTGAGTGGGAGACGACCTCGAGATAGATGCCACGAAATGCCTGGACGTTCTGCTCGACGGTGAAGAGTTCGAGTGCCCTCGCGCGGGCGGCCGCGCCGAGGCGCGCACGGCGCTCGGGGTCGTGCAGCAGCGCCACGCACGCTTCCGCGAGCGCCCGCGGATCGCGCGGCGGCACCACGAGCCCCGTACCTCCGATGACCTCCACCACCGCGCCCACGTCGGTCGACACGGTCGCTCTCCCGCAGAACATGGCCTCGACAAGGCTGATCGGGAATCCCTCCACGGCGCTCGACAGGACGACGACCGCACCGGCCGCGTACGCCTGCGCCAGGTCCGGCACGTCCGGTCCGCCGATCTCCTCGAACGACACCGGGCTGTCTCCGGCGGAGCATGTGTCCCCCGCCTCGTCGGGGAAGAGCTGTGCGGCCAGCGTGCGGCAGTGGGCGAGGTAGGCCGCGCCCTCCGGTCCTCGGGCGGGGGCACCGACGATCCGCAGCCGTGCCCGCGGTTCGCTCCGGCGGACCTCCGCGAAGGCGTGCAGCAGGGAGATCAGGTCCTTGGCGGGTTCGATGCGGCCGATCCAGACGAGCGTGTACGGATCGGCGCAGTCCGCGGACTCGCCCACGTCCGCGAAGCGGGACGCGTCCATACCGGGATAGACCGTCCGGAGCTTGGTCCGGTCGGCGCCACAGCGTTCCTGCCAGCGGCGGGCGTGTGTGTTGCCGGGGGTGATGCAGGCGGCCTGCCGGTAAACCTCGGCGGCCAGACGCTGGTGGAAGGCGGAGAGCAGCGCGCGGACCGGCGCGTCGCCGGAGACCGCGAGGTAGTGCGCCCGCAACTGCACCCCGTACTCCGTCACGAGCAGCGGAACACCCGAGAAGTGCCGGGCCACCAGCCCGGGCAGTGCGGCCGATCCGCCGGCCGCCGCGTGGCAGAGGTCGACCGAGCCCAGGCCGTCGCCCTCGTACCAGTCGAGCGAGAGGGGGCGCAGGGCGCGTTCCAAGTGTGCGGCGACGGTGAGCAGATCGGGCACGCGCGCCTCGCGCGCCGCGCGCAGTGCGCCGGGGGCGCGACAGGCGCCTTCCAGTGTCCGTACGGCTGCTTCCGAGCGCAGGGCGCGGACCAGTCCACCCTCGTCGCGAGCGAGTTCGGCGAGCCCGTACAGCGCGGCGCCGAAACGGTCCGCCTCGGCGCCCGGCGCACCTCCCGAGTCAGGAGCACCCTCCGGGTCGAGGGCACCTCCAGGCTCGGAGGCGCCCGCCAAGTCCGAAGCGCCCCCCGATGCGCCCGCCCCGCAGACCACCGCCGCCAACTCCTCGTACGCCTCCGCGAACCGTCTCCGGGCCCGGCGGCCGTACACGACACCGTCGTCCTGCGCGCTCCACAGCGGAGCGGTCCGTACCCGGCTGACCTGAGGCGGCAGTTGGATCCAGCCCTCGTCCTCCTGCTGCTCACTGCGGCTCAGCGCGTAGATGTCGAACTCGTGCTGCCCGAGTCCGCGCACGAGCCGGTCGCACCAGAGCCTGGCGTCACCGCTCACATACGGATAACCACCCTCCGTAAGCAGTCCGATGCGCACGCGTGCACCCCCGATCTCCCGTTTGGGAGCCGCCATGGGACCGGCGGCTCGCAGCGGGACGAACGTATGCGGACATGACGGTGGCGCGACGGACGGTTGTCCGTCGCGCCACCAAAAGGGGTGAACGGTCGTGACTTTCGCCTGCGGGCGGCGTTTCGTCACGCTACGGGATCAAGCGACCGTGCTTCGGCAGGTCATGACCGGCTCCGGGCCGGCCCGCCTGTCACCCTCCGCCCGCCGCTCGGCTTCCTCGGGGAACTCAGCTTCCCGGGAACGGCCAGGGGTTGGCCCGGCAGTGGATCCCGTCGTGGTCCAGGAACTTCGTCTGCTGCTGCATGACAGGAGCGAGCTCGCCGTCCTTGTCGCAGGTCACATGGTTGTTGCCCAGGCGGTGGCCGACTTCGTGGTTGATCAGCATCTGCCGGTACGCGTACATCTTGTCGCCGTACGTCTTGGAGCCCTGGGCCCAGCGGTAGGCGTTGATCATCACGCGGTCGGTGGAGAGGGAGTCGCAGGAGACGTTGTCGATGGTCGTGTCGAGGCCCGACTTGGCGCACCACTCGGCGGTGGTCCCCGGACTGGCCAGCGTGATCACGAAGTCCGGCTTCCCCGAGGAGATCCGCTCGAAGGTGCGGCCGCCGTTGTGTGCCCAACTCCTGTCGTCATTCAGGGTCTTGTGGACGGCCTCTGCGAACAGTCCGGCGTCGAGGCCGAGCCCCTCCTCGACATCGACGCGGTACCGGTACTTCTGGCCCGTGCCGGGCGCCTGGTCGAAGCCCATGACCGCCTGGAACCTCCCGTTCCCCTTGAGGTCGGGGGAGAGCGGGTACTTCTTGCCCATCTGCTCGCCGTACGTCAGCGGGGCCGCGCTCGGTGTCCCGGAGTGGGTGGGCCGGCTGTCGCTCCGCGAGGCGGAGCCGCGGGCGTCGCGGTCACCGCCCGTGGCGGCCTGCGACTGCACGGGGGAATCGTCACGACCGGCGATCACCTGTCCGCCCACGACGACGGCCAGCACGGTGGTGACCGCGGCGGCCGCGATCCCGGTGAACGTCCGGCCCTTGGACCCCCTGCCCTTCGCGGCCTCCGGCGCCTCGTCCCGCAGCCCCTCGTCCTGCGGCGCCTCCCCGGCCTCGCCGGCCTCCTGGCCCGGGGCCGCGCGGTGGGTCCGGCCGGGAGCGAAGACGTCGTCGACCTCGTCGAAGGCATCGAGGTACGCCTGCCGCGGCCCGGCACCGGCACGAGCACTCGCACCGGCAGCGTCGGACCGCCCCGGGCGGGGCGCCGCAGGAGCCCCGGACTCCGGCCCGGGACCGGAGACGGGCTGCTGCCGCTGTCGCGGTATGCGGGGGTCCGCGTACCCGGGCGCGTGCGACGCGCCCCGTGGCATGTCCTGCGGAGCGCCCCCGGCGGCGAACCGCCCCCATGCCCCGCCCTGTTCCAGATGCTGCGGATGCCCGCCCCGCACCTCGGGCGTGCCCTGCGCGGGGGTGCCGTCCACGAATCGGGGCACCCCGCGCGCGGGCGTACCGTCCCTGAAGCTCGGCGTGCCGTGAGCCGGAGTGCCGTCAGGCAACCGCGGAACCCCGCGCGCCGGAGTGCCGTCCGGGAAGCGGGGCACCCCTTGCGCCGGCGTACCGCCAGGAGCCCCGGGGAAGCGCGGGACGCCTTGAGCGGGCGTCCCGTCGTGCACGCGCGGCACCCCACGCGCGGGGGTGCCGTCGGCGAATCGGGGCACTCCCTGTGCGGGTGCGCCCTCCGGGTGGCGCGGCGTCCCGCGCGCAGCGGTGTCGGCCGCCCCGGCCACCGGCGGCCCCTGGGCCATCGCTGCCTCGGTTGTCCCGCCCTTGGCGGGCCGTCCCTTGCGGCTGTGTCGTCCCACGCCGCGCCTCAACTCCCCGCGCCGGAGACGCCTGTACCGCCTTCGCCCGTGCCGGACCTGTCCACCTCGGAGACCGGGCCGCCGTCCGCGCCGGCGATCAACTCCTCCGCACCGGAGGCGGACCCGACCTCGTCCGCCGCGTCCGACGAACAACCCGCCGAACCCGACAAACCCGCCGGGCCACTCAACTCCACCGTCTCCGTGAGCAGTTCACGGAACGCGGTGGCGACCGTCTCCGGGTACTCCATCATTGCCACATGCCCCGCGTCCGGCAAGGACAACAGGCGGGAACCGCGGAAGGCCCGGGCCGCACGCTGGGCCATGCGATAGGAGACGAGCTGGTCACGGCCGCCGTAGACGAGGAGCGTGGGCGCGAGGACGCGCTCGGCCTGACGCCAGAGGTTGTGCTGCCCGCCCAGGGTGTACGCGTTCACGATCCCGCGCGCCGATCGCGCCATCGCGTCCCAGAAGTACGGCAGCTGCAGCCGCCGCTCCATCTCCTCCACGGCGTTGCGGAACCCCTCGGGCGTGACCCGGCCGGGGTCGCCGTAGCACAGCGCCGTGACGCCTCGTACCCGCTGCTCGGCGCTCCAGCCCTTGGTGAAGCGTGTGAAGAGCGCCGCCACCCCGGGCAGGGCGAGCAGCGCCGTGGGCACCGCCGTCCGCTGCACGCGGAGCTCGGGCAGCGCGGGCGAGACCAGCGTCAGCGTGCGGACCAGATCGGGGCGTACCGCCGCGACCCGGGTCGCGACCGCGCCGCCCATCGAGTTCCCGAAGAGGTGGACGGGCCCGCGCTCGGCCGCGTCGAGATAGCGGATCACCGAGCGGGCGTGCCCGGTGACCGAGTAGTCGCCGTCGTCGGGCGGCGGGGAGTCGCCGAAGCCGGGCAGGTCGAGTGCCTCGCTCTCGACCAGGCCGTCGAGCAGCGGCATCAGGGCAGACCAGTTCTGCGAGGAACCGCCCAGGCCGTGCACGTACAGGGCGGGCGGGAGTCCCTCCCGCGCCGGTGGTCTCGACCGTACGGTCAGGGTCACCCCCGGCAGTCCGACCGACCGCAGCCGCTCGCCGTCCGCGACCCGCACCGGGCTCGCCTTCGGCGTGACAGTTACGGCTAGCGCGGACGGCAATTCGGTCGAAGACATGCGGCAATGTTACGAGACGATCACGCAGTGGTTCATGTGTTCGCCGTCACAGACACCCGCTGCGCATACGGACGTTCGCCCTCGCGGCACCTTGGGAAACCGTACAGCGACCACCTGGACCGCAGAGGCCGCGGGCGGATCGCATAGCGCGGCCATCGCGTGTCTCCTAGGCTCGTAGCACAGGGAACCCGCACGTGACCTCTGCTTCTTCCAGGGATGCTCAGGGATGTTCTGGGAAGGGAGCCCAGCATGACCGTCGACCCCACCGATCCCGAGACCCTCGACGAGCAGAACGACACCGAGTTCGGCGTCGAGGCCCCCGAGGCCGATGCCGCCGAACAGCACGCGGACCTCGCTCCGCGCCGCGACGACCCCCTGACGGCCGTGGACCCGGACAGTGCCAACGAGGCCGACCGTGCCGAGCAGGCACGCGTCGTCGAACTGGACGAGGACGACTATCGATGACGGGCCGACGACCGGCGAGGTGACGCCACCGGGCTCGCGGGCGGTACCGGACTCGCAGGGAACACCCGGTCTCGCGGGCAACACCGACGGCCCCGTTCGAACCGGCTCCAGGAGAGAGACCTCCACCCGACCCACGTGCGACTCACCCGGCAGCAGAACCGCGAGACGAACCGGCAGAAACCGGGCAGAACTACACCGTGAACGACGACCCGGGAGGTGCGGATGACGAGAGTCCGGGACGCGTGGACGGCCGGGCAGGGCGCCCATCTACCCAGCTCACCCCTGTTTGATGCGCACCACGCCATTTCCTCCTGCGTCCGGTCCATGAAATTCTGCGCTGGCACCGCGCACAGCAGGGTTACCGAAAAGTACGATGGCCGCGCGGCGCACACCGCATGTGGACGATCTTGGGAGGCGGCGTGACAGCCATCGAGCAGACAGAGGCGGCACGCCCGCGGGGCACTCGCCTGCCGCGCCGAGCCCGACGGAACCAGCTCCTGGGTGCCGCCCAGGAGGTTTTCGTGGCCCAGGGCTACCACGCGGCCGCGATGGACGACATCGCCGAACGCGCCGGCGTCAGCAAGCCGGTGCTCTACCAGCACTTCCCGGGCAAGCTGGACCTGTACCTGGCCCTGCTGGACCAGCACTGCGAGGCACTGCTCCAGGCGGTGCGCGGCGCGCTGGAGTCGACGACCGACAACAAGCAGCGCGTACGGGCCACGATGGACGCGTACTTCGCGTACGTCGAGGACGAGGGCGGAGCCTTCCGGCTGGTCTTCGAGTCGGACCTGACGAACGAGCCCGCCGTGCGCGAGCGCGTCGACAAGGTCACGAACGAGTGCGCCGAGGCGATCTGCGACGTCATCGCCGAGGACACCGGCCTGTCGCGCCCGGAGTCGATGCTTCTCGCCTCCGGTCTGGGCGGGCTCGCCCAGGTGGTGGCGCGCTCCTGGCTGAACAGCGACCGCAGCGTGCCGCGCGAGGAGGCGGTCCAACTGCTGGCCTCGCTGGCCTGGCGGGGCATCGCCGGGTTCCCCCTGCACGGCAGCGAGCACCACTGACCTCCGCCATGTGCCGGGGCCGTACGGCTCTTTGTTCCCGTCCCCTGTTCGCTCCTGGCGTTCTCGGCCGGACGGTACGCGTCCCCTCACCGGGCTAATGTGTGCTGGGTACGGCGCGGACGGCCGCGCACTTCAATGACCGTCGGAGGGACATAGCCGTGGAGGTCAAGATCGGCGTGCAGCACGCGCCCCGCGAGATCGTTCTGGAGAGCGGTCAGAGTGCCGAGGAGGTCGAGCGCGCGGTGTCCGACGCGCTGGCCGGCAAGTCGCCGCTGCTGAGCCTCGTGGACGACCACGGCCGCAAGGTCCTGGTTCCCGCCGAACGCCTGGCGTACGTGGAGATCGGCGAGCCCACCGCCCGCAAGGTGGGCTTCAGCAGCGCGCTCTAGCGGACGCGTGCGCCGGCGGTACGCACGCGTACGCGCCAAGCGCGGGGAGGGGCCCGGTGGCGAGTCGCCACCGGGCCCCTCCATTGCTCCGTCCGGTACTCCGCTTGTTGCTCCACCAGAGGCCTGAACTGCACGGACGGAGCACAACTCCCCCACGAACGATGATTGCCTTCCGCAGGCCAGGGGTAAGACGGGCTACGACCGATCTGCTCACTGCCGTGCGGGAGGGAACCCAGCATGTTCTTGGAAGCGCTCGGCTCCGCGTTGCTCGGTCTCGCCCTGGCCTGGGCGGCCCTGCACCGGCTGCCGCACCGCCTGCCGTCCCGGACGCTGGTCCTGCCGACCGGTGCCGCCGGGGCGCTCTTCGGCGCGTTCCTCACCCGCAGCGCGCTGGAAGCCGGGCACCCCCTGGTCGTCCTCGCCGGCGCGCTGATCGTCTCCGTGGCCTCGCTGTCCCTGCTGCTCCACCCCACGGAGAGGTTTCGGCGTAGCTCAGCGACGGCGTAACGCCGGTCGCCGACCCCGGCACCGGGGCAAGCGCTCCCCTTAGGGCCGCGCCCCAAGGGGAGCGGGGCCGTCTCGATGTCCGGCTCCTCCGCGTGGGCGCGACCAACCGCGACGCACCCACACCCCCGCCCGCGCCCGCGCCCGCCCACCGACGGACACCCCCCCCCCCACGGCACCCGGGCGAACCGATCAGGCCGCGAGCCCCAGCGCCGCCATCCGCTTCGTGTGCGCCTCTGTGATCCGCGAGAACATCTTGCCGACCTCCGCGAGGTCGAACCCGTCCGCCACCCCGCCGACGAGCATCGTCGACAGCGCGTCCCGGTCGGCGACCACCCGCTGGGACTGTGACAGCGCCTCACCCATCAGCCGCCGCGCCCACAGCGCGAGGCGGCCGCCCACGCGCGGGTCCGCGTCGATCGCGGCGCGCACCTTCTCGACGGCGAAGCCTCCGTGGCCCGTGTCGTCGAGCACGGCGAGCACCAGCCCGCGCGTGTCGGAGTCGAGGCGGGCCGCGACCTCACGGTAGAAGTCGCTGGCGATCGAGTCACCGACGTAGGCCTTGACGAGGCCCTCCAGCCAGTCCGAGGGCGCCGTCTGCTTGTGGAAGCCGTCGAGCGCGGCGACGAACGGCTCCATCGCCCGCGTCGGTTCCTCGCCGATCTCCGTGAGACGGTCGCGCAGCTTCTCGTAGTGGTGGAACTCCGCCGACGCCATCTTGGCCAGCTCGGCCTTGTCCGCGAGCGTCGGCGCCAGCTTGGCGTCCTCCGCGAGCCGCTCGAACGCCGCCAGCTCCCCGTACGCGAGCGCTCCGAGCAGGTCCACGACCGCGGCGCGGTACTGCGGGTCGGTGGAGGCCCGCTCCCAGTCCTGGGCGGCGACCCCGGTGTGCCCGGAGGCCTCGGTGGCGGTGTCGTCAGCGTGGTCAGGCGTGTCAGACGTCGTCATGCAGCGCACAATAGCTCGCCCGCCGTGCGGCGTAAGTCCCTGGTCAATCACTGTGACGACCACTACGTGACCAATTCGGCCATCGCATGTGCGCGATTCCGGGGTATGGTGGTAATGCGCCCGCCGAATATTCGACGGGCCGTATGAATGAGGATGCCCGGTCGGTGGCCCGATCGGCTCCGACCCGACAGCCCTCCTGGGTCGTACGCCACTGTGCGTACGGAGTTCGGAGGGGCCCTCAGCGGTTCGAGCGCTAGAGCGTCGGCAGTGGTCCCGTGCCCCACGGCCAGCCCGTGAGGCGGCCGACGTCCCCCTGGCACGGTCCGACACGACCCCCGCGCTCGCCTCGCGCCGCCCACACAGAAGAGGCAGCACCCTGACTACGACGTTCCGAGAACTCGGGATCCTTCCCGAGACCGCCGAGGCCCTGGAAGCCGTCGGCATCACCACTCCGTTCCCCATCCAGGAGATGACGCTCCCGGTCGCCCTCTCCGGCACCGACGTCATCGGCCAGGCCAAGACCGGCACCGGCAAGACGCTGGGCTTCGGCCTCCCCCTCCTCGAGCGCGTCACCGTGCCCGCCGACGTCGAGGCCGGCCGCGCCCGCCCCGAGGACCTCACCGACGCCCCGCAGGCACTCGTCGTCGTCCCCACGCGCGAGCTCTGCACCCAGGTCACGAACGACCTGCTGACCGCGGGCAAGGTCCGTAACGTACGCGTGACGGCCATCTACGGCGGACGCGCGTACGAGCCGCAGGTCGAGGCGCTCAAGCTCGGCGTCGACGTGGTCGTCGGCACCCCGGGCCGCCTGCTGGACCTCGCCGGGCAGAAGAAGCTGAACCTGAAGCACGTGCGCTGCCTGGTACTCGACGAGGCCGACGAGATGCTCGACCTGGGCTTCCTGCCCGACGTCGAGAAGATCATCGACATGCTGCCGGCCAAGCGCCAGACCATGCTCTTCTCGGCCACCATGCCGGGCGCGGTCATCGGTCTCGCCCGTCGCTACATGTCGCAGCCCACGCACATCCGGGCCACGGCTCCGGACGACCAGGGCGCGACGGTCGCGAACACGGCGCAGCACGTCTACCGCGCCCACTCCATGGACAAGCCGGAGATGGTCGCCCGCATACTGCAGGCCGAGGGCCGCGGCCTGGCGATGGTCTTCTGCCGCACCAAGCGCACGGCCGCGGACATCGCCGAGCAGCTCCAGCGCCGCGGGTTCGCCTCCGGCGCGGTGCACGGCGACCTCGGCCAGGGCGCCCGCGAGCAGGCGCTGCGGGCCTTCCGCAACGGCAAGGTGGACGTCCTCGTCTGCACCGACGTCGCGGCCCGCGGTATCGACGTCGAGGGCGTCACGCACGTCATCAACTACCAGTCCCCCGAGGACGAGAAGACCTACCTCCACCGCATCGGCCGCACGGGCCGCGCGGGAGCGTCGGGCACCGCCATCACGCTGGTCGACTGGGACGACATCCCCCGCTGGCAGCTGATCAACAAGGCGCTGGAACTTTCGTTCAACGACCCGCCGGAGACGTACTCCACGTCCCCGCACCTGTTCGCCGACCTCGGTATCCCCGAGGGCACCAAGGGTGTCCTCCCCCGTGCCGAGCGCACCCGTGCGGGGCTTGCGGCCGAGGAGCTGGAGGACCTGGGCGAGACAGGCGGTCGCGGCTCGCGTGGCCGTGCCTCCCGTCCCTCCGAGGACCGCCCCGCGCGCACGGCGCGCACGCCGCGTCGTCGCCGCCGTACGCGCTCCGGCGCCCCGGTGGAGTCCCCGGCGCCCGGGGCGCTCACGGACTCGCCGGACTCCACGAACGACGTGGACACCCCGGAGGACTCCGAGCCTCGTACGCCGCGTCGCCGCCGCCGTACCCGCGCCGGCGTCTCCGCGGACCAGCCGGCCGTCCAGGAACCGGCCGCCCAGGAACCCGCTGCCCCGGTGACCACCGAGGCGGTTGCTCCGACGGCGCCCAGCGAGGCCCTGGAAGAGGCCCCGAAGCCGCGCCGCCGCCGCACGCGCAAGTCCGCGGCCACCGCCGAGGCAGTAGTGGACACGGCGGAGGCCACCGAGACGGCCCTGGCCCCCTCCGAGACCACGGAGACCAAGCCGCGCCGCCGCACCCGCAAGACCGCGGCCACCGCCGAGGCCCCGGCCGACACCGCCGCGGAAACCGCCGCGGACACGGCCGAAGCCACCGAGACCAAGCCCCGCCGCCGCACCCGCAAGGCAGTGGCGACGCCTGAGGCCGAGATCCCGGCGCAGACGGCCGAGGCGTCCGAGAGCAAGCCCCGCCGCCGCACCCGCAAGGCCACGGCCGCGGCTGACGCCGAGGCGGCGGTGGACACGGCCGAAGCCACCGAGGCCAAGCCCCGCCGCCGCACCCGCAAGACCGCGGCCACCGCCGAGGCCCCGGCCGACACCACCGCGGAAACCGCCGCGGACACGGCCGAAGCCACCGAGGCCAAGCCCCGCCGCCGCACCCGCAAGGCCACGGCCGCGGCTGACGCCGAGGCGGCGGTCCCGGCGCAGGCCACCGGAGAAGCCGAGGCGAAGCCCCGTCGGCGTACCCGTAAGGCTGCGGCCGCCGCGGAGGGCGCGGAGGCCTGATATCCCGCTGCCGATGGCCCGGTACCTCCTGCTGGAGGCCGGGCCATCGGCGTTTTCTCGACGCGTGCGGACGTGGTTCGTCTTGTCCGCCGGGGTTCGGCCGGTGGGCGGCTGTGTGCCGTTGTGGGATATCGCGCAGTTGCCCGCGCCCCTGTCGGGGCGCGCCCCCGATAACCTCACCCCATGAGCCGTCCCGCCACCTTCACTCCGCCTCCGGGAGCACGAGCGCACCGTCTCCGTACCTCTCGCGGGGAATTCGCCGTGATCGATGCGGGTACGGCCGAGAAGGGCACCGCCCTGCTCCTTCCGGGCTTCACCGGCAGCAAGGAGGACTTCATCGCCCTCCACCAGCCCCTGGCGGCCGCCGGCTACCGGACCGTCGCCGTGGACGGCCGGGGCCAGTACGAGTCCCCCGGGCCGAGGGACGACGAAGCCCCGTACGCCCAGGAGGAGTTGGCGCAGGACGTCCTCGCCCAGGTCGCCTCGGTCGGCGACACTCCCGTACACCTCGTCGGCCACTCCCTCGGCGGTCAGATCGCCCGTGCGGCCGTACTCCTCGATCCGGCGCCCTTCGCCTCCCTCACCCTCATGTCCTCGGGTCCGGCCCAGATCTCGGCCTCGCAGCAGCAGCGCGTGAAGCTGCTCCGGGACGCCCTCGCCGTGATGAGCATGGCCCAGGTGTGGGACGCCATTCAGGCCATGGAACCTCCCGAGGACACCGACACGCCCGCGCTGGACAATGGCCTGGAGGACCGTGCCGCCCTGCGTCACCGCTGGCTCGGCAACAGCCCGGCCCAGCTCCTCGCCACGGGCCGCCAGCTCTGCTCGGAACCCGACCGCGTCGCCGAACTGGCCGCGCTCCGGCTGCCGGTCCACGTGCTCTCCGGCGAACGCGACGACACCTGGCCCGTCCCCCTCCTCGACGACATGGCCGTACGGCTCGGCGCGCACCGCACCGTCATCCACGGGGCCGAACACTCGCCGAACGCGGACCAGCCGGAGGCGACGGCCCAGGCGTTCATCGAGTTCTGGGACGGCGTCACGGGCACGGCGCCCCGGTGACCGTGGAGCACGGCGCCTGAGCCCGAGGGGCCCGTGACCCTAGAACTGGGCCTGCAGGTGCTCCCAGAAGCCGTCCCGCAGCGCCCTCCGCAGGTCGGCCTGTCCCCGCAGGGAGTACTGCAGCAACCCCTCCGCCTCCACGAGCAGGTCCTGGTCCACCGACCCCGGCAGATACGGATGCCCGGGCAGCAGTTCCCCCACCGCCTCCCGGCCCCGCGCCGCCAGCCACTTCGCCGCGATCTGGGCACCCACGAAGCGAACGTCCTCCCGGGTCGGACGGGCGGCGTTCGACGCGTCGTACGCGGGGGCGGTCCGCCGTGACACATAGGGCTTGAAGAAGTCGAGGTCGAGGGTCCGCTGGCTGTCGACCTCCCAGAGCAGCGGCTCCGCCTGGTTGCGGCCCTCGGGCGCCTCGATGCCCCAGAGGTGCACCCGCGCCCCGTAGCCCTGGGCCGCCTCGACCGCCGACACCAGGTCCTCGTCGCCGCCGAGGAGCGCCGCGTCGCTGATGGCCCGGTGGCGGGCCAGGGACTCGAGGTCGGTCCTGATGAGGGAGTCGACGCCCTTCTGCTGGTTGTTCGCGTTGAGGTTGCCGAGCCGGACCTTCACGTCGGGCAGTTCGGCGATCGACTGCTGCTCCGCCGTGTGGATGCGGCGTCTCGCCCCGTCGTACCAGTACACCCTCAGCAGCCGGCTGTCGGCGAAGACCGTGCGCGCCCGGTCGATGAGTGCGTCGATCAGCCCTTCGGCGTCGAGGTCGAAGGACCGCCGGTCCTCCGTTCCGGCGACGAGCCGTCCCGCGGCCGCGTAGAGGTAGCCCGCGTCGACGAAGATCGCATGCGTCGAGGGCGTCTTCGCCACCTCGGCCAGCATGCGCTGGAGCAGCTCGTTCGTTCTGTCGATGCGGGCGCCGAGCGCCGTGAGGTCGTCGTCGTTCATATGCATACATTGTCCCGGCGGTCACGCTGCGAACACAACCGGTCCCAATCAGTCTTCTTCACCCGGTGGCACGCGCTCCGGACAGTCCGCTCACCTGCGAGTAATTAGCTACTCGAAAAATTTCCTTAGCGTAGGGAATGTTTGTAACGGGCATCCCGTTGACTCTTCTGGGAACCCGGGGAACCAACGCCCCACGGCCCCACTCCATCAGTAGTTCTCCTCAGGAGGATGACCAGACGAAGGGAGAAGCCTTGCGCTTCGAAATCATGCGACTCGACGACGTCGACGGCACGCCCGTGGACAGCACCGTCGTGGACGCCGCCTCCGTCAACCGGATCGTTCAGCAGGCCGCCGCCACCGGACAGCGACTGTGGATCCGCCCGGCCGAATCGACCGCTTCGTAACGCGGCCTACCCGGATTTCAGGGCCCCGTACGGCATTGGCGCCGTACGGGGCCCTGCTCGTGCCCGTGGTCGACTCGTGGGAGCAGAAGCAGGAGCGGAGTGGCCAGCAGCAGCACGCCCGCAATCCCGACCGCCGTACGGGTGCCGACGACGCCGGCCAGCACGCCCCACAGCGCGGTCAGGGCCGCGATGGTGCCCTTGCTGGTGACGGACCATGCGGTCAGGGTGCGGGCGACTCGTTCCGTCGGTGTCCGTTCGAGCCGGCAGGTGGCGAACACCGGGTTGAACACACCCATGCTGGTGATCAGCCCCAGCTCGACGGCCATGACCAGGACAAGGCCGGCGGTGCCCGGGCCGACGAAGGCCAGCCCGACCGACCAGCAGGCGCGCAGCGTCCCGGCGGTGAGCATGACCCGGTGCTGCCCGAACCGCGCCACGAGCGGGCGGGCCAGTCGCGAGCCGACCAGTCCGCCGGCGCAGGGCGCCGTGAAGGCGAGTGCGTACTGCCAGGGCGCGAACCCCAGGTGGCCGAGCATGAGGACAGCGAGCAGGGGAGATGTCGCCATGATCAGGCCGCCGACCAGAGCGGTGTTGAGGAACAGCGGGCGCAGCACGGGGTCGGCCAGGATGTACCGCCATCCGTCGAGGAGCTCACCGGCACGTGGCCGCGACGCCGCCTTCCCCTTCGCTCGCGACGCCTTCTCGGCCCGCGACGCCTTCTCGGCATGCGAGACCTTCTCGGTCGGCGGGACCTTCTCGGCATGCGAGACCTTCTCGGTCGGCGGGACCTTCTCGGCATGCGAGACCTTCTCGGTCGGCTGCGGCGACCCGGCACCGCTGGGCGGTTCTATCGGTCCCGGCGGTTCCATCGGTCCCGGCGGTTCCCCCATCCACGGCCGCCGACCGGGAACTCGCGGCGCCCGGGCAGACCCGCGACGTGGAGCCGGCAGCCGTTCGGGCGCCTTGTCGATACGCACGGGGCGCTGCTCCCCGCCGCCGATCGCCCGGATGCCCACCGCGGAGAGCAGATAGCTCACCGCGTTGGCGACCACGGTCATCATCGGGCCGAACATCCCGACCGCCGCCCCGCCCAGCGTCGGTCCGAGCATGGTGGTCGTCCAGGTGGTGGCCTCGAAGCGGCCGTTGGCGACGAGCAGGTCCTCCGGCGGTACGAGTGCCTTCAGACACGCCCCGGCGGCCGCGTTGAAGGTGATGTCGGCCGTGGCGACCACCACCGACACGACCACGAGCTGGGCGAGGCTCAGCCGGCCGAGCGCGAACGCGGCGGGGACGCTCAGCAGCACCGCGAACCGGACCAGGTCCATCGCGATCATCACCGGCCGCTTGCGGTGGGACTCCACCCACGGGCCGAGCGACACCGCCAGCACCGCCCCCGCGGCCGGCCCCGCGGCCGCGAGTGCCGAGACCTGCGCGGGCCCGGAGTGCAGCACCAGTACCGCGATCAGGGGGAACGCGTCGAACGCGAGCCACGTGCCGAGCGAACTGACCGCGTACGCCGCCCACAACCACCCGAACCGCCGCCCCAGCGACCGTCTGTCCCCCAAACCCCGCCCACCCCCAGCCGCCGCCGTACCGAACCAGCTTCCGTCGAACAGCGACAGCCAAGCGCCCATCGGGTCGCCTGATCAAACAACCACCTGGACGTCCGCCACAACCAGGCGTTGTACGGCCGGCTCCGGGACTCCGCGCGGACGCCCCGGACTCAGCCGCCCCGCACCACCTGCGTCACCCCGTTGATGATCTGCTGGACGGCGATCGCGGAGAGCATCATGCCCGCGAGCCGCGTCACCAGCACGACCCCGCCGTCCTTGATGAGCCGGATGATCAGCAGCGAGTACCGCATCGTGAGCCACAGCACGACGTGTATCGCGAGGATGGCGGCCCAGACGGACACCTGGGAGGACAGGCCGTCCGCCTTCTGGACCGCGAGGATCACGGACACGATGGCACCGGGTCCCGCGAGCAGCGGCATGCCCAGCGGCACGAGAGCGACGTTGACGTCCTTGGTCTGCTTCGGCTCGTCGGTCTTGCCGGTCAGCAGGTCCAGCGCGATCAGCAGGAGCAGCAGCCCGCCGGCGATCATCAGCGCGGGCACGGAGACATGCAGGTAGTCCAGGATCTGGTGCCCCAGGAGACCGAAGGCCGTGATGACCCCGCCGGCCACGCAGACGGCCTGGAACGCCATCCGCTTCTGCACTCTGGCCGGACGGCCCGCGGTGAGTGCCAGGAAGACCGGGGTGATCCCCGGCGGATCCATGATCACGAACAGGGTGAGGAAGAGCGAACCGAAGACGGCGACATCGAACACAGTGGTGCCTTGCGGAGGAGGGAAAGGAGCGGAGGAGGGAAGGGAGAAGGGAAGAGGGGAAAGGGAGGAGGAACCGAACGGGGTGGCCGGTCTGCGCGGCCGTGGCCAGGAGCGCCGGGACGCAGCCGGACAAGGCCGGGGTGCCGTGACCGTGCGGCACCGGTACGGGTACGGGAGGCCGTCGGGCTCGGGCAAGCTGCGTGGCCGACGAACGGACCGTACGAACCATACGAACCAGACGAGCCAGGCGGGCCTCAAGCGCCGGATGCCTCTTGCCGGAGGGCCCGGCTTCTCAGCGACCCCGGCTTCCCAGCGGCTCGGGACGATCCGCCCTCCGCCGGCCACGCGCCGGGCGGCCGGGCGACCAGACAGCCGGGGCGGCCAGACAGCTGAGGCGACTAGGCGCCGCGGCCCCCGCCGGTCCCCGGCACGGGGAACGCCCCGGTCGCTCGCCGCGTGATCTCGCCGTACACCTCGGGATCCGTCGTGTACTCGCCGAGCACGCAGGTCTTGCGGCTGCCGTGGTAGTCCGAGGAGCCCGTGGTGAGCAGTCCGAGCTCCTTCGCCAGCCCGCGCAACCGCGCCCGGGTCTCGGGCTCGTGGTCCATGTGGTCGACCTCGATGCCGTCGAGCCCGGCGGCGGCCATCTCGGCGATCGCGGACTCGGGCACGGTAAGGCCCCGCTTGGCGGCGCCCGGGTGCGCGAAGACGGCGACTCCGCCCGCGCCCTTGATCAGCCGGAGCGCATCGAAGGGGTCGGTCTCGTGCTTCTCGACGAAGGCACGGCCGCCGTCCGCCAGCCAGTCGGCGGTGAAGGCGTCGCCCACGGTCGGTACGACGCCGAGTTCGACCAGGGCGGTGGCGACGTGCGGGCGTCCGACCGACCCGTCTCCGGCGATCCGCGCGACCTGCTCCCACGTCACCGGCACACCCAGCTCGTTCAGCTTGGCGATCATGCCTCGGGCCCTGGGCACCCGGTCGTCCCGGACGAGCTCGCGCTCGGCGAGCAGCTCCGGCTCCTCGGGATCGAAGAGGTACGCCAGCATGTGCATGCTCACCCCGTCGATGCGGCAGGAGAGCTCCGCACCGGTGACCAGCGTGAGGCCCTCGGGCACCGCCGCGATGGCCTCGGCGTACCCGCGGGTCGTGTCGTGATCGGTCAGCGCGACGACGTCCAGCCCGGCAGCGGCGGCGTTCCGCACCAGCTCGGCCGGCGTGTCCGTACCGTCGGAGGCCGTGGAGTGACAGTGCAGGTCAATACGCACGACACGAACTCCAGGCACAACGAGGCGGAAGGGACCGCTCTAGAGTAACCGCCCCTCAGACCCACCCTGTCACCGCCAAGCGCCCACCAGCGAGCAAGAAACGCGGGGGCCCAGACGACCCCGCCGGGGCCCCAGCAACTGCGCGACCCGTCAGAGGCGCAAGCAACTACGCGCCCCTCCGGGACGTGGGGAACAGCGCGGTCCTTCAGGGACGCGGGGAACAGCGCGGTCCTTCAGGGACGCGGGGAACTGCGCAGTCTTTCAGGGGCGCGGGGAACTGCGCGACCAGCCACAACGCACCCGCACACCGACACGAACCCCTGCACGCCGCACCCCCACACGAACCCCCACGCGCCCATGCGCCCACGCACCCGCACACCCACGAACCCGACCCCCCACCCCAGCGGAGCGCCCCGTCACGGTTCGAGAATCCGCGGCGACAACGCCCCACAAGGCAGCAGATCGACCTCCGCCCCCGCGTCCCGCAGATCGGTCAGCACCAGTTCGTCGTACATGAGCAACCCCGTCGTCTCGGGCCAGACGACCGCCCACAGCCACAGACCGCGCGCCTCACCGGCGAAGACGGCCCGGTCGTCAGGGGTGCCGGAGACATGCCAGAGCGGAGTCGGGCGGCCGGCGGCCAGGACCTTGGCCTGGGGTGGCTTCTCGACATTCATGTACGGGCCGGGGTCGGGCCCGTCGATGCCCGCGTACCGCGCCCCCAGCCCGACGCCGAGTTCCTCGGCGATCAGCACCAGTTCACCCACACCGCCGAGCGGGCCAGGACCGGAGCAGGCCACCAGGGTGGCGCGACCGCCGCTGCGCTCGTCCCCCGCGAAGGCCGCACCGGTGAACAGCCAGCCGACCGGCAGCGGCCACGGCATCCACACCGGCACCCGGGCACGGTGCACCACGACGCTGAGGGCCTCGACGCTGGGCGGAATCACGGGCTGCAGCGGATGCACAGGTCCGTGCACATCGCACTGCCAGGCATCGGAGAAGAGTCCGGGAGCCCTGACCCGGCCACCGCACTTCGGGCAACTGGGTTCGCCCCTCATAGGGCCCAACGGTCCTCCCCGTCCTTCCTCGCGTCAAGGACGATCACCCGTCCGGAGGGACTCGATCACCAGGCGAGATTAGATGTATCTTGCATTAATTAGCTACTCTAACTTATTGTGTGCATGTACCACCGATCCACGTCCTGTTGGAGGAACAGACATGAGCAGGAGGAGTACGGGAGGCGGCGGCCACGTGGACGCGTTCGACGCCGGCGCCGGCGGGGTGCTGCGGCAGCCGAAAGCCGTCTGGGCGACCGCGGGAGCGTCCGTCGTCGCCTTCATGGGCATCGGACTCGTCGACCCGATCCTGCCGTCCATCGCCAGCGGCCTCGACGCCACGGCCGGCCAGGTCTCGCTGCTCTTCACGTCGTACTTCCTGATCACCGCCATCGCGATGCTGGTGACCGGCTTCGTCTCCAGTCGCGTGGGCGGGCGGAAGACCCTGCTGCTCGGCCTGGCACTCGTGGTGGTCTTCGCGGGTCTGTCCGGCACGTCGCAGTCGGTCGGCGAACTGGTGGGCTTCCGCGCCGGCTGGGGACTCGGCAACGCGCTGTTCGTCTCCACGGCGCTCGCGGTCATCGTCGGCGCGGCGGCCGGGGGCAGCGCCGCCGCGATCCTGTTGTACGAGTCGGCCCTGGGACTCGGTATGGCGTGCGGACCGCTGCTGGGCGCGCTGCTCGGGGACGCGAGCTGGCGGTACCCGTTCTTCGGCACCGCGTTCCTGATGGCGGTCGGGTTCCTGTGCATCACGGCGTTCCTGACGGAACAGCCGAGGCCCGCGCGGAAGACGGGACTGCTCGACCCGATCAAGGCGCTCGGCCACGGAGGTCTCGCCTCGGCAGCGGTCTCGGCGTTCTTCTACAACTACACGTTCTTCACCGTGCTGGCCTTCACGCCGTTCGTGCTGGACATGAGCCCGTACCGGTCGGGCGCGGTGTTCTTCTGCTGGGGTGTGCTGCTGGCGGTCTTCTCGGTGATCGTGGCGCCGCGGCTGCAGAAGCGGTTCGGCTCGCTGAAGGTGCTGGGCGGTTCACTGATGCTGCTCGCGGCGGACGTGCTGGTCCTCGGGTACGGCGACCACGGCACCGCCGTCGTCTGCACGGTCCTGTCGGGTGCGTTCATCGGCGTGAACAACACGGTCTACACAGAGCTGGCCCTGGGCGTCTCGGACGCTCCGCGGCCGGTGGCGAGCGCCGGATACAACTTCGTACGGTGGTTCGCGGCCGCGGCAGCTCCGTACTTCGCCCCGAAGATCGAGGAGTGGACCGACGTCCACGTCCCCTTCGTGGTCGCCGCCGTGACAGCCGTGGCGGGTGCCCTCGTCGTCCTCGTACGGCGCGGGGCGCTCAGTGACGAAGCCGAGGAGCACCAGCCGCAGCACGCCACGGAGGACGGCGTCGCCGTCTTCGCCAACTGACCGCCTTCGCCGGCCAACAGACCGCGCCGCCCCACAGGCTTCACCCCCCCCGCAAGCTTCGGCCCACAGGCTTCACCCCTCGCAGGCTTCGCCAACGGACGGACCGGACCGAGCAGTCCGGCGCCGCCGACCGTCGCGGCCGACCGCCGTGACCAAACGCCGTAACCGACCGCCGTAACCGACCGCCGTAACCGAACGCCGTCAGCAGTCAACTGCCCACCGGAGCGCACGTTTTCGGCCACATGCGCGGGTCAGTCCAGGGACACCGACCGGCGGGACGGATCGCGAAGGTCCGTCCCGCCGGCGAGCCATCGTTCCTGAAGGGCCTGGGCGCCGTGGACGCGCTTCCAGGCAGCCTCGTTCGGGGTCATCGGCAGCAGCGGCAGAAAGCGCACGGGGTCGGCGGGCTCGTCCAGCTCCAGGTCCTCCACCAGGCCGCCGGACTCGGCCACGAGGACGGAGGTGAACGGGGCACCGGGCCACAGGGGCTCCCCCACGTCGAGTGAGGCCCCGGGGGCCACGACCACGCCCTCGACCTGCGGGGACGCGGCGAGCACGGCGAGCGGCCGGAGCACCTTGTCGGTGTCGGCGCCGGCACCGCGCCGGACCGTGAGGATC
The DNA here is from genome assembly GCF_055572015.1 of Streptomyces sp. NPDC030840. Lineage (NCBI taxonomy): Bacteria > Bacillati > Actinomycetota > Actinomycetes > Kitasatosporales > Streptomycetaceae > Streptomyces > Streptomyces sp. NPDC030840. The sequence continues at coordinate 97,251 of NZ_JBVIEE010000010.1, read as the reverse complement.
AGCTCGGCGCGCGGTCCCCTGACCGGGTCGGCGAGCACCGCCGTGGGGTCGGCCATCGGCTGGGCGGACATGCCGAGCGTGGCGTAGCGGACGATGTCGCCCTCTGTGAAACGGAGCACCTCGATGCGGTCCGTGCCGAGGAAGGTGACCGCGGCGCGCGCGTCCGGTTCGCCCAGCGCAGAGCGCAAACGGGCCTCCACCAAAGGAAGAACATCAGCCATGAGCCGAGCATAGAACTCGTCAGCAACGGGCAAAGCGGCGCCTTGACTCCGAGGGCTGCTGATATTCTTGGCCACCGGTCAGGGCAGCACGCCAAGCGTCGCTCTCGAGCCCTGACCCGCTGAAACTCCCCTACGGGGACCGGGAACCCTCAGGGTTCCGGGAATGGATCGTCCCTTACGGGGGACCGGCCGGAGGAGGTGGGGCTGCGATGGACCGAAGTCGACCGTGCAGTACCACCCGCTCTTCCGGCCACCGCGTTCCGTAACTCCTGGTTCCGGCTGTCGCTCCGTCGGCCGTCGCCTCCCGCATACGCGTCACATCCGCTGTCGTGTCGCTCGTGCACAACGGAAGAGCACTTCGTCCCACTGATCCGACCGATCCTCCGGACGTCGTCGACCCGGCTCGAAACCACACCCGAGCCCGATCTCGTCGTTCCATCCGATCCGTCCGATCTGTCTTGATCCGAATCAAGCGAAGCTGCCACCGCGACGGTGCGGTGCTCCCCGCTTTGTGGACGTGCCAAACATCCTTCCTACCTGAAAGGTGGGGAGACCCCTTGTCAGGACGTCTTCATTCCGGGCAGTTCCAACCGCCGTCGGCGGCCTTTCGTTGCGAAGGAGCCTGCCATGTCGATGATCCGTGACCTGCGAGCCGCGGTCCGCCCCCGTCCCGCGCTGCGCAAGAGCGGCGCGGCGTACGAGACCACGCGCGCGGCGGAGAACAACTCGGCCGTCGTGGACTGCGCCGTCTACCGCGACGGCGAACGCGTCACCGTCGGCCGGGACCTGACGCCGCATGAGGCGATCCGTCAGGTGCGCCGGGACGGAGGGTTCGTGTGGATCGGCCTGCACGAGCCGTCCGAGGCCGAGTTCGCGGACATCGCCGCCGAGTTCGGGCTGCACCCGCTGGCCGTGGAGGACGCCGTCCACGCGCACCAGCGGCCCAAGCTGGAGCGGTACGACGACACGCTGTTCACGGTCTTCAAGACCGTCCACTACGTGGAGCACGACGAGCTGACCTCCTCCAGCGAGGTCGTCGAGACCGGCGAGGTCATGTGCTTCACCGGACGGGACTTCTTCATCACCGTGCGGCACGGCGGGAAGGGCTCCCTGCGGGCGCTGCGGCACCGGCTGCAGGAGGACACCGAGCTGCTCGCCAAGGGCCCGTCGGCAGTGCTGCACGCCATCGCGGACCACGTCGTGGACGGGTACATCGCGGTGGCGGACGCCATGCAGGACGACATCGACGAGGTGGAGACCGAGGTCTTCTCCCCGGGCCGCAAGGGCGGGCCGCGCGGTACCGACGCGGGCCGGATCTACCAGCTCAAGCGCGAGGTGCTGGAGTTCAAGCGCGCGGTCTCGCCCCTGGTGCGGCCGATGCAGCTGCTGAGCGAGCGCCCGATGCGGCTGGTCGACCCGGACATCCAGAAGTACTTCCGTGACGTGGCCGACCACCTCACGCAGGTCCAGGAGCAGGTTCTCGGCTTCGACGAGCTGCTCAACTCGATCCTCCAGGCGAACCTCGCACAGGCCTCGGTGGCGCAGAACGAGGACATGCGCAAGATCACGTCGTGGGCGGCGATCATCGCCGTGCCGACGATGGTCTGCGGGGTGTACGGCATGAACTTCGACTACATGCCGGAGTTGCACTGGAGGTTCGGCTACCCACTGGTGCTGACCGTCACCGTGGCCATCTGCTTCGGCATCCACCGCTCGCTGAAGCGCAACGGGTGGCTGTGAGGCGGGGCGCCCGCGTTGTCGGTGGCGCTCGTTAGGCTTGCCCCATGACCGTCACCGACACGCTGCTCGACCGGGCCCTGGTCGAGGAGGCCACCAAGAAGTCCGGGCTCATCTGGGTCCAGGGCTCCGGCGCGCCGGCCCGCGCCCTGTGGCACGTCTGGCACGAGGGCGCGGCGTGCGTGGTCGGCGACGGGCCCGGTGAGCAGCCGCTGCCGGGACTGGTGGACGGCGCCGAGGCGGCCGTGACGGTCCGCAGCAAGGACAAGGGCGGGCGCCTCGCCACGTGGACGGCGAGGGTCAGCGAGCTGGCCCCGGGGTCCCCGGCCTGGGAGGCCGCGGTCGCCGAGCTGAAGGGCAAGCGTCTGAACGCACCCGACGGTGAGGCGATGCCGGAGCGCTGGTCCCGCGAGTGCCGGGTGCTCCGCCTGGAGCCCACGGGGGTCACGGCACCGCTGCCGGACTCCTCGCTGGCCGCGGCCCCGCTCCCCACCTCGGCCACCACGCGTCGGCCCATACCGGCAGGGCTTCCCCGTCTTCTGTTGAAGAAGCGGTAGCCGGGGTTCTTCTTACGACGACGGCAGCTGCTTGCCGTAGTCCACGACCTCGTCCTCCTCGGGTTCCTCGAGGGGGAAGGTCCTGCCCCAGTCGGTGAGGCGGATGGTGCCCGCGTCGCCGGCCCGGACGAGGCGCAGGGGGTAGGGGGTGCCCTTCAGGGACACGTCGAGGGTGCCGCCGGAGCCTTCGTCGCCGGTGATGCGGATCGTGGGGACGCCGGACTGCTCGTGGCGCCCGTCCGTGGAGAGGTCGCCATGCAGCGTCAGCAGGCCCTCCAGCAGGACGTCCTTGTCCGTGAAGCCGCTGAAGCGCTGGTACGCGGGGTCCCCCGTCGGCACCTTCACGTACATCCCGTCCAGCTTGTCCGCGGCGGCCGCGTCCGACTCGCTGTCGTCGCCCTTGCCGTCCTCGTGGTCCCAGAACTCCTTGTCGGCCTTCAGGTACAGGTGCTCGCCGACCTTCAGCAGCCGGAACGTCGAGCCCTCCGACGCCACCGAGCCCGTGCCGCCGTTCCGCGCGAGCCGCATGTCCAGCTTGTACGTGCGGCCGTTGCTCACCACCGTCCCGGACAGCCGCACGGTGCGTGCCGCCTTGGCGGCCGCGGTCGTCCGGCTCTGGATCTTCGTGGCCGGCAGCTTCCCGACACCGTTCGTGCCCGCGTCCGGGTCCTCACCGCACCCCGTCAGCCCGGCCCCGGACGCCACCAGCGCACAGATCGCGCTGACCATCGCGGCCCTTCGGGTACGGGGAATCACAGTCACAGGCGGGACACCTCTCGTACGCGGGACTCAAGCGGCGTACCGCAGCGTACCGGTGCCCCGCGCGCCCCTCGGAGGCAGTCCGTCCGCAGCGCTCACCAGGGCGTATCCGACCGGGACGGGCTAGCCTGAAGCCCACCTTGGCGGACAATCCCGTATGAAACGAAAGGCGCGGCACATGGCGGCCGGCACGCCCCGGATCTTCGTCTCCCACCTCTCCGGCATCGCCGTCTTCGACCCCACCGGAGACCAGGTGGGCCGTGTCCGTGATCTCGTCGCCATGCTCCGCGTGGGCCGCAAGCCGCCGCGGCTGCTGGGGCTGGTCGTGGAGCTGACGACCCGGCGCCGCATCTTCCTGCCCATGACCCGGGTCACCGGCATCGAGTCGGGGCAGGTCATCACCACGGGCGTGCTGAACGTCCGCCGGTTCGAGCAGCGGCCCACCGAGCGGCTGGTCCTCGGTGAGCTCCTCGACCGGCGGGTACGGCTCGTGGGGACCGAGGAGGAGGTGACGGTCCTCGACGTCTCCGTGCGGCAGCTGCCGGCCCGCCGGGAGTGGGAGATCGACCGGGTCTTCGTGCGCAAGGGGAAGAACGGCGCTTTCCGGCGCAGCAGGGGGGAGACGCTGACCGTCGAGTGGTCCGCCGTCACCGGGTTCTCGCTGGAGGAGCACGGACAGGGCGCCGAGAGCCTGCTGGCCACCTTCGAGCAGCTGCGGCCCGCCGACCTCGCCAACGTGCTGCACCACCTGTCCGCCAAGCGCCGCGCCGAGGTCGCCTCCGCCCTGGACGACGACCGCCTCGCCGACGTCCTGGAGGAGCTGCCGGAGGACGACCAGATCGAGATCCTCGGCAAGCTCCAGGAGGAGCGCGCCGCGGACGTTCTGGAGGCCATGGATCCGGACGACGCCGCCGACCTGCTCTCCGAGCTTCCGGAGGAGGACAAGGAGCGGCTGCTGACACTGATGGAGCCGGACGAGGCCGCCGACGTGCGCCGGCTCATGGCGTACGAGGAGAAGACCGCCGGCGGGCTCATGACCACCGAGCCGATCGTGCTGCGGCCCGACGCGACGGTCGCCGACGCGCTCGCCCGCGTCCGCAACCCCGACCTCTCCCCCGCGCTCGCGGCGCAGGTGTACGTGTGCCGTCCGCCGGACGAGACCCCGACCGGCAAGTACCTGGGCACCGTCCACTTCCAGCGGCTGCTGCGCGACCCGCCGTACACCCTGGTCAGCTCGCTCGTCGACGACGACCTGCAGACGCTCGGCCCCGAGGCCCCGCTGCCCGTGGTGGCCGGGTTCTTCGCGACGTACGACATGGTCGCGGCGCCCGTCGTGGACGAGAGCGGCTCACTGCTGGGCGCGGTGACCGTGGACGACGTGCTCGACCACATGCTGCCGGAGGACTGGCGGGAGACGGAGTTCCACCTGGACGAGGAGGCGGGCGAGGGGGCGGGCACGCATGGCTCCTGAGCGCGAGGGACGCGAGCGTGTCCACGGCGGACGTGAGCGCGTGCCCGCCGGCGCCACGGCCACCGCCCGGTCCCGTGCCCGCGTCCACCTCGACCAGCCGCGCCCGCCCCGCCGGAGGTTCCTGCCGGAGTGGGACCCGGAGGCCTTCGGGAAGCTGTCCGAGCGGATCGCCCGGTTCATCGGCACCGGACGGTTCCTCGTCTGGATGACCGTGGTCATCATCCTGTGGGTGGTGTGGAACGTCTCCGCGCCCTCCGGCCTGCGGTTCGACGAGTACCCGTTCATCTTCCTGACGCTGGCGCTGTCGCTCCAGGCCTCCTACGCCGCGCCGCTGATCCTCCTCGCGCAGAACCGCCAGGCCGACCGCGACCGGGTCAACCTCGAACAGGACCGCCAGCAGAACGAGCGGTCGATCGCGGACACCGAGTACCTGACACGGGAGGTCGCCGCCCTGCGGATCGGTCTCGGCGAGGTCGCCACCCGCGACTGGATCCGTTCCGAACTCCAGGATCTCGTCAGGGAACTGGACGAGCATCACGCGGACGGCCACAAGGGCGCCGTATTCCCGGCCGAGCCCGGCCGCGGACGTGACATGGACGACCGCTGACGGGGCTCCCGGGGCCCCCGCGGAGCGCCGTACCATCGTTCCTATGGCTACGGAAGACGCGGTGCGCGAAGCACTGGCGACGGTGAACGACCCCGAGATCAACCGCCCCATCACCGAACTCGGGATGGTCAAGTCGGTGGACATCGGTGCGGACGGAGCGGTCGCGGTCACCGTGTACCTGACGGTCTCCGGGTGCCCGATGCGCGACACGATCACGCAGCGCGTGACGGACGCGGTCTCCGGGGTCGAGGGCGTCACGCGCGTCGACGTCACGCTGGACGTCATGAGCGACGAGCAGCGCCGCGAGCTGGCGTCCGCGCTGCGTGGCGGCCAGGCCGAGCGCGAGGTCCCCTTCGCCAAGCCGGGCAGCCTGACCCGCGTCTACGCCGTCGCCTCCGGCAAGGGCGGCGTCGGCAAGTCCTCCGTCACGGTCAACCTGGCGGCGGCGATGGCGGCCGACGGCCTGAAGGTCGGCGTCGTGGACGCCGACATCTACGGCCACTCCGTGCCCCGCATGCTGGGCGCCGACGGGCTTCCCACCCAGGTCGAGAACATGATCATGCCGCCGTCGGCGAACGGTGTGAAGGTCATCTCGATCGGCATGTTCACCCCGGGCAACACGCCGGTCGTCTGGCGCGGCCCGATGCTCCACCGCGCCCTTCAGCAGTTCCTGGCGGACGTGTACTGGGGCGACCTCGACGTCCTGCTCCTGGACCTGCCCCCCGGCACGGGCGACATCGCCATCTCGGTCGCGCAGCTGGTTCCGAACGCCGAGATCCTGGTCGTGACGACGCCCCAGCAGGCCGCGGCCGAGGTCGCCGAGCGGGCCGGCTCGATCGCCGTCCAGACCCACCAGAAGATCGTGGGCGTGGTCGAGAACATGTCGGGCCTGCCCTGCCCGCACTGCGGCGAGATGGTCGACGTCTTCGGCACGGGCGGCGGCCAGGTGGTGGCCGACGGCCTGACCCGTACGACGGGCGCGACGGTCCCGGTCCTCGGCAACATCCCCATCGACGTCCGTCTCCGCGAGGGCGGCGACGAGGGCAAGCCGGTCGTCCTCACGGACCCCGACTCCCCGGCCGGCGCGGCCCTCCGCTCCATCGCGGGCAAGCTCGGCGGCCGCCAGCGCGGCCTGTCGGGCATGTCCCTGGGGATCACCCCGAAGAACAAGTTCTAGGGCTCTTTACGACGTTCGGGCGAGTCGCGCCCCTGCAAGGGGCGCGGGGCTGTGTTCGATATGCGGCTCCGCCGCGTGGGCGCGACCAGCCACAACGACCCCGCACCCGAAGAGGCGCCGCACCACAACGGCGCCCCCTCGGCTCAGCGCCGCAGGCTACGCGTACGCGCCGATGTCCTTGATCATGGCGAAGCCAAGCCCGTACGCACTCATCCCCCGCCCGTACGCACCCACATGGACGCCCTCCGGCGTGGACCCCGCGAGGACCCACCCGAACTCGGACTCGCGGTAGTGGAACGGGGTCGGGACCCCGTCCACGGGGAGGGACAGCGTCGACCAGTCCGGACCGGCCAGGTCGTCCGCGAGGACCCACGCCGTCTCGGTCTGCTGGTCCAGCCAGTCGTCCCGCAGGGTGTGGTCCATCTGGCCGGGCCAGGTGAGCGTCAGCAGCCCCACACCGGCCAGCCAGGCCGCCGAGGAGGCCGTGGTGGCCTCCAGGACCCCCGTGCCGTCCGCACTGCGCCGTACGGGGTTCGCGGCGACCGTGACCACGATGGCGAAGCGCTCCTTGCCGTCCTCGCCGGAGCCCTCGTGCTTTATCGAGGGTTCGTCGCCGTGCCCGATCGATCCGTGCTCGACGGCACCGTCGGCCGCCGTACCCACCTGCATCAGCCAGCGCGGGCCCGTGAAGGCCTCGTCGAGGCCGTACCACGGGAAGGGCGCCTGCAGGTAGCTGTCGACCGTGCGCCGGGCGGAGGGGACCGGTTGTCCGTCCTCCGCGGCCGGCGCATGCGCGCCTACCCGACTCGTCGTCTCCATGTGCCCGGACGCCTCCTCGCTCTCGTCGGACCGGGAGCGGCCCGCCCCCCTCGGGCGTCGTCGCTCACACTCGTACGGTCCGCACAACAACTGGGCAGCATAGCCACAGCGCTCCGAACTGCTGGGAAACAGGCCGGGGCGCCAAGGCGCGTTCGGGTCGGGTTCCTGCGACACGGCGGGGCGTACGGGTATGACAAGCATCACACGAGGGTGCGCACAACGCCCCGAAACGACGCGCCCCGCAAGGGGCGCGGGGCTGTGTTGGATATGCGGCTCCGCCGCGTGGGCGCGACCAGCCACAACCGACCCGCAGCCGCCAGACAACCCCGGTCAAACCTGCGCCCGAGCGCCTACGTGGCGTCGGCGTCGAACGGCGGCCGCTCGTCCGGCTGCGGCCTCTCGGGCTTCTTGGTCATGTCGACGGAGCCGCCGCCGCTGGACGATGCGGAAGGGGAGCCCGCGGACGTCTCGGACTCCCGGCCGTGCACCGCGTCCGTGACCTCGGCCATCTCCTTCTTCAGGTCGAAACCGTTGCGGATCTCCTTGAGCCCCAGCTCGTCGTTGTCCAGCTGCTTGCGGATGAACGTCTTGGGGTTGAGGTCCTCGAACTCGAAGTCCTTGAACTCCGGGCCGAGCTCCTGCCGGATGTCCTGCTTGGCGCTCTCGGAGAAATCGCGGATCTTGCGGATGGTGCGCGTGACATCCTGGATCATCTTCGGGAGCTTCTCCGGGCCGAAGACGAGCACGGCGAGGACAACGAGCGTCACCAGCTCGAGCGGTCCTATGTCATTGAACACCTGAAGCTCCTTGCGAGTCCTCGGCCCTGTTCCATCGGCCCTCGGCGGTCGTTCCGTGGTGTCTTCCGTGGTCCGGGCCGGGTCCACGGTACCCGGGGTTGCTGTCCGTCCGGTACTGTCGCGACGCTCCGCGATGCGTGTACAAGGCCGGTTTTCCGCGAAGTTTGCCGTTCAGAGGCGTTTCGCGTCGTGTGCTGTGCAGTCGCTGTCACTCGTGCCCGGCCCGCTCAGCCTCCGGAGGAACCGAGAGTCAGGGTGATCCGCCTGTCCCGGCCGTCGCGCTGAAGGGTGAGTTCCAGCCGGTCGCCGGGGCGGTGGGCACGGATCTTGACGATGAGTTCCTCGCCGGAGTGGACGCGCTGTCCGTCGACCTCCGTGATGACGTCGCCCGCCTTGATGCCGGCCTTGTCACCGGGGCCGTCTGCCTTGACCGGGGGCCCTGAGCCATTGCTCTCGGTGCCGACCCGGGCTCCGTCGCCGGCGTAGTCCATGTCGAGCGTCACGCCGATGACGGGGTGGGTCGCCCTGCCCGTGTTGATCAGCTCCTCGGCGACGCGCTTGCCCTGGTTGATGGGGATGGCGAAGCCGAGGCCTATCGAACCGGCCTGTCCGCTCTCCAGGCCGGAGCCGTTGTCCGCGGAGCGGATGGCGCTGTTGATGCCGATCACGCGGGCACTGGCGTCGACCAGGGGGCCACCGGAGTTGCCCGGGTTGATCGGCGCGTCGGTCTGCAGCGCGTCCACGTAACTGATGTCGCTCCCGTCGCCTTCCCCTCCGCCCGCGGTGATGGGCCGCTCCTTGGCGCTGATGATGCCCGAGGTGACGGTGTTGGCCAGGTCGAAGGGCGCTCCGATGGCGACGACGGGGTCGCCGACCTGGACGTCGTCGGAGTTGCCGAGGGGCAGCGGCTTGAGCCCGCTGACACCCGAGACCCTGACCACGGCGAGGTCGTAGCCGCTGTCCTTGCCGACGATCGTGGCCTTGGCGGTCTCGCCTCCGCTGAAGGTCACGGAGATCTCGCCGCTCTCGCCGGCCGGTTCGACGACGTGGTGGTTGGTGAGGATGTGTCCCCGCTCGTCGAGCACGAAGCCGGTGCCGGTGCCCTGCTCGTCCGCACCGCTCACGTGCAGGGTGACCACGCTGGGCAGCGCGCTGGCCGCGATCCCGGCGACGCTGTCGGGCGCGCGGCCCTTGGCTCCGTCCGCGGCCTGGGGCAGCTCGACGTCCGCGATCCCGCCGTTGCGCTCCAGATAGGCGCCGACGGCTCCGCCGATGCCGCCGGAGGTGAGCGCGAGGAGCACGGCGCCCAGGACGAGAGCCTTGCGCGTACGCCTGCGCCGCTGGTCCTCGCTCGGCACCGCGGCCCCGTTCTGCTGCAGGGGCCCGGGGGCGACAGCCCAGGGGTCGTAGTTCCGCCAGGGGTTGTGGGGTGGCGCTGAGGGAGTGCCTCCCGGCTCGTGGGAGTTCCCCCGGTCGAACCAGGCCGAGGGTGGGGGCGGAGCGGAGAGACCGGCGGAGACGGGCGGCATGACCGCTCCGTGGGGCGCGCCGTCGGCCGGGCCGGGCGTCCCCGGCACCGGCGTCCGCACCGCGGCGGGCGCCCCGTGGGGCGGAGCCGCGGGCTCGACAGCCGTACCGTCCGCGGAAGTCCCCGGGTGCTGGACCGGCGGCGCGGGCGCCCAGGGGCCCGGCTCACCGTAGGGCGGGGTGCTGTAGGGGTCGGGGTCGTGCAGCGGCCTGGGCCGCTCGGTGGGGGCACCGGCGTCTGCCGGGCTGCCCTGCGGTATGCCGGCTTCGGGTAGGGCGCGGGAGGACGCGTCGCCGATGGGGGCCCCGCTCGCTGGTACGGCGTCTGTGGGCGCGGGTTGGTCCGGCACCTCTGCCACGCTGCTCGTCCCGGTCGTCCCACCCGGCGCGGGCGCGGGCACAGCCGCGGACGCGGACGCAGACGCAGACGTGGACGCAGACGCGGACGCAGACGCAGACGCAGACATCACGGCACCGATCGGCCGTGCGAGCTCGAAGTCGCCTTCGGTACCGGTCTGTTCCCGCGCCCCGGCGGGACTCTCGGCCCGCGCTGCCGGGACTTGGGGCCGGGCCGGCTCGAAGTCGCCGTCGTTCGCCGCACCGGCATCGGGAGCCGCCTCCTCCGGACGCCTCAACTCGAAGTCGCCACCGCTGTCGCCACCGTCGGCGTCACCCGCACCCGCTGCCCTCACCCTCACGGCCGCACTCACCCCCGCCGAACCGGCCACACCGTCCTGAACGAAGGCCGGACCCGCCGCCCCAGCCGGACCCGCCGTCTCAGCCGGGTCGGTCGAGGAGCCCACTGTCGGGCCCTCGGCGTCCTCGGGCCCCGGCACCGGAGTCGTCCGGGCGGACGCATCCCGGGAGTCCTCCGTCCCGGACGAGACCCGCCCGTCCGCCATGTGATCCGGCGTCAGGCCGGCCTCCGCGCCCTGGACTCTGGGGCGGTTCCACCACTTCGCCTTCGTGGGTTTCCCCTCGTTCAATGCTCTCCCCACACCTGGCCCGCGGCAGACCTCGCCGGCGGTCATCGCAGATCGTCGACTCCGCGTCCGGGGTCAACCCGGCGGACGCGGCCCACCATGGATTCAACCAGGTTCACGGGCCGCGGCGCAGTGGACGGAGTCAGGGGACCGCGGGAGGGGTGGGTGTGGGGGACGTGGTCGTGGCGGGGGCCGTCAGCAGGCCCGGAGCAACGAACTCCGGCGTTGCCGGCCATTCCGCCGACAGCACGTGCGAGTTCGCCGAGAGCGGCCGTATGAGCGGGGACATCGCGGCCGCGCCGGCCAGCACCGGGGTGGTCAGCGGATGCGCGGTCTGCTGACTCCGGCCGGCCGGAGCGGGGACCCCGGGCAGCAGGGGTGCGGACACCTCGGTGGGCGCCACGGGGGCCTCGCCCATGAATCCGTGTCCCTGTCCGAGCAGCGGAGCGACGGATCCGCGGCGGCGCTGTGACTCGGGGACGGTGGGGGTGCTCGAACCTGGCGCCCGCATCGGCGTCACGTTGCTTCCCGAGCCCGGACCGCCCCGTGCCTCCGTGGTGTCCACCGGCACGCCGGTGGACATCCCTCCGAGTGCGATGGCGGCCAGTGACACCGCCCCGGCCGCCACGAAGGCAAACCGCAGGCCTCGCGAAGCCTGCCGATCGGCGTCGTGACGCCCGACGTGGTGGATACGGAAGCCACGGTCACCGCTGTCGCCGTGCCCCCCGGTGACACCACTGCCGGCGACGGGGGCAACGGCCTCCGCGCCCCGCGCGGCCCCGTTCCCGTCGGCGCCGGCGGCATCAGAGCCCTCCGACGGCCCTGGATTCCCGGACAGTCCCGGACCGGCGTCGCCGAAGTAGTCCCGTCCACTGGCGGGGGTCCGGTCGCCGAAGAACCCACGCCCGCTGCCGGGCAGCCCGCGGTCGCCGAAGAAGCCACGTCCGCCGGCGAACCCGCGGCCACCGAACAGGCGGCGCTCCTCCGACGGCGACAGCACACCGGAGTGCGGCCCCGACGGGACGTATCCGAAGGGCTCACCCCTCGCTCCGAAGATTCCGGGGCCCGCTACGGTCCTGGGATCACCGGGGAGCCCCGGTTCTGCTCCCGGACCCGGAAGTCTTCTCCCGAAGCCTCCCCCGCCCAGCGGTGAGCCACCGCCGTCGAGGTCACCTCCCCCGGGAAGCCCCTGGAGGCGGGCCAGGAAGCTCTCGGAGGGCGACGGAGGGGCCGCCTCCGCGAACACGTTCTTCAACTGGCGCTGGGCGTCCGCCTCCGCCTTGCACTTCGCACAGGTGGCGAGGTGGGCCAGGACGCGCTCACGCGCGTCATGACCGAGCTCTCCGTCCACCAGGGCGGAGAGTCGGTCCCCAAGATGCTGGTCGGCGACACGCCGCTCGCCGGGATTCGGCCGTGATCCACTCACGCGGTCGCGCCCCCTCCTCCCAGCGCCGGCACTCCGACGGCGAAGGTGCGGCGCTCGGCGCGGCGGGCCTCCGGCGAACGGTGCGCGAGGGCCTTGCGCAGCTGGGAACGGCCGCGGTGGATCCGGGAGCGGACCGTGCCGAGCTTGACGCCGAGGGTCGCGGCGATCTCCTCGTACGACAGTCCCTCGATGTCGCACAGCACCACGGCGGCGCGGAACTCGGGGGCGAGGGTGTCGAGGGCCTGCTGGACGTCCGCGTCGAAGTGCGAGTCGTTGAAGACCTGCTGAGGGGAGGGCTCGCGGCTGGGCAGCCGCTCGGCCGCGTCCTCGCCGAGCGCGTCGAAGCGGATGCGCTGCTTGCGGCGCACCATGTCCAGGAAGAGGTTCGTGGTGATGCGGTGCAGCCAGCCCTCGAAGGTGCCCGGCGTGTAGGTGGACAGGGAGCGGAAGACGCGGACGAAGACCTCCTGGGTGAGATCCTCCGCGTCGTGCTGGTTTCCGGTCAGACGGTATGCCAGTCGGTAGACCCGGCCGCTGTGCGTGCTGACGATCTCCTCCCAGGTGGGCGGAGTCCACGCCTGCCCGTCCGCGTCGGTGGAGAAGGTCGCGGTCTGGGCGAAGTCAGCGGCGTGGCTGTGGTCAGCGGTGTCGTTCACGGATTTCGGCCTGCCCGCCGACCCGAGAAAGCGCCGCAGCACTCCTCTCCGATCCACAGGCGCAGCCGCACCTCCCCTATCGGCTCTGGTGGTGTCCAGTGGAGCCCCTACCATAGCCACCTCGCCCGTTAGCTCCGGATAAGCGGTTTTACGAAATTTTGATACTCGCTGCCTCGGCTGATGGGCCTGTGTCAGCACTTGCTCGGTGTCCTGATCCATCCGATGCCCCCCGCCGTCTCTGCCACCCCTCTAAACGACCGGTCCCATCTGCGGGTTCCCGGGGCCAACGGATACAGTCACGCCGAGGCCACCGCGGGGACAGGAGAGGGTCATTACCGGCAACCGGCAGACGAGCTGGGCGTTCGCCGACGCCTTTGTCGCCGAGGACGAAGCTCTGCGCTGGGCCCGTGACCGGGCCCGTGAGGCGGGGCTGCGCTCGGTGTCGCCCGGCACGGGCGCCGCGCTGCGGTTGCTCGCCGCCACCGTGGACGCGAAGGCGGTGGCGGAGATCGGGACCGGGACCGGCGTCTCCGGGATCCATCTGCTGCGCGGTATGCGGCCGGACGGGGTCCTGACCACCGTGGACCCCGAGCCGGAACACCAGCAGTTCGCCCGGCAGGCCTTCCGCGCGTGCGGCTTCGCCAGCAACCGGGCCCGTTTCATCCCGGGCCGGGCCCTGGATGTGCTGCCCCGGCTCGCGGACGCCGGCTACGACCTCGTCTTCTGCGACGGTGACCGGCTGGAGTCCCTGGAGTACCTCGCTGAATCGTTGCGTCTGCTGCGTCCGGGAGGCCTGGTGGTTTTCGAGGGCGTCTTCGCCAACGGCAGGACCGTCGACTCGGGCCCGCAGCCCACGGAGGTCATACGCATCCGTGAGCTGCTGCGCACGGTCCGGGAGAGCCAGGACCTGGTGCCGTCGCTGCTTCCGGTGGGTGACGGGCTGCTGTGCGCGGTCAAACGGTGACGCGGGGCGCGTCCCGCGGACCCGGACGGGAATGACCGACCGGAGCGACCGGCTGGAGCGACCGGCTGGGGAGGCGGCCAGGGAAGCCGGAGCGGCCGGCCGCGAACCGGGGAGGCGGGAGTGACCGGCGGCGGGTAACCGGGGAAGTCGGGGCCACCGGGGCTACCCGGGCGACTGGGGAAGTCGGGGCCACCGGGGCTACCCGGGCCACCGGGGACCTCGGGGCCACTGGAGTCACCGGAACCACCGGAACCACCGGAACCGGAACCACCGGAACCACCGGCCGGAGGATGACCGCGGAGGCCTTATGACCGGCCAGAGTGACCGGTCACGGATGACCGGGCCGCTGAGGGCCAGGGCCACCGGCCGAGGACGACCGCGGAGGCCTCATGACCGGCCAGAGTGACCGGTCGCGGATGACCGCGGACAACCGGGGCCTCAGGGGCCTGGGTCCCCGGCCGAGGACGACCGCGGAGGCATCGTTACCGGCCAGAGTGACCGGTCGCGGATGACCGGGGAGGCGTCATGACCGGCCCGGGTGACCAGGCGCCGGCCGATCGACGGCCACCCCGCAAACAACCGCCCCGGCACCGCGTTCGGTGCCGGGGCAGTTGAAAGGGTATGGTCGCTTCCGCGTCAGCCGACGACCTTCTTGAGGGCGTCGCCGAGGGCATCGGCCTCGTCAGGGGTCAGCTCGACGACGAGCCGACCGCCGCCTTCGAGCGGAACGCGCATGACGATGCCCCGCCCCTCTTTGGTCACCTCGAGCGGGCCATCGCCCGTCCGCGGCTTCATGGCCGCCATGCTCGTTCCCCTTCCTGAAACCAGCTCAACGTCAGCCGACGGCCCCCTTGAAGGGCACGCGCGTTCCCCACTCGGACACGCGACACCGGCATCGAACACATTGCTTCCAGGCCATTATCCCGCATCTCAGGACCCGATGACCAACATCAGTCGGCATCGCTTGGGCAACGCGCGCGAGCAAAACCACTCAATTCGGCGATGTGGCTGCGATACTGCGCGACCCCACGGACTTCCGCCGGAGTTCCGCCAACCGGAATTCTTTGACGCAGGTCACATGTCCCGCCCGCGCCACCGCTGGTGATCTCCGCCATGCTGTGCGGGTGACCCAAGGACGTACCGACCGGTACGCCGGAGCCGCGACACGGAGGGGAACCACCATGGCCGACACCGTGCTCTACGAAGTGAGCGACGGACTGGCGACGATCACGCTGAACCGCCCGGAGGCGATGAACGCGCTGAACGTCGAGACCAAGGTCGCCCTTCGGGAGGCGGCACGGTCCGCCGCCGACGACGACGCCGTACGGGCCGTGCTGCTCACGGCCGCCGGGGACCGCGCGTTCTGCGTGGGCCAGGACCTCAAGGAGCACATCGGGCTGCTCGCGGCGGACCGCGAGACCGGCTCCGGTCAGACCATGAGCACCGTACGCGAGCACTACAACCCCATCGTGCGGGCGCTGGCGGGGATGGCGAAGCCCGTGGTGGCGGGTGTGAACGGGGTCGCGGCAGGGGCGGGCTTCGGCTTCGCGCTGGCCGCGGACTACCGCGTCGTCGCGGACACGGCGTCCTTCAACACGTCGTTCGCGGGGGTCGCGCTGACCGCCGACTCCGGCGTCTCATGGACCCTGCCACGGGTGGTCGGCCCCGGGCGCGCCACCGACCTGCTGCTCTTCCCGCGCAGTATCAAGGCCCAGGAGGCGTACGAGCTGGGCATCGCGGGCCGCGTCGTCCCGGCGTCCGAGCTGCGGGCCGAGGCGGAGAAGGTGGCCCGGGCGCTGGCCGAGGGCCCGACCCTGGCGTACGCGGCGCTGAAGGAGGCCGTCGCCTACGGGCTGTCCCACTCCCTGGAGGAGACGCTCGAGAAGGAGGACGAGCTCCAGACGAGGGCGGGCTCCTCGGAGGACCACGGGATCGCGGTGCAGGCGTTCGTCAACAAGGAGAAGCCGAAGTACCTGGGGCGCTGAGCGGTCGGGGACGGGCGGGCGCGGGGTGGGACGGGCGCGGGGTGGGACGGGCGCGGACGGGACGGGCGGCTGTGGGGTGGCAGTGCGGCGGCCCCCCTCTCCGTCCCGTACGGCTCAGGCTCGTGCTGATCGGCCCCGTGCGACTCGGTCCCGGCCCCGCCGGGGCGGCGGCTCAGCCGCGCCTTGCCGTGCAGTCCGACAGGTGGTCGTCGACCAGGCCGCATGCCTGCATCAGCGCGTACGCCGTGGTGGGGCCCACGAAGCGCAGGCCCCTCTTCTTCAGGGCCTTCGACAGGGCCGTCGACTCGGCCGTGACGGCGGGGACGTCGGTCAGGCTCTTCGGGGCGGGGCGGGTCGCCGGATCGGGGGCGTGGGACCAGATCAGCTCGTCCAGCTCGCCCGGGGACCATTCGGCCAGCACGCGTGCGTTGGCGAGGGTGGCGTCGATCTTGGCGCGGTTGCGGATGATGCCCGGGTCGGCGAGGAGACGGGCCCGGTCGTCGTCGGTGAAGGAGGCCACCGAGGCGATCTTGAAGTCGGCGAAGGCGGCCCGGAAGCCGGGACGTCGGCGGAGGATGGTGATCCAGGAGAGCCCCGACTGGAAGGCCTCCAGGGAGAGCCGCTCGAACAACGCGTCGTCGCCGTGGACCGGGCGGCCCCACTCCTCGTCGTGGTACGCCACGTAGTCCTCGGTCGACAGGGCCCACGGGCAGCGCAGCCTGCCGTCCGGCCCCTCCATCGCGGCGCCGCTCACCGGTGTTCCCCCTCCTCCGGCTTGTGCGGCGAGGTCGGCGGACCGGCCGAGCGGGCGCCCGCCAGGGCGGCCTCCAGGTCGGCGATCCGGGCGTCTCTCTCGGCGAGCTCGGCGCCGAGACGGCCGAGGGCGTCGTCCACGTCCGACATGCGGTAGCCGCGCACGGCGACGGGGAAGCGGAGTGTCTCCACGTCGGCGCGGTTCACGGGGCGGTCCAGCGGCAGGGGGTCCTGGAAGCGCTCGGGCGCGGCCTCGGGCAGCACGTCGCGCTCGCCGCCCCCCACCACGGCGAGCGTCACCGCGGCCACCACGACGGCCAGCGCGACGACCAGGAACAAGAACATGAACATCGCTGAGGTACCCCTTACTCTCGTGCTGCGCCTCCGGGGCGCCCCCGGCTCCGATCGTGCCATGCGAGTCTGACAGTTAAGGTCGCAGACGGCTAAGCAGCGGGAAGTACTGGGAGAGGTCACAGGGCATGCTCAGGCTGGGCAGGCGTGAATTCGGTACGCGGGAGCCGGTGATCATGGCGATCGTGAACCGGACCCCCGACTCCTTCTACGACCAGGGGGCCACCTTCCGGGACGAGCCCGCACTCGCGCGCGTGGAGCAGGCCGTGGCCGAGGGCGCCGCGATCATCGACATCGGCGGGGTCAAGGCCGGGCCGGGCGAGGACGTGACGGCCGAGGAGGAGGCGCGGCGGACCGTGGGCTTCGTCGCGGAGGTCCGCCGTCGCTTCCCCGATGTCGTCATCAGCGTCGACACCTGGCGGCACGAGGTGGGTGAGGCGGTCTGCGAGGCGGGGGCGGATCTGCTCAACGACGCGTGGGGCGGGGTGGA
This sequence comes from Streptomyces sp. NPDC030840, assembly GCF_055572015.1. NCBI lineage: Bacteria > Bacillati > Actinomycetota > Actinomycetes > Kitasatosporales > Streptomycetaceae > Streptomyces > Streptomyces sp. NPDC030840. The sequence continues at coordinate 79,971 of NZ_JBVIEE010000010.1, read as the reverse complement.
CCCCCGGCTGGCGGAGGTCGCGGCGCGGTACGGGGTGGGGCTGGTGTGTACGCACACGGGGGGTGCCGAACCCCGTACGCGGCCTCATCGCGTCACGTACGACGACGTCATGGCCGACATCCTGCGGGTGACGGTGGGGCTGGCCGAACGGGCGGTGGCCCTCGGGGTGCCGCGGGACGGGGTGCTCATCGATCCCGGGCACGACTTCGGCAAGAACACGCGGCACAGTCTGGAGGCGACGCGGCGGCTGGGTGAGATGGTCGCGACGGGGTGGCCGGTGCTCGTGTCCTTGTCCAACAAGGACTTCGTGGGGGAGACGCTGGACAAGCCGGTGAAGGAGCGGGTGGTGGGGACGCTGGCGACCACCGCGGTGTCCGCGTGGCTGGGGGCGCAGGTGTACCGGGTGCACGAGGTCGCCGAAACGCGGCAGGTGCTGGACATGGTGGCGTCGATCACCGGGCACCGGCCGCCGGCCGTGGCCCGGCGGGGGCTGGCGTAGCGCCGGCGCCCGGGTTTTCCTCGCCCCCGCCGCCCCTACCCGTCCCATCCCTGGGGGCTGCGCCCCCAGAGCCCCGCCTGTCGGCCTTCAACCTCGTCCTCAAACGCCGGACGGGCTGAATCGGGGTCCGGGGCGGAGCCCCGGCGGGGGCGAAGAACACCCCGGCTCCCCTACCGGCCCGCCTCCTTCGACACCAGGGCCACCGCCTCGTCCACGTCGTCCGTCAGGTGGAACAGGAGCAGGTCCTTCTCCGAGGCCTTGCCCTGGGCGACGAGGGTGTTGCGGAGCCAGTCGACGAGGCCGCCCCAGTACTCGGTGCCGAAGAGGACGATGGGGAAGCGGGTGACCTTCTGGGTCTGGACGAGGGTCAGGGCCTCGAAGAGTTCGTCGAGGGTGCCGAGACCGCCCGGCAGGACGACGAACCCCTGCGCGTACTTGACGAACATCATCTTCCGCACGAAGAAGTAGCGGAAGTTGAGGCCGATGTCGACGTAGGGGTTGAGGCCCTGCTCGAAGGGCAGCTCGATACCGAGGCCGACCGAGATGCCCTGCGCCTCCACGGCACCCTTGTTGGCCGCCTCCATGGCACCGGGACCGCCACCGGTGATGACCGCGAAGCCCGCCTCGACCAGGCCGCGCCCGAGGGCGACCCCCGACTTGTACTCGGGGGAGTCCACCGGAGTCCTGGCCGAGCCGAACACGCTGATCGCGGGAGGGAGTTCGGCCAGTGTGCCGAAGCCCTCGATGAACTCCGACTGGATGCGCAGGACCCGCCAGGGATCGGTGTGGACCCAGTCCGAGGGGCCGCCCGCGTCCAGCAGCCGCTGGTCCGTCGTGCTCGCCTGCACCTGACCGCGCCTGCGCAGCACGGGACCCAACCGCTGCTCCTCCGGTGGCTGCTTCTTGCCCTCCGGGTTACCGGTAGCCATGTGCGCTCCCTCCGCCGTGCCGGGTCGTTCCACCTCAGCGTAGATCCACGCGGGTTACGGAGGGGGGACGTCGGCATGTCCGCCACGAACCGCCACGGCGATCGGCACGGCACGGTGCTGTCAGGAGGTCAGCCACTCCCTCAGGCGCTCCTCCCCCGCGATGATCTTCGCCGTCTCCACCCGCTCGTCCCGCTTGTGGGCCAGGATCGGATTCCCGGGGCCGTAGTTGACCGCCGGGACACCGAGCGCGCTGAAGCGGGACACGTCCGTCCAGCCGTACTTGGGCTGCGGGGTGCCGCCGACCGACTCGATGAAGGCGGCGGCCGCCGGGTGGGAGAGGCCGGGGAGTGCTCCGCCGCTGTGGTCGTCCACGACGAACTCCTCCACCCCGCAGTCCGCGAACACCTCGTGGACATGCGCCAGCGCCTCGGCCTCCGTACGGTCCGGCGCGTAGCGGAAGTTGACCGTGACCACGCACTCGTCGGGGATCACGTTGCCGGCCACGCCACCGGAGATGCCGACGGCGTTCAGGCCCTCCCGGTACTCCAGGCCGTCGATCACCGGGTGGCGCGGCTCGTACGACGCCAGCCGGGCCAGGATCGGGGCCGCCGCGTGGATCGCGTTGGAGCCCATCCAGCCGCGCGCCGAGTGCGCCCGCTCGCCCTTCGTCCTCAGCAGCACCCTCAGGGTGCCCTGGCAACCGCCCTCGACCTGCCCGTCCGAGGGCTCCAGGAGGACCGCGAAGTCGCCCTCCAGCCAGTCCGGGTGGGCTTCCGACACATGCTTCAGGCCGTTCAGGTGTGCGGCGACCTCTTCGTTGTCGTAGAAGACGAAGGTCACGTCGCGGTTCGGCTCCGGGACCGTGGCCGCGATCCGCAGCTGGACCGCCACCCCGGACTTCATGTCGCACGTGCCGCAGCCCCAGAGCACGCCGTCCTCGTCCAGCCGTGAGGGCACGTTGTCCGCGATGGGGACCGTGTCGATGTGTCCGGCGAGGATCACACGCTCGGCGCGGCCCAGGTTCGTGCGGGCCACGACGTTGTTGCCGTACCGGTCGACCGTGAGGTGCGGCAGGGCACGCAGCGCGCCCTCGATCGCGTCCGCGAGCGGCTTCTCGCTGCCGCTCTCGGAGGGGAAGTCCACGAGCCGGGCGGTCAGCCGCGCGGCGTCCAGCGTGAGGTCAAGCGGGGTGTCGGCCATGCGGACGACCCTAACGCGCCGCGGACCGTGCACCGGCCGCCGCCCGGAATGCGTCCTTCAGCGACCGAATCTCGCCACCCCTGGCACCAGTAGTCACAGACGCACACGTCGCTGACAGGTGTCTCCGATAAATTCGGAGGCGTGTCAGAGCTGTCCCCTCCTTCTCGTCGTCGCCGTGGCCGCGTCCTCCGCCTCGGGGCCGCATTCACCGTCCTTCTCGCGCTCGCGGGGTACCTGGCGATGCAGTACCTCACCGGCGGAACAGGCGCTCCGCGGTGCGAGGTGGTGTCGGGGAAGGGAGACGGCGCGTCGTACGAGTTCACGCCGGAGCAGGCCACGAACGCCGCGACGATCTCCGCCGTGGGCACCTCGCGCGGCATGCCCGAGCGGGCCGTGACCATCGCCCTGGCGACCGCGCTGCAGGAGTCGGGGCTGCGCAACATCACGCACGGCGACCGGGACTCGCTGGGCCTGTTCCAGCAGCGCCCGTCCCAGGGCTGGGGCACCGAGAAGCAGATCATGGACCCGACGTACTCGGCGGGTGAGTTCTACGAGCACCTCGCCAAGGTGCCCGGCTACTCGCGGCTGCCGCTGACCGTCGCCGCCCAGCGAGTGCAGCGCAGCGGCTTCCCGCAGGCGTACGCGAAGCACGAGCCGGACGCCACGCTGCTCGCCGCCGCCCTGACCGGCCGCGCGGCGGCCACCCTGACCTGCGAGGGGCGCCCCGGTGCGACCTCGAAGGGCGGCCCGGACGCGGTGCGGGCCGCGCTCGAACGGGACTTCGGCGGCACCGTGCTGCAGTCGGCCGCGACGCAGATGCGGGCCGACGCTTCCACGGGCACCCCCGCGCCCGCCAACGCCCCCGCGGCGGCCGCCACGCCCTCTTCCACGGCCCCGGCCGCCAACACCGTCACCATCCCCGTGCAGACCGGCCCCGGCTCCGGCAGGGCCTCCGAGGCCTCGCTCCGGCGTCGCGGCTGGGAGCTCGCGCACTGGGCCGTGGCCAATTCGTCGGCCCTGCACATCGAGCGGGTGGCGTACGCGGGCCGGGAGTGGGTCGCCGGCGGCCGGGCGGGCGAGTGGCGCACACCGGCGGACAGCGGCGCCTCCGGCAGCGCGTACGGCGACAAGGGCGCCGGGCGGGACGGTCTCTCCGAAGTTCGAATCGTCACTGGACAGTAGACGCCGACGGTCACCCGCAGGGGGTACGTCCAGCACGGCCCGTGGACGATGTGCGCAAATTTCCGCCCCCTCACCCGGGCTGCGGGGAGAAGCCCTCCGAACCCGTGAAAACCCTTGGGAACAAAGGGCTGTGTCCCTTCCACAGGGTTACCGGACAGCGTCCCTTCACCCGTTTTCGTCCGCATCCGATAATGCGACGCATTGCCAATTCTTTACACGGGATCACCGCAACCTTCGCGGCCTTCGAGCGGTAGTCACTGCGTCCGAACCCGGACGATCAAGGGCCGACCGGCAGCCAGCCGCTCAGCCCCCGGGAACGGTCGGACACTTCAACGTTCCCTCCCGTCAAAGGAGCACCATGTCCCTCCCCCTGACCCGTCGGATCGCCCGTGCCGCGCTGCTCACCGCAGCGGGAGCGGCCTCCGTGGTCGGTGCGGCCGGCTCCGCGAGCGCGGCACCCGAGCTCCCGGCCACCCCGAACGTCGGCGGACTGTCCACCCTGGACGGGGCGAACGTCGGCAACACCGCCGACGACACGGCGCAGAAGGTCACCGGGCTCGCGGGCAAGACCGGAGGCAAGGCCGTGAGCAAGACCCTGCCGGCCGCCGGCAAGACCGGTGGCAAGGTGGCCAAGACCGCGACGCCCGTCGCCCAGAAGACGGCCGGGACCGCGGCCGGCCAGGCAGGCGGCCTCCTCGGTGACGCCACGAAGGCGGCGGGCAAGGACCTGCCCACCAAGTCCGCCGGAAAGGGCAAGCTGCCGGCCAAGGGCAAGGGCCTGCCGACCAAGGGGCTGTCGACCAAGGGCACGCCCCTGAAGGGCGGCCTGCCGCTCTGACGAGCGGTTCCGGACCGGTGCGTGCTCAGGAGGGGGCCGGGGAACATCGCGTTCCCCGGCCCCCTCCTTTGCTGTCCTGCTCCCGCTGTGCCCGGTGGGCGCTCAGCGCAGCCGCTCCACCGCCGCCGCCACCCGCTCGTCCGTCGCCGTCAGCGCCACGCGGACGAAGCGGTCGCCCGCCGGGCCGTAGAAGTCGCCGGGCGCGACCAGGATCCCGCGCTCGGCGAGGTGGGCCACGGTGTCCCAGCAGGACTCGTCACGGGTCGCCCACAGGTAGAGGCTCGCCTCGCTGTGCTCGATGCGGAAGCCGTGGTCCAGCAGGGCGTCGCGCAGGAGGGTCCGGCGGGCCGCGTACCGCTCCCGCTGCAGGCGGACGTGCTCGTCGTCTCCCAGCGCCGCGACCACGGCCGCCTGGGTCGGCGCGGCCGTCATCATGCCGCCGTGCTTGCGGATCTCCAGCAGCGGGCCGAGGACCGCGGGGTCACCGGCCAGGAAGGCCGCGCGGTAGCCCGCCAGGTTGGAGCGCTTGGAGAGCGAGTGGACCGAGACGATCCCCTCGTACGAGCCGCCGCAGACATCCGGGTGCAGAACGCTGACGGGGTCGGCCTCCCAGCCGAGCTCCAGGTAGCACTCGTCGGAGAAGACGAGGATCCCGTGCTCGCGGGCCCAGGCGACGATCCGGGTCAGCTCGTCCTTGCCGAGCACGCGGCCCGTCGGGTTCGAGGGCGAGTTCAGCCACAGCAGCTTCAGACCGGCCGGGTCCAGCTCGGTGGGGTCGTCGTACACCTCGTACTCGGCGCGGGCGAGGCGGGCGCCGACCTCGTACGTCGGGTAGGCCAGGCGCGGGTACGCGACGCGGTCGCCGGGGCCGAGGCCCAGCTGGGTCGGCAGCCAGGCGACGAGTTCCTTCGAGCCGACGATCGGCAGGACGTGGCGGTGGGTGACCTCGCGGGCGCCGAGGCGGCGCTCCACCCAGCCCGTGATCGCGTCCCGCAGCTCGGGGGTGCCCCAGACCGTCGGGTAGCCCGGGGAGTCGGCCGCGGCGACCAACGCCTTCTGGATCAGGTCGGGGACCGGGTCCACCGGGGTGCCGACGGAGAGGTCGACGATGCCACCCGGGTGGGCCCTGGCCGTCGCTTTGTACGGCTCCAGCTTGTCCCAGGGGAAGGTGGGGAGCCGGTCGGAGACTGCGGACACGGGATCTGGCTCACTTTCTCGTACGTACGCCTCGGTCCCGTACGGCGATCAGGACGATCGTGCCGTACGGGACCGAGGTGGCGCGGGTGAGGACCGCTCAGTGCTCTTCCTGGTTCATCGGGGGCAGGCCCGCGATGAAGGGGTGGTCACGCTCGATCAGCCCCAGCTTGCTCGCGCCACCGGGAGAACCCAGCTCGTCGAAGAACTCGACGTTCGCCTTGTAGTAGTCCTTCCACTCCTCCGGGGTGTCATCCTCGTAGAAGATCGCCTCGACCGGGCAGACCGGTTCACAGGCGCCACAGTCGACGCATTCGTCCGGGTGGATGTAAAGGGACCGCTGCCCCTCATAGATGCAGTCGACCGGGCACTCCTCGATGCACGCCTTGTCCTTGACGTCGACACAAGGCTCTGCGATGACGTAGGTCACGCTGTCGTTCCTCCTCGATAGGGCGCTGGCGGGCCTCCTCAGGCTCCGCCGCCTGGCGCGCGGGAGCGCGGCGTCGTCGATGCCCGCACCTAGTATCTCCGTTCCTGGGCATGATCCGAACAGGAGGGGTGGCCCGACCTGTGGAATTCTCTACCGGCGCACGACTCGAAGTCCGTATCACAGCCGCTGACGTGGGCAAACGCGTCTCGGTACGACAGCTCTACGAAGATGCGCCCAAGGGTGAGTTGTTCACCGACACGGTCGGTGTTCTCACATCATGGGACGACGGCGTGCTCCTGATCACACGGCGGAACGGTGAGCGGGTGCGGATACCGGAGTCGTCACTGGTGGCGGGCAAGGTCGTTCCCGGGGCCCCGGCGCGCCGGCGGGGCCCCGCCGCCTCGTACGCGGAACTGGCACGGGTGGCCGCGCGGGGCTGGCAGCCGCTGGAGCGCGAGCCGCTCGGCGAGTGGGAGCTGCGGGCCGCCTCCGGATTTACGCGGCGCGCCAACTCCGTGCTGCCCCTCGGCGATCCCGGGCTGCCGCTCGACGAGGCGCTGGCGTCCGTACGGTCCTGGTACGCGGCCCGGGGGCTTCCCGCTTACGCACAGCTCGCCACCGGCGCCGAGGGCACGCAGGAGCAGCTGTGCGCGGAGCTGGAGCGGCGGGGGTGGGTGCGGGAGGTGACGGCCGAGCTGTGGGTCGGCTCGCTGGCACCCGTCGCCGACCACGATCTGCCCGGTGGGGTGGTGCTGTCGCGGGTGGCGGACGAGGCGTGGCTGAGCCGCTACCAGCGCAAAGGCGTGAGCGAGGTGGCGCTGACGGTGCTGGGGAGCGGCCCCTCGGTGTGGTTCGCGACGGTACCGGGACCGGCGGGCGCCCCTCCGGCGGCCATCGGGCGGTGTGTGGTGGACGGCCGCTGGGCGGGCTTCGCGGCGGTGGAGGTCGATCCGTCCCGTCGCCGCCAGGGCCTCGCCACCGCCGTCATGACCGCCCTCGCCCGCCAGGCCCTGGACGAGGGCGCCTCGGCCGGCTGGCTCCAGGTGGAGACGGGCAACACGGGGGCGCGGGCGCTGTACGGGGCGATGGGCTTCCGGGCGCACCACGCGTACCACCACTATCGGGAACCTGACGCGCCCGGTACCGGCATGGGCGGTTCCCCCGGCGAGCCGTACCGATCATCGTGAGCGGGCACGACGAGACCATGGGTGCGCCACGGCCTCCTGAGCCGGAGCGGGCCGCGGAGGTGCGGCGGCGGTTCGCGGAGGAGGCGCGGGCCGAGCGCCCGGATCTGGTGACGCTGTGCCTGCTGGTGGGCGCGGCCGGCGACGGAACGCTGGACGACGCCGGGGAGGACGCCGCGCAGATCGAACTCGACCGGCTGGCCGGGCAGGTGCCGTTCCGTCCCGGCGACCCCCGTGCCTGGGCGCTCGCACTGGCCGAGCTGCTCGGCGAGCGCTGCGGGTTCCGCGGCTCGCCCGGCGACTACCAGCGGCTGGAGTCGTCGCTGCTGCACGAGGTGCTGCGGCGGCGGCACGGGCTGCCCATTCTGCTGTCGGTGGTGTGGATGGAGGTCGCCCGGCGAGCCGGCGCGCCCGTCTACGGGGTCGCCCTGCCGGGCCACTTCGTCGTGGGGTTCGGGCCCCCTGAGGAACAGGTACTGGCCGACCCGTTCGAGGGAGGGCGCGTCCTGACCGGTGGGGACGCGGAGCTCCTGGTCGTGGGGGCCACGGGCGCGCGACTCGACCCGTCGATGCTGGAGCCCGCCGCCCCGCTCGACGTGGTGCTGCGCGTCCTGAACAACATCCGCGCCTGGGCCGCCGCCCGCCCCGAACGCTCGGACGTCTCCCTGTGGGCCGTGGAGCTCTCCCTGCTCCTGCCCTCCCACCCCGCCCGCCTGCGCCACGAGCACGCCCAGCTCCTCGTCCAGCGCGGCGACTTCCTGCGGGGCGCCGCCGAGCTCGACGCGTACGCCGACGTCGTATCGGCCGTCGACGAACAGGCCGCCGACCGGGTACGCGGCCAGGCACGGGCGGCCCGGGCGATGCTCAACTGAGACGTCCGGGCGGCTGAACGACACGGAGGGCACCCGGTGCGGAACCGGGTGCCCTCCGTACGTGGTGATCAGACGGTCAGCTCGGGTTCGTCTCGATCACGGCCGTACGCTCCGCCGCGCTCTTGCCGAGGAGCGCCGGGCGCAGGGCTCCGATCACGTCCTCCGGTGTCACCGGGGTCTTCTTGCCGGTGCCGCGCGTGATCAGGACGCCGTCGAAGGTGGTGCCGTACAGCTCCTTCAGGGCGGCCTTGTCGTAGTACTCGACGAGCTTGCCGTTCTGGGCCTTGACGCCGAGGAACTTCCACAGGGAGTTCTCCGGGCTGAACTGGATGACCGCCGAGCCCGCCTTGACCGTGACGATCCCGGACATCGCGGGCTCCGCGAACTCCTTCATCATCCGGTCGACCTCGGCCTTGGAGACCGACGGCTCCTTGGTGGCCGTGGGGAGCGTCACGGGGTCCGTCTTCCCGGTCTCGACCTGCGCGCGGTAGGCGTCCTCGACGGCCCGTGTGGACTGGTCGACGGCGATGCCCTTGCCCGCCTTGCCGTACACGGCGACGGCCTTGCCGGACTCGAACTTGATCGTGCCGTCGGTGGCCGAGCCGGAGCCGCCCGCGGCGCGCTCCAGGGCGGCCCGCAGCTTCTCCTCGTCGACGGGCATGACGGGCGCGACCACGCGCTTCTGGCCGAACAGCGAGCCGATCACCGACACCGGGTTGTAGTCGCTCTGGGCGGCGGCGTTGACCGTGGCGTCGGCGTCGAGCTGGAGACCCGCCTGGTCCGGCCTGAGCGACACGGTGTCGCCGTCGACCGACAGCTTGAGCGGCTTGTCCGTGTTGTCCCCGAAGGCCGCGTCGAGCTTCTTGGCGGCGTCGTCGCGGGTGCCGCCACCGATGTCGACGCCGAGGACGGTGGTGCCCTTGGGCACGTCGGAGTGGTTCATGAGCAGTCCGGCGCCGTACACGCCCGCCGCCACGAACACGAGCCCGCTGCCCAGCAGCACCAGCTTGCTGCGGCCCTTCTTCGCCGGCTTCGAGGAGACGGTCGTGGTCGACTGCGCGGGGTCCGGCAGCTTCGGCGGGGTGTGCGGACCCGACTGCTCGCCGGTGCCGCCCGGCCCGAAGGGCGAGCTCTGGGCGCCGGGCGGGACCACGGGGATGCCGCTGGTCAGGGTGTGTCCGGACACGTTCTCCCGGATGCCGCCCGGGCCGTCGTACCCGTGCTGGCCCCCTGGCCCCGGCTCGGGCGCCGGGCGCTGGGGCGTGAGGATCGCGGTGTCGTCGCTGAGGCCACCACCGGGGCCGGAGAAGTCGGGGCCGGCGAAGTCCGGGCCGGGGCCGCCGAAGGGCCCACCGGTGCCGGGACCGCCGCCGGGGCGTCCGGCGCCCGGGCCGGAGCCGCCGGGGCCGGAGCCCAGGCCCGCGCCGGGGCCGCCGTAGCCGGGGCCGGAGCCGGGAGACGGGGACAGGGCCCCGTCGCCGGTGACCGGGCCGCCGGTCGGACCGTACGGCCCGCCGGGTCCGCCGGCAGGGCCGCGTCCGCCGTCTCGGCCGTTCGCGGCGTCGTCCGAGAAGTACGGCAGGTCGTCGCGCCGTCCCGCGCCCGTGTCGGGGTTGGCGCCGGGGCGCGAGCCGGCCGTCAGCGCGGCCGACACGTCGAAGGAGCCGGTGCCGCCGCCGTGGCCGGGCGCCACGGGTCCGGCACCGGTGGCGCCGGGAAGCCCGGCACCGTTCGTACCGCCCGGACGGGGGCCGCCGGCTCCGCCCAGCGGGCCGGAGCCGTTCGTCCGCGGACCGGAGCCACCGGGACGCAGGCCGCTGCCGGGACCGCTCGGGGTGCCCGTGCCCGACCCGTTCGCCGACCCGCCCTGGGGGCCCGCCGGGCCGCCGCTCCAACCCGAGGGAAGACCGCCACCGTTGGTGGAGCCGCCGGCAGAACCGGGCTTGGGCGCACCGGGCTTGCGCGGCGCGAACCAGTCGCTGGTCTTCTCGCCGGCCGCCTCGGCGGGCTCCGGCGAGGGCGGGGCGGTGTCCGTCAGCACGGGCATGCTCGTGGTGCCCGTGGTCTCCGACTCGCTGAGCGTGTCGTCCGACGCGGTCTCGGCCTCCGCCACCGGTGTGCGGACGACGACCGGCGGAATGGGGCGCGAACCGGGGATGTTGATCCGCACGCGGGTGGTCAGCGTGGTCTCGGTCTTGCGCTCGTCCGACCGCGCGCCCGTCGCCGAACGGCCCGGGTCGCCACCGCCGTCGGAAGCCATGGGGGTCCCGTACGGCGGCGTCCCCGACGGGTACGCGGCTCCTCCGCGCCCGTTGGGCCCGGAGGACGAAGTGTCAGTTTCACGACTCAAGGCAGGTTCTCCCGATCGGCTTCGCCGCCCGTGACGACCTCACACGGCGGGCAGCTCGGCGGCGCGCACCACCATACTGGCCACTTCCCGCCCGTATCCCACGACCGCCGATGAAACCCACACGGGCCCTCCACCGGCGCTTGGTGGCGAAGTAGTACGTCACTTGGCAAGTCGGGCGCCGGGGTCTTTCGGTTGCCGCCCCCCGCCAAGCGTGGCGCACATCACAGCGACTGCCATGCCGCCGAGCAGGAAGAGATAGGAGACGGCTCCCGCGCCGAAGAGGAAATCCCCTTCCGGACGGGTGGCGGTGAGGAGGATGACGGAGATCATCCAGCCGGCCACCGGCACAACGGCCCCCGCCCGGGCGCCCATCGCGTGCGCGCCCCCCAGGAAGACCCCGGCCGCTCCCAGCAGGGCGAGCAGCAACCCGGCCGGGAACCAGGCGGCGTTCACCAGTGCCCCGGCCGCTCCGACCACGCCGCCGAGCAGGAAGAGCCCCAGATAGGCGGCGGCCCGTCCGGCCGGGGGCAAGGTGAACGGCTGTGCGAGCGCGCTGCCTTGCGCGCCCCGCCCCTGAGGTCCCGCCGCCTTCACAGCGCACCCGCCCTTCCGGCACCGGCCGTGCGCCACGTTCGCCCCGTGCGTCCGTCATACCCAGTCGTACGCATCAGAGGGCCGCTCCGTTCTGTCCCGCCACCGATACGTTCCCTTCGGCGCCCTCGACACCCTCGAACAAGTCGGTCTCGCGCCCGCCTCCTTCACGTCGGCCGCGCACCAACTCGTAGTACTCGGTGGTGAGGAGGGGCTGCGCCAGTTCGTTGGAGAGCGCGAAGAAGGGCTCGGCGACCACGATCTGGGTGGCGTGCGCCCGCATGGCCCCGGCCTTCGCGGCGGCGAAGTCCGTGCCGTCGACCTCCGTGGTGACGATCCAGTCGTCGACGACACCGGGGACGTCGACGACGGAGGCGGCCTTGGTGAAGGGCAGCCGCCCGGGCTCGGCGAGCGCCTCGCGCAGCCGGCTGAAGCCCTCGATGACCACGGAGCGTGGCACCCGGTTCCAGTAGACCTTGGCGACCTCCCAGGGCTCCCCCAGGTCCGTACGGAAGCCGGGGGCCGCGGCGAGGTCGGCGGCGCGCATGGCGACGCGGTGGGTCTGGATGTGGTCGGGGTGGCCGTAGCCGCCGTTCGGATCGTAGGTGACGAGGACCTGGGGGCGGACCTCCCGGATCACCTCGACGAGGAGGGCCGCGGCCTCGTCGACGTCGGCGGCCCAGAAAGCACCCTCGCGGTCGTTCTGCTCGACGCCCATCATCCCGGAGTCGTGGAAGCGCCCGGGGCCGCCGAGGAACCGGTGGTCGCTGACGCCGAGCCGCTTCATGGCCTCGGCCAGCTCGCCCTCGCGGTAGGGACCCAGCGCGTTGTCCCGGTCGGGCGCGAGGTGGGCCAGGTGGGGCGGTATGACCTCGCCCTCCTCGCCGAGAGTGCAGGTCACCAGCGTCACCTGGGCGCCCTCGGCCGCGTACCTGGCCATGGTCGCGCCGTTGTTGATCGACTCGTCGTCCGGATGCGCGTGCACCAGGAGCAGACGACGGGCAGGGAGCTCGCTCATGTGCCCCACCCTACGAGGCGGCGCCCCGCGCCACGGCGGGCCCGGATCATTCACAGCTTCGGGCCGGTGCCGGTGCGGGGCGGGCCGGGGTCAGAACTTGATGCTGCCGATCATGCCCGCGATGTTCGTCGTGAGCTCACTGATCGTCGGGGCGACGGTGGACGAGGCGAGGTAGAAGCCGAGGAGGATGCAGACGACCGCGTGCCCGCCCTTCAGCCCCGATTTCTTGATCAGTAGGAAGACGATGATCGCCAGCAGCACCACCGCCGAAATCGAGAGTGCCACGGCGGCTCACCTCCTATAGAACAGAGCACCGGAATATGTAAATCCATACAGCAGCCAGCAGGTTCATACCCACACAGCGGTAGTGATCATAACTAGCGGTACGCGCGCATCGGTCGGCGCACAGCCGCACAAGGGGGCGCATGGCCAATATGGTCGAGGCATGACGACCGAGCCCGAATCCTTCCCCCGCCGGCACGCCCGTACCCAGCGGTTCACCCTCGGCGCGCCGCGCGCGTTCACCATCGCACCCGACGCGTCCCGTGTCGTGTTCCTGCGGTCCGCCTCCGGCACCGACCGCGCGAACAAGCTGTGGGTGTACGACCTGGCGGAGGGCGACGTGGGGGCCCCTGCGGCCGAAGGACGGGAAAGGGTGGCGGCCGACCCGGCCGTTCTCCTTGGCGGCGCCTCGGAGGAGCTGTCCGCCGAGGAACGGGCACGCCGCGAACGCAGCCGCGAGGGCGGTGCCGGCATCGTCGGCTACGCCACCGACACGGCCGTCGAGCTGGCCTCCTTCGCCTTGTCGGGGCGGCTTTTCGTGGCCGAGCTGCGCGCCGGGACGGCCCGTGAGCTGGATGTCCCCGGCCCGGTGATCGACCCGCGCCCCTCCCCCGACGGTCGGTACGTCGCCTACGTCTCCGGGGGTGCCCTGCGCGTCGTCGAGGCCGAGGGCGGGAACGACCGGGCGCTGACCGAGGAGGGTGCGGAGAACGTCACGTACGGTCTGGCCGAGTTCATCGCGGCCGAGGAGATGGGGCGTTCGCGCGGTTTCTGGTGGTCGCCCGACTCGGACCGGCTGCTCGTGTCGCGCGTGGACGACACGCCGGTGAAGCGCTGGTGGATCTCCGATCCGGCTCATCCGGACCGGGCGCCGCAGGAGGTCGCGTACCCGGCGGCGGGCACGGACAACGCGGACGTGCGGCTGTTCACGGTCGATCTCCGGGGGGTGCGCACGGAGGTGTTCTGGGACCGGAAGCGCTACCCGTATCTGGCGCATGTGCACTGGTCAGCGGCGGGGGCACCGTTGATCCTGGTGCAGGCCAGGGACCAGCGCAGCCAGCTGTTCCTGGCGGTGGACCCGGACTCGGGGACGACCCGGATGGTGCACGCGGACGAAGATCCACATTGGCTTGATCTTTTCCCTGGGGTACCGGCCTGGACGCCCTCCGGGCAGCTCGTCCGGATCGCCGACGAGGGCGGCGCGCGGGTGCTCGCGGTGGGGGAACGGCCGCTGACGAGTGCGGCGCTCCACGTCCGGACCGTCCTCGACGTGGCGGACGAGGACGTGCTGGTCTCGGCGTCGGCGGGCGAGGCGGCCGACGACCCCGAGATCGGCCAGGTGCACGTGTACCGCGTGAACGAGCTGGGCGTGGAGCGCCTGTCGCAGGAGCCCGGCGTGCACTCGGCGGTGCGGTCGGGGAGGGTGACCGTGCTGATCTCGGCGGTGCCGGACCGGCCGGGGACCAGGGTGCGGGTGCTGCGGGACGGCAAGCACCTGGCGAACGTCACCTCTTACGCGGAAGATCCCGGTCTGTCCCCGCGCGTGACGCTCACACAGGGGGGCGCACGCCGCGTACCGTGCGCCGTGCTTATGCCTACGGACTACCACGGTGACACTCCCCTGCCGGTGCTCATGGACCCGTACGGGGGTCCGCACGGCCAGCGGGTGGTCGCCGCGCACAATCCGCACCTGACCTCGCAGTGGTTCGCCGACCAGGGGTTCGCGGTGATCGTCGCGGACGGGCGCGGGACGCCGGGCCGCTCCCCCGCCTGGGAGAAGGCGGTCAAGGACGACCTGGCGGAGGTCGTGCTCCAGGACCAGGTGGACGCCCTCCAGGCACTGGCCGCCGACTTCCCGCTCGACCTCACGCGGGTCGCCATCCGCGGCTGGTCCTTCGGCGGCTACCTCGCGGGCCTCGCCGTGCTGCGCCGCCCGGACGTCTTCCACGCCGGGATCATCGGGGCGCCGGTCACCGATCTGCGCCTGTACGACACCCACTACCAGGAGCGCTACATCGGCCACCCCGGTGAGCAGCCCGAGGTGTACGCGAGGAACTCACTGATCGACGACTCGGGCCTGGTCGGCGCCCAGGAGCCGAACCGCCCCATGATGATCATCCACGGCCTGGCCGACGACAACGTGGTGGTGGCCCACTCCCTGCGCCTGTCCTCGGCCCTCCTGGCCGCCGGCCGCCCCCACGAGGTCCTCCCGCTCTCCGGGGTCACCCACATGACCCCCCAGGAGGCGGTCGCGGAGAACCTGCTGCTGCTCCAGCTGGACTTCCTGAAGCGTTCACTGGGCCTGGCGTAGTACAGCAACGGGCCGGAGCGACATGGCGCGCTCCGGCCCGTTTACGGCACCCGCACGGCCGTACGCTGTACAGACTGACCCGTCCGTATATCGGTACCGCTTCCGTGAAGTTGCCTGCGTGTTAACGCAGTTGATGCACATTTGTGCAGCTATGTCGGGTCGTAGGCGTGATCGTCGTGCTTCTCCCCCGCGAAATGGCAGGCCGAGTCGTGCGCGGCGGGCCCGGCGGCGTACCGGAGACCGGTGGGGACGGCCAGCTGCGGCACCTCCGTCTCGCACCGCTCACGGGCCTTCCAGCAGCGGGTGCGGAAGCGGCAACCGGAGGGGACGGCCGTCGGAGAGGGCACGTCCCCGGAGAGGATGATCCGCTGCCGGCGTTCCCGCGCCCCGGGGTCCGGCACCGGCACGGCGGAGAGCAGGGCCTGGGTGTACGGGTGCGTGGGGTGGTCGTAGATCTCGGCGTCCCGGCCGGTCTCCACGATCCGCCCGAGGTACATCACGCCGACCCGGTCGGAGATGTGCCGCACGATCGACAGGTCGTGGGCGATGACGACGTAACTCAGCCCGAACTCACCCTGCAGGCGCTCCATCAGGTTGACGACCTGCGCCTGCACGGAGACGTCGAGGGCCGAGACCGGCTCGTCGGCCACGATGATCTCGGGGCGCAGCGCCAGCCCCCGTGCGATGCCGATGCGCTGGCGCTGGCCGCCGGAGAACTGGTGCGGGTAGCGGTTGACGTGCTCGGGGTTGAGTCCGACCACGTCCAGCAGTTCCCGCACCCTGCGGCGCCGGTCGCCCCTGGGCGCGGCCTCCGGGTGGATCTCGTAGGGCTCGCCCACGATGTCGCCCACGGTCATACGGGGGTTGAGGGAGGTGTACGGGTCCTGGAACACCATCTGGATGTTGCGCCGGACGGCCTTCAGCGCCCTGCCGGACAGCTTGGTGATGTCCTCGCCCCGGTAGGTGATGGATCCGGCGGTCGGCTGCTCCAGGTTGACCATCAGCCGGGCGAGCGTGGACTTGCCGCAGCCGGACTCGCCGACGATGCCGAGGGTCTCGCCCTTGGCCAGCGTGAGGTCGACGCCGTCGACGGCCCGGACGGCGCCGACCTGTTTCCTCATCAGGACGCCCCGGGTGAGCGGATAGTGCTTGACCAGGCCGCGGACCTGAAGGATCGGTTCGTCCGTGAGGCCGGCCGCGGGGTCGGCCGTGAGCTCAGCCATGCAGGCACTCCGTCCAGAAGTGGCAGGCGCTCCCGCGCTCGCCGGTGACCTCGTGCAGGGGCGGTACGTCGGTGCGGCACAGGTCCCGGGCGGCCGTGCAGCGCGGGTGGAAGGCGCAGCCGGGCGGGATGCTCGTGAGGCTGGGCGGCAGGCCCTTGATGGCGTAGAGCTCGCGGCCCTTCTGGTCGAGCCGCGGGATCGAGTCCAGCAGTCCTCTGGTGTACGGGTGGGCGGGCGCCTTGTAGAGGTCGTGCACGGGCGCCGACTCGACGACGCGGCCCGCGTACATCACCGCGATCCGGTCGGCGACGTCCGCGACCACGCCGAGGTCGTGGGTGATGAGGACCAGCCCCATGGTGAGTTCGCGCTGGAGCTCGGCGAGGAGGTCCATGACCTGGGCCTGGACGGTGACGTCGAGGGCGGTGGTGGGCTCGTCGGCGATGATCAGCGCGGGTTCGAGGGCCAGCGCCATGGCGATCATGATGCGCTGGCGCATACCGCCGGAGAACTGGTGCGGATAGTCCCGTACGCGCGCGGCGGCGCCCGGGATGCGGACGCGGTCCATCAGCTCGACGGCCTTGGCACGGGCGTCCTTCCTCGACATCCCCCGGTGCACGACGAACATCTCGCCGAGCTGGTCGCCGACGGTGAGGACCGGGTTCAGCGACGACAGCGCGTCCTGGAAGATCATCGCCATCTCGGCGCCCCGGATCCTCCGGCGCTCCTCCTCCTTCAGCTTCAGCAGGTCCCGGCCCCGGAAGAGGATCTCGCCACCGGTGACGCGGCCTGGCGGGGTGTCGAGGATGCCCATGACCGCCTGCGCGGTCACCGACTTGCCGGAGCCGGACTCGCCGAGCACGGCGAGCGTCTCGCCCGCGTCCACGCCGTAGCTGACCCCGTTGACGGCCCTGGCCACTCCGTCCCGCGTCCTGAACTCCACGTGCAGGTCACGCACTTCGAGCAACATGACGACGACTCACCTCAGCTTCGGGTCGAGGGCTCGCGGAGTCGCGTCGCCGAGTGGGACGAACGCGGGCACCGTAATCGTGGGCGCGCCCCAGGGCCGGCAGCGGCCCGCATCGGGCGCCCCAGGTCCACCGGCAGCCCGAGTCGGGCGCCCGCAGCTCACGGCCGAGCCCCGGAATCAGCCCGCGCCTCACACGCGTCCTGCGCCATGGCACCGTCACCTCAGCTTCGGGTCGAGGGCGTCGCGGACCGCGTCGCCGAGCATGATGAAGGCGAGGACGGTGAGGGCGAGGGCGCCGGAGGGCCACAGGAGCGCGTGGGGGGCGTTGCGGATGTAGGGGGACGCGGCGGAGATGTCGATTCCCCAGGAGACGCTCGGCGGTTTCAGTCCGACGCCGAGGTACGACAGGGTCGCCTCCAGCGCGATGTACGTGCCGAGCGCGATGGTGGCCACGACGATGACGGGGGCGATCGCGTTGGGCGCGATGTGCCGCAGCAGGATGCGTGTGTTCGAGGCGCCGAGGGCGCGGGCGGCCTGGACGTAGTCGTTCTGCCGGGCGGTGATGACCGAGCCGCGGGCGATGCGGGAGATCTGCGGCCAGCCCAGCAGCACCATGAACCCGATGACGGGCCAGACGGTCGAGCTGGTCACCACGGAGAGCAGGACGAGACCGCCCAGCACGACGGGGATCGCGAAGAAGACGTCCGTGACCCGGGACAGGACGGCGTCCCCCACCCCGCCGAAGAAGCCGGCGAGCCCGCCGAGGACCGAGCCCAGGACCGCGACCCCGAGCGTGGCGCAGACTCCGACGGTGACCGAGGTCCGCGCCCCGTGGACGGTGCGCGTGTAGACGTCGCAGCCCTGGCCATTGAAGCCGAAGGGGTGGCCGGGCGCGGGGCCCCGCTGGGCGTTGGCGAGGTCGCAGTCGAGGGGGTTGCCGGAGGCGACCGCCGAGGGCCACAGCGCGATGAACACGAGGAAGCAGATCACGAGCCCGGAGACGATGAAGACCGGGTTGCGGCGCAGGTCGTGCCACGCGTCGGACCACAGGCTGCGCACCCGCTCCTCGGGGGCGGCCGAGGGTTCCGGTCTCCGTGGCCCCCGGCCCCACGGCCCTGTCTGGAGGATCTCCGCGTCGGCGGGGACGAGGTCCGCGGTGCCGCCCGAGGCGTACGACGGCTCCAGCGACGGCTCCAGGGGCTTCGGTTCCAAGGGCCGAGGCTCCATGGGCTGCGGCTCAGGCATAGCGGATCCTCGGGTCGAGTACGGCGTACAGGAGGTCGACGATCAGGTTGGCGACCAGGAAGACCAGGACGAGGACGGTCACGAAACCGACGACGGTCTGTGTGCTTTGGCGCAGGATGCCCTGGTAGAGCTGGTAACCGACGCCGTGGATGTTGAAGATCCGCTCGGTGACGATCGCTCCGCCCATCAGGAACCCGATGTCGGCGCCGATGAAGGTGACCACGGGGATGAGGGAGTTGCGCAGCAGGTGCCGGACGATCACCCGGTGCCGCGGAAGCCCCTTGGCGACGGCCGTACGGACGTAGTCGGCGCGGAGGTTCTCGGCGATCGACGTCCTGGTCAGCCGGGTCACGTACGCCAGCGACACGGACGCGAGCACGAGCCCCGGCACGACCAGCTCGCCGAAACCGGCCTGAGGTGACACGGACGGCTTGATCCAGCCCCACTCGACGCCGAGCAGCAACTGGAGCAGCAGGCCCGTGACGAAGACCGGGACGGAGATGACGACGAGGGTGACGAGCAGGACCCCCGTGTCGGCGGGCCGGCCGCGGCGCAGGCCCGTGACCACGCCCAGGGTCACCCCGATGGCGATCTCGAAGAGGATGGCCACGATGGTCAGCCGGACGGTGACCGGGAAGGACGTCGCCATCAGCTCGGTGACCTTCTGCCCGTTGAACGCGGTGCCGAAGTCGCCGGTGAAGACGTTGCCCATGTAGGTCAGGTACTGCCGCCAGACGGGCTGGTCGAGGCCGAACTCCTGCTTCAGCCGGGCCGCCGTCGCCGGGTCGCACTGCCGTTCGCCGCACAGGCCCGCGACGGGGTCGCCCATCACGTTGACCATCAGGAAGATCAGCAGGGTGGCGCCGGCGAAGACGGGGACCATCTGCAGCAGACGCCGGGCGACGTACCGGCCCACGGTCGGTCAGCCCACCTTGATCTGGTCGTAGACGGGGACGCTGAACGGGTTCAGCGCCACGTTCGTCAGCCGCTCCGAGTAGCCCGCGCTGCCGTTCTGGTACCAGAGCGGGATGGCGGCCATCTGCTCCCGGAGGACGTCCTCGGCCTGCCGGAACTTCGCGACGGCCCGGGCGGCGTCGGTCTCGGCGTTGGCCTCGTCGACGAGCTTGTCGAACCGGGGGTCGGACCACTCGCCGTCGTTGGAGGAGGCGCCCGTGTAGTAGAGCGGCTGGAGGAAGTTCTGGATCAGCGGGTAGTCCATCTGCCAGCCTGCGCGGAAGGGGCCGGTCATCTTCCGGTCGGTGATGCGGTTGCGGTAGTCGGCGAAGGTGCCGATCGGGTTGCCGACGCAGGCGTTGTCCTTGCCGAGGGCGTGGTTGATGGAGTTGCAGACGGCGTCGACCCATTCGCGGTGGGAGCCGGTGTCGGCGTTGTAGGTGATCCTGACCTGCCCGCCGGGGAGTCCGCCGCCCTCCTTGATCAGCTTCCGGGCCGCGGCGGCGTCGTACACGCAGGCGTCACCGCAGGGGCCCGCCCGGTAGCCGCCCTCCTCGCCGAGGACGGGTGAGGTCCAGTCGATGGCGGGGGTGCGGGTGTTGTGGAAGATGGTCCGGGTGATCTGGACACGGTTGATCGCCCGGGACAGGCCCTCGCGGACCTTCTCCATGCCCGCCTTGTTCCAGCGCTTGTCGTAGTACGGGAAGGCGAGGGTCTGGATGATGCCGGCGGGCGCGTTGATGTAGCGGTCGCCGAGGTCGCCCTTGACGTTCTTCAGCTGGGAGGCGGGGATGTCGTCGACGAGGTCGAGGTTGCCGGCCATCAGGTCCGTGTAGGCGGTGTTGCTGTCGGTGTAGACCTTCAGGTCGACACCGCCGTTGCGGGCCTTGTCCTCGCCCGGGTAGGCGTCCCATCTGCGCAGGGAGAGCTGGGAGCCCTTGGCGTACGACTGGACGAGGTAGGGGCCGTTGCCGACCGGCTTCCTCAGCCAGGCCTCGTGGTCGTCGAAGAACGCCCGGGGCAGCGGGGCGTACGCGTTGTAGCCGAGGGTGTCGGGGAAGCTGGAGAACTTCTGCCTCAGCTTGACGGTGAACGTCCGCTCGCCCGTGACCTTCAGCCCGGAGAGGGTGTCGGCGGTCTGCCTGCCCTTGGCCGGGTGGGTCTTGTCGTAGCCCTCGATGTACTCGAAGAAGTACGCGTTGCGCTGGTTGTTCCTGAGGCTGGCGCCGTAGTTCCAGGCGTCCACGAAGGAGCGTGCGGTGACCTTCTCGCCGTTGCTGAAGGTCCAGCCGTCCTTGACGGTGATCGTGTAGTTCGTGGAGTCCGTGGTCTCGATCTTCTCGGCGAGCATGTCCTCGGCCTCGCCGGTCTTCGGGTCGTACTGCTTCAGACCGCGGAAGATCATGGACAGGACCTTTCCGCCCTGCACCTCGTTGGTGTTGGCCGGCTCCAGCGGGTTCGGCGGGTCGCCCCAGGAGGAGCTGAGCACGGCGCCGGTGCCGCCACCGCCCTCGCTGCCGCCGCCCCCGCAGGCCGTCGCCGCGAGGGCTACGGCCATCGCGCAGACCACCGGGCGGACCGGTCGGGCGTGCGTGGCTCCGCGCATGGTGTGCCTCCTCGTGAGTGGTGCCGGCGCCGGGGCGCTGTGCGGTTGGCGGGTTCGTTGGCGGGCTCGCCGGCGGGTTCGTTGGCGGGCTCGCCGGCGGGCTCTTTGTGAGCGAGCTGGCGGGCTCGATGGCGGGTTCGTTGCGGGGTCACTACCGGGTTCGTTACCGGGTTCGTTACCGGCCAATATCAACCCATCACGCACATGACGCACATTCACCCCGTCCATCCGGGGGCGGCGGCCATCCGGACGTACACATTCCGGGAGGACCTCACCCGCATATCGGACCTGGTGGCCGGTGTGTCCGTCGTCCCCCGCTTTGGTCATGGCAGTCCAAAGCCGGGCCATGCGGCCCACCACACCCGGGTCAAACGGCAAAAGACCAGATCAAAGCCGTCAATGATTCATTGACGCTGGGCGGAGGGGGGTTGAAAGTCGCGTTTGGCACGGGTTCGCTCCGCGCTGACGGCGCAAGGTTCACCCCGCACCACCGGCACAGGGCCTGACCCGCGCCAGGTGCAGGGTGCGCCCCGTACCGACGGCACAGGGCTCGCCCCACGGCACCGGCACCGGGTTCGCCCCACGCCAGGCACAGGGGGTTCGCCTCGTACTGACGGCACAGGGTTCGCCCCACGCCGACGGCGCGGGGTTCGCCCACGCTGACGGCACAGGGTTCGCCTCACGCTGACGGCGCGGGGGCGCCCCGCGCCACCGGCACAGGGCTCGCCCCGTGCCAGGTACAAGGGGTCGTCCCGCGCCGCCGGTGCAAGGGCTGAAGCTCTTGCACGGGCGGCGTGCGAGTCCCCGTGCTGACGGTACGTCGGGTTCCTTCGTGCCGACGGCAGTCACCTCGCCCCATCCAGGCCAGGAGCACCATGACCTCCCCCATGCCATCGGCCGCCACCTTCCAGGTGGCGGCGGACCCGGGTGCCGCACCCCCGGCGCCCACCGCGCCGTCACAGGGCGGTGCCGGCCGTTCCCCCGGGCGGCTCGCCTGGCTGCGCTTCCGGCGCGACCGGGTGGGTGTGCTCTCGGCCTGGGTGGTGCTGTTCTTCTTCGTGGCCGGACTCGCGGCCCCGCTGATCGCGAAGCTGTACGGCAAGGACCCGTACACCACCTACGGACAGAACCAGTCGGGCCTGCTGAACGACTTCGGGTTCCCCATCAAGCCGAACGGCGGCATCAGCGGCGACTTCTGGTTCGGCATCGAACCCCAGCTCGGCCGCGACGTGTTCACCCTGCTGCTCTACGGCATCCGCAACTCGCTGCTGATCGCCACGGTGACGACCCTGCTGGTCACCCTGCTCGGCGTGGTGGTCGGCATCACGGCCGGTTATCTCGGCGGCCGGGTGGACAGCCTGGTCGGGCGGATCATCGACATCCTGCTGGCGTTCCCCTCGACGCTGTTCTTCATCGCCTTCTGGCCGGTGATGATCTCGATCTTCGTCTCGCCGGAGGACAACACCCCGACCTGGCTGATCGTCGTCAGCCTGATCTCGGTGATGACCGCGTTCGGCTGGGCCCCCATGGCCCGTCTGCTGCGCGGTGAGGTGCTCGCCCTGCGGGAGCGGGAGTTCGTCGAGGCGGCCAAGGTCACCGGCGCCTCACCGGCCCGGGTCATCTTCAAGGAGCTGCTGCCCAACCTGTGGACGCCCATCCTCATCCAGGGGACTCTCGCGCTGCCCATGTACGTCACCACGGAGGCCGCCCTCGCCTTCCTCGGCGTCGGACTCCAGGACCCCACGCCCGACTGGGGCGTGATGATCCAGCGCGGCTCGCAGGTCTACCAGAACGACATCACGTACATGCTCTTCCCCGGTCTCACGATGGTGATCTTCGTGATCGCCTTCAACCTCCTCGGTGACTCCGTGCGCGACGCGCTCGATCCGAGGATCCGGCGCTGACGGCACCCCCTCTCCTCCCTCACCTCTCCTCCCTCACCTCGCCTCCTCTCCTCGCCTCCTCTCCTCACCTCACCTCCGGCCCGGGCGACGGGGCCCGCCGGACCCCCCACAGCCTCCCTTTCTCCCTGATTCAGGCAGGACACCCCATGTCTCTCTCCCGCAGAAACTTCGTCATCGCCACCTCGGTCGCGGCCGGCGGCTCCATGGTCCTCTCCGCGTGCAGCAGCGGCGGAGGCGGTGGGACGGGAAGCGGCGGCTCCTCGGCGGGCGCCACCAAGTACTCCGCCGTCACCATCGGCACGAAGGACGACTCGACCGGTCCCGCGCCCGAGGTCGCGGGAGCGAAGAAGGGCGGCACGATCCACGCGATAGGCCCGGACGACTTCTCCCATCTGGACCCGCAGCGCATCTACTTCGCCTGGAACTCCACGGTCGCCAACCTCTACGTCCGCTGCCTCACCGGTTACAAGATCGCCCCCGACGGCTCCATGAAGCTCGTCGGTGACCTCGCCACCGACACCGGCACCATGTCCGACGGCGGCAAGACCTGGACCTTCACCCTGAAGGACGGGCTGAAGTGGGAGGACGGCAGCGAACTGACCGTCGACGACGTCCGCCACGGCATCGAGCGCGGCTTCGCGAGCTTCACCACCGAGGGCGCCCAGTACGTCCAGACCTGGCTGACCGGTTCCACCGACTTCCGGTCGGTCTACAAGGGCCCGTACAGCGGCAAGCACCTGGACTCGATCGTCACGGACACCGCGAAGAAGACCATCACCTTCCATCTGAAGACACCGCGCGGTGACCTCAACTGGGCGCTGGCGATGCACTCCTACGGCGCCGTGCCCGTCAAGCACGACACCAAGGAGAAGTACGACAAGGACCCGGTGTCCGCGGGCCCGTACCGGATCAAGCAGCACTCCGTGGACAAGTCCATGACGCTGGTGCGCAACCCCCACTGGGACCCGAAGACGGACGCGATCCGCACCGCCTACCCTGACTCCTTCACCTTCGAGTTCGGCCCCGAGGGTCTCCAGGCCACCGACCGGCTGATCGCGGACTCCGGGACCGACCAGTACGCGGTCATGGCCTACAGCGGTGTGCCCGCCGAACGCATCCAGAAGGTGATCAGCACCCCCGACCTCAAGTCCCGCACCGTCGACGGCCTGCTGACCGGCCTGTACTACTACGCCATCAACTGCAGGCGCATCACCGACGTACGGGTGCGCCAGGCACTCAACTACGCCTGGCCGCTGGAACAGATCCGCAAGATCTACGGCGGCCCGTCCGCGGGCGACTACGCGACCACGATCCTCAGCCCCGACATCGCGGGCCGTGTGAAGTACGACATCTACGGCAAGCTGACCAAGCCTCAGGGCGACACGGCGAAGGCCAAGGCGCTGCTGAAGCAGGCCGGCAAGCTCGGTCAGAAGATCGTCTACACCTACCCGCAGGGCGGCAGCGACGCGTACGACAAGACCAAGGTCGTCATCGCCAACGCCCTCAAGGAGGCGGGCTTCGACCCGGTCGTCAAGCCGGTGGAGTCCTCCAGCTACTACGACCAGGTCCAGCAGGTCGACAACCAGTTCGACGTGATGTGGTTCGGCTGGTCCCCGGACTGGCCCGCCGCGTACACCCTCGTCCAGCCGCTCTTCGACGGCACGACGATCGCCAACGGGTCCAACAACGTCTCGCAGCTCAACGTGAAGTGGGTGAACGCGGCGATCAAGAAGGACGCGGCGATCACGGACACGGCCAAGTCGGAGGCGGCCTGGGCGGCGCTGGACAAGGAGATCATGCAGAAGGAGGCGCCGATCATTCCGGAGACGTATCAGCGGCGGTTCTACCTGTACGGGTCGAAGGTCGGAGGGGCCGAGTACGACCCGCTGTTCTCCGCGTTCATCCTTTACAAGCTGTACGCCAAGGCCTGAGCCTCTGCCGGGTTCTGTCGGTGTTTTGGCTGGGGGTTCGTTGTGGCTGGTCGCGCAGTTCCCCGCGCCCCTGAGGAGCAGGGGCGCACCCGGCACCATGACGAACCCGCAGGCTGACCACCCACCACGTGAAAGCCACCCAGGGACCGCCCCATGTTCCGCTTCATCGCCCGTAGGACGCTCAGCGCGGTGCTGATCCTGCTGATCATCAGCGCCCTCACCTTCGTCCTCTTCTACGTCGCCCCGCGCGACCCGGCCCGCGCCGCGTGCGGCAAGGTGTGCACGCCGCAGACGCTGGCGCTGGTGCGGCACAACCTCGGGATCGACGATCCGCTTCCCGTCCAGTACTGGCACTGGCTCGTGGGTGTGTTCGCGGGCCGGGACTACCAGGGGCTCGGGCACTGCTCGGCCCCGTGTCTCGGCTACTCGTTCACCAACCACGAGCCGGTGCTCGGCCTGATCACCGACCGTTTCCCGACCACGCTGTCCCTGTCTCTCGGCAGCGCGGTGGTGTTCGTCGCCTTCGGCGTGGGCACCGGCATGGTCGCGGCGGTCAAGCAGGGCAAGGCGCTGGACAAGATCGCGTCGTCGGCTTCGTTGATCGGCTCGTCGCTGCAGATCTACATCGTGGGCGTGGTCGCGATGTACTACCTCTCCGACGAGTGGCACATCCTGCCCCGTCCCCAGGACAGCGCGGGCTTCACCCAGGACCCGGCCGCCTGGTTCAAGGGCCTGCTGCTGCCCTGGCTGGTCCTGGCGCTGATCTTCACGGCCAACTACACGCGGATGACCCGCTCGCAGCTGGTCGAGACCCTGAACGAGGACTACGTGCGCACGGCCAGGGCCAAGGGCCTGTCCCGGCGCACGGTCTTCTTCCGGTTCGCCTGGCGCGGCGCCATGGGCCCGATCGTCACCATCCTCGGCCTCGACCTGGGCTATCTGCTCGGCGGCGCGATCATCACCGAGGAGACGTTCGGACTGCACGGCATCGGGGCGCTGTCCATCAAGGCCGTACGGGACAACGACCTGCCGCTGCTCCTCGGCGTCGTCCTCGTCGCGGCCGCGGCGATCGTCGTGGCGAACATCGTGGTGGACGCGGTGTACGCGCTCATCGATCCACGGGTCCGGCTGGCGTAGGGGGAGCCATGAGTACGCATACGCAGGCGGGCGGGGCCTTCCTCTCCGTGCGGGACCTGAAGGTCCACTTCGACACCGAGGACGGGGTCGTCAAGGCCGTCGACGGTCTCTCCTTCGACCTGGAGCGGGGCCGGACCCTCGGCATCGTGGGCGAGTCCGGCTCCGGCAAGTCCGTCACCAACCTGGCGATCCTGGGCCTCCACGACCGCGTCCGCACCGCCCTCGACGGTGAGATCCTGCTGGACGGCAAGGAACTGCTGACGGCGACCGAACGGGAGCTCGAGCGGCTGCGCGGCAACACGATGTCCCTGATCTTCCAGGACGCGCTGGCCTCCCTGTCGCCGTACCACACGGTGGGCGCGCAGATCGGCGAGACGTACCGCAAGCACACCGGGGCCTCCAAGCGTGAGGCACGGGAGCGGGCGGTGGAGATGCTGCGCCGGGTCGGCATCCCGCAGCCGGACGTGCGGGTGGACGACTACCCGCACCAGTTCTCCGGCGGCATGCGGCAGCGCGCCATGATCGCCATGGCGCTGGTCTGCGACCCCGAGCTGCTGATCGCCGACGAGCCGACGACGGCCCTGGACGTCACCGTGCAGGCACAGATCATGGACCTGCTCGGGGACCTCCAGCAGGAGTTCGGCACCGCGATCATCTTCATCACCCACGACCTCGGGGTGATCTCACGGATCGCCGACGACGTCCTGGTGATGTACGGCGGCCGGTGCGTGGAGAAGGGCCGGCGCGCCGAGGTCCTCGGCGCGCCCCAACACCCCTACACCCTGGGTCTGCTGGGCTCGATGCCGAGCCTGGAGGGTCCGGTGGACGTCCCGCTCTCCCCCATCCCGGGCACACCCCCGTCCCTCCTCACCCCGCCGCCGGGCTGCCGCTTCCATCCGCGGTGCGCGTTCGCGGAGAAGGTCGGGGGCGGACTGTGCACGACGCGGCGGCCCCTGCTGGAGCCGGACGACGGGCACGCCACGGCCTGCCACCTGACCACCGGCCAGCGCCGGGAGTACTTCGCGGACTACGCGGCGGCAAGGGTCAACTGACGCAAGCAGCCAACCGCCGCCCGGCGGTCACCGCCGCACACCAGTCACCGCCGCACAGGCAGTCAACCGCCCACAGCAGTCAGCCGCCGCACAGCAGTCATCTGACGGACAGCCAAAGGAACCTCACGCCATGACCAGCACGGACCCGCTCCTGGACGTCAGCGGTCTGACCAAGCACTTCCCGATCCGCGGCGGTTTCCCCGTCAAACGAACGGTCGGGGCGGTGCGGGCCGTCGACGGCCTGGACTTCCAGGTCGCCGAGGGCGAGAGCCTGGGCCTGGTCGGCGAGTCGGGCTGCGGCAAGTCCACCACGGGCCGGCTGATCACCCGGCTCCTGGAGCCGACCAGCGGCAGGATCACGTACGCCGGCCGGGACATCACGCACGCGAGCCGCAAGCAGCTCACGTCCGTCCGCCCCGAGATACAGATGATCTTCCAGGACCCGTACTCCTCGCTCAACCCCCGGCAAACGGTCGGCGCCATCATCAGGTCCCCGATGGAGATCCACGGCATCAACCCGGTGGGCGGCCGCGAACGACGGGTCCGTGAGCTCCTGGAGACGGTCGGCCTCAACCCCGAGCACTACAACCGCTTCCCGCACGAGTTCTCCGGCGGCCAGCGGCAACGCATCGGCGTGGCAAGGGCGCTGACGCTGTCCCCGAAGCTGATCGTGGCGGACGAACCGGTCTCGGCGCTGGACGTCTCGATCCAGGCCCAGGTCGTGAACCTCCTCCAGACCCTCCAGAGGGACCTGGGCATCGCCTTCGTCTTCATCGCCCACGACCTGGCGGTGGTCCGCCACTTCTCCCAGCGGGTCGCGGTGATGTACCTGGGCCGCATCATGGAGATCGCGAACCGCTCCGACCTGTACGACACCCGCGCCACCCGTACACCCGGGCCCTGCTCTCGGCGGTCCCCGAGGTCACCGACCACGCCCCGCGCCGCGAACGCATCCTCCTGACCGGCGACGTCCCCTCCCCCATCGACCCGCCCTCCGGCTGTCGCTTCCGCACCCGCTGCTGGAAGGCGACCGGCCTGTGCGCGACCGAGACACCGCCGCTGGCCAGGATCGAGGGCAACGGAACGGGGCACCTGACGGCCTGCCACCATCCGGAACCCGCACGAACGGCCATCGCCGCGTAGGGCTTGGAGGCCCTAGTCCAACTCCCCCCGCTCCACGCAGAACTCATTGCCCTCGGGGTCGGCCAGCACGACCCAGCCGCGCCCGTCGGGCCGCGTGCGGTCCGCGACCAGCGTGGCCCCGAGCCCGATCGCCCGCTCGACCTCCTCGGCACGGGTGCGCCCCTGGGGACGCAGGTCGAGGTGCACCCGGCTCTCGGCCGGCTTGCCCTCGTCCACCCGCACGAACAGCAGCCTCGGGCCACCGGCCGGGTCCGCGATCAGGGCCTCGGGATCACCGGGCTTGTCGTCGTCGGCGAGCGGCCGTCCGAGCAACTCGCTCCAGAACAGGCCGAGATCGTAGGGATCGCCGGTGCAGCTGAACGTGATGCTGTGGATCACGGGGTTCAACGAATGCCTCCAGAGGGCTGGTCGGGTCCCCGGGGAGCATTGCCCGGAGTCCGGCCCCCTGTCGAACGATTAATCCCCGCGCCGGCGGTTGACCACGCGTTCTCCCATGTCACTCCGCGCACCGCACGCGAGGCACTCCCCCCGCACGGGCAGTTCGTGTCCGAGACCCGCGACCCCGCCGTACGGGCGTCGCCAAGAAACGGTTCGGGACCGGGGGCAGGGGCCCTTCGCCCCGCCTCCAGTCCCGAGACCGTCACCGTCGTACGCCCGGCCAGTACGTGCCGACCTGTGTCGTCAGTCCTTGCCGACCTGCGCCTCGGACGCGGTGTCCTGCTCCAGCGCCCTCAGCGCCGGGTCCATCACGACGTCCTCGTCGCGGGCCTCGGTGGTCGGCTCCTCCGGGAAGTGGCAGGCCGTCAGGTGGCCCTCACGGTTGCCGGAGATCTGGACCAGCGGCGGCTCCTCGGAGGCGCACTTGTCCTGCGCCTTCCAGCAGCGGGTGCGGAAGCGGCAGCCGGAGGGCGGGTGGATGGGGGAGGGCACGTCGCCGGCGAGGCGGATGCGCTCGCGCGGCTCGCCCTCGTCCTCCACGGTGACCTCGGGAACGGCCGAGAGCAGGGCGTGGGTGTAGGGGTGCCGGGGCCGGTTGTAGATGGAGTCCCGGTCGCCGACCTCCACCACCTTGCCGAGGTACATCACGGCCACGCGCTGCGAGAAGTGCCGGACGATCGCGAGGTCGTGCGCGATGAACAGGAAGGCGATGCCGAGCTCCTCCTGGACCTTCTGGAGGAGGTTCACCACCTGCGCCTGGATGGACACGTCCAGCGCGGAGACCGGCTCATCCGCGACGATCAGCTTCGGGTTCAGCGCCAGGGCACGGGCGACGCCGATGCGCTGGCGCTGGCCACCGGAGAACTCGTGCGGGAAGCGGTTGTAGTGCTCCGGGTTGAGGCCGACGAGCTCCAGGAGCTCACGGACCTTCTTCTCCCGGCCGCCCTCCGGCTCGATCCCGTTGACCTCCATCGGCGACTTGATGATCGAGCCGACGGTCTGCCGCGGGTTCAGCGAGGAGTACGGGTCCTGGAAGATCATCTGGATCTCGGACCGCACGGGCGCCAGCTGCTTGCGCGAGGCGTGCGTGATGTCCCGGCCCGCGTACGTGATCTTCCCGCTGGTCGGCTCCAGGAGCCGGGTGATCAGCCGGCCCGTGGTCGACTTGCCGCAGCCGGACTCGCCGACCAGGCCGACGCTCTCGCCGACGCCGACGGTCAGGTCCACGCCGTCGACGGCCTGCACGGCGCCGACCTTGCGTTTGATGGGGAACCCGCCGTAGATCGGGAAGTGTTTCGTCAGTCCCTGGACCTCAAGGAGGGTCTCGGTCGACGTACCGGTGGAGCCCTGCTGTGTGGGGAGGGTGAGGTTGTCGCTCATGTCTCGGATCTCCCTAGCGCAGCCGGGGCTGGATCTTGTCGATGAAGATGGTCTGCTTCTGCTCCGCCGTCAGGTGGCACGCCGAGGCACGCCCCTCGCCCAGCGGCGGACGCGTGTCCGTGCACAGCGTGCCCGGCACCTCGTCCTTGAACACGCACCGCGGGTGGAAGGGGCAGCCCGACGGCGGGTTGAGCAGGGAGGGCGGGGAGCCCGGGATCGGCGTCAGCGTCTCGTGGATGTCGCCGTCGAGGCGCGGCATCGAGCTGAGCAGGCCCCACGTGTACGGGTGCTTGGGCGTGCCCAGCACCTCCTTGACGCTGCCGCGCTCCACGGCCCGGCCCGCGTACATCACGAGCAGGTCGTCGGCCATGTTGGAGATGACGCCGAGGTCGTGGGTGATGAAGATGATCGCGGAGCCGAACTCCTGCTGGAGGTCCTTCAGCAGGTCCAGGATCTGCGCCTGCACGGTCACGTCGAGCGCGGTGGTCGGCTCGTCGGCGATCAGCAGGTCCGGGTCGCACATCAGCGCCATGGCGATCATCGCGCGCTGGCGCATACCGCCGGAGAACTGGTGCGGGTAGTCGTCGAAGCGCACCTTGGGCTGCGGGATGCCGACCTTCTCCAGCATCTGGACGGCCCGGTCCTTGGCGTCCTTCTTGTTGGCGCCGGTGTGCTTCATGAACGGCTCGGAGAGCTGCCGGCCCACCGTGTAGTACGGCGACAGCGCCGTCAGCGGGTCCTGGAAGATCATCGCCATCTTGTTGCCGCGGAGCTGCTCCAGCTCCTTCTCGGTGGCGGTGACGAGTTCCTTGCCGTCGAGGACGATCTCGCCGTCGATGGTCGTGGTCCGCGGGTTGTGCAGGCCGAGGATCGTCAGGTTGGTGACGGACTTGCCGGAGCCGGACTCACCCACGATGCCCAGGGTCCTGCCGCGCTCGACGTCGAAGGAGAGACCGTCGACGGCCTTGACGATGCCGTCCTCGGTGGAGAACTGCACCCGCAGATCACGGACCGAGAGGAAGCTCTCGGACCCGGACGGGGCCGGGGCGTCCTCGGTCTTGGTCAGTGTGGTCACGGTGGTTCGTTCTTCCTAGGAGAGCCGGACGCGCGGGTCGATGTAGGCGTAGGCGATGTCGGTGAGGATGTTCACGATGAGGATGAAGAAGGCCCCGAACATCATGACGCCCATCGTCAGCGGGAGGTCCTTGGTGGTCGCGCCGTTCACGGCCAGACGTCCGATGCCCTGGAGGGAGAAGGTGAGTTCGGTGACGACGGCACCGCCGAGCATGGAGCTGATGTCGATGCCGAGGACGGTGACGATCGGGATCATCGAGCCGCGCCAGGCGTAGCGGAAGAAGACGAACTTCCGCGGCATGCCCTTCGCGCGAGCGGTGCGGACGTGCTCCTCCGCCAGCTGCTCGATCATCGAGGCCCGGGCCATACGCGTGTACTGCGCGGTGAAGATGGTGGCCATCACACACACCGGGATGGACATGCCGATGAACCATCCGGCCGGGTCCTCGGTGATGGGCACGTACTTCGGGTCCTCCATCCAGCCCGTGCTGTAGACGAGGATCGTCAGCACGATCGGGCCGAGGAAGTAGATCTGGAAGGAGCTCAGCACCATGGACGTGCCCGTGGCCGCCTTGTCGAGCATGGAGCCCCGCTTGTAGGCGGCGAGCATGCCGGCGCCCACACCGATGATCAGGAAGCAGACCGCGCCACCGGCGGTCAGCGTGAGGGTGGTCGGGAACCGGTCCAGGATCGTGTCCCAGACCATGTCGCCCGAGTAGAACGACTGGCCGAGGCACGGCGCGGCGCAGTGGCCGTCGGGGAAGTCACGGCCCACGACGATGCCGGACATGAAGTCCCAGAACTGCTGGGCGATCGGCAGGTTGAGGCCGAGCGCCTGACGGATCTCCTCCAGTCTCGCCGGGGTGCAGTCCCTGCCACAGGCCAGAGAGGCATAGTCGGACGGCGCGGCGACGAAGAGGAAGAAGGTGGTGGCGCCGATCAGGAACAAGGTGACGACGGCACCGACCAAGCGCCGGATGATGAACTGAAGCATGGCGGGGAGGCTGCTCTCTGCGGAGACGGTGGAAGGTTTCACGGAACCGCGGGAGTGCGCTCCGCCTGGTGCGCACCCCCGCGATCAGCCGTAGGACGTTACGACTTCAGGAAGAGTCCGTTGACGTCGATGTAGCTCGACTCGGTGCTGTAGCGGGCACCGCCGATGTTCGAACCGTGGAGCTGGAACTGCTTGACGTACCACAGCGGAGCGGCCGGGTTGACCTTCTCGAGGATGTAGTGGTGCGCCTCCTGCCAGGTCTTCTCCGCCTCGGTCGGCTCCTGGGTCAGGGCCTTCTTGATCAGCGCCTGGACCTGGGGGTCGTTGACGTGCGAGTAGTTCGGCGAACCGTCGGCGATCTGGTCACCGTCGTAGACCGGCGTGACGACCGTACCGGCGGACGGCCAGTCCTGGCCCCAGCCGCTGATGTAGATGTCGTAGGGGTTGTCCAGCTTGCCGATCTGCTCGTAGTAGCTCGCGCCGTCGACCTCCTTGGAGACGACGTCGATGCCGACCTTGGTCAGCGCGTCCTCGATGGCCACCTTGCGCTTCTGGCCCTGCTCGGTGTTGGCGTAGGCGAAGACGAGCTTCTTCTCGGAGGCCGGGACGTCCTTCAGGAGTTCCTCGGCCTTCTTGATGTTGCCCTGGGGCGTCTTCAGGCGGCCGTACGGGTCGTAGGAGGGTTCGTAGCCCGGCAGGGTCGGGGCGAACAGGTTCTGGGCGACGTCGCCTCCGTAGGCACCGCCCTCACCGGCGATGAGCGACTTGGAGTTCACCGCGTAGGTGATGGCGTCGCGGACCTTCTTGTTCTTGACCCGGTCCAGGTTGAAGTTCAGCACCTGGACGTAGGGCGCGTAGCCCTTGACGGTGCGCTTGTTGACGGCCGGGTCGGAGATGACGTTCTGGATCTGGGTGGACTCGACGCTGCCGGTGAGCTGGATGGCGTTCTTGGACGCACCCTGGTCGGCGATCAGACGCTTCGTCTGGGTCGACTCGGTGACACCGAAGTCGAAGTTCCAGCCGTCAACGTACTGGTGGCGGACGGCGTCGGTCTTCGGGTCCCACTGGTCGTTCTTCACCAGCTTCATGGACTTGCCGACCTTGTACTCGGCGATCTTGTAGGGGCCGAGGGCGACCGGGGCCTTGTCGTACTTCTCCTTCGTGTCGGTCTTCTCCGGAACGATGGCGTAGCCCGGCATGGCCAGCGTCTGCGGCAGGTCGGGGCGCGCCGTGTCGAAGTGGAAGACGACCGTCTTGTCGTCCGGCGTCTCCAGGACGCTGTCCGGCAGGTGCTTCTTGCCGTAGCCGCCGTCGGGCAGTGCCTCGCGGTACTTCGGGCCGCTCAGCCAGGTCTGCACGTAGGTGGGACCGTCGAAGATGAACTTGGCGTACTGGCGCTCGATGGTGTGGCGGACGTCGGCCGAGGTGATCTCGTTGCCGTTCTGGTCCTTGATGCCGTCCTTGAGCGTGAACGTCCAGGTCTTGCCGCCGTCGGAGGACTTGCCGGAGTCGGTCGCCACGTCACCGACGACCGCGACGCCGCCCTTGCCGTCCTCCTTGAAGTTCGTCAGGCCACGGAAGAGCAGGTTGCCGACCTGACCACCGTCGGAGACATAGGTCTGGCCCGGGTCCAGGTGCGAGAGGCCCGCCTCCTGGTAGACCTCGATGGTGCCGCCCTTCTTGGCGCCGGACACCTCCGCGGCCGGTCCGGTGGAGGCCGCCGCGTCAGCGTAGGTGACGGGCTTGGCCTGCGCCGCGGCACCCTTCTGGTCTTCCTTCGAGTCCTTGTTGGAGCTCGTGCCCTTGTTCTCCGAGCAGCCGGTCAGCGCGAGGGAGCCGGCCGCGATGGCGACCACTATGGCGCGTGCTCTGCGCGAGGTGAGCGACTTCATGACGGTGTATGCACCTACCTGTCGGTTGTTATCCATGAGTACTGCCTGACGCGGCTGGTAGGCCGACGCGGGGGCGGCAGTCACCCCCCACCAATGGACGATCAGCGCCCGGACTTGGGGTCGAAGGCATCCCGTACGGAGTCTCCGAGAAGGTTGAAGCACAGGATGAAGATCACCAGCGCCACACCGGGGAAGAACATGAACGCCGGGTCCTGCTCGGCGTACTTGGCGCCGGCGGCGAACAGTCGCCCCCAGTCCGGAGTCGGTTCGACGAAGCCGACCCCGGCGAAGGAGAGGAAGGCGATGGTGAGAATCGTGCTCGGGAGCTGGTAAGTGAACTGCACCAGGATCGGCGAGACGACGTTCGGCAGGATCTCCTTGCGGACGATCCGCCAGGGCGAGGCACCCGACACCTTCGCCGCCTCCACGAACTCCCGCTCACGCAGCGACAGCACGGTGGAGCGCACCAGTCGGGCCATGCCCATCCAGCCCAGCAGCCACAGCACGATCAGGATCGCCACCGCCCGGA
This sequence comes from Streptomyces sp. NPDC030840, assembly GCF_055572015.1. Taxonomy (NCBI): domain Bacteria; kingdom Bacillati; phylum Actinomycetota; class Actinomycetes; order Kitasatosporales; family Streptomycetaceae; genus Streptomyces; species Streptomyces sp. NPDC030840. The sequence continues at coordinate 45,622 of NZ_JBVIEE010000010.1, read as the reverse complement.
AGTAGGTGGGCGTCTCCTCCTCCGGGTCCACGAAGAACGCGGTGACCACGGGCATGAAGGCGATGAAGAACAGCTGCTGCGGGAAGGACAGGAAGAAGTCGGTGACGCGGCCGATCCAGTAGTCGGTGCGGCCACCGAAGTAACCACCGATCAGACCGATGATGACGCCGGTCACCATCAGCAGCACGGTCACACCCAGCGCCATGTAGAGCGAGGTGCGCATGCCGTACATCAGCATGGCGAACAGGTCACGCCCGTACTGGGGTTCGACGCCGAACCAGTGCTCGCCCGAGACTCCTCCGAACCAGCCGAGCGGGAGACCGAAGTCGTCCAGCACCGGGTTGTCCGCGTACGTGGGGTCCTGGCCGTACAGCGTGTACGGGTTGGTCCCACTGATCGAGGTCAGCAGCGGCGCCAACAGGGCGATGACGAAGTAGAAAATCACTACCCCGGCACAGAACATGCCGGTACGGTCACGCCTGAAGCGCTGCCACATCAGCTGGCCGGGGGAACGGCCCTCAAGCTTCTTCGGCTCGTCGGCCTTGCTGGCGGAGGCCAGTTCGGGGTCCAAGGCGACCGACGGACCCGAGCCCTCGGCCTTGGTTGGACTGGTCATGTGTGTTCTTCCCCCGGGGGATGGAGAGTTGAGCGCAGCACAGATACCGGCGGGTTCTGTGGTTTGGGGGAACTTTCGCCAAGTGAGTCAACGCGCGTCAAGGGCGAAAGACATAGGGATCTCCCTACCGTCCATATTTTGAGCAAAAATTGCAAAGATTGACACCTGAACGCGCTTGACAGGTGAGACGAAGACTTCGCGAAACGGACATTCGCGGAGGGATTTTTGTTTACATGTCCGAAACTTGATCGCTGCAACACCGATATCCGAACAGCGCCTCACAGTCCACGGACAGCAAAGTCGACGCGACCGCGGCGGTGCACTTCGGCGCACGGACGGGCGGGCGCGAGGACCGGCCGGCCCGTCGCCGTGGACGACCATACGCGCACACGGAAGGCCCGGTTCCCTCCTTGCGGGAACCGGGTCCTCCACAGGCCTCGGTGACGGTGTGTCAGCCGTGCTTGGCGCGGCTCGCGGCGCGGGCCCGCTCGCGGGCGTCCAGGTTCACCTTGCGGATGCGTACGGCCTCCGGGGTGACCTCGACGCACTCGTCGTCGCGGCAGAACTCCAGCGACTGCTCCAGGGAGAGCTTGCGCGGCGGGACGATCGACTCGGCCACGTCGGCCGTCGACGACCGCATGTTGGTGAGCTTCTTCTCCTTGGTGATGTTCACGTCCATGTCGTCGGAGCGCGAGTTCTCGCCGACGATCATGCCCTCGTACACCTCGGTGCCGGGCTCCACGAACAGGACGCCGCGCTCCTGGAGGTTCGTCATCGCGAAGGCGGTGACGGCACCGGCGCGGTCGGCCACCAGGGAGCCGTTGTTACGGGTCTGGAGGGCGCCGAACCAGGGCTCGAAGCCCTCGTGGATGGAGTGCCCGATGCCCGTGCCGCGGGTCTGGGTCAGGAACTCCGTGCGGAAGCCGATCAGACCGCGCGAGGGGACGACGAACTCCATGCGCACCCAGCCCGAACCGTGGTTGGACATGTTGTCCATGCGGCCCTTGCGCACGCCCATGAGCTGCGTGACGGCGCCCATGTGCTCCTCGGGCACGTCGATCGTCATGCGCTCGACCGGCTCGTACACCTTGCCGTCGACGTCCTTGGTGACGACCTGCGGCTTGCCGACGGTGAGCTCGTAGCCCTCCCGGCGCATGGTCTCGACGAGGATCGCGAGGGCCAGCTCGCCACGGCCCTGGACCTCCCAGGCGTCCGGCCGCTCGGTGTCGAGGACGCGCAGGGAGACGTTACCGATGAGCTCGCGGTCGAGGCGGTCCTTGACCTGGCGGGCGGTTACCTTGCGGTCCTTCACCGCCGCCTTCGCGTCGGCGCCCTTGCCGGTGCCGCCGCGGCCGACCAGCGGCGAGGTGTTGGTGCCGATGGTCATGGAGATCGCGGGCTCGTCGACCGTGATCAGCGGGAGCGGGACCGGGTTCTCGGTGTCGGCGAGGGTCTCACCGATCATGATGTCCGGGATACCGGCGACGGCACAGATGTCACCCGGGCCGGCCTTCTCGGCGGGCTTGCGGGTGAGCGCCTCGGTCATCATCAGCTCGCTGATGCGGACGTTGCTGATGGAGCCGTCGCGCTTGATCCAGGCGACCGTCTGGCCCTTGCGCAGCTCGCCCTGCTCGACGCGGAGCAGCGCGATGCGGCCGAGGAAGTTGTCGGCGTCCAGGTTGGTGACGTGGGCCTGGAGCGGGGCCTCCTCGTCGTAGGTCGGCGCCGGGATGTGGTCCAGGATCGTCGAGAAGAACGGCTCCAGGCTGGTGGAGTCGGACGGGACCGTGCCGTTGTCCGGCTTGGTCAGCGAGGCGATGCCGTCGCGGCCGCAGGCGTAGACGATCGGGAACTCGATCTGCTCCTCGTCCGCGTCCAGGTCGAGGAAGAGGTCGTAGGTCTCGTTCACGACCTCGTCGATACGGGCGTCCGGGCGGTCCGTCTTGTTGATGCACAGGATGACGGGCAGCCGGGCCTGCAGGGCCTTGCGCAGCACGAAGCGGGTCTGGGGCAGGGGGCCCTCGGAGGCGTCGACGAGCAGGACGACGCCGTCGACCATCGACAGACCGCGCTCGACCTCGCCGCCGAAGTCGGCGTGGCCGGGGGTGTCGATGATGTTGATGGTGATCGGTTCCCCGCCGTCCTTCGGGTGATACTTCACCGCGGTGTTCTTGGCGAGGATCGTGATGCCTTTCTCACGCTCCAGGTCGTTCGAGTCCATCATGCGGTCGTCGACGGAGTCGAGCTGGTGCGCGGCGAAGGCGCCGGCCTGCTTGAGCATGGCGTCGACGATCGTCGTCTTCCCGTGGTCGACGTGGGCGACGATGGCTACGTTGCGGATGTCGTGGCGCGTGGCCATATTGCGGCGTTCTCCCGGAGTGTGAGGACGGTCTCGCGGACGGCTGCGTCTCGCGGACCCTGCCGGGCTGGACACGCCACGGCCTCACCCCATGGTACGGGTGCGCTGCCGCTGGGCTTGGCCGGGAGGTGTGGGGGACCTTCTTTTGTGAGGTACTCGACTACGGAGTTCGGCGGGTTGCGTCTCGTCTGCTGGGTTGGGGTTGTGTGGCGGGTGCGGGTCGGTTGTGGCTGGTCGCGCAGTTCCCCGCGCCCCTGAATGCCTTGGGCGCGCCCTCGGCCGATAGGGCCCCGAAGCCTTGTCGGGGCGCCCCCCAGTCGATATGCGAGCCCTCAGCGGCGCTCCGACTTCTTCAGGAAGCCCATGTCCTCGTAGACCGGGGTCCGGAAGCCGAAGGCGCCCGCGTTGGCCAGGTTGGTGCGGGTGGCCACCAGTTGGGGGCGCTGGTAGAGGGGGATCGAGCCGGCGGCGGCCCAGATGCGGGCGTCGGCCTTGCGGATCAGGGAGCGGGACTCGTTCTCGTCCAGCGTGGCGATGGCCTGGTCGAAGAGCTGGTCGACCCGGTCGGTGCCCACGCGCGTGTAGTTCTGCTCGATGCTCAGCGAGCCGTCCGCGCCGGGGACCGGCTTGGCGTAGATGGGGCGGGCGTCGGTGGCGGGGTAGGCGGAGGCGGGCCAGGAGTACAGCGCGAGGTCGTACTCGCCGTTCGCGATGTGGTCCTTGAAGTAGCTCTCGTCGGGGACCTTGGTGATCTCGGTGCGGATGCCGACGCGGTCCAGCATGCGCGCGATGCGCTTGCCGACCGCCCGCAGGGACTGTGAGCCGGGTCCGGACGGCAGCACGAAGCGCAGGCTGAGCGCCTTTCCGTCCTTGGCGAGCGGGCCCTTCATGGCGGGTGCGTGGGTGCCCACCGGGGCGTACGCGCCCGGAGGGTCCTGTTTGTCGTCGTCGTGCGCCTTGTTGTCCTCGCCGACGACGTACGTTCCGCCGTCGGCCTCCCGGGAGTCCGTCTTCTCGGAGCGCTCGGAGTCAGTGGATCCGGAGTGCTTCCTGCCCTCGGCTCCGGCCGCCTTCTTGTCCTTCTTGACCGGGCCGCCCGGTACCCACCCGGCGTCGGCGAGCAGGGCCTTCGCCTCCTTGGTGTCCTCGCCGCCGAGGGCGCCGCTGTTGTCGGCGTACGCGGCCTGGCCGGCGAGCGCGACATGGCTGCCGACGGGGACGGCGGGCAGCCCGAGCGGCTTCAGGACGAGGGCGGCGAGCTGCTCGCGGTTCAGGGCCCGGGCCACGGCACGGCGGACGCGTTCGTCGGTGAGGGGGCCCTCGGCGCCGTTGAGGGCGAGCTGGGTGTAGGCGGGCTCCAGGGACTTGCGGACCTCGAAGCCGCGCAGGGCGGACTGCTGCCTCGCGTACGCGGAGAGCGCCCTGCCCCGCTTGCCGCGGGCGCGGTTGTCGTCGGCGGCCTTCTCGCCGGACTCGTGCCCGGCCTTCCCCGAGTCCAGGGCCCGGTCGGAGTTCCGCCCGGTGGCGTTCTGGTCGCCCTCGGTCCGTCCGGCGCGGTCGATCCGCCGGGCGTCCGCCGCGTCGATCTCCGCGATGTCGACCTTGCCGTCGGCCAGTGCCTCCGCCCGGTCGTGGCGTGGCACGGCGCGCAGCACCAGTTCCTTGAGCTTCGCGGGGCGGCCCCACCACCGGGGGTTGCGGGTGAGGGTGACCTTGCCGCCCTTGCGGTCGACCTCCTTGAGGTTGAAGGGGCCTGCGGTGACCTTCAGCTTGCGCCTGGCACGGTCGTTGAAGGCGTCCGGGTTGCCCGTGACCTCCTTCGGGTACAGCGGTGTGAACAGCGACTTCCAGTCGGCGTACGGCCTGCTGAAGGTGACCCGCACCTGGAGGTCGTTGGCCCCCCGCTCGATCTTCTCGATCCGGTCGTACCCGGCGTTGCGGGCCGTCCAGTACGTGGAGTCCCGGCCGGACAGGGCGCGCCACTGGGCGGCGAAGTCGGCGGCGGCGATCTCGCGGCCGTCGCTCCAGACGGCCCGCTGGTGGAGCTTGTAGAGCACGACCTGCTTCGGCTCGCGCTCGATGATCTCGGCTGACTCCAGGTAGTCGGTGTTCCGCTCCGGCCTGCCGTCCGCGTCCATCCGGTACATCGACGGCAGGACGGCTCCGGCGATCCGCGCGGTGGCGGCGTCGGCGTCCGACTGGAAGGTGTTGAGCGTCTCGGGCACGGCGTCCACGGCCCAGCGCAGGGTGCCCCCGTCGGCGACCTGGTCGCGTTCGGCGGGCGCGATGTCCTGTCCGGCGAGGGGTCTGCCGGCCGGGTCGTCCTCGCCGCACGCGGTGAGCACCGGTGCCGCGAGCACGCCCGCGGCAAGGAACGCGACCGAGCGCAGCGCCGCGCGCGGTCCGACTCGGTCGTCGGCCTTCACTGCCACCTCCGGGTGTCGCCGTGCCACTCCGTCGCCGTCGCGGCGGAGGACAGGTCCACTTTGATCACGTTCGGGGTATATTGGGGCGATATAGAGCTGATCGGATCGATCAGACTGATGGGCCCACTGAAGGCGAGAAGGCGCGAGTGGACGCGACGACACGGCGAGACGCGGGGCGAAGCCCACCCGCGCGGCGCAACCCGCTCCGCGCCCGCCGGCGCGTGCCCGGAGTGCGCCGGGAGCGCGTGGCGGCGCGTTCCGGGGGTTGCGATCCGCCAATCCGTGCACATGCCTTCACAGCGGCTCGTGTGACGCGCAACACTCTCAGGCGCATGAACGTCGCCGTCCAGGGTTCGACAGCCCACGGAAGTGAGGTCACGTCATGTCCGTGCACGACGAACTGACATCGGTCCAGCGCTGCCTCGAAGACCTGTTCCGGTCCGTAGGCCGCCTGGAGCAGCAGCTCGGCAGCGGCGGGCTCGATATGCGCCGGGTCCGCGCCGACGCCGATCACCTGCGCGAAAGCGTCGCGCTGCTGCGCGACGCGGCACCAGGGCTCGGGCAGCACCGGCGGCCCGAACTCCTCACGATCCCCGACACCCCGTACGACAGCGCGCTGTGGACGGACACGGACGACGAGGGACTCGGCGCCCGCGACCGCCACGCGCCCTGAGCGCCGTCCGTGGAGCCGGGTGCGTACTGGCGAGTGAGCCGAAGGGGCGCGCCGGTGTCGAGAGGCCGAGCGCGCGGAGGCCCGACGAAGGAGGGCTGAGCACGGTCGGTCTCTCGACACCGGCTCAGGCGCCCCGGAGGCGAACCGAGCCCCTTAAGAGAAGGGCGTCCTACGTTGGCAACTGGTACGGAACCCCATCCGAACAGCGGCGGTGTACGCACCGGCACACGCGCCGCGATCGCCGCTCCGCACCTGCGGACGGACCGCTGGTGGCTGGCGCCCGCCGGCACCGCGGCCGGGCTGCTCGCCTTCATCGTCTACTCGACGTGGCGGGCCTTCGCCGACGCGGACTACTACGCCGCGCCCTACGTCTCGCCGTTCTACTCGCCCTGCCTGGCCGAGCGGTGCGAGCCGATGCACGCCGGGCCCAACTGGGAGATCTTCGGCAGCTGGTGGGGCGTCTCCCCCGCGATCATCATCCTGATCTTCCCGCTGGGCTTCCGCCTGACCTGCTACTACTACCGCAAGGCCTACTACCGCGGGTTCTGGGCGTCCCCGCCGGCCTGCGCGGTCGCGGAGCCGCACAAGAAGTACACCGGCGAGACCCGCTTCCCGCTGATCCTGCAGAACATCCACCGGTACTTCTTCTACGCCGCGATCGTCGTCGCCGGGATCCTCACGTACGACACGGTCCTCGCCTTCCGCGACGAGAACTACGCGTGGGGCCACATGGGCCTCGGCACCGTCGTGTTCCTGGTCAACATCGTGCTGATCTGGGCGTACACCGTTTCCTGCCACTCGTGCCGGCACATCGTCGGCGGCAAGCTCAAGCACTTCTCCAAACATCCCGTTCGGTACCGGATGTGGCGTTACGTCGGGAAGCTCAACGCCCGGCACATGCAGCTGGCGTGGGCGTCACTGGTGAGCGTGGCGCTCGCCGACTTCTACGTCTACCTGGTCGCGTCCGGCGCCTTCGACGATCCGCGCTTCTTCTAGATGGGTGGGGCCTTCTGATGTCCGTGGTCGACCGGCAGGAGTGGGACGTCGTCGTGGTGGGCGCGGGCGGCGCCGGACTGCGCGCCGCCATCGAGGCACGCGAACGCGGCGCCCGTACGGCCGTGATCTGCAAGTCCCTGTTCGGCAAGGCCCACACGGTGATGGCCGAGGGCGGCATCGCGGCCGCCATGGCCAACGTCAACGCGGGCGACAACTGGCAGGTGCACTTCCGCGACACCATGCGCGGCGGCAAGTTCCTCAACCAGTGGCGCATGGCCGAGCTGCACGCGCAGGAGGCGCCCGACCGGGTGTGGGAGCTGGAGACGTGGGGCGCGCTCTTCGACCGTACGAAGGACGGCCGGATCTCGCAGCGCAACTTCGGCGGGCACGAGTACCCGCGCCTGGCCCACGTCGGCGACCGTACGGGCCTGGAGCTGATCCGCACCCTCCAGCAGAAGATCGTCGCGCTCCAGCAGGAGGACTTCAAGGAGACCGGGGACTACGAGTCCCGGCTGAAGGTCTTCCAGGAGTGCACGGTCACGCGCGTTCTGAAGGACGGGGCACGGGTCAGCGGGGTCTTCGCCTACGAGCGCGAGTCCGGCCGCTTCTTCGTCCTGGAGGCACCCGCCGTCGTGATCGCCACCGGCGGTATCGGCAAGTCCTTCAAGGTGACCTCGAACTCGTGGGAGTACACGGGCGACGGACACGCCCTGGCGCTGCTCGCGGGCGCTCCCCTGCTGAACATGGAGTTCGTGCAGTTCCACCCGACGGGCATGGTCTGGCCGCCGTCGGTGAAGGGCATCCTCGTCACGGAGTCGGTGCGCGGCGACGGCGGTGTGCTGCGCAACTCCGAGGGCAAGCGGTTCATGTTCGACTACATCCCCGACGTCTTCAGGGAGAAGTACGCCGAGTCGGAGGAGGAGGGCGACCGCTGGTACGAGGACCCGGACCACAACCGGCGGCCTCCGGAGCTGCTCCCCCGTGACGAGGTGGCGCGGGCGATCAACGCCGAGGTGAAGGCGGGCCGCGGCTCCCCGCACGGCGGTGTCTTCCTGGACGTGTCCACGCGGATGCCGGCCGAGGTCATCCGGCGCCGACTGCCCTCGATGTACCACCAGTTCAAGGAGCTGGCCGACGTCGACATCACCGCCGAGCCCATGGAGGTCGGCCCGACCTGCCACTACGTGATGGGCGGCATCGCGGTCGAGTCGGACACGGCGGCGGCGCGCGGGGTGCCGGGCCTGTTCGCGGCCGGGGAGGTCGCGGGCGGCATGCACGGCTCCAACCGCCTCGGCGGCAACTCGCTGTCCGACCTGCTGGTGTTCGGCCGCCGGGCGGGCTGGCACGCGGCCGAGTACGCGACCGGCCTGGCGGGCGCCCGGCCGCCGGTGGACGACGTCCAGGTCGACGCTGCGGCCGCGGAGGCGCTGCGCCCGTTCTCGGCGGAGGGCGGGGAGCCCGCCGGAGGGCCGCCGGAGAACCCGTACACCCTCCACCAGGAGCTCCAGCAGGCGATGAACGACCTGGTCGGCATCATCCGCCGCGAGCCCGAGATGAAGCAGGCCCTGGAGAAGCTCGCCGATCTCCGGGTCCGGGCACGCAGGGCCGGGGTGGAGGGGCACCGCCAGTTCAACCCGGGCTGGCACCTCGCCCTGGACCTGCGGAACATGCTGCTGGTCAGCGAGTGCGTGGCGCGGGCCGCACTGGAGCGCACGGAGTCGCGGGGCGGCCACACCCGCGAGGACTACCCGACGATGGACCGCAAGTGGCGCCGCACCAACCTCCTGTGCCGGCTGACCGACCCGACGGGCGGTCTGGCGGCGACCGACCCGGTGGCCGGCCAGATCGACCTCACCCCCGAGACAACCGACCCCATCCGACCCGACCTGCTCGCCCTGTTCGACAAGGAGGAGCTGGTCAAGTACCTCGCCGAAGAGGAGCTGTACGAATGAGCGGCTACACGGCCCACTTCAAGGTGTGGCGCGGGGACGTGGGGGGCGGCGGCCTGGAGGACTTCAAGGTCGAGGTGAACGACGGTGAGGTGGTCCTCGACATCATCCACCGCCTCCAGGCCACCCAGGCCCCCGATCTGGCGGTCCGCTGGAACTGCAAGGCGGGCAAGTGCGGCTCGTGCTCGGCGGAGATCAACGGGCGGCCCCGGCTGATGTGCATGACGCGGATGTCGGTGTTCGAGCGGGACGAGACGATCACGGTCACCCCGCTGCGCGCCTTCCCGGTGGTCCGCGACCTGGTGACGGACGTCGGCTTCAACTACGCCAAGGCCCGTGAGGTGCCGTCCTTCGTGCCGCCCGAGGGTCTCGGCCCGGGCGAGTACCGCATGATGCAGGAGGACGTGGACCGCTCGCAGGAGTTCCGCAAGTGCATCGAGTGCTTCCTGTGCCAGGACACGTGCCATGTGGTCCGCGACCACGAGGAGAACAAGCGGGCGTTCGCGGGCCCGCGCTTCCTCATGCGGGTGGCCGAGCTGGACATGCACCCGCTGGACGCCGCCGCGGAATCGGGCCTCGACCGCAAGGCCACGGCCCAGGACGAGCACGGCCTCGGCTACTGCAACATCACCAAGTGCTGCACGGAGGTCTGCCCCGAGGGCATCAAGATCACGGACAACGCCCTGATCCCCCTGAAGGAACGCGCGGTCGATCGCAAGTACGACCCGCTGGTGTGGCTGGGTTCGAAGATCAGCAGGAGGAAATCGTCGTAGAACGACGCCCGTGCCTCCAAGGGCGCGGGGCTGTGTTGAATATGCGGCTCCGCCGCGTGGGCGCGACGACCGGCCACAACGGACACGCGGGCGAGCACCGACAGCAACAGGGCAGACGAGACGCATCAGGTGCGGACTCACCCAAGGGCCCATACCCTCTCAAATGTGACATCGCCCCCGCACCGGAGCCGGTCGCACCCAGGTGTGCGCGTGGCACACGCCGTGCTCGGGGCCTTGGTAGCCCTGGCCTGGCTGGTGCTGCCCGTGACAGGCGCGGGCGGCACGGAGCAGGCACAGGCGCCCCGTCCCACCGTCACCACGGGCCCCGTCGCCCGGGTGGCACAGCCCGACGAGGACAGGATCGCCACCGGCGACCTGATGCTCCCGTTGCTCGCGCTGGGCGCGGCGGGAACCCTCGCCGCGTACGCGTACGTACGGCGGACGCGGCGCGCCAGGACACGCACGACACCGGGCGGCGGGCGCGAGCCGGTCGTGCCGTCGGAGGAACTCGACCGGCGGGGCCGGCGGTTCCTCGTCGAGGTCGACGACTGTGTGCGGACGAGCGCGGAGGAGCTCGGGTACGTCGTGGGGTGGCTCGGCGAGGCCGCGGCGCGGCCCTTCACCCAGGCACTGGAGGACGCGCGGGGCGAACTGGCGGTGGCGTTCCGGCTGCGGCAGGAACTCGACGACACGGCGGACGAGGTGTCCGCCGACGAGAAGCGGGAGACCCTGAAGCAGATCGTCACGCGGTGCGCGGAGGCCGGGCGGCGGCTGGACGCGGAGGCGCCCGCGTTCGACGCGCTTCGGGAGCTGGAGCGGGACGCCACCGGGGCGCTGGAGTTCGCGGAGGCACGCTTCCGGCAGCTGACCGCGCGGACGACGGGCGCGGAGGCGACCCTGGTCGGGCTGCGCGACCGGTACGGCCCTGCGGCCTGCCTGCCCGTCGCGGGCCACGTCGAACAGGCCAAGGACCGGCTGGTGTTCGCCACCGAGCAGCTGGGCCGGGCACGGCGGGCCATGGTCGAGGGCGACCATGATGAGACGGCGGTTCACCTGCGGGCGGCGGAGGGAGCCGTTCACCAGGCCGACGTCTTCGTGACCGGTGTCGACCGGCTGGCCGGCGAACTGGCGACGGCCGAGGAGCGGCTGCCGGCCGTGCTCGCGGAGGTGGAGAGGGCCCTCGGCGCCGGCGGCCTCCCCCGGGACCGTACCGCCGCGACGACCGTGGCGGACGTACGCCGGGAGGTGGCCGTCGTGCCGTACGACCCCCTCGACGCCCTGCGCCGCCTGGCCCGGGCCGCCGCCGCGATGGGTGACTCGCTGCCCGGTGAGTACGCCGCCGACCTGCTCGACGGGGCCCTGCTCACGGCCCGGAGTGCGGTGACCGCGGCGGCCGGTTTCGTCACGACACACCGGGCGGCCGTGGCCGGCCGGGCGCGGACCCGGCTGGCGGAGGCGGAACGTCACTTCTTCCTGGCCCAGGAGAGCTCCTCCCTCTCCGAGGCCCGGCACGCCGACGTGCTGGCCCACGAGGCCCAGCGGCTGGCCTGGCAGGACGTGCGGTCGTACGGGAATCCGTACGCCGGCCCTTTCGGCGGCGGGCTGGCCGGGGCGCTGCTCGGCGGCGTCCTCCTCGGGGAGGCACCCGGCGACCGGGGCGCCCCCCGGGGGCCCGCCTGCTTCGGCGGGCCGGCCACCCGGGGACGGCGGGGCACGCGCGGGCCGCTCTGAGCCCACCGCACTGGACGCCTCCGGCGGGCCACCTCCGCCGGGAGCGGGCCGTGACCCGGCGCTGCTGGGCGGCGTCCTCCTCGGGGAGGCACCCGGCGACCGGGGCGCTCCTCGGGGGCCCGCCTGCTTCGGCGGGTCCCCGACCCGGGGACGGAGGGGTAGGGGCGGGTCGGTTTGAGCCCGCCCTCCGGACGCCTGCGCCCGGCCGCCTCCGCCGGGAGCGGGCCGTGACCCGGCGCTGCTCGGCGGCGTCCTCCTCGGGGAGGCACCCGGCGACCGGGGCGCTCCTCGGGGGCCCGCCTGCTTCGGCGGGTCCCCGACCCGGGGACGGAGGGGTAGG
>NZ_JBVIEE010000010.1:0-33664 GCF_055572015.1 Streptomyces sp. NPDC030840 | reverse complement strand
TAGGGGCGGGTCGGTTTGAGCCCGCCCTCCGGACGCCTGCGCCCGGCCACCTCCGCCGGGAGCGGGCCCGCTAGAACAGGCTCAGCAGCGCCTCCGCCGGGTCCGCGAGGTTCGACTCGCCGTCCGGGAGCGGGAGCTCGAACCAGACCGTCTTGCCGCGCGGCGTCCGCCGGGAGCCCCAGGCCGCGGAGAGCAGACCGACCAGCTGGAGGCCGCGGCCTCCCTCGTCGGTGTCCCGCGCCCGGCGCCGGCGCGGCTGCACCAGGCCCGCGTCCCACACCTCGCAGACCAGCGTCCGGTCCAGCAGCAGCCGCAGCCGGATCTCGCCCTCGCCGTACCTGAGGGCGTTGGTGACGAGTTCGCTGACCAGCAGCTCCGTCGTGTCGACCAGGGGTTCCAGGTCCCACGCCTGCAGCTGCGTCCGCGCGTACTCACGGGCGCGGCCCACGCTGCGGGGTTCGCGGGGCAGGGTCCAGTCGCCCACGGAATCCGTGGGCAGCCCTTGCACCCGCGCCATCAGCAGGGCGATGTCGTCCTCGCCGTGGTGCGTGTCGAGGGTGTTGAGGACATGGTCACAGACGTCCTCAAGGGGGCGGGAGGGGTCGGTGAGGGCGCCGACGAACGCCTGGAGGCCCTCGTCCAGGGGGTGATCGCGGCTTTCGACCAGTCCATCCGTGTAGAGCGCCAGCAGGGCGCCTTCGGGCAGTTCGACCTCCACCTCCTCGAACGGCTCGCCGCCCACGCCGAGCGGCATGCCGGGGGGCACGTCCAGCATGAGCGCGCTCTCGCCGGGCTCGACGAGTACGGGCGGGAGGTGGCCGGCGTTGGCGAAGGTGCAGCGCCGGGTCACCGAGTCGTAGACCGCGTACACGCACGTCGCGAGGTACACCTCGGAGAGGTCGGCGTCGCGGGGCTGGCGGGCTGCCGTGCGGGAGGCCTGCTGCACGCCGCCGGGGGTGCCGAGGCCGCGGGCGATCTCGTCCAGCGCCGAGAGGACCTCGGCGGGTTCGAGGTCGAGCAGCGCCAGGGTCCGTACGGCGGTGCGGAGTTCACCCATCGCCACGGCGGCGCGCAGGCCTCGGCCCATGACGTCGCCGACGACCAACGCGGTGCGGTGACCGGGCAGTTCGATGACGTCGAACCAGTCGCCGCCCACCTCGGTGGCCGCGTTGCCGGGCAGGTAGCGGCAGGCGATGTCCAGGCCGGAGGCCTCCGGGTCGCCGGGCGGGAGCAGGGATCGCTGGAGTATCAGCGCCCGTTCGTGCTCGCGGCGGTAGAGGCGGGCGTTGTCGATGCAGACCGCGGCGCGCGAGGCCAGTTCCATGCCGAGGGCGCGGTCGCGTTCGCCGAACGGCTCGCTGCCCTTGGTGCGCGAGAACTGGACGAGCCCGACCACGGTGTCGTGCGCGACCATCGGGACGGCGAGCGTGGACTGGATGAGGCCGCCGTCCTCGGCGGGGATGTGCCGCGGCCGCGCCGTGCGCAGGGCGTCCGCGCAGAGCGAGGTGAAGGGGTAGTGGTGGACCGCGCCGACGGCGACGGGTGCCGGGCCACCCACGAAGGGCGCGTCGGAGACCGCGCTGGCGAACGCCACCCGGCGCAGCTCGGCGCTGCCGTCGGCGAGTCCGGGCGGGGTCTCGTCACCCACGAGGAGCCCCTGGTAGAGGTCGACGGTGGCGAGGTCGCAGAAGCCGGGGACGACGACGTCGAGGAGTTCGCGGGCGGTGGTCTCCAGGTCGAGGGAGTTGCCTATGCGGGCGCCCGCCTCGTTCAGGAGGGCGAGATTGCGCCGTGCGGCGGCGGCCTCGCGTGCGGCGGCGCGCCGGGCCGTGACGTCGGTGCTGAGCCAGGCGATACCGATGGGCCGGCCGGAGCCGCTGTGCACGCGGTAGAGGTTGATGGACCAGTGGCGGCGCTCGTCGTAGCCCGGTACGAAGCCCGTGACGTTCATGTCCGTGATGGACTCGCCGGTCTCCAGGACGCGGCGCAGGGTCGCGGCGACGCGTTCGGCCTCCGGCGAGGGCAGGTAGTCGTGGACGCCGCGCCCCCGGTGGTCGTCGGGGGTGCCGCCGAAGACGGACACGAACCGCTGGTTGGCGCGCCGTACCCGCAGATCGGTGTCGATCAGGAGGAAACCGAACGGGGATTGACCGAAAATCGACTGCGAAGCGGCCAGGTCGGTCTCAATCGAACGCAGGGTGCGGACGTCCACCACGATGCACACGGCGGCCCGTTGGCCGTCCTCCGTGGTGGTGGGCATCACATAGACCTCGGCGAGTCCCTCGGCGCCCTCGGCGTCGGGCATCCGGAACGGGACGACTCCGGTCCACTCACGGCCGTCGAGGATCTCGGCCATCTTGCGGTGGCCGCGTTCGCGAAGGTCGGCGGCCACGAAGGCGGCGATGGGATCCATGCCGACAGCGCGTTCGGCGGGGATGCCGAACAAATGCTCGGCGCGCAGGCTCCACTGGTCGACGAGACCGTCGGGGCCGATCGAGAACGAGGCGACCTTGATGTAGTCGTAGATGGAACCGGGCGGGCTGCTCTGCCACATGGAGTCGCCTGGCCCGTCGGCCCCGCCGCCGGGCACGCCCGCGTCGAAGCCGCCGCCGAGTCCCACTCCGGGGGCGCCCGCGCGACTGCCGGACACCGCGCCCGGGGCGCCCGCGCCGAGGCCCTCGCCGGGCCGTTCGGCCGGCGCGTCCGCCGGGCGGTCGCCGGACCGCTGGTCCGGGACACGCCCGCCCGGCGCCTCGCGCCCGGCGCCGTCCGACGCGCCGGTCATGTCCTCACTGGGGCCGTTACTCGCGTCAGCGGACACGCCGCCGACCCCGTGGGCGGGCGTGAGACGGCCCGCGCCGGCGGCCGTGTCGTGGAGGGGCGCGTCGTGCGTGTCGAAGGCGGTGCCGTCGGCCGTGGCGGCCGACGGGCGGCCCGCTGTGCGCGGTGTCCCCCCGCGTGGCGTGTCGCCCGCGGCGGAACGGCTCGCGGCCTCAGCCCTCGCGCCGTCCCACGGGTCTTCCGACTCCGTGGCCTTCGCTGGTATCTCGCTCACGCGAACCGTCCCCTCCAGCTCACCGCGTCCGGCTTCGGTCACCGGGGGCGGCTGCCCGCAGTATCCAGCACTACGTGGCCGCACGACACGGTGTTCACGATCACAGCACGGTCCCGATGCGTTTTGGACCGGCCCGGCCATCCTCCCAGTCTTCTAACCAAGCGGTGGCACCTCGAACCAAAGAGTCCGGTCGGCGGCGCCGGCTCGATGTGCGTCAACCGGGCACGGGAAGTTCGAACCAGACCGTTTTGCCGACCGCCCCGGGCCTCGTGCCCCAGGCCCGGGAGGAGGAGGCCACGAGCTGGAGCCCCCGGCCGCTCTCGTCATCGAGACGGGGCACTCGCTCGCGGGGCGGGTCGGGGAGGGGGTCGGAGACCTCGACGAGCAGGACGCCCAGGGGAAGGCTGGGGCGGACCAGGCGCACACCGATGGGGCCGGTGGCGTGTCGCAGCGCGTTGGTGACCAGCTCGCTCACGAGCAGGGCGGTCAGATCGGCCAGGGATTCGAGGTGCCAACCCCGCAGCTGGTCCCTGACGACGGCGCGGGCGGCCCGTACGGAACCGGGGTCGGCGGGGAAGGTCCACTCGGCGCGGTCGCCTTCGGTGTCGGTCACGCCGATCACTTCCCAGACCAGAAGCGGAGGGTGTCCGGTTTCACGGGGTTAATGGGCACATACCCGATATCGGATACCACCTACCGCTGGCGCGCCCTTCCATGGGAGCGGCCCGTAAGGGGCGCGGGGAACTGCGCGACCGACCCCCACCGGCCCGCAGATTCACCACGGCGCCCAACGGAGCGCGGAGCAGAGCGCCGAGCGGAGCGCTCAGCGCACCTCGGACCCGTCCCTCCTCCACGCCAGCCGCGCCACCTCCATGACCGCCGGGACGTCCTGGTCCAGCCAGTCGACGTCCCAGACCTCGTCGCGGGTGAGCCAGCGCAGCTCGTCGTGGTCCTCGAGGGGTCTGGGATCACCAGAGATGAGGTGCGCGGTCCACGCATGCAGCACGTAGCCGGCCCTCAGGGGCCACGCACCGGGTACCCGCTCGGCCGGTTCCGCCTCCACGCCCAGCTCTTCGCGCAGTTCACGGACGAGGGCGTCCTCGGGGGTCTCGCCGGGCTCGACCTTGCCGCCGGGCAGCTCCCAGCGTCCGGCCAGTTCGGGCGGTGCTGTGCGGCGCGCGGCGAGCAGGCGGCCACCGCTCAGCAGGGCGGCTCCCACCACCACGATCGGTTCGATCATGCGCGGGAGCCTACGGGAGTGGGGCCGGAGGTCCGGCGGGGCTTGGCGTGCGCGGTCAGTTGGCCCCGCCCTGACCGTTCTGCCCGATGCGCTCGACCCAGTAGAGCTGCTTGTGTCCGCGGCTGTCGAGGCTGTCCGCGATCTTCTGGGCCTCGGCCCGGGTCGCGTACCTGCCCACGCGGTAGCGATTGCCGTTGTCGTCCTGTCGTATGACGAGCCAAGGGAGAGTGATCGTGCCGTCGTTCATCGCGACCCTCCACTTCCCGTCCCCGGCTCTCGCCGTGCCCCGCCCAAGGAAACCGCAATCCGCATATGCCCGAGCGTACGCCTTACCTTCACGCAGCGAATACGGAATTTCACAAAGAGGTACGCAACCAGCCATGACGCAGGGGGCGCTTCCTGCCGAATGCGCCGTCGGCCGCCGGGCGCACGCCCCTTCGCGCTCCGACGAGCAGGGGGAAGCGGGGTGGGAGCACGTGGGGCGTGCCCCACAGAGCCCCCCACGAGAACGGCCAAATTCGAACTGCGGCTCGGGAGAGCGCACTTGGGAGAGTGCGGCACGGGTCGGCCGCCCGCATCCTCCCTACTTCACCGGCAGGTGATAGGCGACCCGGTACCGATCCGCCGGCACCACCACGTCCGCCGTCTCCACCGGCCGCCCCGACGCGTAGTACGTGCGCTGGATGACGAGCACGACATGCCCAGGGACACCTCCGAGGGCGAGGAGCTCCTCCGCGAGTCCGGGGCGCGCACCGACCTCCTCCGTGACGTTGTCCACGACCACATCGATGGCCGCCATGCGCTCGACGACGCCCATCCCGCCGAGGGGTCCCTCCTCCGGCAGCATCACCGGCGTACGACCGGTCAGGGCGAGGGGCTCCCACGACGTGGAGAGCATCATCGTCTCCCCCGCGTCCCGGAACACGTACCTCGTGCACATCACGCGGTCCCCGGGCTGAATGCACAGCCTCTCCGCGACGGCGGCGCTCGCCTCGGCCTGCTCGCTCTTCGACTCCCACGTACCGCGCGCGTCGGCGTCGGCCTGCTCCTGCCGGAAGGGCGTGGCCCCCCTGGAGGGCCGGAACCCGGAACGGGCGACCCGCCGGGGCACGGGCCTCTCCCGTACGTACGTCCCCGAACCGGAGCGGCCCTCGACGAGCCCCTCCGCCATCAGCACCTTGCGCGCCTCCAGCGCCACGGTGTCCGAAACGCCGTACTCCTCGCGGATGCGGGCCTGCGAGGGAAGCCGGGTGTGGGGAGGAAGTGAACCGTCGACGATCTTCTTGCGGAGATCACCCGCGACGCGCAGATACGCCGGCTGCTCACCGAAAGTCACTGGCCGCTCCCATCAGGTTGTACAGACAGCTACAGCCTGGCAACCGTGGGTTGAGCCATGCAAGCAAAGGCCTGAGAATCACTCGATGTGATGACGCGAGGGGCGGGGAGGCATGACACAGGCATTAAGCAGGCATTTTCTCCCCGCTGCACACACCCTCACACCTCCTCGGCGGAGCCGCTCCCTCCGCCCTCGCCGCCGCCACTCTCCTCCCCGTACGAAGGCGGGGTCGTGGCCAGCCCCAGAGCCTTGCGGGCGGTGACCGCCGTGGTCCCGTCCACGATGCCGAGGGCGTCGTCGTAGTGCTCGTAGAAGACGTCGGCGTCGGCCGCCTCCGCCGCCTTCTCCCACTGCTCGCGCGCCCGTTTCAGGGCATCCGCGTGCTCGGCGACCGGTCGGGCGGTGCCGTCGCTCCACTGGTGCTCACCGAGCATCGCGACCTGCTCGTCCAGGGCCTTCGCGACCCGGGACGCCCACTGCCTGTGACCCGGCAGGTCGTCCTCGACGTACTCGTCGGCGGGCGCGGCGTCGAGCGCGCGGTGGTACCTCCCCTCGGCCCGGAGGTAGGTGAGCTGGTCCGCGGTCAGCATGGAGTCGTCCTCGCGCAGCGACCCCCGCAGCTTCGTCTTCTCGTCCGTGCTCCCGAACATGCACGTCACCTCGCGGTCACCCGCGCCCCAGCTCTGCCGGGTCGGCGTGAAGTAGTAGACGTCGACGTACTCCGGAAGGGCCCACGAGTCCATCGCGTAGGAGTCGGCGAGGGCGTAGCACTTCGTGTCGGCGGTCTCGGCCATGTCGTCGGCGCCGGGGTAACCACCCTCCGGCAAACGGAAGTTGGCGAACACCTCCGCGTCGTGCTCCCCCTCGCACGGCACCGTGTCGACGTCGGAGGCGTACCCCTCCAGGGAGCCGTTCGGCGAGTCGAAGCACTCCCCCTTCTCCACCGAGAAGGTGCCGCCGTTCTCACCGGCCGCCTCCTGGAAGCCCTCCCAGAACCCGCGCGCACCACCCGCGGCGAGGAAGACGATCATCAGGAGGGTACCGACCGACGAGAGCACGATCCCCGTGACGGCCATGCCCTTCCCGCGCTCCCCCTTCTTCTTGATCTGCGTGAGCGCGACGATCCCGAGCACCAGCCCGACGAACGGCAGACAGCAGAGGACGCCGAGCACGAGCGCGGCTATCGCGACGCCGTTGACGGGCGCGGGGTGGTTGTAGGGGGAGTACCCCTGCCCCCACGGCTGGTACGGGTGGCCGTACGGCTGACCGGGACCCGCCGCGTACGGCTGCCCCGGACCCGCGTACGGCTGCCCCGCACCCGGAGGCGGTGGGTAGTGCCCTGGCGGGCCCTCGGGCGGCAGGTACGGGCCCTGGGGCTCCTGGGGCTGCTGCGGCCCAGGGGGCGGGGGTATGGCCACGGGTGCCGTTGCCTCTCGTCCGGGTGGGGGAACTGACGTACGACGTGTGGGCGCATCGTAAGCGCGGGACGGACGAGGGCGGTACTCAACGGCTCGCCCTCACGGCGGGCCGGGCCACGGACCCGGAGACCTTCCGCGAGGGCGAGGGGTACGCCGGAGGGGACGCGCCCGAGCGGGCGTCAGAACCGCAGTCCCCAGGAGTCGATCCACCCGACGTCCCGCACCGCGTTGTCGGTCACCCGGAGCCTCCATGCGCCGTTGGCCGTCTCGGAGGACGCGTTCACCGTGTAGGTGGTGTCGATGTTGTCGGTACCGCCGCCGGTGCCGTACGCCTTCAGGGTGTACGGCGTGCCGTCGGGAGCGACCAGCTGCACCCGGAGATCGCCGACATGGGTGTGAATGATGCTCACCGGCACGCGCAGTGACGCCGGGGCCTTTCCGGAGACCCCCCGCACGCTGATCGACGACTCGACCGTCGCGTTGTCGGAGATCGTGTGGTCGGCGGTGTTCTCGAAGCGCGGGCCGGGCGGGGCCGTCGTCCCGCCGCCGCCCGCGTTGAGGAGGCGGTTGGGCGAACCCGTGCCGGGACTGGTGACGACGCCGGTGGTCGCGGAACCGACCAGGGCCGTTCGGACGGCGGCGGGCGTGGCCGTGGGGTGGTCCGCCAGGTGGAGGGCGGCGGCTCCCGCGACGTGCGGGGCCGCCATCGACGTACCCGAGAGGGTGTTGGTCGCCGTGTCGCCGGTGTGCCAGAGCGAGATGATGGAGGAGCCCGGGGCGAACAGGTCCAGCACCGTGCCGTAGTTGGAGTAGCTCGCACGGGTGTCCGAGTTGGTCGTGGCGCCGACGGTGATGGCCTCGGTGACGCGCGCGGGCGAACTGGTGGACGCGTTGGCCGACTCGTTGCCGGCCGCGACCGCGTAGGTGATGCCGGAGGCGATGGAGTTGCGGACGGCCGCGTCGATCGCCGTGTCGACGGGACCGCCGAGGCTCATGTTGGCGACGGCCGGCTTGACGGCCTCGGCGGTCACCCAGTCGATGCCGGCGACCACCTCGGCGGTCGTCCCCTCCCCTGCGTCGTTCAGGACGCGGACACCGACCACCTTCGCCTTCTTGGCGACGCCGTAGGCCGTTCCGGCGATGGTTCCGGCGACGTGCGTGCCGTGTCCGTGGCCGTCCTGGGCGGTGTGGTCGTTGTCGACGGCGTCGTAGCCGTTGAGGGCACGGCCGCCGAAGTCGCGGTGCGAGACGCGGACACCGGTGTCGAGGACGTAGGCGGTGACGCCCTCTCCGGCGGTGTCGTCGTAGCTGTAGGTCTGGTTGAGCGGGAGTGCCGCCTGATCGATGCGGTCCAGACCCCAGGACGGCGGGTTGGACTGGGTCGCGTCGATCCTGAACGTGCGGTTCTGGACGACGGAGGTGACGGCCGGGTCGGCGGCGAAGCGCTTCGCCTTGTCCTCCGTGGCCTTGATGGCGTAGCCGTTGAGGGCCTTCGTGTAGGTGCGCTCGATGGTCGCGCCGTACGCCTTGGCGAGGGCCCTGCCCTGGTCGGAACCGGCCTTCGCGACCTCCGCCTTCAGGACCACGATGTAGCTGTCCTTGATGGCGCCGGCCGCGCCCGCGTACAGGATCCGGCCTTCCGGTTCGGGGCCGGCGGCGCTCGCGGCGAGGGCCGGGACGAGACCGGCGGCGAGCGCCGCCGTGGTCGCGACGGCCAGTCTTCGCCGGGTCTGACGCATCACTGCCATCTGGGGGACCTTCCTCAGTCGGTGGTACCCGGGTGGGGGCTGGGGGACGGGCGGGATCGGGAGACGGGCGGGATCGGGAGACGGTGGTGAACGTGCGGAGCCACGCCGTGCGGGCCGGGCGCACGCTCGCCGGACAGTCCCAAGAGCGGACCGGGGAGCCGACCGGGGAGCCGGGAAGGCATGGGCATGCCGATGCCGGGTCCGGTCCGCACAGGTCACTGTTGCACAAATATGGTCATACTTCGTGTATCACCTGCTCTTCCTGTGCGTCAGTGAAGGACTGACGGGGGCACAGGAACGCACGACGGCTCACCCTGGCCGGACGCGCGCGCCGCGCGCCGGTCATGACCCACCGTCACCGAACGGCACAACTACGCTGCGGCCATGACACCTCTGCCGGACCGTTACTGCCCTTCCGACGGCACGCGCGTCCCCGCGGACTCGCTCGCCTGGTGCTGCCCGGCCTGCCGCGGCCCCCTGGATCTGGACTTCGCTCCCACCCCGGCCCCGCTCAAGTCCCTGGCCGGACGGGTGAACTCGCTCTGGCGGTACGCGGAGTGCCTGCCCCTGTCGGGCCCCTCGGTGTCCCTGGGCGAGGGCCGCACTCCCCTCGTGGAGCTGACGGAGGGCATCTCGGCCAAGCTGGACTTCCTGATGCCGACGCTGTCGTTCAAGGACCGGGGCGCGGTGCTGCTGGCCGAACTGGCGCTGCGGCTCGGGCCCCGCCAGGTGCTCGCCGACAGCAGCGGCAACGCGGGCACGGCCATCGCGGCGTACTGCGCGCGGGCCGCGCTGCCCTGCACGGTGTACGTCCCCGCCGGCACGTCGGCCAAGAAGCTGGAGCAGATCCGGGCGCACGGCGCACGGCTGCACGTGGTGGACGGGGACCGTGAGGAGACGGCGCGGGCGGCCCGTCAGGCGGCGGACGAGGAGGGCGTCTTCTACGCGTCCCACGTCTTCAACCCGTACTTCCTGCACGGCACGAAGACGTACGTCCACGAGCTGTGGGAGGACCTCGGCGGCCGTCTCCCCGACGTCGTCGTGGTCCCCGTCGGCAACGGAACGCTGCTGCTGGGCGCCTGGCTCGCGGTGGACGAACTGTACGCGGCGGGACTGATCGGCCGGCGGCCCGCCCTGTACGCCGTCCAGGCGGCGGCGGTCGCCCCGCTGGCCCACGCCTGGTCCGAGGGCGCCGACGACCTGGTGGGGGACACCCCGGCGGCCCCCACCCTCGCCGAGGGCATCGCCATCCCGCGGCCGCCCCGGGCCCGGCAGATCCTGCGGGCCGTCAGGGGGTCCGGTGGCGGATTCCTGACGGTGACGGAGGACCAGATCCGGGACGCCCAGAGGGACCTGGCGTCGCGGGGACTGTACGTCGAGTCCACGGGAGTGGCCTGCTGGGCGGCCGTACGCGAGGGCGCGCTCGGGGGCCGTACGGCGGTGGTGCCGTTGTGCGGGGCGGGGGTGAAGTCGGGGCTGGCGGACGGCTGACAGCGCGGGGTGCGAACGCCGGCGGCGGCCTGCGGCAAGCAGGGGGTGAGACCGCCGGCCGGCGGTCCGGAGACGGAGGTCCCATGACCACGGGCCTGGACGACGAGGAGCCGCCGGCTTTGGCGCGGTCGCCGTGCCGGGTGCGGGCCCGGAGGTTCTCGCCCCCGCCGCCCCTACCCGTCCCATCCCCGGGGGCTGCGCCCCCGGACCCCCGCTGTCGGCCTTGCGGCCTCGTCCTCAAACGCCGGACGGGCTGAAAACCCACGCCCCGGCGAACAAGGCCGTCGGCGTCGAGGTCACCTGGCAGAACCAGGACCGCACGGCACGCGCCCCGGCCGCCAGGGAGCCTCGCCGGCCCGGGGCCCTGCCTCAGTCGTCGAAGGCCGTCGCCCTGGCCCGCTTCTCCCAGGGGGCGATGTCCTCGCGCACCTGGTCCAGGTGGCCGAGGACCGCGCTCACGCCGTCGTCCCCGAGCGGCAGCCTGAGCGGCGTCCGCTCGTCCTCCAGCGCGGCCAGGATGAGGGCCGCCGCCTTCGCCGGGTCGCCGGGCTGGCTGCCGTCGCCCCCGGCCACGAACCCGCGCGTCTCCCCCACCTTGGTGTACACACCACTGTCGGCGCTCGCCCCGGCCCGGGCGGTGTCGAACAGGCCGGTGCGGAAGGAGCCCGGCTCGACGATCAGCACCTTGATGCCGAAGTCGCGCACCTCGTCCGCCAGCGCCTCGGACATGCCCTCCAGGGCGAACTTCGTCGCGCTGTACGCCGAGAAGCCCGCGAAGGACAGCTGCCCGCCCATGCTGCTCATCTGCACGATCGCGCCGGAGCGCCGTTCCCGCATGTGCGGCAGCACGGCGCGGGTGAGAGCGGCGGGCCCGAGGACGTGCACGTCGAACAGTGCGCGCAGTTCGGCGTCGGTGGTCTCCTCGAAGGCCCCCACGTGCGTGCGTCCCGCGTTGTTGACCAGGACGTCGATCCTTCCGTGCCGTGCCACGACGTCCCGTACGGCCGCCTCGGCCGCCGCCGTGTCGGTGACGTCGAGTCTCAGCGCCTCCACCTGGTCCGGATGAGCGGCTACCAGGCCGGCCAGCGCGTCGGTGCTCCGCGCCGCGCCCACGACCACGTCGCCCGCCGCGAGCGCCGCCTCGGTGATCGCCCGCCCGAACCCACTGCTGGCGCCCGTCACCAGCCACACCCTGTTCATGACCGCTCCTCGTCTTCTCGGCTCCGCTCCGGTCAGTGCCCAGCCTGCTTGCCCGACCGGTTGCCGGTCCAAGACATTTGGTGATAACCGATGGTTATGACGAGGGACGTACATGCCCGGGACCTGCGCTACTTCGTGGCGGTGGCGGACGAACTGCACTTCACGCGCGCGGCGGAGCGGTTGTACGTGTCGCAGCCGGCGCTGAGCAAACAGATCCGGGCGCTGGAGCGGCAGTTGGGCGTGGAGCTGTTCCGGCGCGAACCCCGGGGCGTGACCCTCACCGCGGCGGGCTCGGCGCTGCTGCCGCACGCGCGGCGAGTGCTGGCCGCCTGGGACGAGGCGGCCGCCGCGGTGGAGGCGGCGACGGCGGCCGAGCGCAGCACGCTGGTCGTCGGGATGAGCACCAGTCCGGGGCGTGGCGGCATCCTGCCCGCCATCCGCTCCCGCTTCACGGCCGCGCACCCGGAGGCGGAGCTCCGGGTGCGCCAGGTGAACTGGGAGGACCCGACGGCGGGCCTCGCGGACGGCGACGCGGACGTGGCGTTCGTCTGGCTGCCGCTGCCCGGTCAGGAGCGCTTCGCCTGGACGCTCGTCGCCGAGGAACCGCTCCTGGTCGCCCTCCCGGACACCCACCCGCTCGCCGCCCGCGCCGAGGTCGACTTCGCGGACCTCGCCGACGAGCCGTTCCTGGCGCTGCCCAAGAGCACGGGCCCGCTGCGCGACTACTGGCTCGCCCTGGACGCCCGTGACGGCCGCCCGCCCCGGATCGGCGCCGAGATCGCGAGCACGGAGGAGACGTACGAGGCCCTGGTCGCCGGTCTCGGCGTGTGCCTCGTGGCCGCGGGCAACGTCCCGCTGCTCACCCTGGGCGGTGTGGTGGCCCGCCCGGTGCGTGGCGTCACTCCCAGCCGTTACGTCCTGGCCTGGCGCCGCGAGGACGAACACCGGCCCCTGGTACGGGCGTACGCACAGGCGTGCCGACGGGCGACGGGCCGCGGGTGAGTGCTGCCGCGCGCCGGGCCGTTGCCGGTGCCGCCTGCCCGTGGGGGCTGCCCGTGGGGCCCGGACAGGCCCGCGCCGAAGGGGCATCTGCTGGTGCGGGCCACCCCCGTTGCCCGGCTTCCCGTCAGGGGGGCAGCCGGTCGCGCGACGGAGAACCGGCCCCCTTGCGTCAGGCTCGCTCGCGGGTCAGGCGACCGGATCGTCGGTCCCGGTGTCCGCGCGACGGAAGTGGTGGTCCCGGGCAAGGAGGAGGTAGCTGCTCGCGGTCCACGTGTAGGCGCGGTCGCGCAGGCCGGTGCCGGTCAGGGCGTCGAAGTTCTCGGCGAACCCGTGGGTCTCGCACAGGGCGCGGAAGCGGGCACTGATGTCGTCGGCGAGCCGTTGGTGGCCGGCACGGCGCAGGCCGTCCTCGATGAGGACCGTGGCGGGGGCCCAGATGGGGCCGCGCCAGTAGCCGTCGGCGAGGTAGTGGGGTGAGGTGGGCAGTTCGGTGGCCAGGCCGTACGGGGTCAGGTGGGCCTTGATGTTGTCGGCCAGCGTGCTGCCGATCTCGGCGGGCAGGTGCTCGCCCAGCGCGATGGGCATCAGGTCGAGGAGGCTGGCGCTGTCCCAGGTCTCCCCGGTGCCGGCCGAGCGGGCGACGAACCTGTCTCCGGTCCAGAGCTGGTCGAGCAGTGCCGTCTGGATCTCCTCGGCCGTCCGTCTCCACCGGGTGACCTCGTCGCCCTTTCCCAGCTCCTCAGCCAGCTGGGCGAGTTGGCGGAGCTGGAGGACGAGGAAGGCGGCCAGGTCGGCGGTGACGACCACCCGCCCGGGGTCGAAGGTGGTGGCGTTGTCCCAGCCGCTGTCGTTGCCGTGCTGGTAGTAGGGCAGTTCGGCGCCCGGGGCTCGCCGGGCGGTGAGCCAGAAGCCGGTCCAGCGCTCCAGCCGCTCGTACACCTGGGTCAGTTCGGTCCGGCTCAGGGGTGCCGGCAGACTGCGGCGCAGGTGGCCGAAGGCCCAGCCGTGGATGGGCGGCTTGACGAAGTTGTAGAGGACCTCGGAGTGGGTGACCGAGTCCGGCAGGGCACCGCTCGCGTCCTGGTGGTCGAACGGCAGCTGGAACTGGTCCCACGCCAGCGTGGGCGCTCCGGGCGCCAGGGCGAGGGCGTTGAAGCAGTGGTCCCAGCTCCAGACCTTGTCCATCCAGTGCTTGGACATCAGCACGCCCGGCCGGGTGACCAGGCCCTTCGCCGCCACGGTCGCCGACCAGACGACGTAGGCGGCGAGTTCGGCGGCCGGGGTGGCGTCCGAACGCCAGGGGGCCACGGCGTCGACGAAGTCCGCGAAGGCTTCCCGGGCCGCCGCCACGATGTCGTCGAAGGCCGCCGGGGGCGCGTAGGGCGGGCGGGCGGTGTCGAGTTCCTCGATCGCGAGCTCCCAGGCGCCGTCCCCCCGCGCGGTCACGGTGACACCGCGGTCGCTGCCGCCCAGGGCCTGGTCTCCGACGGTGTCGGCGATGATGCCGGACAGCACGGTGACGCGGTAACGGCGGCCGGTCTCGTACGAGGTGAACACGTGCGCGTTCGCGGCCGGGTCGTGGAAGAAGTACGTGCCGCTGAACGGGGTCAGGACCCGCGCACCGGCGAAGACGCCGAAGTCCAGGCCGCTGCCCCGCAGGCGCACGGTGTCCGGCGACTCGTAGGCGAGCTCGACGCGTCCCTTCTCGCCGGTCCAGACGAGCAGGCCCGGTGTCGCCTCGACGCGGGTCTCGGCCCGCTCGTCTCTCGCCGGGTCCAGGGGGACCAGGCGCAGGACGCCGTGCATGCCGTTCTGGTGGGAGACGAGGTGGAGGTCCTCAGCGTACGTCTTCTCCGCGACCACGGACGAGATGTCGAACCAGGATCCGTACACGCTGAAGGGAATGTCGTGGACGGAGAAGGCCGGGCCGGACAGTGCGGCGGTCATGTGGCGTGACTCGTTTCTGGAGCAGGGGCGCCGGTCGGTCGGCGTGGCAACGCGCAGGTGGTCCTGGTGGGCCGGGGGACTCAGTCCTTGACCGCGCCGGTGGCGACACCGGCCGACACATAGCGCTGGGCGAGGACGAGGATGACCGCGGCGGGCAGTGACGCGACGACGGCGGTGGCCATGATGGCGTTCCACTCCTGGTTGTTGTTGCCGATGTAGTGGTAGATGCCGAGGGTGATCGGCTCGTGGGTGCCGCCGTTGACGAGGGTGTTGGCGAAGACGAAGTCGGACCAGGACCACAGGAAGGCGAACAACGAGACCGTGACGACGGCGTTGCGGCTCATCGGCAGGACGACCGACCAGAAGGTCCGCAGCGCTCTCGCCCCGTCCATCTGCGCGGCCTGGAGCAGTTCGCCGGGGATGCCGGACATGAACGCGGTGAAGATCAGCACCGCGAAGGGCACGGCCAGGGTGGAGTCGGCGACGATCAGGCCGGGGACGGACTGGAGCAGTCCGAGTTGGAGGTAGATGGCGTAGAAGCCCATCGCCATGATGATCCCGGGGATCATCTGGGCGGCCAGCAGGACGAAGCTCAGCAGGCCGCCGCCGCGTGGGCGCAGCTTGGCGAGGGCGTAACCGGCGGGCGCGGCCACGGCCACGGTCAGCACGACGGTGCCGAGGGCGACCACGAGGCTGGTGCCGAGGTAGGGCAGTTGTTCGTTCAGAACGGTGCGGTAGCCGGCCAGGGTGCCGTGGGTCGGGAACAGGTCCGGTGGGCTCTTGCGCATGTCCTGGTCGCGGGTGAGGGAGACGTTGACCATCCAGTAGACGGGGAAGAGCATGATCCCGGTGAGCAGCAGGCCCACGGCCGTCTTCCAGCCCGGCCTTCTGCTGTGGCCTGTCGTCGGGGCAAGGCGGGTTCTCATGACAGCGCCTGCTTTCGCTGGACTCGGACGTAGACCAGGCCGAAGACCAGGGCGGCGACCACGAGCAGGTTGCCGACGGCCGCACCCGGGCCGAAGGCGGGCAGGAGGTTGCCGAAGCCGAGCTGGTAGGACCAGGTGGCGAAGGTGGTGGACGAGTCCGCCGGGCCGCCCTTGGTCATGATCCAGATGATGTCGAAGACCTTGAGGGTGTAGACGAGGCCCAGCAGCAGCGTGATGGCGGAGACCGGGCGCAGCAGGGGGAAGGTGATGCGCCAGAAGCGCTGCCAGGCGTTCGCTCCGTCGAGAGCCGCGGCCTCGTACAGCGATCCGGGGATGGACTGCAGACCGCTGTACAGCACGACCAGGTTGAAGGGGACACCGATCCAGATGTTCGCGATGATCACCGAGGTCAGCGACCAGGACGGCGAGGTCAGCCAGTTCACCGGCCCGATGCCGAGAGCGTGCAGGGCGGCGTTGACGACACCGGAGTCGCTGTTCAGCATCCAGGACCAGGTGGACGCCGACACGATCAGCGGCAGCAGCCACGGGACCAGGAACAGGGCGCGGAGCGTGGCCGAGAGCCGGAAGTGCTGGTTGAAGAAGACCGCGAGGGCGAGCCCGATGGCGTACTGGAAGACCAGGCACACGGCGGTGAAGACCGCGGTGTGCAGCAGGGCCGGCGCGAAGGTCGGGTCGTCGAAGACCTTCTGGTAGTTCGCCAGGCCCGTGAACGGCGCGTCGCCCTGGACGAAGGAGCGGACGGTGTAGTCGCGCAGGCTGAGGTCGAGGTTGCGGTAGAGCGGATAGGCATAGAAGAGGGCGAGGTAGAGGGTGACCGGGGTGAGGAAGGCCCAGGCGGCCCACTGCTGGGCTCGGCCCGCGGGGACCCCCGGACGGGAGGTCGGACGACGCCGTTCTCGCACGGGGGACCGGGTCGGGGCGGTGGTGGCCGCCCCGCTCCGGTCGTGCGCGGACCGGCGGTCCGAGAACTGTTTGGTGTCGTTCATCGGCGGACCACGAATCCCTGGTTACTTGACGGCCGACTGGGCCTTGGCCAGCGCGTCCTTCGGCGACTCGGCGCCACTGAGCGCGGACTGGACGGCCTTCCACATCTGCTCGGAGATCTTCGGGTACTTGGTGCCGAGGTCGTCGCTGGTACGGCCCTTGGCCGCCTTGACCGCGTCGACCCACGGCTTCAGCTCGGCGTTCGCGGCCACCTGCTTGTCCTGGACCTCGCTGGTGGGAGCGACGTAGGACAGCGTGGTGTCGGTGTTGTAGAGGTTGTCGCCGCTGGTCAGGCAGGTGACCAGCTTCTGCGAGGTGGCGTAGCGGCCGGCGTCCTTCTGGACCGGGATCGTCACGAACTCACCACCGGTCGGGGCCGCCGCGTTGCCGCCCGTGGCGGCCGGGACGGGAATCACCCCGTAGTCGAAGCCGGTCTTCTTGGCGTTCGCGAGCTGCCAGGTGCCGTTCTCGGAGAAGGCGTAGTCGCCGCCGGCGAACTCCTGCCAACTGGTGGTCTGGGTGTTGTTGATGACCGAGTTGGGGGCGTAGCCCTTCTTCAGCCAGTCCTTCCACAGGGACAGCGCGGAGGCGGCCTGCGGGGAGTCGAGTGCGGTGAGCTGCGCGCCCGAACCCCAGAACCACGGCAGGAACTGGAAGCTGCCCTCCTCCGTGCCGATCGCCGAGAAGGTGATGCCCTTCTTGCCGGCCTTCTTGACCTTCGCCAGCGCCGCCGTCAGTGACTTCCAGTCCTTGACCGAGGCGATGTCCACCCCGGCCGTCTTCAGCACGTCCTTGTTGTAGTAGAGGGCGAGGGTGTTGGCGCCGATCGGGGTGCCGTAGGTCTTGCCGCCGGACTGGCCGGCCGCGAGCAGGTTGGGGTCCACCTTCGAGGTGTCGAGCTTGTTGTCGTCGGTGGTGGTGAGCACGCCCGCCTCGGCGAGGGTCGACACGACCGGGTTGTCGACGATGAGGACGTCCGGGGAGTTGCCCTGCTGGGCCGCCAGCAGCGTCTTGTTGGCCAGGTCGCTGGTGTCGAAGGCGGTCCGCTTGATCTTCACGCCCGCCTTGGTGCCGCACTGGTCCAGCAGCTTCGCCCAGTCCGAGCCCTTGGCGAACTGCGGGTACGGGTCCCAGACGGTGTACGTGCCGTCGGCGACGTCCTTCGATCCGGAGCTGCCCGGGCCCGAGGAGCAGGCGGTGGCGCTGACCGCCACGGCCAGGGCGGTCAGGGCCGCGGCGGTCAGACGGCGTTGTCTGAAGGTGCTGTGCATGGTGGGTCCTTCGTTTTTGGCACAGGTGTGCCGTGGGAGGGGTGACGGGGGAGATCCGGGCACGCCGACCTGTGCCGGTGAAAGGTTCGGGTGCTCGGTGCGCTGGGTCGGGACGCCTGTGGGGTCGGCGTCGGAATGTGCCCGTGTGTCGTGGTGGAAGTGGGACGGAGGCGGGGTCCTTCGGCTTCAGGCGGTGCCGAGCACGGGTCCGGTGCTGGCCCGCAGGGAGATCGGCGGGGCGAGCAGGTGGTGCCGGGGCGACGCGTCGGGGTGGTCGAGCCGCTCGACGAGGAGGCCGACGGCGAGACGGCCCATCTCCTCCGCCGGTACGTCGGCGGCGGTGAGCTGCGGGGTCACCGTCTCCGCCCACCGGCCGGCCACGACTCCGGTGACGGAGAAGTCGCGCGGCACATGGCGGCCCGCCTGGGCGAGCCCTCGGTAGAGGCCGCCCAGGGCGGCCTCGTTCAGCGTGACCAGGCCGGTGGTGGCCGGGTCGTCCCGCAAGATCCGCTCCAGGCACGCTTGCCCTGAGGCGGCGTCGTCCCCGCAGGTGTACGTCCGCACGGTCAGCCCGCGCTCGGCCGCGGCCTTCGTGAAGCCGTCCAGTCCCCGGTGCGCGGACTCGTACCCCGCCCGCAGCAACTGCTCGGGACGGTTGACAAAGGCGACCCGGCGGTGGCCGAGGTCCGCCAGGTGATGCACGCACGCCTCGACCAGCGCGGTGTGGTCCAGGCCCACCCACCAGCCGCCCTCCGGGTGCGCGGTGCGGCCGATGGCGACGGAGGGGAAGTCCAGCTCGGCCAGGTGATCGACCCGGTCGTCCTCCAGCCTGATCTCCATCAGGATCGCGCCGTCGACCCGCCGCTCCCCCAGCAGCCGCTGGAAGGACCGGTCGCTGTCCACGCCGCTGGGTGACAGCAGCACGTCGTAGTCGTGGGCGGCGGCGGCCTCCACGACACTGCCGATGAAGTCCAGCTGCATCCCGGTGTAGTGGTTGCCGGCCGGCGGGAACACCAGGCCGATCGTGCTGGTCCGGCCGTTGGCGAGGGCGCGTGCGCTGGCGTTGGGCTGGTAGCCCAGTTCGTCGATGACCCGCTGGATCTTCTCGCGGGTGTCGTCCGACACCGGGCGCTTGCCGCTCAGCGCGTAGGACACGGTGCTGCGCGAGACACCGGCCCGCCGGGCGATCTCACCGATGTTCACGGAGAACTCCTTCTTCGAACCGGTTCGACGCCCCCACGGGGGCAGAGCGTCCGACTCGCTGGGTGCTGAGGTGGGGAGAGAACGACCACCGGTTGTCGAATCGGTTCGCGTGAAGTGAAGGTAGGAACAAGCCGGACGCCTGTCAACACCTGAAATGACACTTCCCGAGCGGCACGGGAATCCCGATGATCCGGGACTTCGCCTGTGTCAGAGGTATTGCTGGGCGATTTCCCCGGTGCTAGCTTCCTGCGAACCGGTTCGATGAAGTGATCCTTCCGGCGACCGGGACCCGCTCGCGCACCGCTTGCCGTGCGGAGTGCTGCCCATGCCACCCGGACAGCCCCTTACCTCCGGAGTCATGTGATCGAACCGATTCGACAACACGTCGTCCCGGGTCCTCCTCGCTGGTAACGGCCTACGGACGAGCATCCGGCCGATGCGGGCCGACCGGGACCCGTTACTCAAAGGATTGAGGACGCATCCATGCCATCCGCTGACAGATCAGCACGGCGCCGGGCCCCGGCCGCCGTGGCGCTGGCCCTCGGCGCCGGCGTACTGGTCACGCCGGCCGTCCCCGCACAGGCGGCCGAGACGCCCCAGCCCACGGCCCGCTACACGTTCGACGAGGACGACCTCGCGTCCGGGAAGATCACCGACAGCTCCGGCAACGGCCTGACGGCGAGCCTGGTCAACAGCGCCACCGCGCAGTCCGTCGAGGGCACGGGCGGCGGCAAGGCGCTCGCCCTGCCCGGCGGGGCACCCACCTCCGACGGCGCGTACGTCCGCCTGCCCCGAGAAGTGGTCGGCGACGCGACCGACCTGACGGTGTCCGCCCGTGTGAAGTGGAGCGGCGACACGTCGTCCTGGCAGCGGGTCTTCGATCTGGGCACCAACACCACCAAGTACCTCTTCGCCACCCCGTACAACGGCAACGGGCTGTTCCAGACCTCCGTGACCAACGGCGGAGGCGGCGCGGAGGCCCAGGTCCGCGGCTACGCGGCGCTCCCCGCGAACGAGTGGCGGACGGTCACCGTCACCCTCGACACCACCGCCGGCCGGCTCACCACCTACCTCGACGGCGTGGCGGTCTCCTCCGCCGAGACCCCCATCAAGGCCAAGGACCTGCTGGACGGTTCGGCCACGGCCGCCGGCTACATCGGCAAGTCCTTCTGGCCGGACCCGCTGCTCAAGGGCGCGATCGACGACTTCACGGTGTGGCACTCGGCGCTGAGCCCCGAGCAGGTGGCCGGTACGGTCGGGGCCGTGCCGACGGTCCAGGACCTCTCGAAGACATCCTTCGAGGTCCGTACGACCACCGGAACCGCTCCCTCCCTCCCCACCGCCGTCCGCGCGTCCTTCTCCGACGGCTACGACCGTGATCTGCCGGTCACCTGGGACGCCGTACCGTCGGACGAGTACGCCCAGCCGGGTTCCTTCACGGTGTCGGGCACGGCGGCCGGACGGGGCGTCAAGGCGACGGTCACCGTGGTCCGCGAGGGGCAGCTCACCGTCGACCTCGGCTCGGACACCGGCGCGTTCCACGGCGGCGCCTCCGGCACGCTCTACGGCGTGTACGGACCGGACGTCCCCAGCAACAACCTCATCGAGGGCATGGGCCTGCGCACGGTCTCCACCAAGGCGCAGGACGGCCCGCAACACCCCGGGGCCGACGCGCTGGAGGTGGTGAAGCCGCTGGCCGACTCCACCGACGGTGACGTCTACATCTACATGACCGACATCCACCGCGGCTTCCCGTACGAGTGGCCGGGCGATTCCCCCGCGGAGAAGCTGGGGCTCTACGAGAAGAAGATCGCCAAGCAGGTGGACCAGGTCCTGCGGCTGCCGGAGCAGTACCAGGACAACATCGTCTTCGTGCCGTTCAACGAGCCCGAGGGCAACATGTTCGGCACCGGCCAGTGGAGCTACAACAAGGTCAGCTGGCTGAGCGACCCCGACGACTTCTTCGCCGCCTGGGACAGCGCCTACAAGCTCATCAAGGGCAGGATGCCCGACGCGCGCGTCGCCGGCCCCAACACCAGCGTCCTCTACGACCAGGTGAAGGGCTTCCTCACCCACACCCTGGCCGCCGGCACGCTCCCCGACGTGATCACCTGGCACGAGCTGAGCCACCCGGAAGCGGTACGCGCGAGCGTGGCCAAGTACCGGGCGTGGGAGAAGGACCTGTTCAAGGGCACGGACCGTGAGGGCACCCGGCTCCCCGTCAACATCAACGAGTACGCCTTCAACTACCACACCTCGGTCCCGGGCCAGATGATCCAGTGGGTGTCCGCGATCGAGGAGTCCAAGGTGGACGCCGACATCGCGTACTGGAACATCGACGGCAACCTCTCCGACTCCGCGGTGCAGTCGAACCGCGGCAACGGGCAGTGGTGGCTGCTCCATTCGTACGCCTCGATGAGCGGGCACACGGTGACGGTGAACCCGCCGTTCCCCGGCGAGAACTACACCATGCAGGGCGTCGCCACCCTCGACGAGAAGAAGAAGCAGGCGCGGCTGATCTTCGGCGGCTCCACCGGCAAGGGCCACATCACCTTCGCGGGCGTTCCCAAGAAGCTCTTCGGCAAGAGCGTGCACGCCTGGGTGCGGGAGATCGAGTGGACCGGGCAGGTGGGCGATTCCTCCGGCCCGAAGCTGCTGGCCGAGCGAGACGTGAAGATCGCGAGCGACGGCACGGTCTCCGTCGACTTCGGCGACGGCACGCTGCCGGCACTCACGGAGTCCTCGGCGTACGAAATCGTCCTCAGCCCGGCCGGAAAGGCGAAGGCCACGCAGTCCCCACCGGTGCGCTGGCAGAGCTCGTACGAGGCGGAGGACGCCGCTCACACCGGTTCGGGCTACTCCAAGAACGGACCCGAGGGCTCGCCCCGTGACGTGTCGAAGTTCTACACCTCCGGCGGCTACGACGTCGGCGGCCTGCGCACCGGCTCGGACGTCACCCTCGACTTCACCGTGGACGTGCCCGAGGACGGCACCTACGACCTGAGCGTGTTCGCCAACTCCCTCAACACCTTCGACAAGGTGAAGGAACAGGGCCCCACCAACGTCTTCCTGCGCGTGGACGGCCAGGCGGACAGCGAGCAGGAGCTGTACCTGCCCCTCGGCTACAAGTGGGTGGTGTGGGACCACACCGACGCCAAGGTGAAGCTCACCAAGGGCAAGCACACCCTGACGCTCGCCGCGAAGAGCGCCGACGGCAAGGGCGTCACCAAGGGCGACGCCATCGTCGACCGCCTCACCCTCTCCCTCCCCGGCTCCTCCGCCGCCACCCAGGCCCACGAGGGCGAGCTGGCCTGGCTGGACGGTGGGGCACGGCCCGTCTACGACCTGCCGAAGCGGGCGACCACTGGATCGGGCGCTGCCCGGCTCCAGGAGAAGGGGACCGCGACCTTCTGGGTCTACTCCCCCGCCGACCGCGAGGCCACCCTCAAGATCGACACCCTCGGCGGCTCGGGCGCCCGCGTCGCCGTCAACGGCCAGCGGGTCCTGCGCCTGGACAAGGACGCGAACAGCGTCGCGGTCTCCCTGTCCGGTGGCGTCAACAAGGTGACGGTGACCGGGGGTTCGTCCACCACCCTCGTCGACCGCCTGACGGTCACCCCGACCGAGGGCACCCTCAAGACGCGTACGTACGAGGCGCAGGACGCCGTCCTCGCCGGCTCCGCCACACTCAGCCCGCTCTCCCTGGCCACGGACGGCACCGCGATCACCGGCATCGGCGGTGCCCCGGGCAACGGCAACACGGCCACGTTCACCGTCACCGCGGACAAGGCCGGCCTGTACGCGCTGCGCATCCGCTACTCGAACCCCGAACAGTCCCCGGCCACCCACTACAACCCGGACCCGCTCGCCCGCCACGCCGACCTCACCGTCAACGGCGGCGAGACGCAGCGGGTCTCCTTCCCGCACACCTTCCACCAGAACAACTTCTGGGAGCTGACCGTCCCGGTCCAGCTCGAGAAGGGACAGAACACGCTCACCTTCCGCTCCGAGGAGCTGCCCGACTTCGACGGCACCACCTACGCCTCGGACACCTTCCCCGGGGTGCTGCTCCGCTCCCGCTACGCCCCGCTGATCGACCGGATCACGGTCGCGCCGTACGCGAAGGAGGTGCGATGAGGTGATCGGCGTCGGCGACCAGGTGACGCGTACGAAGACCGGGTAGGTCAGCACGGGAACCCAGTAGGGCTGGGCTCGCCGGAGCCCAGCCCTACTGACCAGTCGTGCCGGGGGGGCGGCGGGGGCGGAGAAGGCCCGCGGCGTGCTCGGCGCCCCTGCCCAGCGGTACGGCCGATGTGCTGATCTCCATGGCTCACGACCGAGGCCGGGCGCCGGGTCCCAGCCGGGCGGTGACTTGCCCAGGGGTGAGTGCGGAGTGCCCCTCGGAGCACTCGACGGCGACGCGGACCGGAGCGTCGCAACCGGTGTGGCGAACGTCCAGTACGGGGCCCTCGGCGTCGAGGGCGTACGCCTCACCCCACTGGCTCAGCGCCATCAGGACGGGCCACAGGTCCCAGCCCTTGCGGGTCAGGCGGTACTCGTTGCGGGAGCGGCTGCCCGGCTCCTGGTAGGGGACGGTCTTGAGGATGCCGGCCGCGGTCAGCTTGCGGAGGCGGTCGCTGAGAACGCCTTCGGACAGGCCGATGTGGCGGTGGAAGTCGTCGAAGCGGCGGACTCCGTTGACGGCGTCCCGCAGGATCAGCAACGTCCATTTCTCTCCGACCACGTCGAGCGTGCGCTGGACGGGGCAGTTCTCCGTGCTCGCCTCAAGCCACTCCATCCCGCCATCGTAAGCGCCTGGCTTCGTCATTGACAGTCAGGTGAGCCGGAAGCTAGCTTCACTTGCAAAAGTCAGATGGGAAGGCTCGGTCGTGGGACGCACACGTACGTATCAATGGGAAGATCCCGCGATCCTGGAGGAGGCCGCCGGACGCATGGCCGGCATCGACTTCCTGCGCACGTTGCAGGCGGGTCGCCTGCCGAGGCCGCCCATCAACCACGCCATCGACTTCGCCCTGGACGAGGTGGAACCCGGCAGGGCCGTCTTCTCCCTGACCCCGGGTGAGGAGCACTACAACCCGATCGGCAGCGTCCACGGCGGCATCTTCGCCACCCTGCTCGACTCGGCGGCGGGCTGCGCCGTCCAGAGCACCCTCCCGCAAGGCATGGCGTACACCTCACTCGACCTGACGGTGAAGTTCCTCCGGCGCATCACCGTGGAGACGGGCACGGTGCGCGCCGTCGGGACGGTTGTCAACAAGGGCCGTCAAACCGCCCTCGCCCAGGCCCAGTTGGTAGACGCGAAGGACCGTCTCCTCGCCCACGCCACCAGCAGCTGCCTGCTCTTCCCGGTTCCTCATTCTCAAGGGTGAGCGTCGGCGGCGACCGGTGAAGGTGCGAACGAGCCTCCTCCGCGGACCGACCCGCCGGGTCTGGATGGTGGCGCGGTTCCACCACAGGGAGAGCAGGTGGCCGTCGTCCTCGCCACGGGCGTTCTGGGTGGCCAGGGCCTTGGTGACGGCGGGGCGGAAGTCGGCGGTGCCGGCCGTTGCCGTATGGACGCACGGCACCGTCGTCGCAGGACCTGACGGCCTGAGCAACTCCGACGAGCCGGTCTGCGTCGCCCGCGAGTTGTTCGGCGACCTGGCCGGGTTCGAGCTTGGCGCCGGTTCCGACGGCGGTGAGGGCGTGGGCGATCAGGCCGACGGCGTCGTATGCCTCGGCGGCCCATCGGCCGGGTGCTGCGCCGTGGCGCGTCGCCGACCGCTGCGCCTACGTCCCGTGCGACACGGATGGCGGCAGGCGGCGAGCGGTGCCGCCGCGCGCTGCGTAGTTTGGCAGACAGCACCCCTTTGAGCAGCGGAAAGGACTGGCACCAGACCTGTGCCACCGCAGATCGACTACTCGGCGTTGTTCGCGGCCACGCCCAGTCCATATCTGGTGCTGGGGCCCGATCTGGTAATCGTCGACGTCAACGAGGCGTACCTGAGGGCGACCGGGCGGAGCAGGCCAGAGCTGGTGGGGCAGTACCTGTTCGACGCCTTCCCGGACAATCCCGCGGACCCGGACGCCGACGGTGTGCGCAACCTTGACGCCTCGTTGCACCGGGTTCTGCGGTCGCGAGAGCCGGACACGATGGCGGTGCAGAAGTACGACATCCCCGTAGCATCCCGGCCCGGGGTGTTCGAGGAGCGGTGGTGGTCCCCGATCAACACCCCCGTCCTCGGCCCGGACGGGCAGGTGGCGTGGATCATCCACCGGGTGGAGGACGTGACCGCCTTCGTCCTGTCCCGCCCGGCCCGCCCACCAAGCGGGACGCTGAACGAGCGCGACGCGATGGAGGCCGAGCTGTACTCGCGAGCGCGGGAGCTGCAGCGCCTGAACGAGGAGCTGCGCCAGGCCCACGCACGGGAACGCCAGGTCGCCGTCGCCCTGCAGGAGGCCATGCTCCACGCGCCCGACCTGGCCGGGCACCCGAATGTCGCGGTGCGCTACCTGCCCGCGGTCGGGTCGCTGAACGTGTGCGGCGACTGGTACGACGTGGTCGACCTGCCCGACGGCTGCTTCGGCGTGGCCGTCGGCGACGTCGTCGGCCACGGCCTGGAGGCCGCCGCCGTCATGGGCATGCTCCGCAGCGCACTGAGCGCCGCCGTCCGGGCCCTGCACGAGCCCGCGAGCTCGCTGGAAGTCCTCGGCCTGTACGCCCGCTCCGTCGAGGGAGCGGTAGCCACCACCGCTGTCAAGGTCGTGGTCGACACCCGCCATCACCGGATCACGTATAGCAGCGCCGGCCATCCCCCGCCCGTCCTGGTGCATCCCGACGGCGGCTGCGACCTGCTGGATGGGGCGACCGACCCGCCCCTGGGCGCCCGCCCCGAGCACACCACCCGCCCGCAGGCCGCTCTGCCCTACGCCACCGGCGACACCCTCGTGCTGTACACCGACGGGCTCATCGAGCGCCGAGGCGAGGACATCGACGCCGGCCTGCGCCGGCTGACCGACGCTCTGGCCCACTACGCCGGCCTGGGCCCCGACCGCCTCTCCGATGCCCTACTGGCCCGCCTCGGCGTGGCCGGCGGCTCCCGCGACGACATCGCCCTGGTCGTCGTACACCTGTAGCCGGTCGAGCCCGGTCGGCGAGCCGGACCAGGCCCCCTCCCATTCCGCGTCCGGCGTCGGTGATCAGTGGTTCCGCCCCTCAAGCAGGTAGTTGACTTTCAATTGTGAACCGGAACGCCCATCACAACGCTCCCACCTGCGGAGGCGCGCCTGCCAACGATCGCATCCAGCACGGTTGCGGTTCACCCGCACCCTGAGCGCGACAATGAGCCGTTGTGTACACATGCGACACTCGGTACTCTTGGGCGCATGACACAGCCGTTGCCCATAGAGTCCATCCGCGATGTCCGGGCACACCTGGCCGAGGTAGTGGAGCGGGCTGACCGCGACGACCTGCCCACGGTGATCACGCGCCGGGGCAAGCAGGTGGCTGCCGTGGTGTCCATCGAAGTGCTCCGGAAATACCAGGAGTGGGAAGAGCGCGAGATCAACCGAATCATCGACGAGCGCATGGCCAACCCGGCTCCCGGCATCCCGATGGAGGACATCATCAGGGAGACGCTGGCGCGCAGTGAGTGAGTACCGCACCGTCTTCCGGCCCGAGGCTCAGGCCGAGCTCCGCAAGGTCCCCCGAGACATGGCCCTCCGCGTTCTGGCCAAGCTGACTGAGCTGGAGAGCGACCCGCTGGGGTTAAACACCACGGCCCTCGTCTCCCAGCCCGACCGGCGCCGCCTACGGGTGGGCGACTACCGCGTGATCTACACGGTCGACAACGGTGAGCTGGTGGTGTGGGTCGTGCACGTCGGACATCGCTCCACCGTCTACGACACCTGAGCCCTTCTGACACCGGTCAGAAAATCCAGCACCAATCCAGCACGGGATCGATGAAGGAGCCGGGCTCCCACGAGCACGGCCCCTTCTGACCTGTATGTTTGCCGCGTCAGCGACGTGGTGTTATTTCATCCGCTCAGACGTTGAACCGGAACGTCCACAACAACGCTCCCACCTGCAGAACCGGGCGCCTGCGAGATCCAAGTCAGCACAGAACCAGCACGGGGCAACAAGGTCGGTGCTCAGGCCCGCGACCAATCAGCCGGCCAGGACCTCAATAGCGCGGCATGTTCGGGATCGCCTTCTCCGCGAACTCGACGAGCGCCTCCACTTTCGTCAAGTCGGCCGCTACATCCTCCGGCGTCACGGCCGGAGCTTCCGAAGACCGGTACTCGACTTCGTTGCGCCGGCGCGGGGGGCCCGCATGTGGTTTGCAATACCGCGGCCAATGCCCTGCGCGCGGCGTCATAGTCGGGTGCGTACCCGCCCTGCGGGTCCGTGGCCAGCAACTGCCGTGTGGAGCCGACGTGCGTGCGCGCCCGGGCCAGTTCGGCTTCGGCGGCCTTCCGGGAAGCGAGCACGCGCTCAAGCGCACCACTGCCGATGAGCGAGTCGACTGTTGACCGCCCGTGACCAGCGCGGCGCCCCTCGTCCCAGCCTCGTAGAGATGGACCGCGACGCCCTGGGCCGACTTCCGGGGCGCTGCGTCACCCAGAGGAGTCGGAGTCTCCGCCGCCGACCGCCCCACCCAGCACCCGGTCAAGCCTGCGCGCCTCACAGGCGCAGAGTGACAGCCTCGCTGCCATACCCCTGGCGGGTGAGATGGTCGGCGAGTGTCTCTAGGAGGGTGATGCCGGAGCGCACTCGTGCCTCGACGCTTTCGCCCTCCCCTGCCAGTACCTGGTCCTGCCCCCGCAGTGCCGACAAAGCGAGTCTCGTTTCCTCGCGTACATCCACTACCGGCCCCACAACGCGCGCGGTTGTCCACGCGATCAAGGAGATCGAACAAGACGTTGATGCGGCCGGAGCAGAGCAACGTGCTCACGGTCCCGCACCGAGCCCAGGCACGTCCCCGTCCGACAACGGCTTCGCCGATCAACTGAGTGCCGCCGAACTCACCGTACGGCGGCTCACCTGGAAGCACGGCCAAGACCATGCTCTGGTCATCACAGCGCGCATGGAACTCGCCGACCTCACTGGGCATAGCGGTGACGTGCGCGGAGCCGCCGAACTGTACGACCGTCTCGGTCGGGACTGCAGCACCTGGTTCGGTCCGGGGCACAGTCGCACGCTCGACGCCTTTGAAGGTATGGCGCGGTGGGTCAGCGCCTGAGGCGAGGAAACCCAGTAGTTCATGCGCAGGCCATGAGTCTGACCTGTGCTGGAGACCTGGAGTGCGGCCCGTCGGATCCTGGCTGCCCGTGCGGAAACTTCCCCTGCGATCGCCCCCGGCCTCAATCCGGCACGAGAGCGGCAACTCAGTACGGACAGCCCTTCGGTCAGTAGTGATAGCGGGCTGCAAGGATCACGATCTCTTTGTCCGTGACCAGGTAGACGAGGCGGTGCTCATCGTCGATCCGCCTGGACCACGCTCCAGGCAAGTGATACTTGAGTGGCTCGGGCTTGCCGATCCCCGT
This sequence comes from Streptomyces sp. NPDC030840, assembly GCF_055572015.1. Classification (NCBI taxonomy): domain Bacteria; kingdom Bacillati; phylum Actinomycetota; class Actinomycetes; order Kitasatosporales; family Streptomycetaceae; genus Streptomyces; species Streptomyces sp. NPDC030840. The sequence continues at coordinate 5,276 of NZ_JBVIEE010000010.1, read as the reverse complement.
GAAGGGGTCACGCTTGACGTCCTCGATGAGCTTGTTGATCCGAGCCAGCATCTTGCGATCGTTCTTGAGCCAGGACGTGTAGTCCTCCCAGCCCTGATCCTCGAAGACGAGCCTCACGCTCCATCCTCACGTGCCGCGTCCGGCGAGTCAGGGTCGATCAGCTCTCGCTCAGACACGTCGATGTTGGCCAGGGCGTTCTCGTATGCCTTGAGCAACCGGCGGGCGTTCCCCGGAGAGCGCAGCAGATACGAGCCCTCCCGCAGAGCCGCGTAGTCCTCAGCCGAGACGAGTACGGCGTTGCCGTGCTTGGAGACGATCTCGATGGCCTCGTGATCGTCGTTGACCTTCTTGATCAGCGGAAAGAGAGCCTTGCGGGCTTCGCTCGCGGTTATCGACATGCGCTGACTCCCTACATCGAGTGGTACCGAATAACGTACCACTCTCAGTCGCCTACATCAGGTCCAGTGACGTGACGACTCACCAGAAAACGCAGCACCATCCCAGCACGGGAAACAGCAGAGGGGCCGACTCCCGGGAGAGCCGACCCTATCTGACCTGCAAGTTTGCCAGGCAGCCAACGTGGTGTTACCGCACTCGCTCACACGTTGAACCGGAACTCCACCACGTCCCCGTCCTGCATCACATAGTCCTTGCCCTCCATGCGGGCCTTGCCCTTGGCGCGGGCCTCGGCGACCGAGCCGGTCTCGACGAGGTCCTCGAAGGAGATGACCTCCGCCTTGATGAAGCCCTTCTGGAAGTCGGTGTGGATGACACCGGCCGCCTCGGGGGCGGTGGCGCCCTTCTTGATCGTCCAGGCCCGGGACTCCTTGGGGCCGGCCGTGAGGTAGGTCTGCAGGCCGAGGGTGCGGAAGCCGACGTGGGCGAGGGTGGCGAGGCCGGGCTCGTCCTGGCCGACGGACTGGAGAAGTTCGAGGGCCTCGTCCTCGTCGAGCTCGGCGAGGTCCGCCTCCAGCTTGGCGTTGAGGAAGATCGCCTCGGCGGGGGCCACCAGGGCGCGCTGCTCGTTCTTGAACTCCTCGTCGACCAGTTCGTCCTCATCCACGTTGAAGACGTACAGGAACGGCTTGGTGGTCAGCAGGTGCAGGTCGTGGAGGAGCTCGTTGCGCTCGGTGCCCTGGACGATCCCGTGCGCGAACAGGGTGTCGCCCTTCTCCAGGATCTCCTTGGCCTCCTCTACGGCCTTCACCTTCGGCGCGATGTCCTTCTTGATCCGGGACTCCTTCTGGAGCCGGGGCAGGACCTTCTCGATGGTCTGGAGGTCGGCGAGGATCAGTTCGGTGTTGATCGTCTCGATGTCGTCCTTGGGCGAGACCTTGCCGTCGACGTGCACGACGTTCTCGTCCTGGAAAGCGCGGATGACCTGGCAGATCGCGTCCGACTCACGGATGTTCGCCAGGAACTTGTTGCCGAGGCCCTCACCCTCGGAGGCGCCGCGCACGATGCCCGCGATGTCGACGAAGTCGACGGTCGCCGGGAGGATCCGCTGAGAGCCGAAGATCTCGGCCAGCTTGGTGAGACGGGGGTCGGGGACGCCGACGACGCCCACGTTCGGCTCGATCGTGGCGAACGGGTAGTTGGCCGCCAGCACGTCGTTCTTGGTCAGGGCGTTGAACAGGGTCGATTTGCCGACGTTGGGCAGACCGACGATTCCGATCGTGAGCGACACGTTGCGACTTCCCGTACGTGAGGACTGAGCAGCTGACTTGTCAGGCCCGGGTCCCTGTCATGAAGACGACCTTCGTTCAGCGTGGTGCGCCTGGCGAGTGCGCGGGCCGATCCACCAGTCTACGGCGTGCGCGCGCCCGCCCCGGCGGGCGGATCGAACGCATGCCCAAGCTCTGCTCAACGGCGTGTCAGAGAAGCCGTTCGGCACATCGAGCGACCTAGGTTGGTCCGGTGGAGCAACACAGGACGCGCCCTCCGAAGCCCCGATCGCGCCGTGACTCGCCCCTTCCGCCCCAGGCGGGCAGAGCGGGAGCCGCTCCGGGGCGGTTCGGGGGGCAGGTGGGGCCGGTGGGCCCGGCGGGCGCCCGGGTGCCACGGGCCGACGCTCTCGACGGCCCAGGCCCCGGCCCCGGCTCGGGCTCGGGCTCGGGCTCGGGCTCGGGCGGAGGGAAACCCGGAGCGCGAGGAGGCGGACCCGGAGAGGCCGCGCGGGCACACGGCGCCGGTACGCCGGGGCGTGCGCCGGGCGTGCGGTGGGCAGCGGACGGGCCCGGGACTCGTGTGCTGCGAGCCGCACGGCGGATGCCGAACCCCCGGCTCACCGGACTCGGCGGCGGGCTGTTCTGCGGCGCCGCGATGCTCACCCTCGGATGCCTCGACCACCTGCTGTTCGGTGCCTCGCTGACCCTGTACGGTGTGCTGTTCCTGCTGGTCAGCGCGTTGACCGCGGTCTGGGTACGCCGGAGAGAGGTGGTCACCGCGCCCGTCGTCGTGCCGATCGCCTTCGCTGCCGGGCTGCTTCCCCTCATCGAGGGCGGCGAGGGCCTCTCCGGGCGGCTGGTGAGCCTGGTCAGCGGTCTTGCCACGCAGGCGGGCTGGCTCTATGGCGGCACGCTCGTCGCCGGTGTCATCGCGACCTGGCGCAAGCTCCGTGTGATGACCCGCCGCGGGGCTCCCGGCAGGGCGCTCGGCCGGGCTCCCGGCAGGTCTCTCGCAGCCGGTCCGGCTCGCTCCGGCCGCGGTCTCTGACCAGGGTCTCTGGCCTGGATCTCTGACCGGGACTCTGACCTGGGTCTCTGACCTGGGACTCTGACCTGGATCTCTGGCCTGGACTCTGACCTGGACTCTGACCTGGGGCTCTGACCTGGGACGCCGTACGGTCACGCCATGCGGCGCGCCCCGTCTTCCCTTCCCCGGCCCGCCGGCGGAGCGCTACGCCTTCGCCGCCCGCATCGCCGCTCCGACGATCCCCGCGTTGTTCTGCAGCTGCGCCGGGACGATCTCCGCCTTGATGCCCTCGATCAGCGGCAGGAACTTGTGGGACTTGCGGCTCACTCCGCCGCCGATGACGAAAAGCTCGGGCGAGAAGAGCATCTCGACGTGGGCGAGGTACTTCGTGACGCGCTTCGCCCAGTGCTCCCAGGTCAGCTCGTGGTCGTCCTTGGCCTTGGTGGACGCGCGCTTCTCCGCGTCGTGGCCGTTCAGCTCCAGGTGGCCCAGCTCCGTGTTCGGCACGAGGACCCCGTCCGTGAACACGGCGCTGCCGATGCCGGTGCCGAAGGTGAGCATGATGACCGTGCCGCGGCGGTCCCGGCCCGCGCCGAACTGGACCTCGGCGACGCCCGCCGCGTCCGCGTCGTTGACCACCGTCACCGGCAGTCCGCCGAGCCGCTCGCCGAGCAGGGCGCGGGCGTCCACATCGATCCAGGCCTTGTCGACGTTGGCAGCCGTGCGGATCGTGGCGCCGCCGGTGACCACTCCGGGGAACGTGACGCCGACCGGGCCCCGCCACCCGAAGTGGTCGACGACCTCCTTCACGCCGTCGGCCACCGCGTCGGGGGTCGACGGGTGCGGGGTCAGCACCTTGAAGCGCTCGTCCGCCAGGTCGCCCCGGTCCAGGTCCACGGGAGCACCCTTGATCCCGGATCCACCGATGTCCACGCCGAAGATCTGCATGGCCCTACGTTACGTCGTACGACGGACAGTGACGTACCGGCCCGGGGCCCACGGGCCGCAACCACGCAGAACCCTCACGTTCCGGCGACGCCCCGTCCCCCACGCCTCGTGCCCACGCCCCGCGCCCGCCGCGACGCCCCTACTCGGCGACGTCCCGGCCCGTGCGCTCCGCGACCAGGCTCGCCGCCTCCGCGCGCAGGTCCTTGCGCAGCTCCTTCGGCAGGGAGAAGGTGATCGACTCCTCGGCGGCCCTGACGAGTTCGACGTCCGCGAAGCCGCGCTGCGAGAGCCACTCCAGGACCTGCTCGACGAGGATCTCCGGCACCGAGGCGCCGGAGGTGACACCGACGGTCGAGACGCCCTCCAGCCAGGCCTCGTCGATCTCGTCGGCGAAGTCCACGAGGTACGCCTCGCGCGAGCCCGCGAGCTTGGCTACCTCGACGAGCCGCTTGGAGTTGGACGAGTTGCGCGAGCCGACGACGATGACCAGCTCCGCCTCGGCGCCCATCTGCTTCACGGCGAGCTGGCGGTTCTGCGTGGCGTAGCAGATGTCGTCGCTCGGCGGCGAGACGAGCAGGGGCAACTTCTTCTTGAGGGCGTCGACCGTCTCCATGGTCTCGTCCACGGAGAGTGTGGTCTGGGAGAGCCAGACGACCTTGGAGGGGTCGCGGACCTCGACCTTGGCGACGTCCTCGGGGCCGTCGACCAGCGTGATGTGGTCCGGCGCCTCACCGGAGGTGCCGATGACCTCCTCGTGGCCCTCGTGCCCGATCAGGAGGATGTCGTAGTCCTCCTTGGCGTACCGGATCGCTTCCTTGTGGACCTTGGTCACCAGGGGGCAGGTGGCGTCGATGGTGGCGAGTCGGCCGCGCTCGGCCTCCTGGTGCACGGTCGGGGCGACGCCGTGCGCGGAGAACATGACGATGTTGCCCGGCGGGACTTCCTCCGTCTGCTCAACGAAGATCGCGCCCTTGTTCTCCAGGGTCTGCACGACGTACTTGTTGTGGACGATCTCGTGACGGACGTAGATCGGGGCGCCGTACTGCTCCAGGGCCTTCTCGACGGCGATCACCGCGCGGTCGACACCCGCGCAGTAGCCGCGGGGGGCGGCGAGGAGGACACGGCGGCCAGGCGAAGCAGTCATGCGACCCATCGTAAGGCCGCGGCGGGTGGGCGAAGATCGGGTGTTGCCCGCCCCCCGTCCATCCCTGGGGGCTGAGCCCTCAGACCCCCGCTGTCGGCCTTCGGCCTCGTCCTCGAACGCCGGACGGGCTGAGATCCAAGCCCCGGCCGCGAGGATTTGGCGCCGCCCGCACAATCCAACGCCGCCCGCACGATCCAGCCCCTCCGGCGTTTGAGGAGCCGGGGTCCGGGGGCCGGCCCCCGAGACCGGGGTCCGGGGCGGAGCCCCGAGCTGGGTCGAAGGGGCGGCGCCCCTGGTGGTGGGACGGGTAGGGGCGGCGGGGGCGGACAAGGGTTCCGGTTCCGGTCCGGTTCCGGTCCGGTTCCGGCTCGTTCGCCGGCAGGCTGAGGCGGGGATGATGCTCCTATTGCCTGTCAAGCGGCATGGAGCCAGTCGCGGTAGGCGTGGGTGAGTGCGTCGTCGCGGCGGATTCCTCGTTCGAGGGTGGAGA
>NZ_JBVIEE010000009.1:141548-363214 GCF_055572015.1 Streptomyces sp. NPDC030840 | reverse complement strand
GAGCTTCACAGGCCCCTGAGCCTTGCGAACCTTGCGGATCTCGAAGTCCATCGCACCCCTAACTGGGGTGTTGCGAGGACCACTAGAACCGAAGCGCACCTGACGGGGCTTCAGTTTACTTCTGTCACCTAGCGAAGTAGGCGTGGCATCGGGGCAACGAGGCTCACGCCCAGCCAGCGCGAGAATGGCGCGAACCTCCGACGGTTCGGAGTTGATCACCTTTAATTCTCCGACGACAGGGAAAGTCGACCCTGCCGCACATCTCGCCACTCATCCTTTGCGGGCGCGGCACTGGCGAACGGGATAGCTCGCAGGGATCGAGTCAAGTCAATCACCGGAGATCCACAGATAACCTCTACGCCTGACCACCCCGTCTAGAATCGACTTGAATTCTACCGCATCGCTCTTTGCGTCGAAATTTCGCTCAATCAAGAGGTCAATTTCACCCATTACCCGCATCAATTGAGGGGAGTTGAACATTGTGTCACCATGAAGATGAACTCCCGCCAGAAGGGAATCAGCATCAACGTGCGGCAAGATCGCTTCGAGGTAGACCTCAGCCTCCCTACCTGCATGCACCCGCTGATGATTCTGATCTTCAATGTAGACCGCAAGGCCCATTGCAACTCCCACTCTATTCCGTGGGGTCGGCTCGCAAAGACCGAGCCGACCCCACGAACAATCACCTAAGGGCTGTCCCGTAGGGTGTTCGGGCTGGCCGTTGTCTGGGTGCCGGGTCTTGGTGGGTTGGTAGCCAGGCCAGAGTCAGGTCGTGCAGTAGGCGATGCCGCGCATAGGGTCGTGTCAGCCGTTGCCCCAGCTACGGGCTCAGCCCTCCGCGTCGGAAAACCTTTGCGCAAGGTCGCGGTGCTTGTCTGCGGCCAGCCTCCCTTGGGCAGGGCTGATGGTCGATCCAGCCATGCGGCTCAGGCGTTCAACCTCCTCCGAGAAGCGCAGGTGCTCGCGCCGTGCGTGCTCACGGCAGGCAAGGCAGGTGACACGATCCGGGCGAGGAGAGGTCATCGCATACGGCACCTGCAGCCCGCATCCAGTAGTGGCAAGGCTCGGCAGGTCACCGGCCAGACCAAACGTGGATGCCAACACGTTGCGGGTAGCGGCATCGCCGTGGACCACCTTCGACTGAACGTGGATGTGCGGATCGTTCCCGCCCATGAGTCCTCCCTGCCCCGGCGACTGGACTGACCGAGGGTGCTTGCGCCCGGCCGCACCCTGCAGGATGAGTCTGCCATGTGCCCACGAGCCAATTCCCTGCAAGTGATCTTGCGGTGCGATGATCTTGCTGGTGGCAGGTGTGATCACGACGTCGGAACCCTCCTGGATAACCCCGTTCAGCGGGCTGAGCCCCCGCGCTTTCAGCGTGCTGGTGACCACGCTGCGCCGTGAGGGCGCCCACGCGCGGGGGCGGGGCCGGCCCTGGAAGCTCCCGCTGGAGGATCGGCTGCTGCTGGTGGCCGCGTACTGGCGAACGAACCTGACGTTACGGCAGTTGGCGCCGCAGTTCGGGATCTCGAAGTCGGCGGCCGACCGGGTCATCGACCACCTCGGACCGAAGCTCGCGCTCCAGCCGCGCAAGCGGTTCAGCAAAGGCACCGTGCTGATCGTGGACGGCACCCTGGTGCCCACACGCGACCACAAAATCGCCGAGCAATCGAAGAACTACCGATATTCCACCAACCATCAGGTGGTCATCGACGCCGACAGCCGCCTTATCGTCGTGGTCGGCCGACCGCTGCCGGGCAACCGCAACGACTGCCGCGCCTGGGCCGAGTCCGGCGCGAAGGCAGCCGTTGGAAAGACCACCACGATCGCTGACGGCGGCTACCGCGGCACCGGACTGATCATCCCGCACCGCCGCCGCAGCAAGGACGACGAACTACCCGCCTGGAAGCAAGACCACAACAAGTCCCATAAGCAAGTCCGCGCCCGCGTCGAGCATGCCCTCGCCCGCATGAAGACCTGGAAGATCCTGCGCGACTGCCGCCTGAAAGGCGACGGCGTCCATCACGCCATGCTCGGGATCGCCCGGCTGCACAACCTCACCCTCGTCAGATGACGAGCCAGTACAGCGCGGAAGGCTGCACCTCGACCAGACCGTAGATCATTTACGGGACAAGTCTTAGGCACTGCCAGCTTCGGAATAGGGTGCATTGTGATTACGCCGCCGTACTTGTCTTGGACAACTCGATACCACGTCGTGGGCAGCCCACCAGCATCGTCCGATAGGCGACCGATCACAGTACCCGCATTGAACGTGCCGCTGCTGATCGGCACCCCGGACGCCAACGGCGATGGCATCCCCGACATCTGGGCCGTGCGCTCCGGCGGTTCCGTCCGCTTCTACGCGGGCGGGAGGACGGCGCTGCCGGGGTCCGGTACGGAGATCATCGGCGCCAGGAGCTACTGGCGGACGCGGACCGCCATCGGCTGAGGGCGCCTCGTGGCAGGGCCGACCGTGTCGTGGGGTCGGCCCTGTGCCGTGTCAGCCCTGCTCCGGTTCCGGCGCGGTCCTCGGTCGCCGGTTGATGGCCGTCAGGTCGATCTCGATGTCGAAGGGCACCGTGAGCTTGAGGCGGTCGTGGAAGATGCCGGTGAGGGCGTAGGACTTGGTGGCCGGATCGAGTTCGTAGACGTAGACGACAGGGAGGCCCTTGTCCTCGTCCTCCTCGATGCGCCAGAAGTGGGGCACGCCGACCGCGGCGTACTTGCGAGGCTTGACCTCGCGGTCGCGTTCGCGCGAGTCGGCGGAGACCACTTCGACGGCGAGGACGACGTCCTCCGGCTTGTACCAGGTCTGCTTGGGCCCCGTGTTCGCCTCCAGCGGGAAGACCAGGACATCTGGCTCCGGCCGGTTCTTCATGTCGAGCCTGATGGTCATCTCCCGCATGACGTCGAGATGCTCCGGGGCCTGTGCGAGCAGAGTGTTCTCCACCAGACGCATGCAACGCGCACGGAAGGCGGTCTGCGGACTCATGAAGACGAGACTCCCGTCGATCAACTCCGTGTGCGGCGGGAGGCCCGGAATCCGGTCGAGGTCGTCCGCGGTCCAGCCCTCGGGGGGCGGGATGGGCCAGCGGTACTCCGGCTCGTCGTCGAGTCGACCGTCCGGCCTGCTCTCGGATGCGGCGCTCATGATTGCTCCCATGGGACGGAGTCACGCCTGTGGCCCCAGCCGGAACGCCTGAGCCGTCAGCTGTACGAGCGACCACCCAATGGGGCGCTTGAACGAGACTCGTGCGTGTGCGCGATTCGGCTGGTCGCTCACCCACCGGGCGCGATCCCCGCGTGTCACTTCGGCCTCCACGGGCGCGGGTCTTACCTGACGCCATGTCAGCCCGCGAGGCGTACGGCCCGCCCGGCCCTCACCACCTCCGGACAACTCTCCCTTGAACGTGTTCAAAAACAGGAGTACGGTTCCCCCAAGAACCTTTTGAACGTGTTCAAGAAAGGGTCGGGACATGGACCTCACGGTCGTCGCATACGTCATCTACCTGCTGGTCAGCGTGGGGCTGACCGTCTGGGTGGCGCGGACGCTGAGCCGCAACGGGCGGATCTTCCTCGGCGATGTGCTGCGCGGGAACGAGAAGCTCGCCGATGCCGTCAACCACCTGCTGGTCGTCGGCTTCTACCTCGTCAATCTGGGGTTCGTGGCCCTCTATCTGAACCAGGACGGAGCGGTCGCCGACGCGCGCGGGGTCTTCGAGGCGGTCTCGACGAAGCTCGGCGTGGTCCTGCTCGTGCTCGGTGTGCTGCACCTCGGCAACGTGTTCGTGCTGAACAAGATCCGGCGGCGGGGGCTCATGGAGCGGGAGCAGGTGCCGCCCGTCGCGCCGCAGGACTGGGTCGCCCCGGCGGCCGGGGCGTGACGGCACCGATGACGACGCCGATGGAAGCCGTCGCCGTACGCGACCGGGACGCCGCCCGCGTCCCGGTCCGCGGGCTCACCGTGCTGTACGACGCCCAGTGCTCGCTGTGCCGCTTCGTGAGGGAGTGGCTGGGCCGGCAGCGGCAGTTGGTGCCGCTGGAGTTCGTGGCGGCGGGGAGTGAGGAGGCCCGGCAGCGCTTCCCCTCGCTCGATCACCGGGCCGCCCTGGAGGAGATCACCGTCGTGGGCGACGCGGGACAGGTGTACCGCGGGCCGGCCGCCTGGGTCGTGTGTCTGTGGGCCCTGCGGGAGCAGCGGCCGCTCGCCCACCGGCTGAGCACCCCCGCCGGGGCGGTGCTGGCCAAGGGTGCCGTCCTGGCCGCGGCCAAGTGGCGGGCGGCGCACACCGACAGCCAGTGGGGCGGGAGCGCGTACAGGCATCGTGAGGGCTGGTCCTACGATCCGCGGTACGGGTGGACGTACACCCCACCCGCCTGCGACAGCGGTTCGTGCGCGACTCGTTAGGCTCTGTTCCGTGCCAGCAGTTCCCGAAGCGGCCGACGCGGCCCACGACCCCCGGCCCGAAGACGACCTCGGCCCGAGCTCCGGCCCCGCGGAGGGCTCGGGCCCGGCAGAGAGTCCCGGCCCGCGAGACGGCTCGGGCCGGCCAGAGGACTCCGGCTCCGGCTCCGGCTCCGGCTCCGGCTCCGCAGCGGACCGTACGTCCGCCAAGGGTCCCGCCAAGTCCGAGCAGACCCGCGCGCTCATCCTGGAGACCGCGCTGCGGCTCTTCCAGGAGCGCGGGTACGACAAGACGACGATGCGGGCCATCGCGAAGGAGGCGGGGGTCTCCGTCGGCAACGCCTATTACTACTTCGCCGGCAAGGAGCACCTGATCCAGGGGTTCTACGACCGGATCGGCGAGGAGCACCTGACGGCGGCCGGGCCGGTGCTGGCGCGCGAGAAGGATCTGGAGGCGCGGATAGCCGGGGTGCTCAAGGCCTGGCTGGACGTGGCGGAGCCGTACCACGAGTTCGCCGCGCAGTTCTTCAAGAACGCGGCCGATCCGGACAGCCCGCTCAGCCCCTTCTCGGCCGAGTCGGAGAAGCCGCGGGAGGAGGCCATCGCCCTCCACCGGGAGGTGCTGGCCGGGTCGAAGGCCAAGGTGCCGGAGGAGCTCCGGGAAGTGCTGCCCGAGCTGATGTGGCTGTCCCAGATGGGGCTGGTGCTGTACTGGGTGTTCGACCGGACGGAGGGGCGTGAGCGGAGCTACCGGCTCGCCGAGCGGGGGGCCCGGCTCACGACCCGGGGGGTCTCGCTGGCCCGGTTCCGGGTGCTGCGGCCGCTGGTCCATGAGGTGCACGAGCTGTTCACGGACTTTCTGCCGGGGATGACGAGGGTCCTGCCTGATCCCGGGGGCAAGAGGCGGGCGAGGTGATCACTTTCGGGTGAAGCGGTCGAAGGGGACACCTGGCACCCCGCCTGCCTACGATGATGCTCTCGACACCAGCCCACGGGAGGCACGTGATGTCCGCAGCATCCGTCGAGCGGCCCCATGGAGACCGTCCGCTGATCGCGGAAGCCAACCGGCTCATGGACCGCAATCCGGGCTACCGCGTCGAGATCATCGGAGGCCAGATCCTCGTGTCCCCGCCGCCCGACGGCCCGCACGCCGTAGTCCTGACCGACCTCATGCTGCCTTTCGTGGCCTCCGGTCTCCACGGGGAGGAGTCGAAGGTTGTCCAGGGCATCGGTCTCTGGCTGCCAACCGGCACCGAGGACTACGCGATTCCCGACCTCTCCGTGGTCGACGCCGACTACCGCGACCACCACGTCGAGAACAACTGCTACGACCCCGTCTGCTTCCGCTTGGCCCTGGAGGTCACCTCCAGCAACTACCGGACCGATCTGCGCGACAAGGTCAAGGCCTACGCCAGCGCGAAGATCCCGGTGTACGTCATCGTCGACCGCAAGCACCAGCGCCTCCACGTGCTGACCGAACCCGCCGGGGTGGAGTACGAGAACCACCGCCCGCACTCCCCCGGCGAGATCGTCACCCTGCCCTCGGGCATCGGCGGCCAGGTCACCCTGAACGTCGACGAGATCCTCAAAGCCGGTGAGCCGAAGGCTAATTGACCACGTCCACCTCTCCTTCGGCCACCTCCACGTCGACCACCAACGGCCCCTCCGCCACCTCCACGGACCGCGCCCGCGAGCCCAGCCCGTCAGCCGCCGTCGCCAGCAGGTACTCCCCCGCCCCCGGCACCGCCACGATGTACGACCCGTCCGCCAGCGACGTCACCCGGTCCAGCTGACGCCCGCCCTTCGTCAGGAGCGTCACCGCCGCGCCCTCCACCGGCTCGCCCTCCTGGGTGCGGACGAAACCGTGGATCACGGAAGCGGGCCCGCGTGGTGACGGGACCTCGGCCCCGGAGGCCTCCTCCCTCGGCTCCACCGCAAGGTGCGGCAGCCGCTTCTCCAGCCCGGCCGGCAGCCACCAGTTCGCCCTGCCCAGCAGGTGCATCGCCGCGGGGACCAGCGCCGTACGGAGGATGAACGCGTCCAGGGCGACCGCCGCCGCCAGGCCGATGCCCGCCATCGCGCCCTCCATGTCGCCGCTGAGGACGAAGGCCGAGAACACGCAGATCATGATCAGAGCCGCGCAGTTGATGACCCGGCTCGTCTCGGCGAGGCCCACGCGCACGGCCCGCGCGTTGTCCTTCGTGTGGACCCATTCCTCGTGCATCCGGCTCACCAGGAACACCTGGTAGTCCATCGAGAGGCCGAAGAGCAGCGACAGCATGATGACCGGGAGGAACGCCGTGATCGGGCCCTCTTTGCCGAGGCCGAGCAGTTCCGCGCCCCAGCCCCACTGGAAGACCGCCACCAGTACGCCGAAGGACGCGGCCGCCGCGACGAGGTTCATCAGCGCGGCCGTCAGTGGGACCACCAGGGAGCGGAAGGCCACCAGCAGGAGCAGGAAGCCGAGCGTGATGATCGCCGCGACGAAGTACGGCAGCCGGTCGCCGGTCACCGCCGCGAAGTCCTTGAAGACCGCCGTCACCCCACCCACGTGGGCCTCGGCCCCGGACCGCGGGATCACCTCGTCCCGCAGGCGGTCGATCAGCTGGTCCGTCTTCTCGGACTGCGGTGACGTCGTCGGCACCACCTGGATCACCGAGACGCCGTTCGCGGGCGGGAGGGCGGCCACCTGAGCCACTCCCTCGGTCCTCTCGATGGTGGTGATCAGCTTCTCGGGCGCCGAGCCGTCCACGACCACCTGGAGCGGCCCGTTGAAGCCGGGGCCGAACCCCTCGGCGAGCAGGTCGTACGCCTGCCGCGTCGTCGTGGACTCCTGGTGGTTGCCCTGGTCGGTGGCGCCGAGCCGGAGCGACAGGACGGGGATGGCGAGGACGGCCATGACGACCACAGCCGCCGCCGCGACCGAGCGCGGGCGCCGCTGCACGTACGCCGACCAGCGTGCCGCGAGACCGCTCGCCTCGTCGGGCTCGGGTCCCGTCGCGGCCAGCCGGCGCCGCTGCCCGCGGCTGAGCACGCGCATGCCGAGCAGCCCCAGCAGGGCGGGCAGCAGCGTGACGGCCGCGAGCACGCTCAGCACCACGGTCAGCGAGGTCGCGACGACGACGCCGTCCAGGAACCGCATGTTCATCACCAGCATGCCGGCGAGCGCGATGCACACCGTGCCGCCGGCGAACAGCACGGCACGTCCCGAGGTGTTGAGCGCCGTCACCGCCGCGTCCTCGGGCTTCATCCCGCGCAGGATGCCGCGCCGGTGCCGGGTGACGATGAACAGCGCGTAGTCGATGCCGACGCCCAGACCGATCAACGAGCCCAGCAGCGGGGCCACTTCGGGCACGTCCGTGACATGGCTGAGCAGCGACGTCGCCATCATGCCGGTGCCGACGCCCGCGATCGCCACCACGATCGGCAGCAGCATCGCGAAGAGCGAGCCGAAGGCGAGGAAGAGGACGACGGCCGCCGCGAGGATGCCGACCAGTTCGGCCAGGCCCTGCGGGGGCTCCTGGGTGCGGGCGATCGCCTGGCCGCCCAACTCCACCCGCAGACCGGCCCGTTCGGCGCCCTGGGCCGTGTCGACGACGTCCTCGATCAGCTCCTTGGGGACGCCGTTCGCCTGCTCGGTGAACGTCACCTGCGCGTACGCGATCCGCCCGTCCCGGCTGATCTGCGCGGCTCCCCCGTCCGCGTACGGGCTCGTGACCTCCCCGACGCCCTTCATCGCGCCGATCTCCTTCAGCGCGGGCTCGATCCGGGACCGTACGGACTCGTCCCGTACCGATCCGCCGTCTGTCCCGTCCACCTTCCACACCACCGTGTCGGTGTCGCCCGCGCTCTCGGGGAAGGCCTTCTCCATCAGGTCGTACGCGCGCTTGGAGTCCGTGTCCGGGAGGGAGAAGACGTTCGCGTAGTCCGTTCCGGCGGCCGAACCCGCCGCGCCCAGACCGAACAGTGCCCCCACCCACAACAACAGGACCACCAGCCGGTGCCGATAGCACCACCGTGCCAATGTCGCCACGATCAACTCTCCTCGTACGGCGGTCGATTGGTCCCCCAGGTCCGAGGCAACAGCATGGGCGGCGGCACGCACGCGGGGACACGAACCGGCCATGACTCTCAAGGAACTCCAAAGCGGGAGCTGTCCCCCTGCGGGATCGCCGTGACGATACTGGGGACATGACCGGAAACGAGGGGGCCGGATCCGTGGGAGCCACCGTCCTTGTCGTGGAGGACGAGGAGAGCATCGCGGACGTCCTCGCCATCGCCCTGCGCTACCACCGCTTCGAGGTGATGACCGCGGGTACCGTCCGTGAGGCGCTCGCCCTCGCCGAGCGCACCCGGCCCGACGCGGCCCTGCTGGACGTGATGCTCCCCGACGGCGACGGCCGGGCCCTGGGCCGTGAACTGCGGGTGAGGCAGCCGGAGCTGGCGCTGGTGTTCCTGACCGCGCGGGACGCCCCCACCGAGATCGTGGGCGCCCTCGGCTTCGGCGACGACTACATCACCAAGCCGTTCAACATCGACGAGGTCGTCGCCCGGATCACCGCCGTCCTGCGCCGTACGCGACGCGCCGACGTCCTCCCCCAGCGCCCGCCCCTGCGCTACGGCGACCTGGAGCTGGACGAGACGACGTACTCCGTGCACCGCGCCGGCCGCACGGTGGAGCTGACGCCCACCGAGTACGCGCTGCTGAGGTTCCTGGTGCGCAACGGCGGCCGAATCGTGCCGAAGGAGCAACTCCTGCGCCACGTCTGGCAGTACGAGCACGCGCCGGCCGAGTCGACCGTCGTCGAGACCTACATCAGCTATCTGCGCCGCAAGCTCGACACGCTCGGGCCGCCGGTGATCACCACCCGGCGGGGCGTGGGATACGGGCTGGCATGAGCGCGGGCCCCGCCGGTTCCCGCGCCCGCCCCCTCGGCCGGCTCCTCGCCCGTTTCCGCTGTCGTCGCGGCATCCACTCCCTGCGCGGCAAGCTCACGCTGGCGAACGTGGGGCTGCTCGCCCTGGGCATCGCGGTCGCTACCGCTGTGAGCGTGGTGGGCATGCGGCTGTACCTGCTCGACAGCGTCGACACGGAGCTGATGTCGACGCGTGGTTCGATCGGCGAGGCGCGGATCAGCATGGAGCAGGTGGACGCGCTGGGCGCCCTGGTCGCCCTCAGCGACAAGATGTCGCCCGCCCGCTCCGCCGAGGACACCGACTCCCTCGTGCGGGGCGCGGTCTTCGCGGCCCTGGACGACAAGGGCAGGCCCCTCACGGTCGCCGGTTTCGCGCCGACCGCCCAGCAGCGCGCGCTCGCCGCCGCCGTGGACGACCCTGACGCCCTGGTCGAGGACGACGAACCGCACGACGTCAGGGTGCGGGGCGCCCCCTACCGGGTCACCGCGGCCCGGCTCGGCGACGGTACGACCGTCCTGCTCGCCACCTCGACCAAGGCCCTGCACGACGTCCTCACCAAGGCCATCAGGCTAGACCTCGCCTTCGGCGCGCTGCTGCTGGCCCTGCTCGCCTGCCTGACGATGATCAGCGTCAGCCGCCGCATGCGGCCCCTGGAGGACATGGTGGAGACCTCGTCGGCGATCGCCGAGGGCGATCTGACCCGGCGCGTCCCCTCCAGCAGCGAACCGACAGAGGAGGTCGAACAGCTGCGGCTCGCCCTCAACTCCATGCTCCAGCAGGTCGAGTCGGCGTACCGGACGCGCGAGCGCAGCGCCGCCCAGCTGCGCCGTTTCGTCGCCGACGCCTCGCACGAGCTGCGCACACCGCTGTCCGCGATCCGGGGCTACCTCCAGCTGTACGACAAGGGGATGCTGCGCGAACCGGCCGAGCGGAAACGCGCCTGGGACCGGATGACCGGCGAGGCCGACCGCATGGGCCGCCTCGTCGACGAGCTGCTCACCCTCGCCCGCCTCGACCAGCACCCCGAACTCCGGCTCAGGAACGTCGACCTGACCCGCCTGGTCCGTGACGCCGCCGAGGACCTGCGGGCCCAGCAGCCCGACCGCCCGGTGACCGTCCACGCCGACGGCACCCTCCTCGTCCACGCCGACGAGTCGGGCCTGCGCCAGGTGCTGGGCAACCTCGTGGGCAACGTCCGCGCGCACACCCCCGCCGACGTCCCGGTCCTGCTGAGTGTGGAGCGCGCCGACGGCGCCGTACGCCTGTGCGTCGCCGACGAGGGCCCGGGCCTGACGGAGGAGGACGCGTGCCGCGTCTTCGACCGCTTCTTCCGCACGGGAGGCGGCACGGGCAGCGGATTGGGATTGGCGATCGTGCAGGGGGTGGTACGAGCCCACGGAGGCGATGTAGAGGTGCACACAGCTCCGGGCAAGGGCTTGAAGGCAACGATCACCCTCCCCACCCCAGGGGCGCGGGGCTGAGTCGATTTGCGGCTCCGCCGCGTGGGCGCGACCAGCCACAACGAACCCGCACCCGCCAACGAACAGGAACCACCCACCCCCGTAGGCGTCACGGCCCCCCGAGCGGAGCGACAAGCGCCCACACCGTCTGCCCGTGCCGCCCCCGGTTCCACACCCCCCACGCCGAAGCGATGTGCTGCACCAGGAACAGCCCCCGCCCGGACTCGTCCCACTCACCGGCCTCCCTCACCCGGGGCGGCACTCCGCCCTCGTCGGAGACCTCTATGAAGCACGAGCCGTCGGCGAGCGCGGTCACCGCGACCTCGAACTCCCGCTCCAGCAGGGGCCCGTGGCGCACCACGTTGGTCGCCAGCTCGGAGACGAGGAGCACGGCGTCCTCCAGGGCGGCGTCGCCGTCGCCGTGTCCCCAGTCGGCGAGATGGGCCCGGGCCCGGCGCCGGGCGAGTCCGACGGACGCGGGATGCCGGGGCAGCCGGAAGGAATCGCGTCTCAACACGTTTGCTCCTCACCCCGACCGCACCTTCGTCACATGGTGCTGCGTGGTGGGCGAACAGGGTGTCACTTCAGCGAATGTCACACCACGCGTCGCCATGAGGTGTCACACGGCGGCTGTCAGATCCAGTTCAGCTGCCAGAGCCGGAAGACGCCGGTTCCGTCGGAGAGGTACTGACCGCCGCCGACGTCCTCGGTGCTCAGCACGTACTCCTTCTGCTGCCACAGCGGGATCAGCGGTACGTCCTGGGCCACGGCCTCCTGGATGTCGCGGAAGTCCCGTGTGGCCCGGCTGCGGTCCCCGTAGCGCCTGCTGTCCTTGATCAGCCGGTCGACGGCCTTGTTGCTGTAGCCGTTCTTCATGCTGCCGCCGGTGCCGACGAGGGGTCCGCTGAAGTTGTCGGCGTCGGGGAAGTCGGCGACCCAGCCGACGGCGTACGCGTCCAGCTTCCCCTGGGCGTACCGCTCCTGGAAGTCGGTCCACTCGTACGCCTTGGTGGTCACCTTGAACAGTCCGCTCGCCTCCAGCTGCCTCTTCAGCTCGGCGGCCTCCTCGGCCGTGGATCCGCTGCCTGTGGCGTACCCGTAGGTGAAGCGCACGGGCAGTTTCACTCCGGCCTCGGTGAGCAGTGCGCGGGCCCGCTCGGGGTCCGGCTCGGGGTACATGTCGAAGAACGGGGTGGTGTGGCCCGTGATGCCGACCGGGATGAGCGAGTAGAGCGAGTCGGTGGTGCCCTTGTAGACGTCGCTGACGAGCTTCTCGCGGTCGACGAGAGCGGCGACGGCCTGGCGTACGCGGCGATCGTGCAGCGGCGAGTTCCCGCGGACGTTCAGGACGAGGTCGCGGGTCTCGGCGCTGTCGGACTCGGAGACGCGCCGGTTCGGGTCGCTCGGTGACAGTTCGGCGACCACCGACGGGGGCAGCTCGCGGGAGGCGACATCGATGTCCTTCGCCTTCCATGCCTTGTTCAGTGCCTCGGAGTCCTTGTAGTAGCGCAGGGTCACGGGCCGGCCGGTGTCCTTGACGGCGCCCTTGTACTTCCCGTTCGGTTCGAGCACGGCCTCCTTCTTCTTCGTGTACGACTTCAAGACGTACGGCCCCGTGCCGTCGGTGCCGCTGTCGGTGCGTACCGTGCGCGCGGGGTACTTGGTGTGGTCGACGATCGCCCCGGCGCCGGTGGCCACCTTGAAGGGGAACGTGGCGTCCGCGGTGGACAGGTGGAAGGTGACGGTCTGCCCGTCGGCGTCGACCGACCGCAGGGTGCTGAGCAGGGCGGCGGGGCCCACGTCGGAGTTGATGCGTTTGACGCGGTCGAAGGAGTACTTCACGTCCTCGCCGGTCATGGTCCGTCCGCTGGGGAACCTCAGGCCGTCGCGTACGGTGCAGCGGTACGTGGTCAGGCCGCTGCCCACGAACTCACAGCTCTTCGCGGCGTCGGGCACCGGGGTCGCGCCGCCGGGGTCGAAGGTCATGAGTGACTGGAAGACGTTGCTGAACAACGCCCATGACCCGGCGTCGTACGCGCCCGCCGGGTCGAGGGCCGTCACGGCGTCCGTCGTCCCCACGGTGATCGTGCGGCCCCCGCCCTTCCCGGCCGGCAGCATCTGCCAGGCGCCCACGGCCGCGGCCGCCAGGACGGCCAGCATCGCGAGAATCCGCATGCGAACCGAGCGCATCGGTGTGCCCTCCCAAGGCCCTCATCGCACAAGCCACCAGTCGTGGCGCGGCTCACCCAACCACACGCGTTTCGGCCGGCGGAAGAGCATTCCGGATACCTGAGGAAAGCTCTTACCATCGGCCGTTTCGCCGGATTTCACAGCCGGCCCACAGCTGGCCAACAGCCGGCCCGTGGTTGGCCCGCGGTCGGCCCGCAGCCGACCCGCAGAGGTGCCGGGCAGGGTCCACGGAGGGGATCCGCAGGGCGCTCAGGCCTGCTTCGAGGCCAGCTCCACCACCGTGATGTCCGACGGGGCTCCCACGCGCACCGGAGGCCCCCAGGCGCCCGCCCCACGGGTGACGTACAGCTGGGTGTCGCCGTGGCGTTCGAGGCCCGCGAGGGTCGGGTTGGCGGCGGCCGCGACGAAGTTCATGGGCCACATCTGGCCACCGTGGGTGTGACCGGACAGCTGGAGGTCCACGCCGTGGTCGACGGCCTCGTGGACCTGGACCGGCTGGTGCGCGAGGAGGACGACGGCCCGCGAGGTGTCCCGGTCGCCCAGCGCCCTGGTGAAGTCCGGTCCCTGGCCCTCGTCCTCGCCCGCCACGTCGTTGACGCCCGCGAGGTCGAAGTGGGGCAGCTCACGGCGCGCGTTCTCCAGCGGGTCGAGACCCAGCCGCCCCACCTCCTCGACCCATGGCCCGGCGCCCGAGAAGTACTCGTGGTTGCCGGTGACGAAGTACGCCCCGTGGCGGGCCGTCAGCTGCGCCAACGGGGCCGCCGCCGGGCCCAGGTCCTCGACGGAGCCGTCCACCAGGTCACCGACGACCGCGATGAGGTCGGGCTGCGTGCCGTTGATCGTGTCCACGACCTTCTGGGCGAAGCCACGGCCCAGCATCGGCCCGAGGTGGATGTCGCTGACCACGGCGATCCTGAACCCGTGGGCCGCGCGCGGCAGTTTGGCCAGCGGCACGGTGACCCGCTTCACCTTGGGGCCGCGCACGACGCCGTACGTGCCGTACCCGACGGTGCCGACCGCTGCGGCGGCCACGGCTCCGCCGATTACGCGCGAGACGAACAGGCGCCGGGAGGGGTCTGCGGGGGCCGGGTCCGGGGTGGCGGCGGGGGCCGGGTCCGAACCGGATGCCATGGGGTCCGCGGGAGCCGGGGGGTCGGCGGGAGCCGGGGGGTCGGCGGGTTCCGCGGGCTGCGAGCCGGCCGGGACGGGCTCGGCCTCCCGCACCGGCACCGGCTCCGTCGCTCCGGCGGGCGCGACCGCCGGAGCGCGCCGCTCCACCAGGCGCCGCAGGAGCGGGCGTACGAGCTCTCCCGCCAGCAGCGCCAGCAGCAGGTACAGCGACAGCGCCAGCCACAGGAAGCCCGGCCAGCCCAGCACCTGCTGGAGCCAGAAGGGGGCACCACCGCGCTCGGCCCCGAACGCCGCGAACAGCAGCACCGGCCCGGCGGCGAACACCGCCGCGCCCACACGGCGGGCGGTTCCGGGCCCGCGTGTCGTGTCCCGCACCAGACGGCGCCACGCGTACCAGTGCAGGACACCGAAGGCCGCAAGGACGGCCAGCGCCGCCAGTATGAAGAGAATCACCATTCCGCCGCACTCCCCGCTATGACGTGGCGCGCAGTGCGCGCAGTCCGCGCAACCCGATGAGGCCGATGGCCGTCCCAAGGACAAAGGAGACGACGGCGAGCGTCAGGTGCACCCAGAAGTACGCCGTCGGATCACCCGCGTCGTCGAACGCGAGCCCGCTGCCGTCCTTCCAGAGGTTTTTGACGAAAGTGATCCAGATGACCCAGCTCCACACCCCGAAGGCGAGCAGGAACCAGGAGAGGGGGCGGCTGAGCTTCACAAAAAGAAACCTCTCTTCAACACGCTGGGCATCCGGAGCCGAGGCAACCGGCCGGGGGGCAGGCCCACTGCGCAGCAGCCATGGGACACAGCGTCCCCCGGATGGGCACAGCATGGGCCCAGTATCGCCTCCGGTGGCTCGGGTTCGCCGGGTGGGTGGGGGCAGCGGTAGGAGTTACCGGTCGGGGCCATGTACTTTCTCGGTCGTGCCCGCCTCCATGAAGACCGCCGCGCGACCCCTGCTCGTCGCCTCCGCCCTGTCGTTGTCCCTGTCGCTGACGGCCGCTCCGGCCGCGTTGGCCGCACCCGGGAAGCCTTCGCCCAGCACGTCGCCGTCGGCGACACCCCCGGCGGGGATGTCGACGGTCGGCGGCGAACGGCTCGGCATGCCGGGCACCCAGGCCGAGCTCGGCACCGGCGCGCCGGTCCTGCCGAAGGACATCACGGCGCGCTCCTGGATCGTCGCCGACGCAGAGTCGGGCGACGTTCTCGCCGCCCACAACGCGCACTGGCGGCTCGCGCCGGCGAGCACGCTGAAGATGCTCTTCGCGGACACGGTGCTGCCGAAGTTCAACAAGGACGAGAAGCACAAGGTCGTGCCCTCCGACCTCGCCGGCATCGGCGCGGGCTCCAGCATGGTCGGCATAAAGGAGGACGAGACGTACTCGGTCCACGACCTGTGGCTCGGCGTCTTCCTTCGCTCGGGCAACGACGCGGTGCGTGTGCTGTCCGCGATGAACGGCGGTGTCGAGCAGACCGTCAAGGACATGAACGCCCACGCCGAGGAGCTCCAGGCCCTCGACACGAACGTGGTCAGCCCGGACGGCTACGACGCGAAGGGACAGGTGTCGTCGGCGTACGACCTGACGCTCATCGCCCGGTCGGGCCTGCAGAAGAAGGACTTCCGCGAGTACTGCTCGACCGTGCGGGCCAAGTTCCCGGGCGAGACCAGGAAGAACAAGAAGGGCAAGACGACCCGTGGGTCCTTCGAGATCCAGAACACCAACCGGCTGCTGACCGGTGACACGGGGCTCGACGCGTACCAGGGCATCGCGGGTGTGAAGAACGGCAACACGACGAACGCGGGCTCCACCTTCACGGGGGTGGCCGAGCGAGACGGCAGGGTGCTGCTGGTGACGGTCATGAATCCGGAGAAGGAGGAGTACAACGCCGTCTACAAGGAGACCGCCCGCCTGTTCGACTGGGGCTTCCAGGCCGCGGGCAAGGTGACGCCGGTGGGTGAGCTGGTGCCGCCGAAGGGCGCGGAGACCGGCGGCGGCTCGGAGCCGGGGGGCACGCCGTCCGGGGCCGCGCCCGTCTCGGGGGCGACGGGGGGCAAGTCGGTCGCCGCGGGCGCCTCCGGCGGGTCCAGCGGGATCGGGGTTGCTCTGGGGATCACCGGGGGTGTGGTCGCGCTGGTGGCCGGTGGGGTGTTTCTGCTGAACCGGCGGTGGCCGTTGCCGGAGCTGATGAGGCGGCGCCGGTAGCTCCGCCGGGTGGGCCGGGGGGCCTGGTTGCTGTCGTCCGGTCAGTGCGCGTCGTCTGTGGCTGGTCGCGCCCCGCGGCGGAGCCGCACGGTGCCCCAGCCCCGCGCCCCCCAAAAGCGCGTCTGCCTGGTTGCTGTCGTGTGATCAGTGCGGGTCGTCCGTGGCTGGGCGCGCAGTTCCCCGCGCCCCTTTCGGGGCTCGTCCTCGCCCGTATCCGTACCGACCAGTTCCACCGCCTTGCTGCCCGTTGCCGTCCAGGACGCGCAGTACAGGAGGAGTTTCGAGGTGAAGTTGATCCAGAGGAGGAGGGCGATGGGGACGCCGAAGGCGCCGTACATGCTCTTTGAGGCGATGCCCTGCAGGTAGCCGCTGAGCAGCAGCTTCAGGAGTTCGAAGCCGGCCGCGCCGAGCAGTGCGGCCACCATCAGGCGGCGGCGCGGGGGGTGGACGCCGGGCAGCAGGGTCAGGACGTACAGCAGGACGAGGAAGTCGGCGAGGACGGCGATCGCGAAGGCGGCGGCCCTCAGCAGCGCGCCACCCCAGCCGTCCCGGTCGATGCCGAGCTGGTCGGCGAGTCCGCCCACCAGCGCCGAGGCCACCGTGGAGGCGGCGAGGGTCACCACGACCGCGCCACCGAGGCCGAGGAGCACGCCCGCGTCCCTGGCCCTGCTCAGGACCGGGTTCTCCTCGGGCTCCGGCTTCTCCCACACCGCGCGCAGACAGCCCCGCATCTCGCCGACCCAGCCGACGCCGGTGAACAGCAGGAACGCGCCGGCGATGATCCCGATCGTGCCCGCGTTGTCGACGAGGGTGCCGACGTCGAGCTGGTCGGCGATCCCCGGCACCTGCTCGGTGATCTTGGACTGGAGCTCCTGTTGCTGTTCCTTGCCGAATATCGCGGCGACCACGGCGGCGCTCAGGGTCAGCAGCGGGAAGAGCGCGAGGAAGCTGATGAAGGTCATGGCGGCGGCCAGCCGCGTCCAGTGCACGCGGTCCAGCCGCTCGTACGACCGCCACGCGTGTGTGGTCATCAGGCGCTCCATCCAGGGGCCGATCCCGGGGAGCTTCTTCAGCCAGTCCATGATCCCACTCTGCCCCCTTCGCCTCCGCCCTCATGCCGGAGGCCCTCTATCCGCGTACCCCCAAATCGCGGGACAGTGGCTGTCAGCACGGTGCGAAACGGACGCCCGCTCACCGATGAGTGCTCAGTGGACCCCAGGGGAGCACAACGGCACTTCCGCGGCCACAACCTGGCCTTCGTGGCCGGCTCCGCGGCCCTGGACCACTGGACGGACCCGCACTTCACGGCCCACGCCGCCGACCTGGCCACAGCGGTGCGCACCGACTTGGAGGGCGTCACCGCCGACCTTCCGCCGGGCGTGGCCCAGTTGGTCGGCAAGGGCGCGATGAGCGGCCTGCGCTTCGCCACGCCCGCCCTCGTGTCAGCGGTGCAGCAGGCCCTCTTCCACGAGGCGGTCATCGCCGAGCCCTCGGGCCTCGGCCACGGGTCCTGAAGCTCCTGCCACCCTCACGATGCCGCTGACCGACTTGAAGGAGGTCAGGGACACGATCGGCCAGGCGATCCTGGACACGGTGACGCACGCGGCCCCCTGAACCGTCGTCCCGTCCAGAGCCGCCCCGACGACCGCCCGACGGCCACCCGGGCCCGCGCGTGTCCAGGTCCGGGAGGTGTCCGGGCCCGGACGGCCGGTGCACCGGCCGTCCGGGGGGCCGGTGGGGCCCGGGTGCCGGGGGCTGGGGCCCGGACGTTCGAAGCACCGACGGAGCGGTGCGAGGCGTTCAGCGCAAGCCGCTCGCTCACGAACGGGCCGGCCCCGAAGGGAGGTAGGCGATCACGGCGGCGACGAAGCAGACGGCGAGGGGCGCGGCGAAGGCGACGTGCACACCCAGCGGAAGCAGGGCGGCGACGGCGAAGCCGGCCAAGCCGTACCCGGCGCCGTTGGCGGCATACAGGGCGGAGAAACCGGCGCTCCAAGCCGACTCGGGCAGGTCCCGCTGCAAGGTCAGTGACCGTGCGGTGAGCTGTGGTGCGGCGAACAGCCCCGCCGCCACGACACTCACCGCGATGACCGGCAGGCTGGGCACCACCGCCGCCGGAATCAGCACCACGCACAGCGCCGCGAGCAGCAGAGCCGCCTGACGGTGGATCCGGCCCGGCCAGTGACGCAGTCCGAAGGCCAGGCCTCCCACCACACTGGTGATGGAGTAACCGGTGAACAGCACCCCGGCAAGGGAGGCGGGCGAATCGGCGGCGTGCAGGGCGGGTGGCAGTGCCGTGTCCAGGACTCCGCCGGCGAAACCGCCGACCACCCCCAGGACGAGGGAGGGCAGGGCTGCACGCAGCAGCACCGGGCCGAGCGCCACCCCCGACTTCCGCCCACCGGTGAGGCCGCTGCCGCCGGATTCCGGGGCGGGCAGGCGCAGTGAGGCGAGGGCGGCGGCGGCCGCCAGCACGGCCATCGCGGCGACGGCCAGCCGCGCGTCTCCGAGGGCGACCAGAACGGACACACCGACCGGTGCGACCGTCCAGGCCAACTCCAGCAGCGTGGTGTCCAGGCTCATCGCCGGATGCAGCAGCGGCGGGTTCATCGTCCGCGCCAGCAGCGCCCTCAGCTGTCCGGGCACCCCGGCTCCGATGCCGCCCGCCACACCCGCGAACAGCACCAGGCCCGCGGCGGGCAGGACCGTCGCGGTGGCGGCCAGCAGGGCATAGGCGACCGCGCGGACCACCAGAGCCACCCGCACATAGCGGTGGCCGCGCCAACGGTCGGCGAGCACACCGAGCCACGGCGCCAGGACCGCCTCGCTGATCGCGTGGGCGCCGGAGGCGAGTCCTCCGACGGTGAACGACCCGGTCTCATGGCCCAGCAGCACCAGCGCCAGCGGGGCCATCGCGTCGGGAATGCGGCTCAGCAGCGTGGTCAGCGCCCACGGCCGCCATCCGGGCACCGACATCACCTGTCGGTAGCCGACCGGCCGCGCCGTCACCTCCGTGCCCAACAGAGCCCTCCTTTCCACGTACGGGGCCTGGAGGGCACCCCGTTGCGCAGCCCGTGACAGCGCCGGGTTCCCCCGCGGACATCCTTCACGGGTGCCTCACCGCGCGCAGCCGGGCGGCCAGCGCGCCGACGGTCGGGTGGCGGAACAACTCGGTCGGCGGCAGGTCCGGCGCCAGGGCGCTCATGGCGCGGATCGCCCGGAAGGAGTCACCGCCCAGGGCGAAGAAGTCCTCGTCGGGTCCCGGCCGGGGGACGTTCAGCACGTCGGCCCACACCTCCGCCACGCGCCGCTCCTGCGGGTCCGCGTATCCGTCGTGGCGCGGCGGCTCCGGCGCGGTGGACGGGCCGGTCGGGGCCGGAGGTGTTTCGGTCAGCCGCCGCCGGTCGACCTTGCCGTTGGGACTGAGCGGGAGGCTGTCGGTGACCACGACGGAGCCGGGGACCAGGGCGGAGGGCAGCCGGGCGGCCAGTTCCGCCCTGACCGCCTCGGGGCGCACCGGGTGCCCGGGCTGCGGAACGACGTATCCGACGAGCTGCCGACCCGAGCGCTCGCCGGTCGCGACCGCCACCGCCTGCTGTACACCGGGCACCCGCCGCATGTGGTGCTCGATCTCCCCCAGTTCGACGCGGACCCCACTGATCTTCACCTGGAAGTCGAGCCTGCCGAGGAGTTCCACCAGTCCGTCGGAGTGGTAGCGGGCGAGGTCGCCGGTGCGGTAGAGCCGCTCCTCACCCACCTCCGGGTGACGCCACGTCCAAAACCGTTCGGCCGTCAGTTCCCCGCGGTGGGCGTAGCCGCGGGCCAGCCCGACCCCGGCGAGATGCAGTTCTCCCGGCACACCGACGGGGGTGGGGTGCCCGCCGGGACCGAGGATGTACAGACGCTGGTTGGCCAGCGGGCGGCCGTACGGCACGCTCGGCCAGTCGGGCGGGCCCGTGGGGGGCACCTCGTAGAGGGTGGAGTGGATGGAGGACTCGGTTGCTCCGCCGAGGGCGGCCACCCGGACGCGGGGAGCGAGCGCCCGCAGCCGGTCGGGCAGGGTGACCCCTATCCAGTCGCCCCCCAGCATCGCCAGCCGCAGATCCGGTAGCCGCAGACCGGTGCGCTCGGCGTGCTCGACGAACAACTCCAGCAGGGCGGGTGCCGAGTTCCACACGGTGACCCCGTGGGCGCGCGCCAGGCGCGCCCAGTGCGCCGGCTGACGCAGGCCCTCGGGGTCGGGCACCACGACGGTCCCTCCGGCGATGGTGATGCCCAGGAACTCGTACACGGACATGTCGAATCCCGGAGAGGACAGGGCGAGGAGCGTGTCGCCGGGGCCGACACCGAAACGGTCGTTGAGGTCGGTGAGGTTGTTGACGACGCCCCGGTGCCGCAACTCGATGCCCTTGGGCTCACCGGTGGAGCCCGAGGTGTGGATGACGTAGCACAGGTCGTCCGGGCCGGCGCGGCGCGGCAGGTCGTCCGCCGGCTCGGCCGCCTCGCCGCCCGCGTCGTCG
This sequence comes from Streptomyces sp. NPDC030840, assembly GCF_055572015.1. Lineage (NCBI taxonomy): Bacteria > Bacillati > Actinomycetota > Actinomycetes > Kitasatosporales > Streptomycetaceae > Streptomyces > Streptomyces sp. NPDC030840. Next base: position 342,390 of record NZ_JBVIEE010000009.1, on the reverse strand, counting down.
ACGCGGAGCACGCGGCCGGGGCCGTCGGGCAGTGTCCCGGCCACGACCGCGTCCGTGAGCACCGCGTCGCAGCGGCCGTCGCGCCGCAGGAAGGCGAGTCGCTCGGCCGGGTAGGCGGGGTCCATCGGCAGATAACAGCCGCCGGCCTTCAGCACCGCCAGTACGGACACCAGCAGGTCGGCGGAGCGCGGAAGGGCGACGCCGATCACGGATCCGGGGGCCACGCCGATGTCCACCAGCCGACGAGCGAGCCGGTTGGCGCGCCCGTTGAGCTCGGCGAAGGTGGTGGGCCGGCCGCCTTCCCACACGGCGACCGCCTCCGGCTGGGCCTCGGCCCGGTCCTGGAAGTGCTCGTGCAGGCAGCGGTCGTGAGGCAGGTCCGCGGTCGTACGGTTCCACTCCACCAGCATCAGCCGTTCCTCGGCCGAGGTCAGCAGGGGCAGTGTCGCCACGGGCCTGTCCGGTCGTGCGGCCGCAGCCGCCGCCAGTACGCCCAGGTGGCCTGCGAGCCTTCCGGCGGCGTCCGGGGGCAGTGTGCCGGACGGTGCGTGGAGGCAGGCGGATTCGGGCCCGTGGGCGGGGGCGGCGACGGCGAGGGTGAGCCGGCCGGGGGCCGCGACGGCGCCGGTGGCCTGCTCCTGACAGGCTGTCACCTGGACCGGCGGCAGACCGGCGCCCGGCACGGCGTCGCCGGAGCCGTCGTCCTCGGGACCGGCGCTGCGGCCTCGCGGGGATCGCAGCGCCGCACGCACGTCCTCCAGCAGCCTGTTGAAGGAGGGGTTGCCCGTGAGGTCGACGGGTACGGCCGTGGGGCGGGCGTCCGGTCCCTGAGGCAGGACGTTCAGCACGACGGTGTCGGCGTCCGCGTAGCGACCCAGCACCGCCGCGCAGACCGCCGCGGCCTCGGCCGCCCCGGGGACGCCGTCGGCATCGGGCGCGCGCCGCAGCCACTCGGCCGGCAGGCGCACGGGGTGGACGGAAGGGACACCGGATGCGGGCGGGGCGTCCGCCGGGTCGCCGTGCACCGGAAGCAGCAGGGGGCGCATGGTGATGTCCCTTCTCAGCGGGCGACGGGGTACTGGGGCACGGGAAAGCGGTCGCACAGCTCTCGCACGACGGCGCGCACGCGGTCGCGGAGCACGGGATCCAGCCGGTGCTCCTCACCGCGCCGCAGCCGCAGGCCGCGCACCACCGTGTGGACCAGGTCCGCGCAGACCGCCATGTCGGAGGGGCCCAGCCCGCGCTGGGCGAGGATGTTGGTGCCCAGGCGCAGTCCGCTGGTGACCAGGGGCGGCCGGGTGTCCCCCGGGACGCGGTTGCGGTTGGCGAGGATTCCGCACTCCTGGAGCGCCTGCTCGGCGGCGGCCCCGGTCACCGCGCCGCCGGTCAGGTCGAGCAGCACCATGTGGTTGTCGGTGCCGCCGCTGACCAGGCGGTGGCCGCGGGTCGTCAAGGCGTCGGCCAGGGCTCGCGCGTTCGCCTTGATGCGGTGGGCCAGCGCGGTGAAGCGAGGTTCCGCCGCCAGGTCCAGGGCCCGCGCCTTGGCGGCGATGGTGGCGGCGTCCGGGGTGCCCTGGGTCCGCGGGAAGACTCCGCGCTGGATGCGTTCGGCGAGCGGGGTGCGGCCGGCCGGGCCGGGTGTCTCCTCGGCCGCGGCTCCCAGCAGGATGAGTCCGCCGCGCGGGCCGGCGAGCTGTTTGTAGGTGCTCGTGGTGGTGACGTGGGCGATGTCGACGGGACTGGGGTGTGCTCCGGCCGCCACCAGGCCGGCGATGTGTGAGATGTCGGCCAGCAGGTAGGCGCCCACCTCGTCGGCGACGGCGCGGAAGGCGGCGTAGTCCCAGGTGCGGGGGTAGGCGCTGGCTCCGGCCACGATGACCTTGGGCCGGTGCCTGCGGGCGAGGTCGGCGACCTGGCCCAGGTCGACACGGCCGTCGGCTCCCAGCCCGTAGTGCACCGCGTGGAAGCAGCGGCCGGTCACCGAGGCGGGCGCTCCGTGGGTGAGATGGCCGCCGGCGTCGAGGTCGAGACCGAGCAGGGTGTCCCCGGGCCGCATCAGGGTGAACAGCACGCTCAGGTTCGCCGAGGAGCACGAGTGCGGCTGGACGTTCGCGTACCGGGCGCCGAACAGCGCCGCCGCCCGTTCGGTCGCGAGGCGTTCGACCTCGTCGAACCAGCGGGTGCCCGGGTGGTAGCGGGCGCCGGGGTAGCCCTCGGCGGTGACGTTGGACAGGGCGCTGCCCGCCGCCGCCAGGACGGACGGGTGGGCGAGGCTGGCGTAGGCGACCATGGCGAGGTTCTCCTGCTGGTACCGGGCCTCGGCGTCCAGCAGGCCGGCCAGGGCGGGGTCGTCGTCCGGCAGTGCGCCGAGGCCCCGGTCGAGGAGTTGTCGGTGGGCGCCCGGCGTGGGGCCGGCCGGTGCGGGGGCGGCCGGTCCCGTCGACGGGGGCCGGGTCGGAAGCGTACGTCCGGTGATCATGGCTGTTCCCAGAAGTCGGAGGGGTACGGGTGCGGCGGGTCGGGGGTCGGGCGAAGGTCAAGGGCCTGGCCGTGGCACGTCGGTGTCCGACAGGCCCGCGACGCGCCGTGCCTCCCGGTGCCAGCGGTCGGCCAGCGTCGTCAGCCGGTCGGCCCAGAAGGAACGAGAGGGCGCCTGGAGGACGCCGTGCACGGGACCGCGACCGTCGTCGTACAGCTCCAGCAGGACCTCCGCCTGCGGGGCGGACGGCGGCACGGGGACGGTGCGGACGGTGACTGGTCCCGCGCCGTGGGCGCGGCGCGGCCAGCTCTGGAGCAGGAACGTCGCCTGGTACAGCGGCATGCGCCGGCCACGCCCGGCGCCCGCGGCCCGGACGATGTCCTCCAGGGGCAGTGCGGCATGGGCGACGCAGTCCACGACCGCCCGCCACAGCCGCGGCACGCAGTCCGGGGCGAGCGGGTCGCGGACCGGGACGGGAACCATGGTGAAGAGGCACCCCACTTCCTCCTCCGTGCCGGCGCGGCGGTCGGCGACGGCGGTCCCGACCGCGAAGTCCCGCGCCCCGGCCAGCGCCGACAGGGCGCGCGCGTACGCGGCGAGGAGTACCGCGAAGGGGGAGGTGGCGGCGAGCCTGGCGGCGTCCCTCAGCGCCTCGGTGTCCTCGGCCCCGAGCCGGACCGGCCGTTCCACGAGCGTGTCGCGCAGCAGATCGCGCCGGGTCAGGCCGCGGTCGTCGTCCGGCAGGTCGCTCAGGCCGCACAGGGCCTGCTTCCAGTACGCCTCGTGCTCCGCCCGCAGATCCGGGGGCAGGGGCCTGGGACGGTGACGGGGTACCGGGGCCGGCCGGGGGCACCTGCCGGAGAGGGCCTCGGCGTACGCCTGGGCCAGATCGGCGGCGAGCACCTCTCCGGAGGCGCCGTCGAAGGCGATGTGGTGGACGGCCAGATAGAGGTCGGCGCCCTCGGGGAGGGGGACGAGAGCCCAGCGCAGCAGGTCGGCGCGGGTGGTGTCGAGGGCGGGGCCGGAGCGCAGGATCCGTACGGCTTCGGCGGGCGCGGTCCCTGACGGAAGTACCAGCGGGTCGTGTTCCGCAGGCCGGTCCGTCGTCCGGGCCAGCAGAGTCCCCTCGTGCACCGTGTAGGCGGTGCGCAGGCCTTCGTGCCGCTGGCGCACGGCTCGCAGGGCGATCCGCAGGGCGGACCGGTCCACCGGCCCCGTGAGGCGGAATCTGCCGAACGTCATGGCGGCGGCCGGATCACGTGCGGTGTGCTCCAGTGCCCAGAACCGGCGCTCGGCCGCCGTCGCGGGCTCCCCGGTCGACGCCTTGGGCGGCGCGGCGGAGCTGGGGCCTGCCGGATCGGGCCGGGTCGGGCGCGGGGCACCGGTGTCGTCAGGTGCCGGGCCGAGCGCGGTGGCCGGGGCCGGAGGTTCGGGACGGGGCGCCGCGTCCGGGGGGATCGCCCCGGTCCGGGGTGGTGGGGCTGCGGTGTGTGCGTCACCCATGGTGGAGCCTCCGGAGCGCCGCCGTGATGCCGGCGGGGGTCGACGCCTCGAACAGCACGGCCAACGGGAGGTCCTCGCCCAGCCGCCTGCGGAGCCGGTTGACGAGCCGGGCGGCCTGGAGCGAGTTGCCGCCCAGGTCGAAGAAGTCGTCGTCCGGTCCGACCGAGGGGCGGCGCAACACCTCCTCGAAGACCTCGACGACGGCTCGGGTCGCCTCGTCGTCCGGCTCGGCGGGACCCTCAGCCGTGTCCTGCGGGCCGGGGAGGCCGACCTGCCCCTGGTCGCCGTGCACCGGCGGCAGGGCCGAGCGGTCGACCTTTCCGGTCGGGCCGAGCGGCAGGGCGTCGAGGACCATGAGGTGCGCCGGGACCAGCTGGGCGGGTGCCCGCGCGGCCAGCTCCCGCCGCAGGGCGCGCGGATCGGCGCCTGCCGGGCCGGGCACCACGTAGCCGATCAGCGTGCCACCGTCCCCGTCGGGACCGTCCACGGCCCGGGCCGCCGCCGCCCGTACACCAGGCAGCGCCATGAGGTGCGCCTCGACCTCGCCGAGCTCGATCCGGTGGCCCCGGATCTTGATCTGGTCGTCCTGCCGGCCGAGGAACTCCAGGGCTCCGTCCGGACGGCGGCGGACCACGTCACCGGTGAGGTACATGCGGGAGCCGGGCCGGAAGGGGGCGACGGGGAAACGGCGGGCGGTCAGCTCGGTGTCGCCCAGATAGCCGAGGGCGAGCTGGTCGCCGGCCACCGCCAGCTGGCCCGCCCGACCGTCCTCGACGGGCCTGAGGACGTCGTCCAGCACGTACAGTTCGGTGCGGTCCAGGGGGAAGCCGATCGGCACCTCCTGGCCCGGGGGCAGCGGACGGCAGGTCCACCAGGTGGCGTCGATCGCGTACTCGGTCGGGCCGTACATGTTGTGCAGCCGCGCCGACGCGTGCCGCAGGAACCGGTCGTGCAGGGAGCGGTCCAGGCGTTCGCCCCCGCAGAACACCTCGCGCAGACGCTCGCACGACCGCAACCCCTCGTCCTCGTCCAGCAGGGCACGCAACAGGGACGGAACCAGCGCCAGGGTGGTGACCCGCTCCCGGGCGAGCAGGCGCACCAGGTGGGCCGGGTCCCGCTGTCCGTCGTCGTCGGCGACGACGACGCGGGCGCCGGTGGCCAGCGGCGGGAAGATCTCCTGCAGGGAGATGTCGAAGGCCAGGGACGTGCGGTGCAGGACGCTGTCGCCCGGGCCGCTGGGGAAGGCGGCCGTCTCCCACACCACGCGGGAGCGAATGGCGCGGTGCGGAACGACGACGCCCTTGGGCCGTCCCGTGGAACCCGAGGTGTGGATGACGTAGGCGGGCGACTCCGGGGAGAGCGCCGGGCGCGTCGCGGAGCGTTCCGCGTGCGCGGCCGGCGCCACCGGGAGGGAGCCGATCCCTGCCACGGGTACGTCGCCGGTCAGCAGCCGGGCGGTCTCCTCGGGGTCGGCGGCGAGGAGGAGCCGTGGCCGGGCGTCCTCCAGCACCGCCCGCAGGCGCTCGGCGGGATAGCCCGGGTCCAGGGGGACGTACGCCGCACCGGCGTTCAGCACCCCGAGGACGGTTACCAGTGCGTCGGCGCCGCGGGGGAGGGCCACGCCCACCAGAGAGCCGGGACCGCAGCCGGCGTCGGCCAGCCACTCGGCGGTGGCGTCGGCCCGTTCCTGGAGCTGCCGGTAGGTGAGGGTGGTGCGGCTGTCGGTGACGGCGGGTGCGTCCGGAGTGCGCAGGCTCTGGTCACGGACCAGGTCGTGCAACAGGCCGTACGGTTCGGGCCGTACGGGAAGCACGCCCGGCGAGGGGTGGGTGAGGCTGGTCATCGGTCACGTCCTTGAGGAAGCGGTGTCTGCGGGTGGGGGCGCCGGGCGCGCCAGGGCGGTGTGGAACAGTGCGCGGCGGTACAGGAGCTGCGCGGGGGACTTCTCGGTGAGTCCCTGGGCGCCGTGCACGTGGAGTGCGCACCAGGTGGCGTCCAGGGCCAGATCGCTGTTGTGCCGGACGAGGTCCGCCACCCGTTCGCCGAACGGCTCCTTGCGGCTGTCGACGGGCGGACTGTCGTCGTGAGGACGGGTGCGGCGGTCGGCGAGCGCCGCCGTCCAACGGGTGAGGAGGCGAGCCGCGTGCAGACGGGCGGTGAGAGCGGCCAGTGGGAAGGCGACCGCCTGGTGGCGGCCGATGGGGGTGCCGAACTGGCGGCGGCCACGCGCCCGCAGGACCGCCGCGCTCACGGCGGCGTCCGCGAGCCCCCACAGGTACCCGGCGCGGCGGATGCCGTCCAGAGCGGACAGTGCCGTGGTGCCGCCGGTGCCGTTCTGCTCCGGGGCGAGGGTTTCGTGGGTCGTGAGATCGTGCGTGGATCCCTGGCCGCCCAGGACGAGCCGGTGGCGGGGCTCGCCGTGCACTCCCGTGTGCGGCAGCCAGGAGGCATCGCGCAGGGGTACGACCGTGAACCGCTCACCACCGCCGGGGGCCGGGGGCAGCCGCAGCAGTGCCGTGACGGCCGGCAGTCCGCTGACGAAGTCACGGTGCAGGGGGGACGGGGAGCCGTCGTGCCGTTCGTCCGGCGCCGGGTGCAGGCTGACCGCGAGCCCTGCCCGTCCGGCCAGCAGGTCGTGCAGTGCCTCGGCCACGGGTCCCTCGTCCGGGGCGGCGGCCAGCGCTTCGGCGGCGGTGGCCAGGTCGAGCAGGGTGCCGTCGCGCCCGGCCCGACCGGTCTCCTCCGCGATGAGCACGGCCTCCAGCTGCCCCAGCCCACGACCCCCGCGCGCCCCGGGCACCGTGAGCGCGGCCCAGCGGGGCAGCGCCGATGCCACCGCTCCCTCCGACGCTGCCAGCGCCCGCCGGTACTCGTCCACCAGATCCCGTTGCACGGCACTGAGTTCAGTCGGCATCGCCGGCCTCCAGCCCGAGCCCGCCGGCGATCACCTGGAGCATCATCTCGGAGGTGCCGGCCGACAGGCTCAGCCCCGGGGCCTCACGGTTCAGCAGCAGCGCGCTCGGGTCGGGCGGCGCCCCGGCGTCCTGCGGCGTCAACAGGTCGTGGGGGGAGGCCATTTCCTGGGCCAGTTCCCAGACGTCGTGCATCAGCTCGCTGTTGAGCCACTTGGACTGCGCGGCCTCCATCGGGTCGAGGTCACCGTCCTCCAGCCGGTCGGCCATGGACCAGGCCAGCAGACGGCCTGCCTCGGCGGCGGTGGACAGCCGGCGCAGCCGACCAGCGAGGGCGGCGCCGTGGCCGGCACGCGCCGCGCGCCGCCGAAGCCACTCCAGGTGGGCCCGTACCCGTGCGCTGTAGTCCATGCCGACCCGTTCGACGGCGAGTCCCTCGGTGACGACCAGCCAGCCTTCGTCGACGCCGCCGACGACATCGGCCGGGCCGACCCGCAGACCGTCGAACACGACCTCGTGGAAGGGCTCGTGGTTGACTCCGGCGACCGGCCGGACCACCACGCCGGGAGAGCGCAGGGAGACCGCGAACAGCGTGATGCCCAGCAACGGCTGCGCGTGCCGTGAGGTACGGGCCGCGACGATCGCCAGGTCGCAGTGGGCCGTCTTGACGCTGTGCGCCTTGGTGCCGTGCAGCTCCCAGCCGTCGCCGTGGGGCCGCGCCGTGGTGCGCAGCGACGCCAGGTCGGAGCCTGCGTCCGGCTCGCTGTACAGCACGGCGGCCAGCACGTCACCGCGGGCCATCGCGGGCAGCAGCCGTTCCCGCTGCCGGTCGTCACCGCACAGCAGCAGGCAACGACCCGCGTTGCGGACGCTGTTGACGTGCGCGCTGTCCGGGATGCCGTGGGCGGCGAGTTCCTCGGTGAGGATGCCGGCCGTCGCCGCGTCCAGCCCGGCTCCGCCCAGTTCGGGCGGCCAGTCGGGAGCGAGCCAGCCATGGCGGCCCAGCAGGCGGTAGGCGGGCCGGGGGTCGGGGTCGTCGGGATGGTCCCGGCTGCCTTCGTGCAGGGCTCGGCGCATCGCCTCCCCGGCCAGCACGTCGCGCAACCGGTCCCGGAATGCGAGGTGTTCGGGGCTGAGCAGGAGGTCCACGGTCATTCTCCGGTGAGGGCGCGGTCCACCGCGGCGGCGACGGCCGCGGCGGGTGCCGCGCCCATGAGGCCGAAGTGGTCGGTGGGCAGGCTCAGACGGTGGACCGGGCCCGACAGGTGAGGCAGCCAGGCGTCGCCGCGCCGGCGCTCTCCGTCGGCCGGCTCGGTGTCCACCACGAGTGCCGGGCCCGTGTGGGGGCGGGCCGGACGATGACCGGTCAGGCTGCGGCTGTGCTGCCGGAAGGCCGCGAAGCGCCGGTACGTCTCTTCGGGGTCGGTGTCCGGATCGTCGGTACCGGTCTCGCGCACCGCCGTGCCGAGAGGGTCGGGTTCGTCTTCGGCACGTGCCTCGATGTCGGACAGGCCATTCATCCGGCGCACCTCGTAGAGGAACTGCCGGGCCAGCGTGTCGTCGTCGAGGGGGTCGGTCCAGGTGCCCGGTGGCGGCGCGTCGAGCAGGACGAGCAGATCCACGGCGCGGCCCTGTGCGGTGAGCCCGAGGACCGTCTCGAACGCCGCCGTACCGCCGAACGACCAGCCGCCGACCAGGCAGGGTCCGCGGGTGTCGGTGTCGGCGGCGATCGACGTGGCGTAGCGGGCTGCCAGCTCGGTCAACCGGTCGGGTGCCGGGCGCCCCGACAGCAGGGGTGAGGCGATGCCACTGACGCGATGGCGGGCGGCCAGGGCGCGGGCCAGCGGCAGGTAGCACAGCAGGCTTCCGCCGACCGGGTGCACGAGGTAGACCGGCGTCGCGCCCGCCGGTCCGGGCAGCAGCGGCGTGATCGCGTCGGTGGTGCGGGCGGGATCGCCCGACTCCGTGGGGCACGGGCCGTTCGGGACGGAGACGAGGGACTCGGGCATCTCCCGACGAGCTGCCGGAGTGGCAGCGGCAGGGGGGCTCGGGTGGGACGGCCGGGTCATGCAGGTGCTCCCTTCCGGGGCTCGGGGACGGGAACGGGACGCGGCGACGGATCGGAGCGCGGCAGTCGGTCGGCGACGGCTGCCAGCACCGCGTCGGCCTGTGCCGGGGAGACGGTGGAGGTGTCGGTGCGCAGCAGCAGCCGCAGGGTCTCGTCCCCGACCCGGGCCTCCAGGTCGAGGGGGTACTGCACGGAGCCCGGTTCGACGTGCACCGCCTCGGTGACGCAGCCTCGCAGGGGCAGTGCCGGCGGTGTCTCCTGCCGCACGTCGACGACGGCCTGGTACGGCGACTCCAGTACCGCCGTACCGGCGGCCCGGGCCAGGGCGGCGGCCGGCACCGCGCGGTGCCGCTGTGCCTCGAGGCTGCGCTCACGGACCTGCCGCAGCAGTGCCGCGCCGTCGCATCCGGTCAGTCGTATGCGCAGCGGCATCATCGTGACCAGGCAGTCGACGAGATCCGCGTCGCCGGGGCCGCGCAGCGACACGGGGCACCCGAGGACCACCTCGTCGCGGCCGAAGACTTCCCCCAGGGCCGCCGCGTACACGGCGGTGAGCACCATGTGCGGGGTCGCGCCCGCCGCGCGGGCCGTCCGCGCCAGAGCGTGTACGGCGGGGGCGCCGCGGCGCAGCTGTCGAACCCGCGCGGGACGGCCGGTGGGCGGCACCCGGTCGGCCGGGGCGGGCAGCAGGGGCGGCGGAGGAGCGGCGAGCCGACGCGCCCAGTAGGCGGTCGACGCACCGTCGTCAGCGCGCTGGGAAGCGGGCCCCTGCGCCCCCGCCGGTGATGCCGCGCGGTCTCCCCGGGCGGCGGGCGCGAGGATGCCGTGGGTGCCGTCCGGGCCGGTCTCGGCACGGTAGGCGTCGGCGAGGTCGCGGCAGAAGACGGTGGCGGAGACGCCGTCCATGGCGATGTGGTGGAAGCAGAAGGCGATCAGTGTGCCGGCGCGGTCCGGACGGCTGATGCCGGCGCGCATCGGCTGCTCCGTCTCCAGGTCGAAGGGACGGCGATGGAAGTCGGCCAACTCGCGGTCCGAGCCGGTGCCCAGGTCCTCCCAGCGCGGGCTGCCCGGGGGCGGCTGGATGTGGCGCACCGGTCCATCGGAGCCGTCATCGGGATGCAGTGACCGCAGCGCGGGGTGACGGGTCGTCACCCGGGCGAGGGCGCGGTCGAGCGCGGTGCGGTCCAGCGGGCCCGCCACCCGGAAGGCGCGCAGGACGTGGAGGTCGGCGTCGCCCGGTCGCATCTGGTGGGCCAGCCACAGACCGAGCTGTGCGTCGGTGAGCGGGCGGATCAGGGGCGGGTCGGCAGCCGGTGCCGCCGGATCACGCAGAGCCATGGCATGTCCTGACGTTCACGTGGGGGGAGGAGCGGCGGCGGGAGAGCCGGGACGGCGGGCCGTAGGCACGGCGTGGGCGACGTGTCCCGTGGATCCGCCGCCCCGGCTGCACGCCGCCCGGCTCCTCAGTGACGGGGCTTCACCGCTTCGACGAGCAGGTGGTAACCGAGGTGGTTGAACGGCGGGGTGTCGCACAGGGTCCGCTCGAAGGACTGCACCGCGAGCGCCACGGCGGGGTCGCCGAGCACCTCGTCGGCGAGCCACACCGCCAGGGGTGAGTTGCCCCGCAGCTGCGTGACGACCATGCCCTCGGCGGCGAACAGGGCCTTGAGGTCATGCGGGCTGAAGCTGTACCAGGGCGCTGTGTACTCCTCGCCGCTGCGGGTGCGGGTGAAGACGAGTTCCTTGGCGGTGACGTCGGTGACGTCCACGGAGGCGAACCGGTCGGCCTTGAACAGCCGCTCGATCAGGCTGTTCTTGACGCCGAGCAGCATCCGCCCGCCGGGCCGCAGCACCCGCCGGACCTCGGCGAAGACCTTGGGCCGGTCCTGCAGGGGGATGTGCATCAGGGCGAGCATGCTGGTGACGACGTCGAAGGACTCGTCGGGGAAGGGCAGCGCGGCCATGTCGCCCTCACGCAGTTCCGCGTGCAACCCGCGCGAGGAGAGTTTGTCACCGAGGACGTCGAGCATGGCCCGCGACAGGTCGAGACCCGTCACCTGGGCGCCGCGCTCGGCCATGGGCACGGTGAACCGCCCGGTGCCGCACCCCATGTCCAGCACCCGCTCACCCGCGTGCACCTTGGTGAACAGGAAGTCCCTCTCCGCCGCGGTGAACATGTCGTCGGAGGGGCCGGCGCCCGGTATGCGCTCGTCGTATTCGGCGGCCACGCGCTGGTAGACCGAGCGGACCTTCTCCTTGACCTCTGCTGCCTCGCGCGGCGGTGCGGTGGTGTCGGTGTTCAGGTCCTGGTCGTAGGTGGTCATGGGGATCTCCTTGTGATGTGACGGGACGTGCGGGCGTCTTGTGGTGGATGCGGAGTAGTGGACGGAACGTGGTGATTGGGGGGCGTGTGGACGGGCCGTCGGAGGAAGAGGGACGTGCCGTCGAGGGGCAGCGGTGGTGGGCGGCGCGGCGGCGGCCGGCCGGACCGGAGGTGTTCGGCCCCGGTCAGGACGTACGGGGCGGGCACCGGCCCTGCGGGGAGGTGGACGGCCCGTACGTCCCGACCGGCGTTGTCGGCGCCTGAAGGAGGCGGTTGCCCGGGGACCCGGCCGACGGGTTCAGGACCCGGCGCGCACCAGGGGGCAGGACAGGCAGTGGGGGCCGCCGCGGCCACGGGCGAGCTCGGAGCCAGGGAAGGTGATCACCTCGATGCCCGCCTGTTCCAGGCGCCCGTTGGCGTCGGCGTTGCGGTCGTAGGCCACGACGAGGCCGGGTTGGAGCGCGAGGACGTTGGCCGAGTCGCTCCACTGTTCGCGGCGTACGGCGAAACCGTCGTCGCCGGTGTCCACCACGCGTACGGCCGGCAGGCCCAGGGCGTCGGCCAGCGCGGCGAACCCGTCGTCCGCCGGACGCGCGCGGATGTCACCGCGGCGGTCGAGGACCAACTCGTACCAGCGGCACTTGTCATGGTGTGCTCTGCTCACCAGGAAGGTGTCGTGGTCGACCATGGTCATCACCGTGTCGAGGTGCATGGTCTGCCGGTCCCTCGGCAGCATCACGGCCAGCACACGCCGTTCACCGCCGGACATGAGCAGGGACCGCGCCAGTTGTTCGGCCGCCACGGTGCCGGTGCGCTCGCCGACGCCGACGACCACACAGCCGGGGCCGGCCACCATGACGTCCCCGCCCTCCAGGGAGGCCGATGGGGTGTCGCCGCCGGTCAGGATCCCTTCGGCACCGACAGTCCGCAGCAGTGCTGCGGTCAGCGCGCCCTCGCGCGACCTGGCGGGGGTGGCCATACGGCCCGCTGTGCAGCGTTCGCCGATCCAGCTCAGGGTGTCGCGAACGAACATCGCGTTGGGCAGAGGTGGCAGCGCGAGCCAGTCGAGCGGCCGGTCCTCGGCGCAGAGACTGTCCCTGAGGGCGGCGCGGCGCCGTTCGGGCAACTCCGCCAGTGTGGCGCCCAGCAGCAGCCGTTCGGCCAGCTCCGCGGGGGGCAACTCCTCCAGCCAGCCGCGTAGTTCGCGTCCGGCCAGACTGCCCAGTCCGGGTGTGGCCGGGTCGCCGGTCACACCGTCCACGAGCAGGCTCCGGCCGACGGGCAGGGACGCCGCGGCGGTCAACAGGTCGGCCAGTTCGACCACGGCCACGCCGCGCCGGCGCAACAGACCGCTGAGGACGTCGTGTTCGCGCTGTGCCGCGCTGAGCCAGGGAATGTCGTCGAAGAGCAGCGTGTGCAGGTTCTCCGGGACCAGGCGGTCGAGTTCTGACCCGGGGCGGTGCAGGAGCACACGTCGCAGGGGAGCGGTCTCGGAGTCCACGACACAGTCGCCGAGTGCCGCTTCGAGGAAGGCTGTGGGGAACCGGGCCGCGTCGACGGCGGGCCGGGAGGGGGAGGAGGGGCATACGGCGGAGGCCGGGTCGGCCGGTGGGCCGGGCGACGGACGCGGCCGTGTGCGCGGGGGGCTGTGGAGAGTCGATGAGATGGCTAACGCGTCATCCACGGATTCGTCCCGGAGTGGGGGGAGGGAGGCGGTGGGGGCCCGGGGGCCACCGGTTCAAGCCCTGGTCCGGCCCTCGGCGAGCACACGCAGGGCCAGCAGGCCCTCGCTCGTGAGGACGTCGAGGTAGTCGACCTCGATACCGGTGGCTTCGTAGAGGCGTGTGGAAAGCAGGACGGCGTGGAAGGAGTCACCGCCGTTGTCCAGAAAGCTCCGCAAAGGATCTGCGGATGGACCGAGTATTTCTCGCCACAGATTCTCGGCAATATGTGAGGAGGGTCCCGAACTTAAGGGAACCGAACTCTCTTCGGAAGTCAATGCGGCCTCCTGGCAGATGAAGACGGAGGATGAGCCGGAGCAACCGGCGGGGAGAGCCGTGCGGTAAGTCGACGCTACGGACGCATTGAGCGCGATGTCAACCCGTGCATAGGGAATCAGAGTTATTGACGACTCGCGCGAAGCCTGCCGGATCTCTTGCCCTACCAGCGATTTCATGAAAGGCGCGACCCCGGGTGACATCTTCCGCGTAGACCTTGCGAACAAATGGAATGCGATCTTCCGACTGGTTCGGAAATTCCGGGACCACCCGCTCACCTGCAAGGATGCAACACCCGAAAAGAACCCTGTTTGCTTGTGGGACGCAGGGGTACGCGTCAGCCGCTCGCCTCTTGAATGCAGGGGACACCTCTATGCCGGGAACGACCGGCAGATATCCCCTGCGCGCGTTCTGCTTCTCTTTCTGTCCTCCCCCTGTCGGACTTCAGCGGAGCTTCCCCATGCCTTTATCCCGACCGTCGTCCTTGTCCGACCTGCTGCATGCCGCAGCCCGCCGCCACGGGCGGGAACCAGCCCTGGAAATCTCCGGCGACATCTTCACCTACGGCGCTCTGCACGCGCTCGCAACGAACGTCGCCGGCGCACTGGTGGCGGCAGCGGGCCGTCGGTCGGCGGTGCTGGCCCTGTGCGCTGCGCGCAGCCTCCCGGCCTACGCCGGCTACCTGGCGGCGATCCGGCTGGGCTGGACGGTCGTACCGCTCAACCCCGCCTTCCCCTCCGAGCGCAACGCCGCCGCGGCTGCCGCGGCCGGTGCACGGGTCGTGCTCGCCGACGCCTCGGGCGCCGTGCAGTCGGCCGCGGTCGCCGAGCGCGCGGGAGCCCGCCCGCTCCTCGTCGATGACCTGTGCGCCGAGCTGCCGTCAGTGGATCCGGCCACGTTGCCGGACCCTCGCACCGGTCCCGACGACGTGGCCTACGTGATCTTCACTTCGGGCACCACCGGCCGCCCCAAGGGTGTTCCGATCCGGCATCGGCACCTGCTTCCGTTCCTGCGGCACTGCGTACGGGCCTACGGCATCGGGCCCGGCAGCCGGCTCTCCCACACGTACGATCTGACATTCGATCCGTCGGTCTTCGACCTGTTCGCCACCTGGTCCGCCGGAGGCACCCTCGTGGTGCCGCAGCGCAACGTGGCGCTGCGGCCGTCCGTCTACGTCAACGAGCACCGGCTCACGCACTGGTTCTCGGTGCCGTCCGTCGTCTCGGTCGCCGACCGGCTGGGGGACCTGGAGGAGGGCAGCATGCCCGGTCTGCGCTGGACGCTGTTCGGCGGGGACCGTCTGACCAGACGGCAGCTGGAGCGCTGGTCGGCGGCGGCACCGGGCAGCGTCATCGACAACACCTACGGCCCCACCGAGGTGACCGTCTTCTGCACGGCCCACCGGCTGGCGGCCGGGCAGCGCTGCGCGGAGACCTCCAACGGGACCGTGCCGATCGGCACCACACTGGCCCACCTCGATCATGCCGTCGTCGACCCGGACGGACACCCCGCCGACCAGGGCGAGCTGTGCCTGCGCGGCCCCCAGCGCTTCGACGGCTACCTCGACCCGGCCGACAACGCCGGCCGGTTCCACCTGGGCACGCCGGGCACCGGGCTGCGCCCCGCGCCCCCGGGCCCACCACCGGCCGACGCCTGGTATCGCACCGGCGACCTGGTCGCCCGGGAGCAGGGGCACCTCGTCCACCTCGGACGGCTGGACCACCAGGTCAAGATCCGCGGCTACCGCATCGAGACGGGAGAGGTCGAGTCCTCGCTGCGGTCGGACCCGGCGGTGACCGACGCGTGCGTCGTCGCGGTCGGCCCGCCCGGGGCGGCGGAACTGCACGCGGTCTACGTCGGCCCACCGGACCGGGGCCCCGCTCTGGCCGCCCGGCTGCGCGGTCTCCTGCCGCCCTACATGCTGCCCCGGCGCATCGTGCACCGCGACGCCCTCCCCCTCACCGCCAACGGCAAGATCGATCGCACCCGGCTCGCCGAGGAACTCCGGACACATCCGACGGCGCCCGTCTAACGGAGATTCAGCCCTCCGTCGAGCACGAAGCACTCAATGGGCCACCGCCAGGCCGTACATCGCGAGCCACACGACGGCGATGAAGGCGAGCGCGCGGTCGCGGAGCACCACGTCCTCCGGCTCCCCCGCCGTGCCGCGGTCGGCGAAGACGGCGTACCTGAGGACCGCCAGGACGAAGGCGACCACGGACAGTTGACGCCACGGCAGCAGGCCCGTCCCCGGCGCCCCGTCCCCCTCCAGGGCCCACAGGCAGTAGCCGAGCACGGCGACTCCCGCCGCCAGTTGCCACACGAAGCGCAGATAGCCGGCGGTGTACTCGGTGAGGAGGGCGCGCGTGGCGCCGCCCGCCCCCGCCATCTGAACGGCCTCGGAGTACCGCTTGGCGGCGACCACGAACAGCGCGCCGAAACCCGTGGTGATCAGGAACCAGCGCGAGAGCGGGATGCCGAGCGTCACTCCCCCGATCACCGCGCGCATCAGGAAGCCGGTCGTGACGACGGTGAGGTCGACGACGAGGACGTGCTTGAGGCTGACGCAGTAGGCGAGTTGGAGCCCGAGGTACGCGGTGAGCACTGCGGTGGTGTACGGGGAGCAGAGCCAGACCGCGACGGTGGGTGCGAGGACGGCGAGGGCGCCCCCGACGGCGTAAGCGACCGGAACGGGGACCTGACCGGCGGCCACCGGGCGATGGCGTTTGACGGGGTGGGCGCGGTCGGCCTCGGCGTCCCGGGCGTCGTTGACGAGGTAGACGGCCGCCGAGCAGGCGGTGAACAGCACGAAGACGAGCGGGAGTTGGGTGAGGGCACGGGCCGAGAACAGCTCTCCGGCGGACGCGGGCGCGGCCACGACGAGGACGTTCTTGATCCACTGGCGGGGGCGGGCGGCCCTGAGGAGGCCGAGAGCGAGGCTCCCGGAGGCGGGGGCGGGGGCCGCTGTCGTGCGTGGGGGGAGGAGCGTGGTGGGTTCAGCCATGGCCACCGCCCGCCGCCGGTGGTTCCGTCCGGGCCGCCCCGGACGCCGCCGCCCCGGTCATCCAGCGGGCGCCGAGCCGGGCGGTGGCCGCCCCGAGGGCCATGCCCGCCGCCACGTCCGACGGGTAGTGCACGCCGGCCACCAGCCGTGAGACGCACATCGCGGCGGCCAGCGGGGCCACGACGGAGCCCAGCAGGGGCGCGCGCGGCGCGCGGAGCGCCCCGTACGCCACAACCGCCGCCACCGCCGCGCTCGCGTGCGAGCTGGGGAAGGAGTGCCGGCCGAGGGTGTGGACCCGGGGCTCGACATGGACGGGCCGGGGGCGCCGCACCACCCGTTTGACCCCGACGCAGGCCAGATGCGCGCCCGCGGTGAGCGCGGTGCCGCGCAACCACGCGCCGCGCCGCTCCCGGTCGGCCGCGGCACCGGCCAGGCCGGCCGCGAGCCACAGGGCGCCGTGTTCCCCGGCCCGGGACAGGGACCGCGCGGCGAGGGCGACCCACGGGTCCGCCCCGTACCCGTGGAGCACCGTGAGGAGCCGCCGGTCCAGGTCACGAACATCGCCACCAGCGTCAACATCATTCATACGATGTAACTCTTATAGGGAGACAGCCCGGAAGTACGGCAATCTTGGCCGACATCCCATTAATCACCCGTTTCGGTGAGGGGTACGGAGTGCGCCCAAGCCACCGCACCGATATGCCCCCTTGAGGGCGATACGGTCGCGGGCATGCCCGCCGCCACGGTCCCCCCTACGGCACCCGTCCCCGTCACCGGCTGGGGCCGCACCGCCCCCACAGCCGCCCGAATGGTCCGCCCGCGCACGTACGAGGAGGTCGCGGCGGCCGTCCGGGCCTGCGGGCCACGCGGAGGTATCCCCCGGGGTCTCGGCCGGGCCTACGGGGACGCGGCACAGAACGCGGGCGGCACCGTGCTCGACATGACGGGCCTGGACCGCGTCCGCGCCATCGACGTGGACGGCGGGACCGTGCTCTGCGACGCGGGCGTCTCCCTGCACCGGCTGCTGGAGGTCCTGCTGCCGCTGGGCTGGTTCGTGCCGGTCACGCCCGGGACGCGGTACGTCACGGTCGGCGGCGCGATCGGCGCGGACATCCACGGCAAGAACCACCACGTCTCGGGTTCGTTCTCGCGTCATGTGCTGTCCCTGGAGCTGCTGACGGCGGACGGCGAGATCCGTTCCGTGAGCCGCGGGACCCCGCTGTTCGACGCGACGGCGGGCGGCATGGGCCTGACCGGTGTGATCCTCAACGCGACCGTCCGGCTGCTGCCGGTGGAGACCTCGCTGATGTCGGTCGACACCGAACGGGCCCGCGACCTGGACGACCTGATGGCCCGCCTCGCCGGGACGGACCACCGCTACCGCTACTCCGTCGCCTGGATCGACCTGCTCGCGCGCGGCGCCTCGACGGGCCGCTCGGTCCTGACCCGCGGCGACCACGCGCCGCTGGACGCACTGCCTCCGCGCGCGCGGAGAACCGCGCGGGCATTCGGCGCCCGCCGCCTCCCGGCCGTCCCCGCCCACATCCCGGAAGGGTTCCTGAACCGGACGACCGTGGGCCTCTTCAACGCGCTCTGGTACCGCGCGGCGCCCCGCGCGCGCACGGGCGAACTCCAGCGGATCGCCACCTTCTTCCACCCCCTCGACGGCGTCCCCCACTGGAACCGCGTCTACGGCAGGTCCGGCTTCGTCCAGTACCAGTTCGTCGTCGGGTACGGCCGTGAGGAGGCGCTGCGCCGGATCGTGGAGCGGATCGCGCGCCACCGCTGCCCGTCCTTCCTCGCCGTGCTGAAACGCTTCGGGGAGGGCGATCCGGGGTGGCTGTCCTTCCCGATGCCCGGCTGGACGCTGGCCCTGGACCTCCCCGCGGGCCTGCCGGGCCTCGCCGCCCTGCTCGACGAGCTGGACGAGGAGGTCGCGGCGGCACAGGGCCGTGTGTACCTGGCCAAGGACGCCCGGCTGCGGCCCGGGCTGCTGGCGGCCATGTACCCCCGGCTGGCCGAGTTCCGGGAGCTGCGCCGGACGCTGGACCCGCGCGGCGTCTTCGTGTCGGACCTGGCCCGCCGACTCGGTCTCCAGTGACCCACCTGCCGGTCCAGCGGCCCCCTTCCCGTCCCCTTCCCGTTTCTTTCCGATCCCCCTCTCCACGACCCCGGGAGCTGTCATGAAGGACGCCTTCGGTATCCCCCAGTCCCTGCTGGTCCTCGGCGGCACGTCGGACATCGGGCTGGCCACCGCGCGCCGGCTGATCACCCGCCGCACCCGCACGGTGTTCCTGGCCGGGCGCCCCTCGCCCGACCTGGACGACGCGGCCGCGCACCTGCGCGGACTGGGCGCCGACGTGCGCACCGTCGCCTTCGACGCGCTCGATCCCGCCTCCCACGAGACGGTCCTCGGCAAGGTGTTCGCCGAGGGCGACATCGACATGGTGCTGCTGGCCTTCGGCGTGCTCGGCGACCAGGCCAACGACGAGCGGGACCCGCTGGCCGCGGTGCGCGTCGCCCAGACCAACTACACGGGCGCGGTCTCCGCCGGGCTCGTATGCGCGCGGGCCCTCCAGACCCAGGGGCACGGCTCGCTCGTGGTGCTGTCGTCGGTCGCGGCCGAGCGGGCCCGCCGCTCGAACTTCATCTACGGCTCCAGCAAGGCCGGCCTCGACGCCTTCACCCAGGGCATCGGCGACGCCCTGCACGGCACGGGCGTCCACGTCATGGTCGTCCGCCCCGGCTTCGTCCGCTCCCGCATGACGACGGGCCTCCCGGAGGCTCCCCTGGCGACGACTCCCGAGGCGGTCGCCTCAGCGATCGAGCTCGGACTGCGCCGGCGGTCAGAGACGGTGTGGGTGCCAGGGCTCCTGCGCTGGGTCATGTCGGCGCTGCGCCACGTACCGCGGCAACTGTTCCGCCGGCTCCCGGTGTAGCTCTGGGCGGCCCGGCCACCCCGTCAGGGGCGCGGACCCCTGCCGAGGCGATCCCTGTCCGCCAAGCGGAGCGTCCCCGCCTGCGGCGGCACCACCGCACCTGCGAACGGGAACTCACGGAGCTTGCGCCACACCCCGTCCGCGCCCTGTTCGTAGAGCGCGAACCCGGTGCAGGACCACTCCGCCTCGTACTCGGCCAGTTCCTCGTACGCCCGGTCCATCGCCTCGTCGGGGATGCCGTGCGCCACCGTGACGTGCGGGTGGTACGGGAAGGCCAGCTCGCGCGCCACCGGACCCGAGGCGTCCCGGACCTGCTTCTGCAGCCATGTGCAGGCATCGGCTCCCTCGACGACCTGCACGAACACCACGGGCGACAGCGGCCGGAACGTGCCCGTGCCCGACAGCCTCATCAGAAAGGGGCGCCCGGCGGCCGCGACCTCGGTCAGGTGGTCCTCGATCGCCGGCAGCTCCGAGTCGTCGACCTCGGTCGGTGGCAGCAGGGTGACGTGGGTGGGAATGCCGGAAGCCGCGGGGTCGCCGAAGCTCGCGCGCTGCTCCTGGAGCAGGCTGCCGTGAGGCTCCGGGACCGCGATCGAGACACCGATCGTTACGGTCCCCACGTCGTCTCCTGTCGTCTGGTGTCGTATGTGTGGTCGGTTGTGCGGTGCGGCGGTGCGGCGGTTGTGCTCTGTCACCGTTTCCGTGCCGTCGGAGGGCAGGGGTGACTGCCGCTCGTTCACCGACTGTACGGTGGCGCGGCTCGGTGCGGGGAGGGCGGCCGGGCGGCTCAGTGCTTGGCGGGCAGGAAGCCCACCCTCTCGTACGTCTGCGCGAGTGTCTCCGCCGCGACACCACGCGCCTTCTCCGCGCCCTTGGCCAGGATCGAGTCGAGCGTCTCGGGATCGTCCAGGTACTGCTGGGTGCGCTCCCGGAACGGAGTCACGAACTCGGTCATGACCTCGGCGAGGTCCGTCTTGAGCGCACCGTAGCCCTTGCCGGCGTACTTCTCCTCGAGTTCCGCGATTCCGGTCCCGGTGAGGGTCGCGTAGATGGTCAGCAGGTTGCTGACACCCGGCTTGTTCTCGGCGTCGTAGCGGATGACCGTGTCGGTGTCGGTGACCGCGCTCTTCACCTTCTTGGCCGTCACCCTGGGCTCGTCGAGCAGGTTGATCAACCCCTTCGGGGTCGACGCGGACTTGCTCATCTTGATCGACGGGTCCTGAAGGTCGTAGATCTTCGCCGTCTCCTTCAGGATGTACGGCTTAGGAAGGGTGAAGGTCTGCCCGAAGCGGCCGTTGAAGCGCTCGGCGAGGTCGCGGGTCAGCTCGATGTGCTGGCGCTGGTCCTCACCGACGGGGACCTCGCCCGCCTGGTACAGCAGGATGTCGGCGACCTGGAGGATCGGGTACGTGAAGAGGCCGACGCTCGCGCGGTCGGCGCCCTGCTTGGCGGACTTGTCCTTGAACTGGGTCATGCGGCTGGCCTCGCCGAAGCCGGTGAGGCAGTTCATGATCCAGGCGAGCTGCGCGTGCTCGGGGACGTGGCTCTGGACGAAGAGGGTGCACCGCTCGGGGTCGAGCCCGGCCGCGAGCAGCTGGGCGGCGGCGAGCCGGGTGTTGGCGCGCAGCTCCGCCGGCTCCTGCGGGACGGTGATCGCGTGCAGGTCGACGACCATGTAGAACGCGTCGTGGGACTCCTGCAGGGCCACCCACTGGCGCACGGCACCGAGGTAGTTGCCGAGGTGGAACGAGCCGGCGGTGGGCTGGATTCCGGAGAGCACGCGAGGTCGATCAGAGGCCATGCTCACCATTCTCTCAGGTGCGGGGGCCCGTTCCGGAACTGGTCCGAAACAGAAGTGACACAGGTGGGAACGGAAGGGTCCGGCTGGAGCACCGGCCGTCTTCGGGGGCGCGGGGCTGTACCGGATGTGCGGCCCCGCCGCGTGGCGCGGCGCTGCGGAGACGGCACCCTTCCGACACGCCGCGCGGCGTGTCGGCCCTCCCGACACGCCGCGCGGACGGACTAGCCCAGGTCGATCTCCGGGTACAGCGGGAAGCCGGCCACGAGGTCGGTGGCGCGGCGGGAGATCTCGTCGGCGACCTTGGGGTCGAGCACGTGCTGGGCCTTGGAGGGGGCGCCCGACTTGGTGGTGCCCGGCTCGGTGGTGGTCAGCACGCGGTCGATGAGGCCCGCGACCTCGTCCATCTCGGCGGTGCCCAGGCCACGGGTGGTCAGCGCGGGCGTGCCGATGCGGATGCCGGAGGTGTACCAGGCGCCGTTCGGGTCGGCGGGGATGGCGTTGCGGTTGGTGACGATGCCCGAGTCGAGCAGCGCGGTCTCCGCCTGGCGGCCGGTGAGGCCGTAGGAGGTGGCGACGTCGATCAGGTTCAGGTGGTTGTCCGTACCGCCGGTCACCAGGGTCGCGCCCCGGCGCACGAGGCCTTCGGCCAGGGCGCGGGAGTTGTCGACGATGCGCTGGGCGTAGTCCTGGAAGGCGGGCTGCCGCGCCTCGGCGAGCGCGACGGCCTTGGCGGCCATGACGTGCGGGAGGGGGCCGCCGAGGACCATCGGGCAGCCGCGGTCGACCTGGTCCTTGAGGGAGTCGTCGCACAGGACCATGCCGCCGCGCGGGCCGCGCAGCGACTTGTGGGTGGTCGTCGTGACGATCTGGGCGTGCGGGACCGGGTCGAAGTCGCCGGTCAGCACCTTGCCCGCGACCAGGCCGGCGAAGTGCGCCATGTCCACCATCAGCGTCGCGCCGACCTCGTCGGCGATCTCGCGCATGATCCGGAAGTTGACCAGGCGCGGGTACGCCGAGTAGCCGGCGACGATGATCATCGGCTTGAACTCGCGGGCGGTGGCGCGCAGGGCCTCGTAGTCGAGGAGCCCGGTGGCGGGGTCGGTGCCGTAGGAGCGCTGGTCGAACATCTTGCCGGAGATGTTCGGGCGGAAGCCGTGGGTGAGGTGACCGCCGGCGTCCAGGGACATGCCGAGCATGCGCTGGTTGCCGAAGGCCTGGCGGAGCTCGGCCCAGTCGGCCTCGGAGAGGTCGTTGACCTGGCGGGCGCCGGCCTTCTCCAGGAAGGGGGCCTCGACGCGGTCGGCGAGGACGGCCCAGAAGGCGACGAGGTTGGCGTCGATGCCGGAGTGCGGCTGGACGTAGGCGTGCCGGGCGCCGAAGAGCTCTCGGGCGTGCTCGGCGGCGAGGCCCTCGACGGTGTCGACGTTGCGGCAGCCGGCGTAGAAGCGGCGGCCGACGGTGCCCTCGGCGTACTTGTCGCTGAACCAGTTGCCCATGGCCAGGAGGGTGGCCGGGGACGCGTAGTTCTCGGAGGCGATCAGCTTGAGCATCTCGCGCTGGTCGGCGACCTCCTGCCCGATGGCGTCGGCGACGCGGGGCTCCACGGCCCGGATGACGTCGAGGGCGCTGCGGAAGGCGGTGGACTCGGTGGAGAGGGGCGCGGGGTTGTCGGACATGAGGACCTCCGGACGTGGCGTTCGGCGTTCACGGTACGGCCCAGGCGCACGGCACTCGCTTCCCGGGCCGCTCCCCGATGGTCGGTCCCATCTTCGGAACCCCGCCGTCAGGCGGGATCCAGCGCGCCAGTCACGGCCCGCCGCCACCCTACCGGGCGCGCCGGAGCAGCGGGTTCGCGCGTCCACCATGCGAGCGACGATGGAAACGGGAGCGGGTCCCGCCCGGTTCCGCAGGGAGGAGAGGAGACGTCGTGGCTGCCCCGAAGAGCCCCTCGGAGCGGTTGATCGCCTCGGCCGAGGAGTACGGCGCGCCCACCTACGACCCGTTGCCGGTGGTGGTGGCGTCGGCGGACGGGGCGTGGATGACGGACGTGGAGGGGCGCCGGTACCTGGACCTGCTGGCGGGGTATTCGGCGCTCAACTTCGGTCACGGCAACCGGCGGCTGATCGAGGCGGCGAGGGCGCAGCTGGAGCGGGTGACGCTGACGTCGCGGGCGTTCCACCACGACCGGTTCGCGGAGTTCTGCGAGCGGCTCGCCCAGTTGTGCGGCATGGAGATGGTGCTGCCGATGAACACGGGCACGGAGGCGGTGGAGACCGCGGTGAAGACGGCCCGGAAGTGGGGGTACCGCGTCAAGGGCGTGCCCGGCGGGCGGGCGAGGATCGTGGTCGCGGACGGCAACTTCCACGGCCGTACGACGACGGTCGTCGGCTTCTCCACCGATCCGCTGGCCCGGGCGGACTTCGGCCCGTACACGCCGGGCTTCGACGTCGTGCCGTACGGGGACGCGGCCGCGCTGCGTGCCGCGGTCGGCGACGACACGGTCGCGGTGCTGCTGGAACCCGTCCAGGGCGAGGCGGGGGTGCGGGTGCCGCCGCCCGGTTACCTGGCGGAGGTACGGGAGGTGACGCGGGAGCGGAACGTGCTGTTCGTCGCCGACGAGATCCAGTCCGGTCTCGGCCGGACCGGGCGGACCTTCGCCTGTGAGCACGAGGGCGTCGTACCGGACGTCTACGTGCTGGGGAAGGCGCTCGGGGGCGGGATCGTGCCCGTGTCGGCGGTGGTGTCGTCGCGGGCGGTGCTCGGGGTGTTCCGGCCCGGTGAGCACGGGTCGACGTTCGGCGGGAACCCGCTGGCCTGCGCGGTGGCGCTGGAGGTGATCGCGATGCTGGGCTCGGGGGAGTTGCAGCGGCGGGCGGCCGAGCTGGGCGGGCACCTGCATCGTGAGCTGGGCCTGCTGGCGGACGCGGGGCGGCTGACCGAGGTGCGGGGGCGTGGGTTGTGGGCGGGCGTCGACATCGCTCCCGGGTACGGCACCGGCCGCGAGGTCTCCGAGAGGCTGATGGACCGGGGTGTCCTGGTGAAGGACACCCGCGGCGCCACCCTGCGCCTCGCCCCTCCCCTGGTCATCGGCGAGGAGGAGCTGGACTGGGGGCTCGCCCAGCTCCGCTCGGTACTCGGCGTGTAGGGCCCGGCCCTCAGAGGATCACGTGCGGCAGGAACCGCGCGTACTCGTCCGTGACCAGCCCCGACGACTCGCGGATGCCGAGCCCCGCCGACTCGTTCTCCACGACCCACGCGCCCAGCACGACCCGGTTGCCGTCGAAGGACGGCAGGGGCGCGAGCTCCTGGTAGCAGCACGGTTCGTCGCGGAGGACGGGATCGGCGCCCGGTTCGTGCACCGTCACCCCCGCGCCCTCGCGGCCGAGCAGCGGCTTGGCCACGTAACCGCGCCCGGAGGCCAGCTCGCGGGGGCCGTCCAGGTAGGCGGGGAGCAGGTTCGGGTGGCCCGGGTACAGCTCCCACAGCACCGCGAGGAGGGCCTTGTTGCTGAGGAGCATCTTCCAGGCGGGCTCGATCCACAGTGTGGCGCCCGTGCCGCCGCCGTTGTCGAGGGTGGCGAGGACGTGCGGGGCGAAGCGGTCGGTGGTGAGCCACTCCCACGGGTACAGCTTGAAGACGCTGCGGATGAAGCGGAGCTTCTTGTCGACGAAGCGGCCGGAGAGGCGGTCCCAGCCGATGTCCTCCATGGAGATCCAGTCGGTGTCGAGGCCGGCCTGTTCGGCGGTCTCCTTCAGGTAGGCGACCGTCATCAGGTCCTCGCCGAGCTCGTCCCCCGCCGAGTGGGCGAAGTAGAGCGGGCCGCCCGGCGGGAGCAGCTCGGACTGCTTCTTCCAGGCGTCGACCAGGCGTTCGTGGAGGGAGTTCCACTGGTCGGCGCCGGGGAAGCGTTCCTCCATCCAGAACCACTGCGGGCTCGCGGCCTCGACGAGCGAGGTCGGGGTGTCGGCGTTGTACTCCAGCATCCTCGCCGGGCCCGTGCCGTCGTAGCGCAGGTCGAACCTGCCGTACACGGAGGGGAGTTCGGCTCGGCGGTGCCAGGCCTCGGTGACCAGTTCCGCCAGCCGGGGATCGGTGATCCCGAGGTCGGCGAACCGGTCGTGCTCGACGATGTGCGCGGCCGCCGCCAGGCACATGCCGTGCAGTTCCTCGACGACCTCCTCCAGTGCCTCCACCTCGGGCAGCGAGAAGACGTAGTGGGCGCTCTCGTCCCAGTACGGGCGCAGGGAGCCGTCCGGGTAGCGGGTGAGCGGGTAGATCAGCCCCTGTTCCTCGACGGTCTGCTGCCATCCGGGGCGGGGTTCGATCGTGCGGCGTTCCATCGGCTCGTCGGGTCCGTCCCGCGTGTCCGCTCAGCCGCCGCCCGACCCGGAACCCGAGCAGCCGAAGCCGTCGCGGTCGACGGCCTCGCTGCGGCTGAAGGTGCCGTAGTCGGCGTAGCGGCCGGTGACGTCGGCGTCGTAGTACCAGTCGGCGTCCACGGTGGCGGTCCTGCCGCCGGTCTTGCGCTTCTTGGCGGACGACGTGGAGCCGGACGCGGCCGCCTTGCAGTTCTTGTCGGCGACGATCTTGTAACCGTTGGCGAAGTCGTAGCTGTCGCGGTCCACGCAGCGGCGGTCCGGTTCGGAGCCGCAGGACGTGAGGGCCGCGGCTATGACGCCCATGCCGCCGAGTACGACCGTGCTGGACCGCAGGCGCCTGCGCTGCTCTGCCATGTTCTCTCCCCCGTCGGGTGTGCGTGTACGGGCCGCCGCGCGGCACATGACCGGCGTGCGACCGGCGCTCAGAGTAGTGATCGAATGCGGCGATTGCCCAACCGGCTCGGCAAGGACGCCCGGGGCCGCCCGCCCTACGGCAGCACCCTGCACAGGGCGTCCAGCGCCCCCGCCCACGCGTGGTCCGGAGGGGTCCCGTAACCGACGACCAGGGCGTCCAGGTCGGTGGTCGCCCGGGCGTGGCGGTAGCGGGACAGGCCGTGCACCTCCAGGCCCTGCCAGGCCGCCGCCCGGACGACCGACGCCTCGGTGCCGGGCGGGAGCCGGAGCACCGCGTGCAGTCCGGCCGCGATCCCGGTGACGCGGACGTCGGGTGCGCGCTCGCGCAGGGCGTCGACCAGGGCGTCCCGGCGGCGCCGGTAGCGCAGCCGTACGGAGCGCACATGCCGGTCGTACGCCCCCGACGTGATGAACTCGGCGAGGGTCAGCTGGTCCAGTACGCCGCAGGACCAGTCCGTGTGCCCCTTGGCCGTGAGGACCTCGGGGGTGAGGGACGGCGGCAGGACCATCCAGCCCAGGCGCAGTCCCGGCGCCAGGGACTTGCTGGCGGTGCCCAGGTGGACCACGTGGTCGGGGTCGAGGCCCTGCAGCGCGCCGACCGGCTGGCGGTCGTAGCGGAACTCGCCGTCGTAGTCGTCCTCGATGACCAGTCCGCCGCTGCGGCGCGCCCAGTCGAGCACGGCGGCCCGCCGGTCGGGGTGGAGCGGCACACCCATGGGGAACTGGTGGGCGGGGGTGAGCAGGACGGCCCGGACGCCGGTGAGGTCGCCCGTCAGGTCCTCGGTCCGGGTGCCGAGTTCGTCGTACGGCAGCGGGACCGTCCCGAGACCGGCTCGTGCCAGCAGGTTCCAGTGGGCGTCGAGGCCGTACGACTCCACGGCCGGCGCCTGGGCGCCCCGGCGCCGCAGCACCGTGCCGAGCAGCATCAGCGCGTGGGAGATGCCCGAGGCGATCACGATGTGCTCCGGGTCGGCGCGGACGCCGCGGGCCCGGGCCAGGTAGCCGGCGAGGGCGGTGCGCAGTTCCACGCGGCCGCGCGGGTCGCCGTAGCCGAGGGCCTCGTGCGGGGCGGAGGCCAGGGCGCGCCGGGCCGCCTTCAGCCACGCCGTGCGCGGGAAGGAGGCCAGGTCGGGGCTGCCGGGAATGAGGTCGTACGCCGGACGGCCGGGCTCCGGGTGGGGCCGGGGTGGCCTGCGCCGCGCGCTCTGCGGGACGGCGCCGTCCGCGACCCGGGTGCCCGAGCCCTGGCGCGCGGTGAGCCAGCCCTCCGCGACGAGGTCGCTGTACGCCTGGGCCACCGTGTTGCGGGCAACCCCGAGGTCGGCGGCGAGCGAGCGGGAGGAGGGCAGGCGGGTGCCGGGAGCGAGACGGCCGCTGCGCACGGCCTCCCGGAGGGCGTCCGTGAGCCCTTTGCGCACTCCGGAACCGGACGGTTCGACATGGAGGTCGACGCCATAAGTGGCCCACTGTTTCGCCATGGAAATGGACCATACCCCTGGGCTGCTTCGCTCCTAGGGTCGAGGCATGACGACGACCGATGAGACGAAGCCCCAGACGGGGACGGAGACGAAGACGGGGACGGGGACGGGGACAGGAACAGGGACAGGGACGGAGACGCAGTACGCCCCCGAGAGTCCCGCACGTCTGCCGTGGGCCAAGCTCGCCCCTGACGTGTACAAGGTGATGGTCCGGCTGGACGCGGCAGCCCGGCAGGGCCTCGACCCGGCGCTGTACGAGCTGGTGAAGATCCGCGCCTCCCAGATCAACCACTGCGCCTTCTGCATCGACATGCACACCAAGGACGCGCTCGCCGCCGGCGAGCGGGTCGAGCGGATCATCCAGCTCAGTGCCTGGGACGAGTCCCGGCACTTCTACACCGAGAAGGAGCTCGCGGCGCTGGAGCTGACCGAGGCGGTGACGGTCCTGACGGAGGGATTCGTACCCGACGAGGTGTATGAGAAGGCCGCCCGGCACTTCGAGGAGGCCGAGCTGGCGCAGTTGATCTCCGCGATCGCCGTGATCAACGCCTGGAACCGCTTCGGTGTGACCGCCCGGATGACGCCGGGGCACTACCAGGCGGGACAGCACAAGTGACGCCTCGCACCTTGCCCTGCTCGGGAGTTTGGTTCCTCCCCGGCCTGAAGGCCGGGGCACCCTCGAAGGAGTGCAAGTGAACAACGGGACCGACATGAGCAAGGTCGATCTCTTCCGCGCCCTGCACCGCGGCCGGACACCCGAGAACCCGCTCGTGCTGCCCGGCCCGTGGGACGCGGCCAGTGCGCGGGTCCTCGTGGAGGCCGGGTTCCCGGCGCTCGCCACACCCAGCGCCGGGGTCGCGGCCTCGCTCGGGTACGCCGACGAGGACGTGCCCGCCGACGAGGTGTTCGCGGCGGTCGCGCGGATCGTACGGGCCGTGGACGTGCCGGTGTCCGCCGATGTCCGGGACGGGTTCGGGCTGCCGCCGAAGGAGCTGGTGGAGCGGCTCCTGGAGACCGGTGCCGTGGGCTGCAACCTGGAGGACTCCAGCGGGGGCGTGCTCAAGGACCCGCGCGAGCACGCCGACTGGCTCGCCGCGGTGCGGGCCGCGGCGGGCGGGGCGCTGTTCGTCAACGCGCGCGTCGACACGTTCGCCCGTGGGGTGTCCGATCCCGGCCGGGCCATCGAGCGGGCCGCGCTGTACGTCGCCGCCGGCGCCGACTGCGTGTATCCGATCTACGCCCCACCGGAGGTTCTGCCGCTGCTGCGGTCCGGGATCCAGGGGCCGGTCAACGTGTTCGCCCGGCTGGACGGCAAGGGCCCCTCGCCCACCGAACTCGGTGAACTCGGGGCCACTCGCGTCACGTTCGGGCCGGGACTGCAGCGCTGGGCGGCGCTGGCGCTGCGCGGGATGGCCGACCACCTGAAGCAGTAGGGCACTGAGGGCTCAGGGCTCCCCGGCCGACTTCCTGACCGCGTACGAGCAGGAGACGACGCTGCCTCGGCATGTACCGTTCCTCGACATACTCGGCCCGCTCGACGCCGTGGTGTGCACCACCCACATCCCTCCCCGGATCCAGGAAAGCGGGGAGACCGTCCGCGCCCTGAATCCCGTACGGCTGCAGGCGGCTGTGGAACAAGAGGGCGAGGGCGAGGCGTGACGGTACCGGAGGGACGTCAGTAGGGGCCTGCCCCCTCCGGGCGGCGCAGGCGGGTGAGGAGGCCGGCGATTTCGCGGGTCTCCTCGTGGTCCTCGCCGAGGACCACGCGCATGTCCTCGTGGAGGGCGTCGAGGACGCCCTCGGCCTCGGTGCGGCGGCCTTCGGAGAAGAGAAGGACGCCAATGCTGCGGCGCAGGTCGAGAGCGGTCTCGGAGGCGTCTCCGTCCGTGTCGGACACGACTTCCAGGACATCCTGGAACTCCCGCAGGGCGACGGTGGCCTCGCCGAGGTTGGCCCGGCAGTGAGCGGCGTGCCGACGGCACTCCAGCGTACTTTCGTCGGCCGGTCCCGCCGTACGGGCGTAGACGGCGGCCAGCGCGTCGAACTCCGGTAAGGCACGCCGGAAGTCCTCGCCGGCCATGAGGACCGCCGCGCGCTGCCGCCGCAGACCGAGCACGCGGGGGTTGTGCGCGCCGAAGGCAGCGGCCGCGGTGGCGATCACCGCCTTGAGGACGTCCGCGGCCTGGGCGAACCGCCCGCTCTCGGCGAGGTCCGCGGACCGGGCGTAGGCGTCCCGGATCGCGTCCCGCAGCGCGGTGTCGACGCGCCCGGGGACCGGCACGGTAGCCGTCGGCTCGGGTGAGGGCGCAGGCGCCGTGGTTCGCCGCAGGGGTGCGTTCGGCTGCCGGTAGACCAGCGTCGGGTCGGGCGCCTCGGAAAGGGAGCCGCCGTGGGTGAGGCCCACGGGATCGGCTGCCGATCCCGGTTGTGGCAGGTGCGGCACGAGGCGCTCGTACACCGCGTACGCGTCGGCCGGACGCTGCTCGGGCGCCTTGGCCAGCAGGTCCAGGGTCAGCGCCTCCAGGTCCGACGGCACCTCGGGCCGCAGGGTGCGGAGCGGCTCCGGCTGCACGTTCATGTGCTGGTGCAGGAGCTGGTAGTCGCTGTCGCCGCTGAAGACCGGCTGCCCGGCCAGGAGTTCGTGCAGCATGCAGCCGAGTGCGTAGAGGTCGCTGAGCGGGGTGATCTGCGCGTTGTCGATCTGCTCGGGTGGCATGTAGCGGCTGGTACCGATCCGATCGCCGGTGGCTGTGAGCCGGGTGATGTCCGTGCCCAGCAGTTTCGCGATGCCGAAATCCAGCACCTTGACCGTGCCGTCCGTGGCGATCAGGACGTTGTCCGGCTTCAGGTCGCGGTGTACGACCGGGATGGCGTGGGCATACGACAGGACCGTGCAGATCTGCGCGGCGATCGACGCGGCCCAGCTCACCGGGAGCCGCACCGCCGCTCCGTCCTCCGTGCCTGTGAGCACCTTGCGCAGGGAGATCCCTCGCACGTACTCCATCACCAGATACAGCCGGTCGTACGACGCCTCGTCCAACACCGCGTCGAACACCTGGGGCACCCCGTGGTGGCCGATGCGTGCGGTGACGCGTGCCTCGCGCTCGAAGCGGCGGGTGAACTCCTTCGCCTGCGCGGGTGTCGCGACGACGTCGGGCCGGATGAGCTTGACCGCGATCTCCCGGTCGAGAACGGCGTCGTAGCCGCGCCAGACCGTGCCCATGCCTCCGGACTCGATTTCCTCGATCAGCTCATAGCGGTCCTGCTCACCGATCTTCCGTGTCTGCGCCACGCGTTGCGCCCCCGCTGTCTGATGTCTCGTCAGCCGATTGCTGTACACGGTACCGACTGGTGGCGGTGCGCACGGCAGGTGCTACAGCAGGTGGTCGGCCTTGCCGGCCTTGATGTGTGGCCCGCCCCCTGGGTCAGGGTGTCGGCGCCTCAGCGGGCGAGAAGGGGTGTATCCGCTGACGTGGACAATGACGCGACCGGGCTATCGGTCGGTGCCCGGGATCGACTCCTCTCAGACCGCGAAGACCTGCTGAGCCAGCAGCAGTGCCAGCGGGCCTCCCTGAAGCAGGAAGCGTCCCTCGGTGGCGGCCCGGATCGCGTCAGGCATCGGCCACCACATGAGCTTGAAGCTCTCCTCACTGGGCGTGAGCTGTTGCGGGCCGAAGGTAAGACCTTCGGCCAGGAAAAGGTGGATGCGTGCAGTGGAGTTCAGGGTGATGGCGTACGAGCCGAGGGGCCGCCAGGTCTGGGCGGTGACGCCGGCCTCCTCGCGCAGCTCGCGCCGGGCGCACTCTTCCGGTGTCTCGCCGTCCTCCCGACGCCCTCCGGGCAGGAACACGTACTCGCGGCCGTGCTGGGGGAACTCGGCGTTCAGGACGGCGACCGTGCCCTCCGCGTCTCGGGCCACGATGACGGAGGCGTCGCGCACCGCCCCCCGTTGAGATGTGTCGGTCATGGCCAGGGAGCGTAGCCACCTACTCTGACAGCCAGGCCGCGAACGGCACGTTCAGCACGGTCGGGTGAGCGATGCCGCGGCCGTGGTAGCCGTCCTCCCCGAAAGCGTCGCCGTGGTCGGAGCACATGATGATCAGCCATCTCTTCTTGCCGGTGAGTCCGTCGACCAGGCGGCCGAGGTGTTCGTCCGCGTACGCGAGCGCTGCGGCCTGTGAGTGCCAGGAGTCGCCGCTGTCGCCTGTGTAGTGGCCGTGGGGGACGTGGGTGGCGGAGACGTTGACGAACAGGAACAGCGGCCGTTTGGCGTACTGCTCGGCGACGGTCAGGGCGTGGTCGACCTGGTGGCGAGTGGAGTCGGGTTTCGGGGAACAGAACTGGGGCCACCAGTGGTCCTCGTCGAACATGTCGGGCAGCACCGACCCGAGCGGTGTCTCCCGCGAGAAGTAGGTCACGCCGCCGATGCACACGGTGCGCTAACCGTGCTGGGCGAGTCCGGTGAGGAGGTTCGGCGCGTCGAAGACGAACGTGCCCGCATCGACCGTCTTGAACGCGGGCGGGCGGCACTCCCACAGCCGTGGCGGCTGTACGGGCTGCGGGAGCTTGGGCAGGAAGCCTGAGAAGAACACGATGTGCGCGGGGAGGGTGAAGGTGCCGGGGGTGCGGCGTTCCTCCCACTCCCCGCCCGGAAGGATCTTCGCCAGGCGCGGGGTCTGACCGGCGTGCACGGCCGCGCGGGCGACGTCGTAGCGCAGGGAGTCCAAGGTGACAAACAGGATGCTGGTGCCGCTTCGGATGACCTCGGCCGCGTCGATCACAACGCCTCCACCAGATCGCGCCGTTCGGTGATGCTGCCCTTGGCCTGGTCGTTCACAGGGATGGGCACCCGGTCGGAGGCGATCATCTGCCGCAGTCTGGCCAGGCCGGTGTCCTCGGTGACCGGCTGGCCGTCCGCGTCGTAGAGGCGAATCGTGACGGTTGCCGCCCGCCGCCGTCGGTCGTGGTCAGCAGGGCTCCGGGGACGTCTCCGAGTTGTTTCATGGCGTGCAGGAGCTGGGCTTCGTCGGCCGTGCCGAGGCTGGAGACCTGGCAGCCGAAGTGCTCGGCGTTGATGGCCCCGCGGCAGAACCGCTGGTGGAACTCGGCCGTGGTGGGGTGGCTGTCGTGGGCCACGGCCATCTGCCGGGCCTGGCTGACCACGACGAAGCAGGCGGCGACCCACCAGGCGACGCCCTCGTGGATCTCGTCCGGGAACGCCCCGGCGACGCGGCCGTCATGGATGACGGCGTCGGTGTCGATCGGGTTGAGCACGCCTGTCCTCCAGGTGCTTGACGACGATGTCGGCCAGATCGTCCGGGCTGCGGTTGTCGGTGGGGAGCATCACCGCGCTCGGGTTGGTCTCGGCGACTGACTGGAAGTTCTCCCGGAGCCGGGCAAGGCGGCCGGGGACGTTGAACAGGTCGGTGTCGTCCTGCTTCACGTCCGTCTTGGTGCTCATCCGCTCCTTCAACGAGCTGTCGGAACTGATGAGGTAGAAGGTGGCGTCCGGTGCCACGAGGTAGGGCAGGAACGGGGCGATCAGCTCTCGCACTTGGTCCAGGCCCACCTGGTTGACGGCGGCGTGGCAGGCCATGACCGAGGAGGCGTAACGATCCGCGACCACCGGACCCACGGCCAGGGCCTGCCGTACGGCGTCGGAGACGTGCAGGAGGCCGGAGAGGTAGAAGGCGAACTGCGGCAGCGGCCGAAGCCCCCGGTTGATCGTGTCGGACCAGCCGGTGTGCGGGTCGGTGAGGGTGTGGATCGCCGTGGCGCCGAGCCGCTCGGTCAGCAGGCGGGCGAGCGTCGACTTCCCGACCCCGGAGTCGACGAGGCAGCGGTGGCCGTGCCGCGCGAACTGCTCGTGAACTGGGGGCCGAAGGAGATGGAGCGGGTGCCGGAACTCGTGGACCGAGCCACTTTCCGCCGCCTGTTCGAGACCTTCGAGCACACCGCCTGGCGACTGGAGACGCGGCGCGGTTACGCATCGGACCGAGAGGACCCCGACTTTCAGGCGTTCCTGGCCACCGGCTCGTCGCCCTGCGACCCCGACGAACCCTGGTTCGTCAACATCAGGGCCCAGACGGACGCCGGTAAGACGGTCGGCCGTGTCCGCATCGCCGACAACCCGCCCACCACAGAACAGCCGTTTCTGCTCGACTACGCCCGGCACAACGCCACCTTCGGCGAGGACATCCGCTACCTGTGGCGCGAGGAGGCCGCGCGGGCCGGCCTGCCCGCCAAGGACTTCTGGATCTTCGATTCACGGCTGGTCGCCCTGCTGCACTTCGATGACGAAGACAACCTGCTCAACATCGAGCTGATCACCGAACCGGCCGAGGTCGTGCGGTACGCAATCGTGCGTGACACGGCGATGCACCACGCGACCCCGCGCGAGAAGTTCGCCGCGCAGGTGGCCACGACCGAATAGTGCGTGACCGGTGAGCACTGACTACCAGCAGGCACGGGCGGCGTTGGGGGCGCGGCTGCGCGAACTCCGTTTCACGTGCCCTGGTGGTCGGCTCACCGGTCAGCAACTCGCGCACCGGCTCGGCTGGCCGGGCTCCAAGGTCAGCAAGCTGGAGAACGGCAAGCAGACGGCCACCCCCGAGGACCTGAGAGCGTGGGCCGACGCGACCGAGCAGCCAGGGGTCTATCCCGAACTCGCTGCCCGCCTTGCCGGGTTCGAGTCGCACATCAGGTCATGGCGTCGAGCGCTGGCGAACGGCTTCAAGCCCCTTCACGAGGGGCTGAGCGCCGAGATCGACCGCACCTCTGATATATGGGTCTGGGAAGAGTCGGTGATCGCCGGACTGCTGCAGACTCCGGAGTACGCCCGACACGTCATCCAGCGGTACGCGGAGCTGCTGGGCGCAGCCGACGACATCGAGGCAGCCGTGCGCTCCCGGGTGCAGCGCCAGGAATGACTGTACCGGTCCGGGCGCAAGCTGCACGTGTTGATGTGGGAGGCCGCGTTGCGGTCGATGATCTGCCCGCCCTCGGTGCTGGCGAGCAAACTCGACCGCCTCAACGGCGTGATCGGTATGGACATGGTCGAGTTGGGTGTAATCCCCTTCACTGCGTCCGTCAATATCGTGCCTGCCAACGGCTTCTGGGTGCTCGATGACCGGCTGGTCGTCGCTGAGGACTGGCACGCCGAACTGTGGCTGGGCGACGCCGACAACATCGCCTTGTACAAGAAGGTCTGGAAAGCCCTCAGCGAGTCGGCGGTGCGCGGGGCGGACGCCCACAACATCATCAACTCGGCCCGCCGAGCCCTGAACCCGCGTTGATGACGTTGCGGGCGGGCGCCCGAGGCGCGGCACATCATCAGCAGGCGCAGCGTCAGCGAGCCGCCGGGTAGGTGCTGCGCGGAGCGCGACAGTTTCCTGAAATGTGTTGCACTTCGCGCGGAGGTGATCCCTCACCGGAGGGTTTGCCAACAGCATCGGGACACCCGCGGGCCCTGGGCAGGCGCACTCCTGCCCAGGGCCCCGCTGTCAGACCATGGCCTTGGGCTTTGAGGTCTGGGTCTCGACGTACGCCATCCGCCAGCCGTCGATGGGCGGTACCGACTGCCGCCGGCGCGAGGCGCGTCCTACAGGAGGTGGTCGGCCTTGCCGGCCTTGATGTCGGTGATGAGGGTGCGCAGGGCTTCGAGGGAGTCGGTGAGGTAGTGGCCCTCCTGGCCGGCGACGGCTATGTAGCCGTTGCCGTCGGCGTCGGTACCGAGGCGGAAGCAGTTGCTCGCATCCTGGCAGAAGGGTGCTTCCCAGGTGATGTCAGGCATGGTGAACTCTCCTAAAGGCTCTGTGAAATGGTGTGCATGAGATCGAGGGTCTTCTCGGGTGGAAGCGCGATCCTCTGCATCTCGTCAAGTTGCAGCCGGTACTTGCACAAGTGAGCTCCGGAATGCAGGAATTCTCCCGCCATCGTGCGATCCAGTTGCACGGTGTCCAGTGGGGGTACTTGGCCGAGGGCGTACAGGATCGCCTGGCCTGAACCAGGGAACACGCCGGCCGAAAACGGGATGGCCTGGATCGTGACATTGTCGTGGTCTGCGGCTGCCATGAGGTGATGGAGCTGGTCTCGTAGCACATCTCGTCCGCCGACTTCGATCCGCAGAGCAGCTTCGTGGATGATCACGACGTAGGCCGGAGCCCCGGGCCTGTCGATGGCTCGGCGCCGTTGCACGCGGTGGGCCACTCTGGCCTCGAACTCCTCGGCGGGCAGCGGTGGGATAGCAGCTTGGAAGAGAGCACGCGCGTACGCCTCGGTCTGCAACTGTCCCGGCATGTGCGTCATCGTGCTGACGCGCAGGCCCTGGGCGTGCCACTCCAACTCGGCAATGTCCAAGAACGTCGCGGGCAGGATGCCGCGATACTCCTCCCACCAGCCGATCGCGCGGTCGCCGCACATGGCGACCAGCGCATCCACCAGGGCCTGGTCCGTGCACTCATACCGGAAGGCAATGCGCCGGACACGCTCCGGGCTGACGCCGTGGCGTCCCGCCTCGGTGCTGGTGATGACGGTCCGCTTCGTGTCTAGCAGCACGGCGGCCTGTTCGGTGGACAGCCCCGCCCCTTCCCGCAGCTTGCGAAGCTCTGCGCCCAGACGCTGCTGGCGTGCGGTCGGGTTGCTCCTGGGCGGCATGCGTTCCCTCTCGTCGTGTGCGGCTCAGTCTGCCGCGGACCGAAGCTCGTTCCAGCGGGCCTTCAAGACTAGGGAGCACATGTACTCCCAATGCTCTACTGTCAGTATCGCGCAAGTTACACACCGCAACGCCGGAAGCGCACCGCGCGGGCATGCCCGCCTGCCCTGGGACGGGTATGCCCGCGACCAGGGCGGCAGGCCACCGGCGATCCCAAACCCCTCACACAACCGTGGAGTTCGCCATGCCCGAAATCCCCCTCGTTCCCGTCCACTGGCGCTTTCCCGCCCATCCCACCTCCGTACGGCGGGCCCGCCACGCCGTCGCCGAATCGCTGCCGCACGTCCTTCGTCCCCACCTCGGCGACGACCTTGGGTTGTTGACCTCTGAGCTGGTCACCAACGCCATCCGCCACGGTGTCTGCCGGGAGGACGAGGACTTCATCGAACTCGTCCTGTGGCCCGCCGACGGGCACTACTGGCTCGCCGTCTCCGACCCCGGCACTGGCAAGCCCGTACTGGCCGCCCCGGACACAGACGCCGAGAACGGTCGGGGCCTGCTCCTCGTCGACCACCTCGCCACCGCCTGGACCGTCCGCCCCCGCCTCGCGCGCGGAACGTCCGTGATCGCAGGCCTTTCTTTCCACCAAGGCGGTTGACCCGGCGGTGCGGTCGGCCGGGAGGGGCCGGAAGTCCGGACGGACGCTGTTGGCGAATCCGTGGCCTGAACCCAATTGGCTTCTCAGTCCCAGCGACACGCCTTGAACGCGGCGTGTCGCTGGGACCCACGAGCCACTCGGCGACCCTTCGGCGGTGCATTCACCACCAACGTCGTCCAGGCGGGTCAGGCCGCCTCGTCGTCGATGTTCTCCTCCCGGCGGATCATCCGCCAGGCCGCCCGGCGCGCACTCTGGTTCAGGGACTGCTTGAAGCTGTCGTCGTGGCTGAAGTACTGCCGTCCCATGTCGGCGATGGTGTCGATGTGTTCGGCCATCTTGTCCTCGAAGACCTCGTCGAAGACGAGACCGAAGTTCTCCTCGTCGTTGACGGCGGCGGCGCGGACCTTCGGATCTGCCGTCGTCTCCGAGAAGGGCGTGATCACGTCCTGATCGGTGAAGTCGGTGCCGAACTTGTCGTTGAACTTCTCGATCAGCTCCGACAGCAGGGACTTCTCCTGCTCCCTGGCGCCGCCCGGCCCCTCGCCGAAGCCACGCAGCTCCGCTGCTCCCTCGGCAGTCAGCGAGAGGTCATGCTCGCCGGTCTTCTGGATGCGCAGGTGACTGAGGTCTACGTCCCCTATGTCCACTCCGCCGTCACCGCGTCGCGGCAGGCGGTTGAGCAGGTGGCGGCCGTAGAGGTAGAGGCATTCGAGGTCGGCGTCGCGGTAGGGCACGATCTGCGAGAGGAAGCCGTACTTCCGGACGTAGTCGTTGAGGTCCGCGCGGAACTGCTCGGCGGCTTCGCGGGCGTCCTCGTCCGGGTCGCCCGCCTCGTCCTTGCGGTCCAGCAACTCGGTGAACCGCGCAACGGCCGGGCCGAGATGCCGGTACAGCTCCGCGTGAAGCTTCTCCCAGCGGGCCACCGAGCCCGCCGCCTTCTCCTCCGCCGCCAGATAGGCGTCGGCGAAGCCCCTCATCTCTTCCTCGACGAGGATGTCGGGCTGCATGACCTTGCTTTGCGCGATGTAGAGGAGGTTCGGGTCGGAGGGAAGGGTGTTCGCCTCCTCGAAGTACGGGCGGAAGGACTCCTTGATGTCCTCGGCGTCGTTGACGAAGTCCAGTACGGCCAGGTCAGCCTGCGACTTGCGGTCGGCGGTGCGGTTCAGGCGGGAGAGGGTCTGGACGGCGCTGATACCCGCGAGCTTCTTGTTCACGTACATCGTAGTGAGCAGCGGCTGGTCGAAGCCGGTCTGGTACTTCTCGGCGACGACCAGGATGCGGTACTCGCGCTGCGTCGCCTTCCCGCCGGTGCGCACGGCCTTGTCGTCCTTGCGCGTGTACGCGAACGCCTTCGGCAGCGCGGACTCGGCCAGTCCGCCGTTCTCCTTCGGCTCGGTCGTCTCCTCGCCGTCGTACGTGAGGCTGCCCGAGAACGCGACCAGGACGCCGGGGTCGGCGTACGCCTGATCGTCTACGTACTTCCTGATCTGGCGCGCCATCTGCACGGCACTGTGCCGGGAGGCCGTCACCACCATGGCCTTGGCCCGCCCGCCGAGGCGGCCGGCGGTGTGCGTGCGGAAGTGCTCGACGATCACCTGCGCCTGCTGCGCCACGGTGGAGTCGTGGGTGAGCGCGTACCGGGCGAGCAGCGGATTCGCCTTGGACGGGTCCACCTCGCGTTCGTCCGGGTTCTTGTTCACCAGCTTCCGGTACGTGTTGTACGTGACGTAGGTGCGCAGAGGGTCGAGGATGAAGCCTTCCTCGATGGCCTGGCGCATCGAGTACGTGTGGAAGGGGACGTACGTCGGTTTGCCGTTGACGGTGTCCAGGGTGCCGAAGAGTTCGAGGGTCTTGGCCTTGGGCGTGGCCGTGAAAGCGAAGTAGGAGAGGTTGGAAGCCTTGCTGCGCTGGGTGGCCTTGCGGATGAGCTTGGCATCAGTGGTGGCTGCCGCCGCTTCCAGCTCGGTTGCCCCTGCCTCGTCGGAGTCCGAGTCCAGGCCCAGGTCACGCAGCGCCGCGCGTACGGCCGTGGCAGCGTCGCCGGACTGCGAGGAGTGCGCCTCGTCCACGATGATCGCGAAGTTGTGGCCCTGGATCTCGGTGGGGTTGCGACGCAGGTAGTCGATGAGGGCCGGGAAGGTGTGCAGCGTGACCGTGATGATCTTCCCGGTCTCGCGGGAGAGCGCCTTGGCGAGCTGGTCGGACTTCGCGCCGTGCTTCTCGTCGATCTTCACGACCAGACCGGCGGTCTTCTCGAAACTGCCCACGGTCTCGCGCAGTTGGGCGTCGAGATTGCGGCGGTCGGTGATGATCACGACCTTGTCGAAGACGGGCGC
Source organism: Streptomyces sp. NPDC030840 (assembly GCF_055572015.1). Classification (NCBI taxonomy): domain Bacteria; kingdom Bacillati; phylum Actinomycetota; class Actinomycetes; order Kitasatosporales; family Streptomycetaceae; genus Streptomyces; species Streptomyces sp. NPDC030840. The sequence continues at coordinate 303,446 of NZ_JBVIEE010000009.1, read as the reverse complement.
GCCCGGCTTGAGCCCAGCGGCCAGGGCATCGGGGTCGATTTCAGCGGGGTCGGTGGACGTGTGAAGCGACGACAGGCGGTGCGCCAGCCACCCGATGGTGTTCGACTTGCCGGAGCCGGCGGAGGCCATGCCGAGGTAGTTGTGACCGGCGCCGTGACGGGCCGCGTGGCCGGCGAGCTTCTTGACGATGTCCCACTGGTGGTAACGCGGGAAGATCAGCTTCTTCCGCGTCCGCCCGTCCGGGCCCTTCTCCTTGCTGAGGTGCACGAACCGCTCGATCAGGTCGAGCCAGGTGTCCGGCTCCCAGATCTGCTCCCAGAGGTACGAGGTCGCGTACGTCCCGGGAACGGTGGGCGCCGGGTTCCCGGCACCGCCGGGCTTCCCCGGCCCCTCCGAGCCGGTGTTGAACGGCAGGAACCTCGTCGGCTTGCCCCGCAGCTCCGGCGCGACGAACACCAGGTCCGTGTCGATCGCGAAGTTCGCGATCACGCGACGCGCGAAGATCAGCTCACTGGGGTCGCGGGTCGTGCGGTACTGCTCCTTGGCGGCCTCCACGCCCTGGCGCGTGAGGGCGTTCTTCAACTCGGCCGTAGCCAGCGGGATTCCATTGAGGAAGAGGGTGAGGTCAAGGCGCTTGCCCTTGTCCGTCTGCTTGGCGGCGTACTCCAGCTCCTTGACGAAGGTCAGCCGGTTCGCCCGGTAGTCGTCCAACACCGCGTCCGACGCAACGAGCGACGGCCTGAAGTAGGCGAGCCTGATCAGGACGCCGTGGTCCTTCACGCCTTTGCGAAGCACGTCCAGCACGCCGTCCGTTCCGATCGCCTGGTCCACGCGCTTGGCGAACCCGGCCTGGGCGGTGTTGGGATCCCCGCCGTAGAGGGCGATCAGCTCGGCCCAGTCGTCGGCCTGGGTCTTGCCGATGAACTCGAAGAGCTGAGCGGTGTCCAGGCCGAGATGGCGTTGGTAGTCCTGCTTGTTTCCTTCACGCCAACGGCGCTTCAGCAGGGCGGCGACTATGGCGTTTCCGAATGCTGCTTCGTCGTGGACGGACATGAGCGGCTATTCCCCCCGCTTTCCTGTGATCAGGTACGTGATGTCGCGGCAGAACTTGTCGAATGACGGTGAGTTGGCGCGGGCCAGGTCGAGATCCATGTCCTGGGTCAGGGCCGGTTGGTCCACCCGGGGGCGGTACCGCACTCCGTCGCGCCGGTGGTGGGTCAGCCAGCCCTTGCAGTCGCGCAGCGTCTCGCTGTTGACCGGGACCTTTAGATGCTCGGCGAGCCCCGCCCGGCCGCTGAGCGAGGGCGCTGAGGCGAGGAACCATGCCTCGAACTCCCGGTTCGCCAGCACGACGGCTGTGCGGCGGTCCGGGCGAGTGGCTTCGGCCCTGGCCAGGAGCTCGGGCCCGAGGCTGGCTGGACAGTCGTCGTCGGCGTCGATCACCACGAGGATGCCGCCCGGGTGGTCTGGAGGTACGCGTCGAGCCTGGGCCTCCACGGCGGCTTCCAGACCGCCCGGCCGGACGAGTCGGCCACGGTCGACCAGGAAGGGCGGTTTGATGTCGGCGTCCCAGATCTGCGCCTTGTACATCAGGCGTCGGAGGAGTACGGGCAGTGCGCTGATCTCACCCTCGCCCTCGACGACGGAGGCGATCGTGACTCTCGGTTGGATCACGCCTCACCGTCCGGCTGGGCTGGGGGGTCGACGACCGGGCGCAGTTGGTCGGAGCGCAACAGTTCGGCCGTGGTCGCCAGGCCGTCGGCCACGATCGACCGGCTCACCGGGTCCACTTCGCCGATCACCGTCACCCCATGCTCGGCGGCGACCACGCGGATGGCAGACAGGTCGGCCTCCTTACGGTCGAACAGTTCCGCGCTCTGCGTAGTGGCAAGGACTTGTACGTGCTCGCTGGCTTCCGTCAGCGCGTCGTAGAGGGCCCCGGCCGCGAGGGGGTGCAGGGCGAGTTCGGGCTCCTCGACGGCGATGAGCGGGATCCATCCGTCGCGGGCGTTGGGCTGGAAGAGAGCGGTCAGCAGACCGATGGCCCGAATGGTCCCTTCCGACATGGACTCGGCCCGGAAGACGTGCGGTTCGGTCTCGCCGTCCGTGGCGAAGCTGATCCGCGCCGCGATGTAGTCGGCGGAGGGATCTGTGGGGCCGACTTCTACGACTCCGGGCACGATCACCCCGAGGTACTGCGAGATGCGCTCACGTTCCTGGTCGCCGAGCGCGGCCAGGGCTGAGCCGAGGACACCGCCGTCTTCACCCAAGGCCCAGAAGCTCGGGGACTTGGGGCGTGCCTCGCGGAGAACGGACAGGTCGGGGTTGTAGAAGAACATGTCTGTGAGAGTCTCGTGGAGGCTGGCGAACGGCTCTTCCTCACCCATACGTGAGAGTTCCAGCACCCGGTGACGACGCCCCTCCCCTCCGCGATCCCGCGCCACGAAGGACTCGGTGCCTACCCGTCCCTTGATGCCAGGGCGGTGCACCTCGCAGGACTCCCGCTGGATACGGACCCCAGGTTTTGCGTCCCGACCCGCCCCGGACGCCTCCAGAGGAGCGAAGGTGATTTCGTACCACCCTGTCCAGGGCCCCACGCCGTCGGCGGTCGCAGGCAGTTGAAACTCCACACCGATCGTGCAGGAGGTCGCCGGCTCAGGGACCCGGCGCAGCACCTCCGCCCACCCGCCTCGTGCCGCTACGGCCTCGGCGGGACCCTGTACAAGCGCGTCGCGGACGAAGCGCAGGGCATCGAGGAAGTTCGACTTGCCTGCGGCGTTCAGCCCGAGGAGCACGGTGAACCGGCCGAGAGTCACGTCGCAATGGGCGATGGACTTGTAGTTGTCGATTCGGACACGGGTGATGAACGGAAGAGGGCGGTGGGGTGCGGCGGGACTCATGGCGCGATCATTCCTCGATCCCTCGTCCGCTGGCGGTGGACACGTCGATCTGACCGGTGACGGCGGCGGTGATCAACGCTTGGCGCCGCTCGGTGAGTAGCACCTCCTGCGCCTTGAATTTCTCCATCAGTTGGTCAATGCTGTCGACTTTCCTGTCGATAGATTTGACGACCGCATCTTGTTGAGAGCGAGGGAGAGACGGCACAGGGAGCTGCTTCATGGCACCCACGTTGAAATGTGCCTGAATGCTACCGACGGCATGCTCGGAAATGCGTTCACTCGTATAGTCGGAGTTCAGTACGTACTCTAGATACCTCGGTGAAAGTTTGCCTCCGGGGCGAATCAAGATCAGGTCGATGCAGTTAGCCCCATCCAAAGAAGCAGGTACTACTGCTGCTGCGCCAGCTTGACCGGTCCGCACTACAACGACGTCACCAGCCCGGAGCCGAGACTTCCGGTTTTCCGCATGACCCTCTTCGCTGATATGCACCAGGTCTTCGGTGGCGATCTTGCCAGGCTGCACATTAAGTCCCCTGAGTGCAGGGGTGCCGCCATTTTCCACGTACCACTTGGCTGGTGTGATGACGATTCCGACCGTGATTTCCTGAGTCAGATATTTTAGAGGCGTCAATCCGTGCACTGAAGCCCTGCTGTCAAAGCCAAGCTCGGCGTCGATGATCCTGCTTCGCTTCAATGCAAGCAGGTTCTTCATCTGGCGTCGCTTAGCGGCAACCGTATCTATGCGGGCGATCTCGGCGTCGAGGAAGTCGGCGATTCGGCGCTGCTCCCCCAAGGCGGGCAGCACTACCGGCAAACCTAGAGCGATTTCGGTGTTCAAATTCTCCATAGTGCTACCCACGGACTGCTTCTGAAAGTAGCTGTAGGTTTCCGAATTTTGCAGCGCATATCCGGCAAAGCGGGTATCGAGACGATGTTGGTTTACGCGCACCCTGATGCAGCCTGTTCCGCACAGCCATCCTTCGGCTGCCTGAGGCACGATTGCAGACCTGCCGAGCTCTCCTCGTCGCGCAAAAATCAAGTCACCAGGGAGAAGTCGGTGCACGGCCAGCCTTGCGGCCGTTTCTGCGCTCACCGTGGAATTGCTATCTGGGATCAATTTCCCATCCTTGATATTGGATGGGTTAATGACAGGGATTTCACCCTCAATGTACTCGCTGGCGTGGAGCTGTGAGCCGAATGGGCCGGTTTGTGCGCTGGTGGCAAGGAATTTCAGCGGAATAGTGGCCCAACTCACTTGGTCACCTCCCCCAACAGCGCCTGAATCTCACCCTCCAGCGCCTTCAGCTCCGCGTCGATCTCCGCCAACGGCCTCGGCGGCTTGTACACATAAAAGTGCCGCGTGAACGGGATCTCGTACCCCACCTTCGTCTTGCTGTGGTCGATCCACGCGTCCGGCACATGCGGCAGCACCTCCCGCCGCAAGTACTCCTCCACGTCCTCCTCCAGCGGCACGTTCTCGTAGTCCCGCAGCTCCGGGTCAGGCTCCGGTTCGCCCTTGACGAGCTGGACCTCGCCCTCCGGGTCACGGACGCCGACCGCCTCCCGCAGCGCCTTGCCGAACGGCGCGCCCGTCGGCCACAACAGGCCGGCCGCGACGACCGCGTCCTTGAGGTCGATCCACGCGTCGGACTTCATCGTCCAGGACTTGCCGACCAGCGGGCGCAGCGCCTCCGCGAACGCCTCGGCGTCCGTGGCCCGCACGATCGGCTTCGATGCCGCGATCGCCGTCAGCGTCTCCTCCGTCACCTCGAAGCGGAGCTTCAACGGCCGTTCGACGGTGATCCGGTGGTACCCGAAGTCCTCGTTGCGGAAGACTTTGATCTTCCCGGCGCGGTCGGCCAGGTCATGGCCGCCGCCCTTCTCCGCCGCGTCGACGACCGCCAGCGCCTCCGTGTAGAGCCTCGTGATCTCGGAGATGTGCTGCTCGCCCAGTTCCTTGCGCTTGTCGCCGAGCGACTTCCGCATCTTGCGCCAGTAGTCGCGCGCGTCCAGCAGGACGACCTTGCCGCGCCGGTCCCTGGCCTTGCGGTTGCTGAGCACCCAGAAGTACGTGGAGATGCCGGTGTTGTAGAAGAGTTGATCGGGCAAGGCGATGATGCCCTCCAGCCAGTCCTTCTCCAGGATCCACTGCCGGATCCTTGACTCGCCCGACTCCGCCGCACCCGTGAACAGCGGGGAGCCGTTGAAGACGATGGCGATCCGGCTTCCGCCCGCTCCCGACGACGGATCGACCGGCTTCATCTTCGAGATCATGTGCTGAAGGAAGAGCAATGAACCGTCGTTGATACGCGGCAGGCCGGCCCCGAACCGCCCACTGTCACCGAGGCGTTCGTGCTCTCCCTCGACCGCGTCCTTGACCTTCTTCCACTCCACGCCGAACGGCGGGTTGGCCAGCAGGTAGTCGAAGGTGGCGCCAGTGTGGCCGTCGTCGCTGAAGGAGTTGCCGAACTTGATGTTCTCCGGATCCTGGCCCTTGATCATCATGTCCGACCGGCAGATGGCCCAGGACTCGGGGTTGAGTTCCTGGCCGAAGACCTTGACGGTGGCGTCCGGGTTGAGGGCCGTGATGTGTTCCTCGGCCTCGCTGAGCATGCCGCCGGTTCCGCAGGCCGGGTCCATGACCGTGCGGACGGTGCCCGGGAGGGCCAGCGCGTCGCTGTCCGGCGCGATGAGCAGGTTGACCATCAGCCGGATGACTTCCCGGGGCGTGAAGTGCTCACCGGCCGTCTCGTTGGACTGCTCGGCGAAGCGCCGGATCAGCTCCTCGAAGATATAGCCCATTTGGTGGTTGGTGACGATCTCGATCGGCTTGCCGTCCTCGTCGAGTACGACATTGCCGTCTTCGTCCCTCTTCACCGGCCGCAGATCGAGGTCGGCGAACCGTCCGACCACCTGGTACAGCAGATCCGCCGCCTCCAGCCGCTTGACCTGCTGGGCGAAGTCGTACCGCTCCAGGACTTCTCGCGCGTTGGGGGAGAACGCGCCGTAGTACTCGTTGAGGTACTTCGCCGCGTGAGTGGCGTCGCCCGCGATGGCCTTCAGCGTGTAGGTGCTGGTGTTGTAGAAGCTGTGGCCGGACGCCTTGCGCAGGAAGCGGTCGGGGTTGATGTCCTGGTCCTGGTAGCGGGCTGCGACCTCCAGCACCTTGTCCTTGGTCGGGGCGAGGACACACTCCAGGCGGCGCAGCACGGTGAAGGGCAGGATCACCTTGCCGTAGTCGGACTGTTTGTAGTCGCCGCGCAGGAGGTCGGCGACCTGCCACGCCCGGTTCGCCAGTTCTGTGTGCTTACTGCTGTTCAACGGTGTCCTTCCGGTGTTTCGTCGCCGTCCCCCAGGGACAGAGACGTCAAGTCTGGTCGTTCGCGGTGCTGCGGCGCACGTTTCACGCCGATCCGTGACCGTGCGGCAACAGGGCGCCGCCGGTGAGTCCGGTGTTGAGGAGACGTGTGACGTCCTCGGCAGCCTGGTCGGCACGACGGGCGGCGGTACGCAGTTCATGAAGGTGGCGGAAGGCGGCGCCGTAGCGCTGCTGCTCGGCGAGCGGGAGCAGGGGAACACGTAGTCGCCGGGGGTCCACCCGGATGATGGATGTGCCGGTGGCTGCGGCATTGACGTTCTGCTCCCCTGCGAGGAACCCGGCGAGGAACCACGGGTCGAGCCGACGCCGGTCCGGGCGGAAGAGTAGAAGGTGGGGCCCCAGGAAGCAGCCTGTCTCGCCCGGCTCGACGACCCGGGCCACGGCCGTGCGTCCCACGCGGAGGATCTCCGTGAGCAGCACGTCACTTCCCTGGACCAAGGGGAGGGCGGCGCCGGTGGGAAGGTCCGCTTCCGTTCCGGAGGCGGGCCGGTTCGAGAAGACGTCGGCAGCCGTGAGCGCCGGTCGTGCGCCGGATTCTGCTTCGGGTCGAGGCTGCGGTTGGCCGCTACGTGTCCGGCGGCCCGGGGGCGCGGTGTGGAGCAGACTGAGAGCGCCGCCGCGCAGAAGGTCCGCAACCGTTGCGGTGCGCCAGTCGCGGGGGCGGTCGTCGGCCGGTAGCCAGTCGCCGTCGGTGCTGAGGCCGACCAGGTCTGTTGCCCCTTGCCGGAGTTGGTCGTACAGCTCCGCCGCCTGCTGGGCCAGCAGGGCGGGACGGAGTACTTGCCGGGAAGCCGTCCGGATGCGGCGGGCCGGGGTCAGGTCCACGGCCTCGTCCAGGAGGTCGGTGGCCGGCATGGCGGCGGCGATACCTGGGGCTCCCATGAAGCCGCCCCTGTCGTCGACGTAGGGCCGCCACGCCGAAAGCACAGTGTCGTTGACAGCGTGCCAGTCGAGATCTCGCTTCTCGGCGGCGGCATCGACGAGCAGGACCGTACCCGGCGCTTCAGCCTGCGGATCGGGCCGTTCAAGCACCCACAGGTGTAGGCCGATGTGGAGCGGGGTGGCCGCGCCCTGAGGAAGCGAGACGACGGCGCGGAGGGCTCCGTCCCGTACGAGCTGAGCCCGGATACGCCGGCCGGCGGTGCGCTCCGCGACGGCGGGCGGCATGAGCAGTACGGCACGGCCGCGGGGCGCGAGGTGGGCCAGGCAGTGCTGGACCCAGGCGAGCTCGGGCTCGCCCTTGGGAGGCACGCCGTAGGCCCAGCGCTGGTCGTACGCCAGATCGTCGTGCCCCCAGTCACGGACCCCGTAGGGGGGATTGCACAGGACAGCGTCCGCGGTGAGGCCCTTGAAGGCGTCGGCACGCAGACTGTCCCCCGTACGTACGGAGATCGCCGCCTCGGGGGCGCCCAGCCGGAGTCGCACGGCGGCCTGGGCGGCCTGGCCGACCAGCACGTCCTGGCCGTGCAATTCGCTCGCGCCTGCGGATGCCGCCGCGGCGAGCAGCGATCCGGTACCACACGCGGGGTCGAGAACGCTCGCGGGGGAAGCACCCGCGCTGTCGGTCAGGATCCGGGCCATGAGGTCGGCCAAGGGGCGCGGCGTGAGGTAGGTCCCGGTGCCCCCCGTGTCCTCCAGCAGGCGTTCGGCCAGGACGTCCGTCGCGGCCTCGGCGCCATCCGTGACGACGCATCGCAACAAGGCCCTCAGCGGCCCGGCCGCCTCAAGGGCGTATGCCGCGTTCTCGGTTCCCGGGATGTCCTGGGCTCCGTCGTCCGCAGCTGACCGGACCCATCGCAGCAGCGCGTCGTCACGCAGTTCGGGAAGGGCTTCGCGCTCTGTCCGGTCCAGTTGGGCAGCCGCGAGCACCACAGGGAGCAGGTGCAGGGCCAGTTCGCCGTCGCCGGGGTGGGTGCGCAGCGCAGTGCGAAGCCGGTCCGCCGGTGTGTCCTCGGGAAGTTGGCCACGGGCGGAGAGCCAGGCGCGTACGGCGTCGAGGTCGTAGGTGGGGCTGGTGTCCGTGCCTCCCGCAGGGGCGGGGAAGTCAGGATGCCGACGACGCCAGTTGCTCACCGTGGCGCGGGTGACTCCGGCTAGCCGCGAGATCTCGGCGGCGGTCACGAGGGCACTGGCCTGCTGGTTCATGGGCTCCTGCCGGGTGACGTGGGGGCGGGCGTGCTGGACGGCTTCACTCTATACCGACCCCCAACCCAAGTGAAGTGTTTGACAGTGCTTTCAGTTGACGCTCTACTGGTTGTGCTTTCACTCGGCTTCCCGGCTTCCCCGGGACTCCCGGGCTTCCCCCTGCCCTCAACACGTCGATTCGAATGGAGCGGCACCATGGCCACCAGCACTTCCGGCACGTCCAAGCGCACCCTGTACCGGCTCACGGGTGTCGCTCCCACGGTCGACGCGATGTTCGACGTCCTCGACCCGGCTCGACTCGAAGCCGTTGACGCGGAAGTGCACTTGCCGGAGGAGCGGTTGGGCGTTCCGGCGCTGCTGGTCACCGGCAGCTTCGAGCAGCCGGTCGCGAGCTGGTGCGGCGAGATCAATCGCACGACCGGGTGCGAGGTGTCACGGCCGGTGAACCGGTCGGCCGGGCTGCTGATGCTCGCGGTCGACGGCGAGGTGTACGCCATCGGCTACGACCAGGGCTTCCGCCTGGTGCCCGACCGGGTGAAGGACCGGCGGTTCGGGCTGAGTTTCGTGATCCGCAGGGTGGACCCCGCCCAGATCCGGGACATGGTCTCCCATACGCCGGGCGGCGGCCGGACCGACATCACCCTCGTGCCCGGCGGCGCTCCGGTCTGGAGCCTGGGTATCCAGGAGCACGCGCAGATCGTGCGGCGGCTGGGCGGTCGGCTGGACGGCATCGAGCTGACGATCGCTCAGGACGACCGTACGAAGATCTCCAGCGTCGAGGGCGGTACCGGGCTGCGGATGCGCCTCGGTATCGACGCCGCGGACCTGGTCGCGGACATCCGGGCCATCGCCCGTGTCCTTCGGGACGAGGCCCCGACTCCGGAACTCGAGTTCGTCGAGCACGTCGTCCCGGTCAAGGACACCGACCTCGTCACGCGGCTGGAGGAGCGGCTCGACGACATGCTGGGCGAGGTACCGGACGGACGTATCGCGGTCGCCGTCCCGTCCGATCACTGGGACGACTACGGCGCTGCCCAGGCATTCGGCACCAGGGTGCACAGTCCGGAGGCGCGCCTCACCGACGACTTCAGCCTGGAGTACATCCTCAACCGGGCCCGCGTACAGAGGCCGGGAACGCGCTTCGCCGCGCTCCGGGACGGCACCGTCACCCTCTACGCGCACACCCGGGCGGAGAAGGGTGACGTCATCCGGACGTCGAGCGTGCTGCGGTGGATCGAGGCGGAGGTGGCGCTCGGTGCCCGCCGGTTCTTCCTGCTGGACGGGCAGTGGTACGAGATCGGTGAGGCGTACCTGGAGACGATCCGTTCGCAGGTGGAGCGGCTCATCACCGACACGCCCTCGGTCGACCTTCCGGCCTGGGTGCTCGGGGACAAGGAGCGGGACTACAACGATTCGGTACCCCACCTGCGGCCCGGGTACCTCTGCTTCGACCGTGACAACGTCCGGACCACGCTGCACCGGGGCAACGGCGTGGAGATCTGCGACCTGCTGAGCCCGGACGATGTCCTGGTCATGGTGAAGCGGGCCAAGGGCTCCGACGCGCTGAGCCATCTGTTCGGTCAGGCCGTGGTCGCCGTTCAGACCCTGCTGCACTCGCCGGAGGCCATGGACGGGTTCGCACGGAAGGTGGCCGCCGCCCGGCCCGGCCAGGCCTTGCCGGAGGGGTTCCGGCCGTCGAAGGTCGTGTTCGCGATCCTGCTGAAGAGCGGAACCGACCTCACCGCCGACACGCTGTTCCCGTTCTCCCAGGTCACCCTCGTGCAGACGGCCAAGATGCTGGAGGCCTGGGGCGTCGCTGTCGAGGTCATCGGGATCCAGGCCACGACGGTGCCCGCGAGCCGGGCGGGCATCCGCCGCCTGGCCGCGTAGCGGTGGGCAAGGGCCCCTCGCCCACCGAACTCGGTGAACTCGGGGCCACTCGCGTCACGTTCGGGCCGGGACTGCAGCGCTGGGCGGCGCTGGCGCTGCGCGGGATGGCCGACCACCTGAAGCAGTAGGGCACTGAGGGCTCAGGGCAGCCACTTCCTCCACGTGGACTCGTGGCTGTCCACCCACTTCTTCGCCGCCTCCTCCGGCGTGAGCTTCTGGTCGGCGATCATCAGGGACACCTCGTTCTGGTCCTCGGTGGTCCACTTGAAGTTCTTCAGCAGGGCCGCCGCCCTGCCGCCGGACCGGGCGAAGTCGGCGTTCAGGTACTTCTGCAGGGGCGTGTGCGGGTAGGCGCACGCCACCTTGTCCGGGTCGGCGTCGCAGCCCTCCTTGTACGGCGGGAGCTTCACCTCTGTCATGGGCACCTTCTTGAAGAGCCACTGGGGGGCGTACCAGTAGGTCAGGAAGGGCTTCTTCTCCTTGGCGAACTGCCGGATCTGGGTGATCTGCGCGGCCTCCGAACCGGCGAACACCACCTGGTAGTCCAGGTCGAGGTTCTTCACCAGCGCCTTGTCGTTGGTGACGTAGGACGGGGAGCCGTCCAGGAGCTGGCCCTTGCTGCCGCTCTCGGCGGTGCGCAGCTGGTCGGCGTACTTGTTGAGGTTCTTCCAGTTCGTGACGTCGGGGTGCTTCTTGGCGAAGTACGTCGGCACGAACCAGCCGATGTGCCCGGTGACGCCGAGTCCGCCGCCGCGGGCGATCGTCTTCTTGTCCTTGACGTACAGCTGCTCCTGCTCGGGGTGGCCCCAGTCCTCCAGGATCGCGTCGACGCGGCCCTGGCTGAGCGCGTCCCACGCGGGGACCTCGTCGACCTGGACGGTGTCGACGCGGTAGCCCAGTTCGTGTTCGAGCAGGTACTGGGCGACGGCCACGTTCGCCTGGGCGCCCACCCAGGACTGCACGGACAGGGTCACCGTCTTGGAGCCCTGGGCGTTCGCGAAGGGCGAGGCCTGCTTGGTCATGTCGGCGGCGCCGCAGCCGGTGAGGACCAGCAGGGAACAGGCGGCGGCCACGGCGGACGTCGTACGAAGTCGCATGTCAGGCTCCCTTTCCGACGCGGCGGCGTTCCGTCGGCTGCGTGACCCGGTCCAGGACGAGGCCGAGGCAGACGATCGCGACGCCGGCCACCAGACCGGTCGCCAGGTCGCCCTGGGCGAGGCCGAAGACGACGTCGTAGCCGAGCGCGCCGCCGCCGACCAGGCCGCCGATGATGACGACGGCGAGGACGAGGACGACGCCCTGGTTGACGGCGAGCAGCAGCGCCGGGCAGGCGAGCGGGAGCTGGACCTGGCGGAGCTGCTGTCCGCTGCTCGCGCCGAGCGAGCGGGCCGACTCCAGCGCGGCCGGGTCGACTTGACGCAGCCCCTGCGTGGTGATGCGGACGACGGCGGGCAGCGCGTAGACCACGGCGGCGGCGACGGCGGGCGCGCGGCCCACACCGAACAGGGCCACGACCGGGATCAGGTACACGAACTGCGGCATCGTCTGGAACACGTCCAGGACCGGGCGCAGCAGCCGCTCCACCCGGTCGCTGCGGGCGGCCGCGATGCCGGTGGCGAAGCCGAGGACGAGGGTGACCGCGACGGCGGCCAGCACCTGTGACAGCGTGTCGAGGGACGGCTCCCACACGCCGAGCACACCGATCCCGGCCATCGCGAGGACGGCCGTGAGCGCGGTCTGCCAGGTGCCGATCAGCCAGGCGAGGGTGGCCACGATGAGCAGCACCGACCACCAGGGCAGTCCCTGCAGGCCGGAGCGGATCGGGTCGAGGACCCAGGTGGTGAAGTGGCCGGCCCAGTCGGCGGTGCCGCCGATGTACGGGACGCCCGAGTAGAGGTGGGCGGTCATCCAGTCGACGGCCCGGTTCACGGGCTCGGCGATGTTCACGACCCACGACTCGGGCCAGTCGAGGCGGCCTGCGAGACGCGCGGCGACCGCGACGGCCACGGTGAGGACGGCTGCGCCGCCCCACTGCAGGGCGCGCCGGCGGCCGGAGGTCTCCGGGCCGTCGCCGCCGAGCCCGTCGCCCGCCGCGCCGGTGACCCGGTCGAGGACGACGGCGAGCAGCACGATCGGGATGCCGGCGGCCAGCGCGGCGCCGACGTCGACCGAGGCGAGCGCCTGGTAGACGCGGTCACCGAGGCCGCCCGCCCCGATGACGGACGCGATGACGGCCATGGACAGCGCCATCATGATCGTCTGGTTGAGGCCGAGGAGCAGCTCCTTGCGGGCCAGCGGCAGCCGGGCGGTCAGCAGGCGCTGCCGCGCGGTGGTGCCCAGGGACTCGACGGCCTCCAGCACGCCCTGGTCGGCGCCGCGCAGCCCGAGCGCGGTGAGACGGGCCATGGGCGGTGCCGCGTACACGACGGTGGCGAGCACGGCCGCGGGCACGCCGATGCCGAACACCAGCACGACCGGCAGCAGGTACGCGAACGCCGGGAGCACCTGCATGGTGTCCAGGACGGGCCGCAGCGCGCGGTACGTACGGTCCGACAGCCCGGCCGCGAGGCCCAGCAGCGCGCCGAGGAAGACCGACGCGAGGACGGCGACCACCATGAGCGCCAGCGTCTGCATGGTGGGCACCCACATGCCGAGGAGCCCGCAGGCGAGGAACGCGAGGCCCGTGCCGAGGGCCAGCCTCAGGCCCGCCACACGCCACGCGATCAGCGCGGCTCCCGCGGTGACGCCCGCCCAGCCGGCCGCGAGGAGCAGGAGGTAGACGGCGCGCACGGAGAGCACGACGGCGTTGCTGATGTGTCCGAAGAAGTACAGGAACAGCGGGTGGCTGTCGCGGTTGTCGATGACCCAGTCGCTGGCCCTGCCGAGCGGTTCGGACAGGTCGACGGTCAGCGCGTCGGGCCAGCTGCCGCTCGCCCAGCGGGCGTTGACGACGGGCACGAGGACGGCCGCCGCCAGCGCGATCAGGAGGAGCTTGGCGAGGGCGCGGTGCTTGAGGAGGCCGGGGAGACCGGTGCGGACGGTGGGTGCGGTGACGGTGGCCATCACACCACCTCCTCGCCGGCCTCGGCTTTGGCCTCGGCTGTGGCCTTGCCCCCGGCCCTGCCGCGGGAGGCCTGGGCGGGGACGGCGGGCGCCGGCTTCGGGCCGGCGCCCCCGGTCGTGCCCGCGACCACCCCGAGGAGCGCTTCGGAGTCGACCACGCCGAGGCAGCGGCCGTCGTCCACGACGCGCGCGGGCGTGCCGGTGCGGGCCACCGCCTCGATGGCCTCCGAGACGGTCACGTCGGGCGCGACCGCCGGGCCCTGCCCCGCCTCCTCGGAGGACGCGGGCGGCCGCATCGCGGTGCGGACGGTCATGACCTGCTGGCGGGGCACCTCGCGCACGAAGTCCCGGACGTAGTCGTCGGCGGGCGAACCGACGATCTCCTCGGGGGTGCCGAGCTGCACGACCTGGCCGTCGCGCATGAGGGCGATGCGGTCGCCCAGCTTGAGCGCCTCGTTCAGGTCGTGCGTGATGAAGACCATCGTGCGGCCCTCCTCGCGGTGCAGCCGCACGACCTCCTCCTGCATGTCGCGCCGGATCAGCGGGTCCAGCGCGCTGAACGGCTCGTCGAACAGCAGCACCTCCGGGTCGACGGCGAGCGCCCGGGCGAGCCCTACGCGCTGCTGCTGGCCGCCGGAGAGCTGGCCGGGCCTGCGCTGTTCCATGCCCTCCAGGCCGACCTTCTCGACGACCTCGCGGGCGCGGGCGCGGCGCTCGGCCCTGCCGACGCCCTGGACCTCCAGGCCGTACGCCACGTTGTCGAGCACGGAGCGGTGCGGCAGCAGACCGAAGTGCTGGAAGACCATCGACGCGCGGTGGCGGCGCAGTTCGCGCAGCCGGGCCTTGTCCATGCCGAGGACGTCCTCGCCGTCGATGGCGATCCGGCCGGACGTCGGCTCGATCAGCCGGGTGAGGCAGCGCACCAGGGTGGACTTGCCGGAGCCGGACAGCCCCATGACGACGAAGACCTCGCCCTTGCGCACGTCGAAGCTGACGTCCCGGACGGCTGCCGTGCAGCCGGTGCGGGAGCGCAGCTCGGCGGGCGGGAGCGCGGTGAGCTCGGGGTCGGCGGGTACGCGGTCGGCCTTGGGACCGAAGACCTTCCACAGGTTCTCGACCGAGAAGACGGGATCGTCGACGGCGGCGTCCGTGGCGGTGGGAGTGGTGACGGTGCTCATCAGGCGGCATCTCCGATCGTGGTGGTGGCGCCGACCAGGTCGGCGCACTTCTCCCCGACCATCAGCACCCCGATCATCGGGTTCACGGCGGTCATCGTCGGGAAGACGGACGCGTCGGCGACGCGGATGCCGTCGAGCCCGCGGATCCTGAGCTCCGGGTCGACGACGGCGAGCGGATCGTCCGGTGCGCCCATGCGGCACGTGCCCGCCGGGTGGTACACGGTGTGCGCGACCTTCCGGGCGTACTCGCTGAGCTCCTCGTCGCCGGTGACGTCGGGCCCGGGACACACCTCGCGCCCCAGCCAGCCGGCCAGCGGCTCGGTCTTCGCTATCTCGCGGGCGATGCGGATGCCGTCGACGAGGGTGCGGCCGTCGTAGTCCTCGTCGTCGGTGAAGTACCGGAAGTCGAGGGCGGGCTTGACGGCCGGGTCGGCGCTGGTCAGGTACAGCCGGCCGCGGCTCTTCGGTTTGGGGATGTTGGGGGTCATCGAGACGCCGTGCGCGGGCCGTTCGTACCCGAGCCGCTCCGGGTTGTCCGTGAACGGCACCTGGTAGAAGTGGAACATCAGATCGGGGCCCGCGTGGGAGGGGTCGCGGCGCACGAACAGGCCGGCGTCGCTGTCCATCGCGGAGTTCTCCGGGATCGGCCCGTTCGTCTCCCACACGATCACCGACTCCGGGTGGTCGAGCAGGTTCTCGCCGACGCCGGGCAGGTCGAGGGCGACGGGGATGCCCAGCGCCTCCAGGTCGGCGCGCGGCCCGATGCCGGAGTGGAGCAGCAGCCGGGGCGAGTCGACGGCACCGGCGCACAGCAGCACCTCACGCCGGGCCCGAACGAGGATCTCCTCGCCGTCCTTGGTGCGCACGTGCACGCCCTCGGCGCGCGTCCCGTCCAGCTCCAGCTTGTGGGCCCAGGTCTCCAGGAAGATGGTCAGGTTGGCCCGCTCGTCCATGACCGGGTGCAGATACGCGACGGACGCGCTGGAGCGTTTGTTGTTCTCGGGGTGGTAGGCGAGGTCGAAGAAGCCCACGCCGTCGTTGAAGGGCTTCTTGTTGAAGCCCTCGACGCGGGGCACGCCCAGGGCCTTCTGGGCGGCGTCCACGAAGTCGCGGGCGATGGCGTTGCGGTCCTTCTCGTCGACCGGGACGATGTTGTTCTTCAGCCGCGCGTAGTACGCCTCCATCGGCACGGCGCCCCAGCCCTTGGCGCCCGACGCCTCCCACTCGTCCCAGTCGGAGGGCAGCGGCTTGAACGCGATCAGTGTGTTGTGGCTGGAACAGCCGCCGAGGACGCGGGCGCGGCTGTGCCGGATGTGGGAGTTGCCGCGTGGCTGCTCGGTTGTCGGGTAGTCGTAGTCCAGGTCGCCGCCGAGCAGGCCCATCCAGCGGCGCAGGGTGAGCACGTCGTCGCGGCCCACGTCACTCGGGCCGCCCTCGATGACGGCAACCGTCACGTCGGGGTTCTCGGTGAGGCGGGAGGCGATGACGGAGCCCGCGGTGCCGCCGCCGATGACGACGTAGTCGTATGTGTGGGGATGCGTGTCGTGCGTGTGGGTACGCGTGTCGTGGTGCATGGGGGTGCTCCAGGAAGGGGAGGTGATCGGACCGGGGGGGGTCGGTCTGGTCGGCTGATCGGCTGGTCGGTGTGGTCGCTCTCGTCGGTCTCGGGAGGGCGGCGGGGCCTGGGCGGCCCCTGGGGTTCAGGCGCCCCCGGACCCCAGGGTTCAGGCGCTCCCGGCGCCGTCCGGGGCGTCGTTCAGCCCGCGAACCACCGCACCGGCTTGGGCGCCAGGTTCTGGTAGACGTGCTTGGTCTCGCGGTACTCGGCGAGGCCGCTGGGCCCCAGCTCGCGCCCCACGCCGCTCTTGCCGAACCCGCCCCACTCGGCCTGCGGGAGGTAGGGGTGGAAGTCGTTGATCCAGACGGTGCCGTGGCGCAGCCGCCCGGCCACGCGCCGTGCCCGCCCGGCGTCGGCGGTCCAGACGGCACCCGCGAGCCCGTACTCGGTGTCGTTCGCGAGTGCGACGGCCTCGTCCTCCGTGCGGAAGGTCTCGACCGTCAGGACCGGGCCGAAGACCTCCTCGCGCACGACCCGCATCTCGCGGTGGCAGCGGTCGAGGACGGTCGGCTCGTAGAAGTACCCGGTGGCGGGCCTGATGTCGCTCGGCTCGGGCCGCCTGCCGCCCGTCCGCAGCACCGCGCCCTCGGCGAGCGCGGAGGCGACGTACGCCTCGATCTTCTCGCGCTGCTGCTCGGAGACGAGCGGCCCGCACTCGACGCCGTCCTCGGTGCCGCGCCCAAGCCGGATGCGCTCCGCGCGGCGGACCAGTTCGGCCACGAACCGCTCGCGCACGGACTCCTCGATGATCAGCCGCCCGCCGGCCGAGCAGACCTGGCCGCTGTGGATGAAGGCGGCGTTGAGGGCCTGGTCGACGGCGGTGTCGAAGCCCTCCTCCGTCTCGCAGGCGTCCGCGAAGACGACGTTCGGGTTCTTCCCGCCCAGCTCCAGGGCGACCTTCTTGACGCTGACGGCGGCGGCCTGCGCGACCTTGGTGCCGCTGACGAGTCCACCCGTGAACGACACGAGGTCGACGTCCGGATGCTCGGCGAGCCGCGCCCCGACCGAGTGGCCCGGCCCCGTCACGATGTTGGCAACCCCGGCGGGCAGTCCGGCCTCGGCGAGCAGCTGGACGAGCGCGACGGTGGTGAGCGGCGTGATCTCGCTCGGCTTGACGACGAAGGTGTTCCCGGCGGCGAGCGCGGGCGCGATCTTCCAGCTGGCCTGGAGGAGCGGGTAGTTCCAGGGCGTGATCAGCGCGCAGACGCCGACGGGCTCGTGCACGACCACGCTGTGGATGTCGTCGTCCCCGGCGTCCACGACCCGGCCGCCGCCCTCGCCGGCGACGAGGTCCGCGAAGTACCGGAAGGCGTCCGCGACACAGTCGATGTCGACGCGCCCCTCCTCCACGGTCTTGCCGGCGTCACGGCTCTCCAGCCGCCCGAGGGATTCGCGGTCGCGCATGAGCAGATCGGCGACACGGCGGAGCAGGGCGGCCCGCTCGGTCACGGGCGTACGGGCCCACGTGCCCTCGTCGAAAGCACGCCGGGCGGCGGCGACGGCGGCGTCCGTGTCCCGCTCGTCGCCCTCCGCGACCACGGCGAACGGCTTGGCGTCCGCCGGGTCGAGGATCTCGCGCGTGGCGCCCGAGACGGCTTCCAGCCACTCTCCGCCGATATGGATGGTGCGCTGAGCCTGCTGTCCTGCCATGTTCGGTGTTGCCTTCCGTTCCAGGTCGGTGCCCCTGTGTCACAGCACTGTGACTCTCGGGGGCCGTGAGCGCCTGCCCCCGCCCCTGGAATGCATGCACGATCCGTGGCCGAAAGTGCGCCGCGTCACTGAACATGCGGAAAAAGGTCGCGAATCGGAAGGGTGTGCGACGGCACGGTCGCGACACCGTGCGCGACCGTGAACCGTCGGGATCAGCCGGCGCAGGTGCCGCCCGGCGGGCAGAACCAGCCCACCACCGTGTCGGCCATGTCGGTCTCGTCACTGCGGCCGTCGTCGTCACGGCCGTACACGGCCACCGCGTAGAGGGTGCCGTCCGAGGCCGCGAACCGGGTGTCGACGACATGCCAGGTGCCGACGTCGGGCTCGCCCCGGATCGAGTCGACAAGGTACTCCAGCCGCTCCCCCACGAACTCGCCGTCGCTCAGGTCCTCACGGCCGAGCTGCCGGAAACTGTCGGACTTCGGGGTGTCGGGCGACAGGAACAGGTCGAACGACTCCTGCGGGGTCGCCTCGGCCACCTCGAACACCTGGATGCGCTGCTCACGGTCCGGGCTGCGGAAGTTGACGACGTCCATGCCGTACTCGGACGGCACGGTGTCCCGCTCCCAGCCGTCGGGCACGGCTGCCCTGAACCCCTGCGGGTCGTCGAACGAGTCGTAGTCCGAGGGGAGTTGGGCCGCGGTCAGGGACGGCGAGGACGTCTCCTCCGGGGTTTCCCCGGTGGGCGTCTCCGACGTGGACGTGTCCGACGCGGACGTGTCCGGCGGGTCCGAAGGGGTCACGGACTCGGACGCGTTCTGGTCCCGCCCGCCGCCGTCGCCCTCGTCCCCGCCCACCTGCGTCAGCACGAGGCCCGCGGTGATCCCGACCACGGCGGCCCCGGCCACCACCCCCGCCCACAGCCGCCGCCCGAACCGGCCTGCCACCGGCGCCGAGGGCGGGCCGGCGGGCGGCCAGGGGGAGGACGCGGGGGTCGGCTGAGAGGCCCAGGGAGGGGGCGGGGTTCCGGCCGGTTCGGAAGGCAACGGGGTCCCTGAGCGCCCGGCGGCCGGTGAAGCTCCCGCCGCCCCGGACCCCGACGGGGCCCCCGGCCACCCGGAGCCCGGCTGACTCCCCGGCCAACCAGAAGCCGGAGAGGATCCCGCCGACCCAGAAGCCGGAGGGGCTCCCGCCGCCCCGGAAACCGGAAGGGATCCCGACGCCCCGGCGTCCGGTGCGACCCCCGGCCACCCGGAGCCCGGCTGACTCCCCGGCCAACCAGAAGCCGGGGGGGCTCCCGCCGACCCAGAAGCCGGAGGGGCTCCCGCCGCCCCGGAAACCGGAAGGGATCCCGACGCCCCGGCGTCCGGTGCGGCCCCCGGCCACCCGGAGCCCGACTGACTCCCCGGCCAACCAGAAGCCGGAGAGGATCCCTCCGCCCCGGAAACCGGAGAGGCCCCCGACGCCCCGGCGTCCGGTGCGACCCCCGGCGGCCCGGACGCCGGCGTCGGCGGAGCCCCCGCCGGTCCGGACGCCGGTGGGGGCAGGACCCCCTCGTCGCCGTCCCGCGCGCCGACCACCGTCGGTTCGTGGTCCGGTCGGCCCGGCGGTGGTGAGGTGGCGTGGGCCGTTTCCTGGGTGCCGTCCTCCCAGCGCTGGGTCTCCTCGTTCCAGTACCGCTGTCCCCCGCTCATCGCGCCCTCCTCACATGCCCAGCAGTCCGGCCACGGCCCCGGCCGAGGCGATCAGGCTCACCAGGGCCTCGGAGTCCGTGAGCAGCTGCCGCAGCCGCTGCAGTCTGCCCGCGCCGACCGTGCCGGTACGGGTGATCTCGTCCTCGGTGTCGGCCAGCGCGGCGTCCAGCTCGCTCGTCCGCTCGTCCGCCCGTACCCGGGTCAGGTCGGCGCGCAGCTCGCGCACCGCTTCCAGCAGTTCCTCGGCGGCGGCGTCGCGCGGGCCGCCCGTGCCGTGGTGGCTCTCGGCGTGCGCGTGGCTGCCGATGGCGAAGGTGCTGTGCGAGACGTCGCCGATGCGGACCGTCGGCTCATCCGTTGCCATCGCGGGGTCCCTTCTGCTGCGGCGTGGAGCCGCCGGTCGGTGAGGTGGAGGAGGAAGGAGAGGAGGAGGTGGACGCGCGGGCGTGGGAGCCGACGGCGAACGTGCTGTTCGCGACGGAGTCGACGTGCACGCCACCGCTGCTGATGTTGACCACCTTCTGCACGAACTCGCCGGTCTGGTAACCGTGGTCCGCCAGCGCCGTGCGCACCCCGTTCGCGATGCGGTCCTGCACACTCCGGAGGTAGCGGTCGACGTCCATCCGCTGGAAGAGCGACCCGGACCGCGCCGCGCCCAGCTCGCGGACCGACAGCGCGGGGCCGTCGGGCAGCGCGTTGCCGTAGCCGCCGGTGAGCAGCTGCCAGCCGTAGGCCGCTCCCTTGAACAGGGTGACCAGGGAGCGGATCGCCGAGCCGGGCACCTGGCCGACGGCCCAGGTGGCCTTGCCGAACGGGCTGTTGCTGCGGAACCGGTGGGCCGTGCGGTCGGCGTCCTTGAAGTCCGCGCGGATCGGCTGCAGCACGTGCGGGGCGATCTCCAGCATCAGCATGCGGCCCTGGGTGTGGATCCGGACGTAGACGGTGACGACCAGCTCCTCCTCCCAGCCGCCCACGCGGACGCGCAGGAAGTGCCGCCGCTTCTCGGCGCCCTCCTCCACCGCGCGGGCCCGGTGCTCCTCGAACGCCTGCTGGTTGTACGGGGCCTCCTCGCGCCGGCCGAGCCCCTCGGCGGGCAGGAACACGCACTCGTCGATCTCCAGCCAGCGCAGCCGGTCGCGCACGGCGTGTCCTGCGTACTCCGAGGGCAGCCGCAGTCCTTCGAGCAACGGCCGGACGGCGTCCAGGATCGTCCGGTTGCTCATCGGCCGGACCTTCTTCATCTCGTCGGGCCGCAGCTCGACGGCGAGCACCCAGGTGTCGTAGTCCGCGCCGGACCCGCAGAACGGGCGCGCCTCGTGGTACATGATCAGCGGTGCGCTCTGCTCCAGCCGGATGCGCTCCTTCAGCCGCTGGAACCGCCGGCTCTCCGTGCTCTCCGCCGGGTCGGAGGCCGCGTCCGGGAACCGCTCGGGGGACAGCTCGCCCCCCAGGGCCCGGGCGAACTGGCTGCGCTGGGCGCCCGTGCACAGGGCGACGGCGACGAAGAGGATCAACGCCAGCCAGGCCTGCAGCGCCTTGACCGTGGCGTCACCGCCGAACAGCTGCGACAGGGCGGGCAGGAGTTCCTTGAGGAAGTTCCAGAAGCCCGAGTCGTCGTCGTAGGAGTACGAGTCGCAGGAGCCGTAGGAGTCGTACGACTCGCAGGAGTAGCCCGACGAGGAGTCGTCGGAGCCGGCGAACGCGAAGACGACCGTGGCGACCAGGAACAGGCCGAACACGATCCGGCCCAGCCAGCGGGCCGCGAGCGCCGCCATGCGCCGCATGAGCGGCGGGCGGTCGTCATCGCCCCTGATCGCGGTCCCCATCGCCAGCAGGACGCTGGGCACGAGATAGCCCGCGAGCAGGAAGTTGGTCACCAGCAGACCCACCACCCACAGGCCCACGATCGCCCCGGCCCAGGCCAGCTCCAGGCGCCGGGCCCGCAGGGCGTGGGCGAGGACGCGGGCCGTGTCGAAGCCGAGTGAGGGCGCCACGAGCCGCTGCTCGTTCAGGTCCAGCTCTTCGATGACCCGGTCCCGGAAGACGGGGTCGAGGTAGGTGCCGGCACACAGCAGGCGGCTGGCCTCGCTGGCGTGGGGCGGGCTGGGCGGCGGGGCCGCCGGTGTCGGTGGCGCCGCGGGTGGCGCGGACGCGGGTGGTGGTGTCGCTCGTGATGTCGTGGTTGCCGGCTGTGGCTGTGGTGGCACGCTGGCGCTACTCACACCATCTCCCCCGATGTGTGAACTGACTTGTGCGTCAAGCCAAGTGAGAAACCATCAGCATAGGGGGACCGAAGGAACTGCGGAATCCGTCTCGCACGGCCGAACGATCACCGCACAGACGCGCCCTTCGGGCTCGACTTGTCCGGGTACCGGTGGGGGCCCACGAGGCCGTACGCCAACAGGCCCTGTCCCGGGCGGAACCCGGGACAGGGCCTGTACGAGGTGGTGACGGTCTTCCGTCGAAGAATCCCTCCGAGGGGGGTTCTCAGATGAGGCCGAGCGCGCGGACCGCCTCGCGCTCCTCCTCCAGCTCCTTGACGGAGGCGTCGATGCGGGCGCGGGAGAAGTCGTTGATCTCCAGGCCCTGGACGATCTCGTACGTGCCGTCCTTCACGGTGACCGGGAAGGAGGAGATGAGGCCCTCGGCCACACCGTACGAACCGTCCGACGGGATGCCCATGGAGGCCCAGTCGCCCTCGGCGGTGCCGTTGACCCACGTGTAGATGTGGTCGATCGCGGCGTTGGCGGCGGAGGCGGCCGAGGAGGCGCCGCGGGCCTCGATGATGGCGGCACCGCGCTTGGCGACGGTCGGGATGAAGTCCTCGGCGAGCCACTTCTCGTCGTTCACGACCTCGGCGGCGTTCTTGCCGGCGACCGTGGCGTGGAAGATGTCCGGGTACTGGGTGGCGGAGTGGTTGCCCCAGATCGTCAGCTTCTTGATCTCGGAGACCGGGACACCGGTCTTCTTCGACAGCTGGGTCAGCGCGCGGTTGTGGTCCAGGCGGGTCATCGCGGTGAAGCGCTCGGCCGGTACGTCCGGGGCGGCGGCCTGGGCGATCAGGGCGTTGGTGTTGGCCGGGTTGCCGACGACGAGGACCTTGATGTCGTCCGCCGCGTGGTCGTTGATGGCCTTGCCCTGGGGCTTGAAGATGCCGCCGTTGGCCTCCAGGAGATCACCGCGCTCCATGCCCTTGGTACGGGGGCGGGCGCCGACGAGCAGGGCCACGTTCGCGCCGTCGAAGGCGACGTTCGGGTCGTCCGTGATGTCGATGCCCTGAAGGAGCGGGAAGGCGCAGTCGTCGAGCTCCATGGCGGTGCCCTCCGCGGCCTTCAGCGCCGGGGTGATCTCCAGCAGGCGCAGCTTGACCGGCACGTCCGCGCCGAGCAGCTGGCCGGAGGCGATGCGGAAGAGCAGGGCGTAACCGATCTGGCCGGCCGCGCCGGTGACGGTGACGTTCACGGGAGTGCGGGTCATGGCGTTCTCCGTATGACAGCTGGCGGTTGGGGCGGTCCCTGCCCCGGGTGGGACGTACGAATGATCGATCTCTTGGCGTCAAGAGAGATCAGCGGTCAGGCTATCGCGCATCCGGGATCCCGGACGGGCGGGTCTGTGTGGCCCGCCCCACACGGGTCCGCCGGGTCCCACAGTAGAGCGCCGAAGCCTGAAAAGGCGGCCGCCGTCCGGGAGAGGTGGACGAAGCGGCCGCCGTGTGGGGGTGCCGGGCCGGGAGGAGGGTGTCGATCTCCCGGGCGGCCGGACTCCCGTGGGGGTACTGTCCGCCTGCCCCGCTCGGACGCGGGCATTCCCCTTGACCGCCAACTACTTTGGGTGACGGGGGTGTCATGCGCCACGGCTCACGCCCGCGGGTGGGGCTCACGGCTTCCCAGGGGCCCGGGGGCCTGCGCGGCCAGCCCCCACCCGCCCGCACCCGGCGGGTTCCCCGCCCCTACCGCGTGCACCCCTCCTGCCCGGCCGCAAGGGTCACGCACGCCGTCGCGTCCCCCGCGTCCTTCACGGCGACCATCGGTGTGTACGCGGTCGTGTCCCCGGCCGTGCCGACCGTCGCGGTGTGCTTCACCTTGCCGGCGCTCACCCGCACCTCGTCCCCCTCCGCGGCGGCCGTGATACGCGCCCACGCCGCGTCACAGGTCTCGCTGTAGCGGACCTCGACCTGGGTCGTGCCCACGGTGACGCTGTCGGTGGTCTTCACCAGCTCGCCGCTGCACCCCATGGCCTCCGCGTCCTTGCCGGTGCAACCGGAACCACTGCACTTCACACCGGGCGGCAGTTCGGGATCGGAGCCGGCGGACGTCGCGGGCGTGGACGGCTTGTCCTCGGCCACCGCCCCGTCGCCGCCGTTCGTGAAGAAGACGGCCGCCGCGACCACGACGCCCGCACCGACGACACCGGCGAGGAACATGGTCAGCCGCCGCTTTCCGCCTCCCCCACCCGGCGCACCGTTCGCGCCCGGCCGGGCGTCCCACGGCGCCTGAGCCGGCCCGAACTCACCGGGACCACCGAGCCCACCAGGTACACCCGGCCCACTGGACACACCGGGCCCACCCGGTACACCCGGCCCGCCGGACGCCCCGGCGCCGCGCGACGGCCCGGACGGATCCGACGGCGAGGCGGTGACTCCCCAGCCGCCGCCCCGTGAAGCTCCGCTCGCGACTGCCGCACCGTAGGAGCCCGCGGACGACTGCCCCTGAGCCGTCGGCTGGGACGGGATCGAGGGCGAGACCGCGGGCGGGACCGTGGGCGCCACGCCCGCCGGGCCCGCCACACCCGGCGTCGCGGTCGCGCTGCGGCCTGCCTGGCCGCTCCTGCCCTTGGCGGGCGGCGCGGTCGCCCCGAGTTCTCCGAGCTCCCCGAGCGCGGCGCGCGCCTGGGAGATACGGATGGCCTCCATGGTCATGTCGTGGCGCATCTCCGAACGGCTCCACGCCCGTTCGGCCAGTTCCCACATGGTCGTCAGGTGCACGGGATTGGTCCCGGTCACCTCGGCCAGCGCGACGATCGCGCCCTTGGGCGCGAGCAGCCGCCCGTTCAGATAGCGCTCCCAGGACGTCTTGCTGTAACCCGTGCGGTCGGCCACCGCGGCGATGCTCAGCCCGCTGCGGTCGACGAGCCGCCGCAGCTGGCCGGCGAACTCCTTGACCTGCGGATCGAGTTCCTCGGGCAAGGCCCTCCAACGAGGCATTGCTCCCCCCTCTTTTCCCCCCGAACGTGCCTGATCTTTCCCCCCGTACCGCTTCTCCCGCGCATGGTGCCCTCGCCGAGTACGAGCGTCCGAGACCGCGACCACATTCTCGACCGTGCCGGGAGCATGCCGAAGGGTTCCGGACATCTCGTTACGTCTCGTTACCTTCGTTACACCGCTCCCGGGCACCCTGTGGGATGTGCGTGGTCAGGATGCCAGTTCCCGGAACGGGGGTGCGCACGGGAGCATTCGGGCCGGGGCACGCACCGTCGCACACCCGCTGGCCTGCGGTCCAGCGTCCCACCCTCGTCCCGGACTGCCGCGCGGAACCCCCGATGAGTGCGCGAGACGTCCCGGACCGTCCCAATTGACCACGGTATTCCTGGTGTTGAGTGCTCTCGCGGGTCATTCTCGAACTTGTCAAAACATCGACACAACGGGCACACACGTACGAAAACGGGAGCCGCCCAGAGTCCCGCACGTAGCCGGCTTCCCCGCGGCCGGCGGTGCACACGCCGTGGCGGAATGGTCACCTCCGTGCCGCAGCGGGCTGACAGGTGTTGAACAGCGTCCTGAGCGTGCCCGACGGTGGGTCCCGGCGGCGGTCCGTCCTTACTCGGGGGAGAGGACGGGCCGCCGTCCCCCGGTCCGGTCCCCGGCCCGCGTCACCTGATCGTGAAGTGGAGCGTGTCGTCGAGGAACGGGATCTCCAGCCAGGGGTTCGGCTGGGCCATCATCGCGAGCAGGACGATCGCGGTTCCGAGAGCGCCGTACGTGACCATGTCGGTGAACCGGGAGCGCACCGCGAGCATGCCGACGTCGGGCAGGGCCCAGCGCAGGGCCGCGCCGACGAGCAGGGCGGCACCGACGAGGATCGTGCCGTAGCGGAACACGTCCAGTGCGGTCAGCAGCAGTCCGAGCCCGACGGTGGACAGCACCGCGAGGATCGGCCACTGCCGGGCCGGTGCCGGGGCGTCCCGGGGCGCGGCGCGGCCACCGCCCTCGGGGCGCGCGGTGTCACGGGTGAACAGGGGGAAGCGCCGAGTGGCCCGCTTCGGCTCCCCGGTGGCGTCGGGCGCGCTGATGGCGTCCCGTACGGTCTGCTCCGCGCTGTCCTCCGGGGAGCCGGCGCCGTCCTCCGGCCCGCCCCCGGGGTTCTCGTCCTCGCGGGTCCCGTCCTGCACCGTGCCCTCCGGCTCGCTCGCCGCCTCAGCCGACACCGCGCTCCGCCGCCTCGACCACGTTCACCAGCAGCTGGGCGCGGGTCATCGGACCGACACCGCCCGGGTTCGGCGAGATCCATCCGGCGACCTCGGCGACGCCCGGGTGGACGTCGCCCACGATCTTGCCCTCGGCGGACCGGGAGACGCCGACGTCCAGGACGGCCGCACCCGGCTTCACGTCCTCGGGCCGGACCAGGTGCGCCGAACCGGCGGCGGCGACGATGATGTCGGCCCGCTTCAGGTGCGCCGACAGGTCGCGCGTGCCCGTGTGGCACTGCGTCACCGTCGCGTTCTCGCTGCGCCGCGTGAGCAGCAGCGGCATCGGGCGCCCGATGGTCACACCCCGGCCGACGACCACGACCTCGGCACCCTTGATCTCGACGCCGTAGCGGCGGAGCAGGGTGAGGACGCCGTTCGGAGTGCAGGGCAGCGGCGCGGGCTCGTTCAGCACCAGCCGTCCCAGGTTCATCGGGTGCAGGCCGTCGGCGTCCTTGTCCGGGTCCATCAGCTCCAGGATCCGGTTCTCGTCGATGCCCTTGGGGAGCGGCAGCTGCACGATGTAGCCGGTGCACGCGGGGTCCTCGTTCAGCTCCCGCACGACCGCCTCGATCTCCTCCTGCGTGGCGGTCGCGGGCAGCTCGCGCTGGATGGAGGCGATCCCGACCTGCGCGCAGTCGCGGTGCTTGCCGGCGACGTACTTCTGGCTGCCGGGGTCGTCGCCGACGAGGATCGTGCCGAGCCCGGGCGTGACCCCCTTCTCCTTAAGGGCCGCCACGCGGGCGGTCAGGTCGGACTTGATCGCGGCTGCGGTGGCCTTGCCATCGAGAATCTGGGCGGTCATGGGCTCCATCCTCGCGGATGACCTGCCCCTGGTTCCAATCCGGGCTCCTCGGTTCCCATGCGGGCACCCCCGGCGCCACCGGCGTACCGGGCCGCTCCGTACCCAGCCATGATCAATGATGTTGCACTTGCACAACACATAGTGAATGCCGCTGGACAAATAAGCCGGGCCTAAAGAACGATGAACGGCGCAGTGCCGCGGGCAGTGCCGGGGGGACGACCGCATCGGATGAACCTTCCTCCGTACGTGCCGCGCATCGTCCCCACCAACGGAGGAAACAGCGCCATGAGTTTCGGCGACCCGAACAACCCCTATGGTCCCCCGCAGGGCCAGCAGCCCGGGTACCCCCAGGGCCAGCAGCCCGGCTACCCCCAGGCACCGCAGCCCGGTTACGGCTACCCGCAGGGAGGCGCTCCGCAGGGCGTCCCGCCGCAGCAGGGTTACGGCTACCCGCAGCAGCCTCAGCAGCCCGCCTACCCGCAGGCACAGGCGCCGGGTTACCCGCAGGCCCCGGGATACGGCTACCCGCAGCAGCCCGGCTACGGGGCCCAGCCGCCGTACGCGAACTGGGGCCAGCGCTTCCTCGGCACCCTGGTCGACATGCTCCTGTTCGTGGTCCCCTACATCCTCATCGGCGTCGGTGCGGCCAACAGGACCACGGCCCTGGTGATCGTCGGCTACCTCGCCATCATCGCCGTCGCGATCTGGCAGCTGATCCGGGAGGGCCGTACCGGCCAGACCCTCGGCAAGAAGGCGCTCGGCATCCGCCTGGTGCGGGAGAGCGACGGCCAGCCGCTCGGCGTCGGTATGGCGTTCGTGCGCCGTCTCGCCCACTTCCTGGACAGCATCGCGTGCTACATCGGCTGGCTGTGGCCGGCGTGGGACGCCAAGCGGCAGACGTTCGCCGACAAGGTGTGCTCGTCCATCGTGATCCGCACGCCGTGAGCGGTGGACAGCCCTGAGCACCTGTGCACGAGTGCGCGGGTGAACGGCTGACACCGAGACGGCGAGCGATGTCCTCTCGCACTTCACATCCGGGGCCGTGGCTCTCCCCGCACAAGGGGGGACACGGCCCCCGGTGCGTCGTCCTGACGGCTCGCGCCGGACCGCGCGGCTCTCGTTGTTGCGGCCCACGGCGGCCTGCCCGAACTCGCGTCCCAACTCGCGTTCTTCGAATACTCGTGTGATCCGAGGCACGGATGAGTGTGAAAATGCCTCAGTTCCTGGAGTCTCTTTTCCTAGGCAGGTTCACACATGAGATTAGCCCGTGGAGTTCTGATCGCCGCGGCGGCCGCCATGGCACCCGCGCTCCTGCTCGCCTCCCCGGCCCTCGCCGCCGACACGGCCCCGTCGTCCAGCACCGTGAGGGCGACGTCGGCGACGGACGACCCCACCACGCCGGTGGACGAGATGCCGGAGGAGGAACTCCGCATCGCCATCGCCCGCGTCCTGGCCGACCCCGACTCGGGCCGAAGGGTCATCAGAGAGGCCAACGCGGCCCTCGACGGCACCGTCGAGGACATGCGCTACTTCCTGAGCACCGGCTACCGGCTGGCCCAGGCCGAGGACGACCGCGTCGCCATCGTCCGCATCATCGGCGACCCCGACTCCGGCCGCGGCGTCATCCGCGAAGCCACCAAGGCCCTCGACACCAACACCCCCGAAGCCCTGCGCGCCTTCCTGGAGACCGGCTACCGCCTCGCCCAGGCCGAGGACGACCGCGTCGCCATCGTCCGCATCATCAGCAACCCGAACAGCAGCGCCGCGCTCCGTGCGGCCGCGCGGGAGGCCCTCGAGGGCACGCCTGAGGAGTTGCGGTACTTCCTGGAGGTCGGCCAGTACGAGGTGGACGGCTAGCCGGCCCGGGCCTGTCGCGACACTGGGCCCTGGCCGGTTTCCGCGTCCCCCCGCGACGCAGTCGGCTCAGGCAGCCCGTTCCCACTCGCCGCGGTGGTCCTCGTTCTCCGGCGGCCGGCGCTCGGTCTTCTCCAGCGCGCGCAGGAGGGCCCAGGCCAGGGCGGACATCCCGGTGAGGCACCAGGGCAGGATCCAGACCACGGCCCACCCGTGTGCCTGCGGGCTGAGAACCAGCTCGCAGGCTGCCGTGGTCATGCTCGTGACCAGGCTCCAGCACAAACAGCGTCCGGCGTACTGGACAGCCCGGGCGAGCCGCTGCGGTGCGTGGCGACTGCGCGTGCGGGAACGGCGGGAGGGCATGGCTCTGCCCGGTTCGTTCATCTCAGGGGATCCTTCGCGGGTTTCGCGGGGCACCAGGATGCTGGACAGGCGGAACGCCGACAGTGTGCACGTCGTGAACGAGTGCGCACAGGAGTGCCGCTGGACAGGAGCAACCTCTGAGACAACCTGCCACGAGGCCGTATCCCGTCAAGTGCGAGGCAGCGACCCGTCACCCACACGGGGAGGGCGCTCCGCGCAGGTCTGAACCTGGCCGAAAACGTGAGGCAGGCGAAGGCGCCGAACCGGCGAACCGTTCCCCGCTCGCTCGGTGCTCTCGTCAACCAGCAGTTCCGGGACAAGGACGAGGACGAGGACGACGAGAACGGGACGGGGACGGACGGTTCGCCCGGCTCCGCAGGCGGCGCGGGCGGCGCACGGCCACCCACAGCCACCGTCACCGCCACGCCCGGCCGCGAGAGCGGCGGCGGCTCCGGCACCGCTCCGAGCGCCGGCCCCACCAAACCCGCGACGAAACCCGCCACCCCGCCGTGGATCTCCCAGTGCACGTACTACTCCGGCACCGAGCTGGCCCGGTTCGGCGACAGGAACCAGCGGGTCACCCAGGTCCAGTGCATGCTGCTCGAGCGCGGCCACAGCCTCGGCGCGGCAGGGGTGGACGGCCAGTTCGGGAACGACACCCTGTCGGCGGTCAAGCAGTTCCAGGGGGCGAAGGGGCTGGACGTCGACGGCGAGGTGGGACCCAACACGTGGGCCGCGCTGCGCGGTTCGACGTGATGCCGTACCGGGGGCCAGGCGCACCCCGGTACGGCATCGGCGTCAGGCAGGCGCGTCAGTGGAAGAAGTGCCGCGTCCCCGTGAAGTACATCGTGATGCCCGCCTTCTGCGCGGCCTCGACGACCAGTTCGTCACGGACGGAACCGCCGGGCTGCACGATCGCCTTCACGCCGGCGGCGCTCAGGACATCGATGTTGTCCGGGAACGGGAAGAACGCGTCCGACGCCACGAACGAACCGCGTGCGCGCTCGGCACCGGCGCGCTCCACCGCCAGCTTGCAGGAGTCCACGCGGTTGACCTGCCCCATGCCGACGCCGACCGAGGCGCCGTCCTTGGCGAGCAGGATCGCGTTGGACTTGACGGCGCGGCACGCCTTCCAGGCGAAGGCCAGCTCGGCCAGTTCCTCGCCGGTGAGCGCCTCACCGGTCGCCAGGGTCCAGTTCGCGGGGTCGTCCCCGTCGGCCTGGAGGCGGTCGGTGACCTGGAGCAGCGCGCCGCCGTCGACGGGCTTGAGCTCGACCGGGTTGGACGGGCCGGTCGGCGCCTTCAGCACCCGGATGTTCTTCTTCTTGGTGAGGGCCTCCAGCGCGCCGTCCTCGTAGTCGGGCGCCACGATGACCTCGGTGAAGATCTCCGCGACCTGCTCGGCCATCTCCTTGCTGACCGGCCGGTTGACGGCGATGACCCCGCCGAACGCCGACAGCGGGTCACAGGCGTGCGCTTTGCGGTGCGCCTCGGCGACGTCCTCGCCGATCGCGATGCCGCAGGGGTTGGCGTGCTTGATGATCGCCACGCACGGCTCGTCGTGGTCGTACGCGGCACGGCGCGCGGCGTCCGTGTCCGTGTAGTTGTTGTACGACATCTCCTTGCCGTGCAGCTGCTCGGCCTCGGCGAGGCCACCCGTGCCGGAGACGTACAGCGCGGCGGGCTGGTGCGGGTTCTCGCCGTAGCGCAGGGTGTGCGCGCGCTGCCAGGTGGCGCCGACGAAGTCCGGGAACTGACTGTCGTCCACGGGCGCGTAGGAGGAGGCGAACCAGGAGGCGACGGCGACGTCGTACGCGGCCGTGTGCTGGAAGGCCTCGGCCGCGAGCCGCTTGCGGGCCGCGAGGTCGAAGCCGCCGTCCTTGAGGGCGGACAGGACGTCGCCGTACCGGGCCGGGCTGGTGACCACGGCGACGGACGGGTGGTTCTTGGCGGCGGCCCGCACCATGGACGGCCCGCCGATGTCGATCTGCTCCACGCACTCGTCGGGAGTGGCGCCCGAGGCGACGGTCTCACGGAACGGGTAGAGGTTGACCACGACGAGATCGAACGGCTCGACCCCGAGCTCGGCGAGCTGCCGCTGGTGGTCCTCCAGGCGCAGGTCGGCGAGGATGCCCGCGTGGACCTTGGGGTGGAGGGTCTTGACCCGGCCGTCCAGGCACTCGGGGAAGCCGGTGAGCTCCTCGACCTTGGTGACGGGGACGCCGGCGGCCGCGATACGGCCGGCCGTGGAACCTGTGGAGACGAGCTCCACACCCGCCTCGTGCAGCCCACGCGCGAGCTCCTCGAGCCCGGTCTTGTCGTAGACGCTGACGAGCGCCCGGCGAATCGGCCTCTTGTTGCTCTCGGCGGTCACTGGATAACTACCTTTCGTCCCTCAATGCGATAGCCGTTGCGGGCGAGCCGCCCCACGACATCGACGAGCAGCCTTCGCTCGACTTCCTTGATGCGCTCGTGCAGAGCACCCTCGTCGTCCTCGTCCCTGACCTCGACCACGCCCTGAGCGATGATCGGCCCGGTGTCGACGCCGTCGTCGACGAAGTGGACGGTGCATCCGGTGACCTTGGCGCCGTACGCGAGCGCGTCGCGGACGCCGTGGGCGCCGGGAAAACTGGGGAGGAGGGCGGGGTGCGTGTTCACGAACCGCCCGCCGAACCGCGCCAGGAACTCCTTGCCCACGATCTTCATGAACCCGGCGGAGACGACGAGGTCCGGCTCGTGGGCGGCCACGGCCTCGGCGAGGGCGGCGTCCCACTCCTCACGGGTCGCGTAGTCCTTCACCCGCCGTACGAAGGTCGGCAGTCCGGCGCGCTCGGCGCGGGCGAGCCCCTCGATGCCACCGCGGTCGGCGCCGACGGCCACGATCTCGGCACCGTAGGCCTCGGCACCCACCTCGTCGATGGCATCCAGCAGCGCCTGCAGATTGGTCCCGGATCCGGAAACCAGGACGACAAGGCGCCTGGCCGCGGACTTGACCACGGGCTCGGCCACGGCGGGGCCCTTTCTCGGGGAGTCTCTCGGGAAGTCTTTTGTACGGTCGTACGAATGCTTCGCGCCCCCTGATACGGGGAAGTCTACGAAGCGGTCGACCGTCAGCAACGATACCGGCACACCGGACGGCCCCCACGGGACGGGGGCGTGGCCGGAAGGTACCGTCTGGGAAGCATCCGCCCGGGGAACGCAGTTCGGCGAGGAGAGCGAGGGGAACGCCTCGCTCGCCCGGCACGTTGACCAAGGACGGGTGCGAACGTTCCAGCAGCGCCGCGGAACCGACGCTCCAGCAGCACCGCAGTACCGACGGACCGGTTCCGGACGTACTGGTCCCAGTACTGATTCCAAGGGGAAGACGCACACCTGATGCCGGACCGCAGCCTCCGACTTCCACCGCTCCTGCTGCGCGAGCGGCGTTCCTCGCCCACCCCGCCGCGGGAGAGCGAGGGCACGCCCGAAACCGGTCAGGAGGACAAGGAGGGCAAGGGCGGGCGTGGGGCGCAGACCCCGGCCGACGACAACCCCTTCGCTCCGCCGCCGGAGGGCACGCCCGACCGCCCGTGGCAGCCGCGCCGCCCCGAGAGGGGACAGGGAGGGGACGACGGCGAAGGGCACTCCCCCTGGGGCAGCCAGTGGAGCGACCGCCAGCCCGGCCGGTCGAGCGGCGGCGGCTTCGGCGACCGCCCCCGTCCCTCCGGTGGCGGGCAGGGCGGCCCCGAGGGGGGTCCGGGCGGTCCCGGCCTGCGCTGGGACCCGACGGATCCGTCCCAGCGCCGCGCGCGCTACGCCCTGCTCGCCGGCATGTGGGCGTTCTTCTTCTCCCTCTTCAGCTGGCCGTACGTGGCGCTGCTGCTTGGCGCGCTGGCCCTCTACTGGGGCATCAGCGCGCTGCGCGCCAAGCCGCCCCGCCCGGACCCCGACGCTCCGGCCTCCGACCCGAACGCCCGCCCCCAGACCACGGCGGCGATCAGCGGACTGGTGACCGCCTCGCTCGCGCTGGCCATGGTGGCCGCGACCTTCACCGCCCAGCTGGTCTACCGCGACTACTACGCCTGCACCAACGACGCCCTCACCACCGCCTCGAAGCAGTCCTGCGAGAAGCTCCTGCCGGAGGAACTCCGCGGCGTCCTGAGCACCCGCTGACGCGGGCTGCCGGGGCCTGTCTGACAGACCCTAGGGATGGGCACGGTCCGGTGGGTCCGCGGGTGACGCGGCCCTGCGGAGGGCAGCCCAGCGGGCCTCGCGGGAGGCGTCGTCGTGCCAGGGGGAGCCCATGGGGTCGAGGGGGACGGGGTCGAGGGGGAGGAAGTCGTAGGGCTCGATGCCGGGGGCGGGGCGCGGAGTCCCGCTGGTTCCGGCTCCGGTGGCTCCGGCTCCGGTGGCTCCGACTCGGATGGGTCCGACTCGGGCGGACCGGCTGCCCCGCCACAGCGCGCGAAGGCCGGGAACCCGTCGGCCGGCGGAGGGGCCGGGCACCTCGGAAGGCTTGGCCGCCTTGCGGAGCCTGGGAGCGCTGGGGGCCTTCGGGGCGCTGGGGGCCCTCGTAGCGTTGGGCTCCCTCGCCGCCCCCTCTGGCACCTCGGGCGCATCCCGCTCCTCCGGCGCCTCCGGCGTTCTGATCGGCGTGGGTACTCCGGCCGGCTGGGGCACCCCCGAGGTCCCCCCGCCCGCCGACCGCCGCACACCGGGCACACGACTCCCTGGGCGCCCCTTCTCCTGCCGCCGCGACCCTCCACACGCCCCCAGCGCCACCGGCACCCCCACGGCCACCGTCCAGGCCACCACGGCGGCCCCCACCTGCCACCACACCGGCCCCACATGGGCCAGCGCGACCGTGCCGAGGCTGCCGGACGACAGTGCGGTCAGGCCGGCGAGGAGCAGACCGCACAGGACGGACGCGAGGACCGTCGTGGCGCAGGTCCGGCCACGGGTCCAGGACGCGCGGCGGCCGGCCGATCCCACCCACCAGCCGAGAGTCGCCCCCGCGGCCAGCGGCACCGCACCGGCCGACGCCCACTCCGCCGCGTGCGCACCGCCACCCGGCACCGCCGCCAGGAGGGGGAAGGACGGCAGGAGGGGATCGGGAGGGGTCGTCGACAGCGGTGCCGCCACATGCGCCGCCCCCAGCGAGAAACCGGGCCCGAGGGCGTACGCCGCGCCCCACACCGCCGCGTTCGGCAGCAGCGCCACACACAGCAGCACAACGGCGCAACGGCCCGACCACACCTCCGTCAGCTGGAGCAGGGAGTCCCGCGCCGCGCCCGCGTGCCACGCCAGCGACGCGGCGACCAGCATCCCGCCCCCGGCGACCAGTACCCCCGCCCCCGCCCCCGCCGCCCGACCGGCGACCATGAGGCGCCCGCGCGTCTCCGGCTTCAGGGCCCGGCCGAGCCACGCGGACAGCTGACCGGCGGGGCGCCCGTACGCCGACCACACGCCCGCCCCCGCCACAGCCCCCGCGAGCAGCGGTACGCAGACGACGGCCCACGCCAAGGAGGGCCGCAGCGTTCCGCCGGCGGCGTACACCGTGACCGCCCCGCCGACGGTCACGTAACCGGCCACGACGCCCGCCCACGTCGTCCAGGCAGTCCGGCCCGCACGGGGGACACGGGGCGCACGGGGCGCGGCCTCCGCCTCGTCCACCGCGTCTCGCGCCGCCCGCTGGACGAGCCCCACGGGCAGCGCGAGCAGCAGCAGCGGAGTGACGCCGACCGGCGCGGGCACGCCGGACAGTGTCTCGGTGCGGACGAGTTCGACTCCGTGGGCCAGCAGCCACAGGGCCGCCGCCACGTGCAGCGCACCGCCCGGCCCGCTGTCGGGGTACGGCGAACTGACCCACAGCACCGTCACCAGCACGGCGAACGCACCGAGCCCGAGCCCCGCCGCGACGGCTCCCCCCAGCAGCCCGGCCCCCAGCGCCGACGGCCACCTCCACGGCGAGCGGCGGGCGCGGTGGGGCGGCCTGTCGTGGTGGGGCGGAATGTCGCGGTGGGGGGACTCGCTCACGTGCGTCACGGCCCCATGCTGCCAACGACACGCGCTCAAGCGACGTAACGGCGGAATCACGGATGTGTCGCTCAAAATGCTCTTATGTGCTTTTCGGTACAGAGGGCCTTCCCATGACCCAGAGCTCCGGAGCGTCGTCCACCCAGGCCATCGAGCCGCCGATCGAGGATGAGCCCTCGCCCGGGGCTGCCGACCCGGCGGTTCGGGTCGCCGAATGGTACGAACTGACACCCATCGAGGCCGCGGAACCGGTGCCCCCGTCCGGTCCCCTGACACCGGCCCAGGCCTTCGACGCCCTCTACGCGTTCTGCGCCCCGTCCCTCGTACGGCAGACCTACATGCTGACGGGCCGGCGCGCGCTGGCCCGCGAATCGGTGGAACGCGCCTTCCAGCTCGCCTGGCAGCGCTGGCCCGAGGTGGCCGTGGACCGCGACCCCATGGGCTGGGTGCGGGCCGCGGCACACGAGTACGCGCTGGCCCCCTGGCACCGCCTCCGCCCCCGCCTGTGGCGCACCGACACCTGGCGCGCCCCCGTGCTCTCCGCCTCCCTCGACGAGACGAGCACCGCCCACACCGACCGCGCCCTCATCCACGTACTCCTGGAGCTGCCGCCCCCGTACCGGCGCGCGGTGCTGCTGTACGACGGCCTCGGCCTGGACCTGCCCGACACGGCGGCCGAGACCGAGGCGAGCACCCCCGCCACGGCGGGCCGTGTGCTGTACGCGCGGGAGGCGGTCGCCGCGCGGCTGCCGGAGCTGGCGGACCCCGAGGAGTTGCAGCGCCGGCTCGCCGACGCCGCGAACGGGGAGGGCCCGTGGGTCGTCAGGCCGTGCTCCCCGGCCGCCGCGCGCCTTCGCGGCGAACGCCGTGCCCGCCGCTGGGTCCACGCGGCCACCGCCTTCGCGGCCCTCCTCCTCACCACGACCACGTTCGCCGTCCACACCACCCCCGGCCACTACGAACCCCCGGTGCCTTCGGGCGCTCCGGTCCGCGGAGTCCCGCCGAGAGGCGCCCTGGGCCCGCTCTCGCAGGAGCAGCTGGATCTCCGGGCCCGGCTGAGATCGGCAGCGGCCGGCGGTCCCGAGCGGCTGGTCCCGGAAAGCAGGTGACCCGCGCCCCGCATCACGGCGCCGCTCCGGGAAACGCCGGTGGGCTCGTACCCCGAGGGGTACGAGCCCACCTGTTCAGGCTTCGTGCCGGGCAGGCCGGCCGGCGAGGCCGTACTCAGCTGCCGAGGATGGCCCGTGGCTCAGCTGCCGAGGATGGCCCGCGCGAGCTTCGCCGTCTCGGTCGGGGTCTTGCCGACCTTGACGCCCGCGGCCTCCAGGGCCTCCTTCTTCGCCTGGGCGGTGCCCGACGAACCGGAGACGATGGCGCCCGCGTGCCCCATGGTCTTGCCCTCGGGGGCGGTGAAGCCGGCGACGTAGCCGACGACCGGCTTGGTCACGTTGGCCTTGATGAAGTCGGCCGCGCGCTCCTCGGCGTCGCCACCGATCTCACCGATCATCACGATCAGGTCGGTGTCGGGGTCGGCCTGGAACGCGGCGAGCGCGTCGATGTGGGTGGTGCCGATGATCGGGTCACCGCCGATGCCGACGCAGGAGCTGAAGCCGATGTCGCGCAGCTCGTACATCATCTGGTACGTCAGCGTGCCGGACTTCGAGACCAGGCCGATACGGCCCGGCTTGGTGATGTCGGCCGGGATGATGCCGGCGTTCGACTGACCCGGGGTGATCAGGCCGGGGCAGTTCGGGCCGATGATGCGGGTCTTGTTGCCCTTCTCCTGCGCGTACGCCCAGAAGGAGGCCGTGTCGTGGACCGCGATGCCCTCGGTGATGACGACCGCGAGCGGGATCTCGGCGTCGATGGCCTCGACGACCGCGTCCTTGGTGAACTTCTCCGGGACGAAGATGACCGTGACGTCGGCGCCGGTCTTCTCGATCGCGTCGGCGACCGAGCCGAACACGGGGATCTCCGTGCCGTCGAAGTCGACGGTCTGGCCGGCCTTGCGGGGGTTCACGCCACCGACGATGTTCGTGCCGGAGGCCAGCATGCGCTTGGTGTGCTTCTGGCCCTCGGAGCCGGTCATGCCCTGGACGATGACCTTGGATTCCTTGGTGAGGAAGATAGCCATGGTGTTCTGTGACCTCGTCCCTTACTTCGCGGCAGCAGCCAGCTCGGCGGCCTTGTCGGCCGCGCCGTCCATGGTGTCCACCTGCTGCACGAGCGGGTGGTTGGCGTCGTTGAGGATCTTGCGGCCCAACTCGGCGTTGTTGCCGTCGAGGCGCACGACCAGCGGCTTGTTGACCTCTTCGCCCTTGCTCTTGAGGAGCTCCAGGGCCTGCACGATGCCGTTGGCGACGGCGTCGCAGGCGGTGATGCCGCCGAAGACGTTCACGAAGACGGACTTGACGTCCGGGTCGCCGAGGATGATCTCCAGGCCGTTCGCCATGACCTCGGCGGAGGCGCCACCGCCGATGTCGAGGAAGTTGGCCGGCTTGACGCCCTTGTGGGCCTCACCGGCGTACGCGACCACGTCGAGGGTGGACATGACCAGACCGGCACCGTTGCCGATGATGCCGACCTCGCCCTCGAGCTTCACGTAGTTGAGGCCCTTGGCCTTGGCCGCGGCCTCGAGCGGGTTGGCCGCCGCCTTGTCCTCGAACTCCTCGAACTCCGGGTGGCGGAACTCGGCGTTCGCGTCCAGGGAGACCTTGCCGTCGAGGGCGATCACGTCACCGGAGGCGACCTTGGCGAGCGGGTTCACCTCGACGAGGAGGGCGTCCTCCTTGACGAAGACGTCCCAGAGGGTGACCAGCACGTCGGCGACCTTGTCGGCGACCTCGGCCGGGAACTGGGCCGCGGCCACGATCTCCTGCGCCTTCTCCTTGGTGACACCGTTGTTGGAGTCGACCGGGATCTTGGCGAGCTTCTCGGGGGTCGTCGCGGCGACCTCCTCGATGTCCATGCCACCGGCGACGGAGGCCATGGCCAGGAAGGTGCGGTTCGTACGGTCGAGGAGGTAGGAGACGTAGTACTCCTCGACGATCTCCGGAGCCGTCTCGGCGATCATCACCTTGTGGACCGTGTGGCCCTTGATGTCCATGCCGAGGATGTCCGTCGCGCGGGCGACGGCCTCATCCGGGGTGGCGGCCAGCTTGACGCCGCCGGCCTTGCCGCGACCACCGACCTTCACCTGGGCCTTGACGACCGACTTGCCGCCCAGCCGCTCGGTGATCTCGCGCGCCCCCTCAGGCGTGTCGATGACTTCACCGGCCAGCACCGGTACACCGTGCTTGGCGAAGAGGTCCCTCGCCTGGTACTCGAACAGGTCCACGCGCTTCCGTCCCTATCAGTGATCTAGCGGTTCGTTGGATGCGTGGGCGTGCCGCGAAGGGCAACGTGACGTCCGCTGTAGTCACAAGGGAGGCGCACACGGTGTCCGAGCGCGCGGCATGTCCGTCTCGCAGGTTATCCCCGCTCGCGGCGCCTCCCTAAATCAGGGGTCACACCCGAGCGGTGATACCTGTCACATGATGCCGAGCTCACTGGCACGGCGTGCCACAGGTGCGGGGCCTCACCGGGCTGGGGTTGACCCGGTGAGACCCCTCAAGGCCCTCCAATGGCTCTGAAAGGCCCAGGGCGGGGTGGTCCCCACCCCAATGGGGACCACTCACCGCCCTCCGCCGGGATGGGGTTGGACACGGCCGACGGCTTCGGCCGCCCGCGGTACGGCCGATGGATTCGGCCGCCCGGTTGCCTCCCGGTGGAGCTGGTCGCGGTGCACGGGCTCACGCCCGCGCGCGCCTGATGTCAGGCGCCGTACGGGGCGTTCGGCAGGTAGCCGGGCGTGATCGACCCGGCGACGCCCCCGACACCGCTGACGGCGTTGCCGGCGAGCGGGCGGCCATCGGCCTGGACGGTGCCGGTGAGGTCCTGCGCGAACGGCGCGGCCTGGCCGGCCACGGGGGCGACCTCGCCGACCACGTTCCGCGCGAACGGCTGGACATCGCCCGTCACGCCGTACGCGAGGTGCGTCGCGCCCCCGCCGATGCCCGCCACGACGGGCTGCGCATAGCCGACGACGGTGTCGGCGTACGCGGCGACGGTGCCCACGGCCGGCCGCACGTCCGAGACCGTGCCGTACGCGAACGGCGCGACGTCGTCCGCGACGAGCCCCTCCGCGAACGGTCCGACCTGCTCCTGGACGAGCCCCGTGGCCAGCGGCGGAACCTCACCGGCGACGTTCCGCGCGAACGGCCGCACGTCGCCCGTCACGCCGTACGCGAGGTGGGCCGCGTCTCCGGCCGTCTGCCCGGCGACGGGCACCACGCCGTCCACGGCGGTGTGGGCGACCGGCGGGAGCACGGAGCCGGTGGCGTCGCCGGCGACCTGGCCCGCGGCACCGGTCGCGTACGGCTGGAGACCCGCGGCGGCCTGCCCGGCGAGGGCGGTGCCGTCACCGGTGACGCCGTACGTGAGGGTGCCGGCGTTGGCCGTGAGGCCGTGGGTGAGTGTGTCGGCGTTCGCGGTGAGGCCGTGGGTGAGTGTGTCGGCGTTCGCGGTGAGGCCGTGGGTGAGCGTGTCGGCGTTCGCGGTGAGGCCGTGGGTGAGCGTGTCGGCGTTCGCGGTGAGGCCGTGGGTGAGCGTGTGGGCGTTCGCCGTGGCCTGACCGGCGAGGGTGTGCGCCTGGGCGGCGGCCTGACCGGCGAGGGTGTGCGCCTGGGCGGCGGCCTGACCGGCGAGGATCTGCGCCTGGTGGACGGCCTGACCGGCGAGCGCCGTCGCGTCGGCCTCGGTCTGCGCGGCGAGCGTCTGCCCCTGGACGGCGGCCTGCTCGGCGAGCGTTGTCGCGTCGGCCTGGGTCTGGTGGGCGAGTGTGCCCGTGTGGGCCGTGATCCGGCCGGCCAGGCCGGTGGCGTTGCCCGCGGCGTGGCCGGCGACCGGGGTGACGCCGTCGACCGCGGTGCCGGCGACCGGCGGCACGACGGCGACGGTGGTCTCGTCGACGACCGGGGTGACCGTGGCCGGGATACCCGCGACCGTGCCCGTGATGTGGTTCGGGACGGCGGAGACCGTGCCCTGGGCGGCGGTCGTGACAGTGGTGGCCCGGGTCCGGAGCTGTCCCTCGGCCGCGCCGGCCGCGTCGGTGAGGCGGGCCTCGGCACCGGTGGCGGCGGCGTGGAGGGCGGTCCGCAGGGCCCCCGCCGTGCGGTCGGCGCCCGAGGTGGTGGCCTGGACCTTCCGCTGGACCGCTCCCTCCGCGGTCGCCTTCGTGGCCCGCAGGCGGGTCTGCGCGGCGGCGAGTGCCTCCTCCAGCTCCGGGGCGAACGCGCCGAGGGGACCGAAGAGGTAGTCGATCTCGTCCCCGGGCCTGCCGGCGTCGGCGGCCGTGGCCCCCGCGTGCTGCTGTGCTTCGGCCGCGGCACCGGTGACCGTCTTGGCCGCCTTCGTGGAGAGGGACGTGGCCTGGGAGAGGTGCGCGGACCGGGAGACGTCGGCGTCCAGGTAGCGGCGGGCCTGGTCGGCGGTCCGGGTGGGCGTGGCGGTGGCCTGTGCGGCGGCCTTGCCTGCGGTCTTCTTGGCGGTGGCGGTGGTGTCGGTCACTGTGGCACTCGCCTTGGACCCGGCCTCTGCCGCGGTACCCGTGGCGGTGTCCGTCACGCCGGCGACGGTGTCCGTCACCTCGGTGACGACCCCGCCCACGGTGTCGGTGACCGTGCCGAGCGTGTCCCCGGTGTCGGCGGTGTCGACGGTGTCCCCGGTGTCGGCGGTCACGTCGAGCGCGGTCACGGCCGAGGGGTGCAGCTCGTCCGCGCTGGCCATGCTCGATCCGAGCGCCCACGCGCCGGTGACCCCGGCGGCTATCACGATCGAACGGCGGATGTTCTTGTTCATGCGTGCGTCAAATCCTTCGGCATTCCCTGCGTCGCGGTGCGCGCGACCTCAGGGGTTACGGGATTGCGGTGTACGGGACTTGGGGAACCGGTCGGTCGCCGCGCGCTCCGCGGGCTCGGGAGGGCCGAGACGACGGCGCTCCGGTGCCGTGGTGTCGGCCAGGGCTCCGATGCGGGGTTCGGCTGCGCTTCCGTCTCGCCGCGGCGTCGGCGCTGTCCTTGCGGCGCGTTCCGGTTCCGGTGGCGTACGTCCGGGGGTCGAAGGGTGCCCGGACGGCGGGCAGACCTGTTCCGCCCCCGCGCGACAGGTCTGGCGGGGGAAGCGGCTGCGCTAGCCGGGGAACTCGGGGATGTCCCGGTGCCTGTCCCGGGTCCCGTCCGCGGCGACGGCCGCGGTGACACCGGGCACGAGGCTCATCGGTGCCCGGTGGTCGAGGGTGACGGCGTGCGGCTCACCGTGCCGCGACCCGCCGTTGTCGACGGCCGAATGCCGGGTGAGCGCGCCTGTCGGGTCGCCCGGCGCCTGGTGCGCGGGCGCCCGTGCGGTGTCCGCGCCGTGGAGGGCGCGGGACGAGTGGGACACGGCGAGCTCCGTGCCGTGCGTGAACCGCGGTCCGTACGCCAGCCCGAACCGTGCTGC
The DNA here is from genome assembly GCF_055572015.1 of Streptomyces sp. NPDC030840. NCBI lineage: Bacteria > Bacillati > Actinomycetota > Actinomycetes > Kitasatosporales > Streptomycetaceae > Streptomyces > Streptomyces sp. NPDC030840. The sequence continues at coordinate 261,893 of NZ_JBVIEE010000009.1, read as the reverse complement.
CGGCCGTGCCTCCGCGCCGTCACCGTCACCGTGCTCGGTGGCGTCCCGCTCGGGCGCCGCGCCACCGGGCTGCTGCGGTGCCGTGCCGATCGGCAGGGTGTCCGCCGGGATTCCCGGCAGGCCGGGCACCTCGGGGAGGCCGGGCGCTTCCGGAGCACCGGGCGCTTCGGGAACACCGGGCAGCGACGGGAACTGTGAGGATCCGCCGGACAGTCCGTCGGCCAGTCCGGCGGCCAGCCCGTCGGTCACCGTCTCGACGAGATCACCGACGGGGTTCAGGACTTGCTCGGTGACCGGCCCTACGACGTTTCCCGCGACGGGCCGCAGGATGTGCTCGTCGACCGGCCGCACCACGCGCGCCCCCACCGGCCCTACGACACGACCGACGGCGCCGGTGACAGCGGTCACCGTGCCGGTGGTGACCGTGTCAGTGGTGGCGGTGCCGGTGATGGCGGTGCCGGTGATGGCCGTGCCGGTGGGCGTGGTCGCGGCGTCGGCCGCCGGGTGACGGGGAGCGGGAGCGGTGATTTCGCCTGTCGGCTCGGCACCGTCCTCCGCGTGCGTTGCGGAGCTCTTCGCAAGGCTCTGCCCAGTGCCCGTTACGCCGCCCTCCACGGGGACGGCTTGCATCACGGGCCGAACGGCCTCCGACGAGGTGGGCACCGCGACCGTCACCGACCCCGGCGACGCCCCGTCCGCCGCGTGCGCCTGCTCCCCGCAGAGGAACCCCAGCGCGAACAACCCGCCCACCAACAGCACGACCTGCAGCACACGCCGCCCGGCCGCCCCGCGCATCGCACGCAGAACGGCACTGGCACCAGGCAGTGCGGCTGACTGAGTCACAACGGGGAGAGCCCTCCCATGGAGCGGAACGACGGCGTCCGACACAGCGGAAGCGGCACGAGACGGTGTGTGCCGACGATCCCGGCGAACTGTTCGAGGACGGTGAAGACGTGTTGCCGATCCTCGCACGGAAGTCCCGAGGTTGCGCAAGCCCCCCGTTACCGATGGGTAGTCATGTCGCTTTCTCAATCGTCCTTACGCCTTCTCCCGCCTTCTCACGCACTGCCCGGTATCGGTTCACCTGCTTCCGGGGAGGATGCCCCGGCGTTCACGCCGGGGCCCGTCTCACGCGGTGTCCGGGATCGGCAGCGGCCGCTTCTCGATGGCCGCCGCCATGACCTCGGGGAAGAGGTCCGGCGTGCACGCGAACGCCGGTGCACCCAGGGCCGCGAGAGCCGCCGCGTGCTCCCGGTCGTACGCGGGCGCCCCTTCGTCGGACAGCGCGAGCAGCGTCACGAACTGCACGCCCGACGCCTTCATCGCCGCCACCCGCTTCAGCATCTCGTTGCGTATTCCGCCCTCGTACAGGTCGCTGATCAGCACGACCACTGTCTCGGCGGGCCGGGTGATCTGCGACTGGCAGTACGCCAGCGCCCTGTTGATGTCCGTGCCCCCGCCGAGCTGGGTGCCGAACAGGACGTCGACCGGGTCGTCCAGCTGGTCCGTGAGGTCGACTACGGCCGTGTCGAAGACGACGAGCCGGGTGTTGATGGACCGCATGGACGCGAGCACGGCCCCGAACACCGAGGCGTAGACGACGGAAGCGGCCATCGAGCCCGACTGGTCGATGCAGAGGACGACCTCCTTCTTCACCGACTGCGACGCCCTCCCGTACCCGATGAGCCGCTCGGGCACCACTGTCCGGTACTCCGGCAGGTAGTTCTTCAGGTTGGCGGCGATCGTGCGGTTCCAGTCGATGTCGTGGTGGCGGGGGCGGCTGACACGGGCGCTGCGGTCGAGTGCGCCGGTGAGGGTGGCCCGCGTGCGGGTGGCGAGCCGCTTCTCCAGGTCCTCGACGACCTTGCGCACCACGGCCCGCGCGGTCTCCTTGGTCGTCTCGGGCATCGCCTTGTTGAGGGAGAGCAACGTGCCGACGAGATGGACATCGGCCTCCACCGCCTCCAGCATCTCCGGCTCCAGCAGCAGCGCGGACAGCCCGAGCCGGTCGATGGCGTCCCGCTGCATGACCTGCACGACGGACGAGGGGAAGTACGTCCGGATGTCCCCCAGCCAGCGCGCCACCGACGGTGCCGACGCCCCGAGCCCGGCGGAACGCTCCCGCCCCGACTGCGGCTTGTCGCCCTTCCCGTAGAGCGCGGTGAGCGCACCGTCCATGGCCGCGTCCTGCCCGGAGAGCGCGCACCCGGTGCCGTCGGCCGCGTCACCGCCGAGCACGAGCCGCCATCGCCGCAGCCGCTCGTCACCGCCGGCCGGCTGATCGGCCACCGCTGCTCCGCTCGCCGTACACGCATCCCCACCCGTGTGCGTGTCCGCACTCATCGGCCCACCCCCGCGAGGTCGTTGACGCCCGTCGTCCCGCTGTCCTCCTGGCTCGTGTGCGTCTGGTCCAAGCCCAGGAGCAGACGCAGCACCGGCAGCACCGCGTCCGCCCGCTCGGTGTCGAGCTCGGTCGCGAACCCCGGTATCCCCGAACCGGCGGCCCACTCACCCGTCCGGGCTCCCGGCCCGCGCCGGACCAGCTCGCCGAGGGTTCGCCGAACCCCTGGCTCGTACGCGGAGAACGTCCTCCGCAGCAACGGAAGCACGTCGGTGAACGCATCCTGCGGTACCCCGGTCAGCCACGCGTCCACCAGCCCGAGCAGCCGCTCGTCGTGCACCAGCAGCATGCCGCCGCCGGCCCCGCCCCCGACGAACCCCTCGATCCACGCGGCCGCGTCGGCCGGCTCCGTCCCCGGCGACAGCACCAGCGCCATCAGCCGGGCGGCCTCGTCCTGCGCCAGCTCCCCGTCGTCCAGGAGGAGGCGCACAGCCCTGCCCCGGACGACGCCGGGAACGGTGTCGCGTCCGGAGAGGACCCGCAGCACGGAGCGCCAGCGGGCCCGCAGGTCGCCGTGCGTCTCCGCGGCGGCCTCGGCCAGCAGCCCGACCGCGCCGTGCACGGCGTCCACATGACGGCGCATCACCTCAGCCGCCTCCGCGTCGAGCGCGGCGCACGCGGGCGGGAGGCCGACGAAGACGCGCTCGGCGAGACCGGCCGCTACCTCGGCGAGGGCGCGCGTGTCCGTGGCACGGACATCGCCGTAGCGGAGGGAGCGGACCAGCGCGGGGAGCGCCTGGGCGAGGTGGCCGACGTCCGCGTCGAGCGCGGCACGGTCGGCGAGGACTCGCATCACCACGGGGAGCGCGTCCGGGAGTTCGGCGAGGAGGCAGCGCTCGGCGAGCCCGGTGACGTCGGCGAGCGACTGCGCGGCCACGGCGTCCGCCTCGGCCTTGGCGGTCGCCGCCGAGAGCACCGTCGTGCCCCACACCCCGGCCTCGGCCACCCGCACCGACAGCTCCGGCTCCCAGCGCAGCCGCCAGGTCTCCCGGAACGTGCCCGTGCTGCCGCGCGAGGCCGCGGGTTCACCCCACTCGACGCGGAGCAGCCGCAGGCGGTGGAGGAGGAGGCTGCGCCCGGCGTCGTTCTCCTTGCGCAGATCGAGCTCCAGCTCCCGCTCCAGTGCCTCCGGCTTCAGCCTCAACTTCCGCTGGATCCGGGCGAGGTCCCGCTGCAACGGCACCGCCGGCGCCGCGGCCGGAACCTCCCCCAGGACGTCCCCGACGACGAGCCGGTCGCGCACGAGGTCCAGTGGCACGTCCGAGCCCTCGCACATCACCGCCCGTACGGCGTCGGTGGTCTCCGTGAGTCCCGGCAGCGGGCGCCCGCGCATGGCCGCCAGTGTCTCGGCGAGCCGCACCGCCTCGATGACGTGTGCCGAGGAGACGATCCGGTCCTCCTCCCGCAGCAGCCCGGCCACCTTGGTCATCCACCGCTCGACCGGCCGGTCGGTCACGCCGAACAGGTGCCCGTACCAGCCCGGCGAGTCGATGCCCGCGCCGTACCCGCTGACCCGGGACAGCCGCCGATGCGTCCACGGCACCCAGGTCATGTCCACCCTGACCTTGGGCAGCCCCTTCAGCAGCGCCCGGTCGGCGGCCACGGTGTGCTTCTCCCGCAGTGCGGGCACGTGCCACGCACCGCACACCACGGCGACGCCCTCCCCGGATTCCTTCTGCGCGACCCGCACCTGGAGCCGCATGTACGCCTCGCGCACCAGGTCGCGGTCATGGCCGCCGGTCCCGTACGCCTCCCGCAGTGCCCCCATGGCCTCCCCGAGCGCCGCGAACGGCGCGAACACGTCCCCACCCGTGCCCCTGTGCTCGACCACGTCCTCCCACCACCGCTCGGGGTCGTCGTATCCGGCGGCTTCGGCGAAGGCGGCGAGGGGGTCGACACGGACGGCTTCCCCGGGCTCCCCCGCCCCGGTGGGCCCATCGGGGCCGGTCGACTCCTCCTCTTTGCGCCACGCCAGCGTGTGTGTCGCGGGGAGGTCGATGAAGCGGACCGGGACCTGGTGCTCCAGCGCCCAGCGAATGGCCACCCACTCCGGCGAGAACTCCGCCAGCGGCCAGAAGGCCGAGCGGCCCGGCTCGTCCACCGCGTGGGCGAGGAGCGCGACCGGCGGCCGCATGCCCTCGTCGGCGGCGAGCGGGATCAGGACGTCCGCCTCGGGTGGGCCCTCGATGAGGACGGCCTGTGGGCGCGCCGCCTCCAGCCCGGCCCGCACCGCCCGGGCCGACCCCGGGCCGTGGTGCCGTACGCCGAGCAGCAGCGGCCCGTCACCGTACGCCCGCTCTCGCGGCGGTGTCTCCTCTGCGTCGGTCACAAGCTCCCCCAGGATCCCCAGCCGCTGTTCTCCGGACCGAGCCCCCAACCGGGGTCGGCCGTACCGGCCTTGCCGCCTCCCGGGCGGGGCGCGGGCCGTGCGCTCTGCCTCTGTTGCGCGCTCACGCGCTCACCTCCCGGCAGGCCCGGTAGAAGTCCGACCAGCCGTCGCGCTCGCGCACGACCGCCTCCAGGTACTCCTGCCAGATGACGCGGTCGGCCGCCGGATCGCGGACGACGGCGCCGAGGATGCCGGCGGCGACGTCCGAGGCGCGCAGGACTCCGTCGCCGAAGTGGGCCGCCAGGGCGAGCCCGTTGGTGACGACCGAGATGGCCTCGGCCGTCGACAGGGTGCCGCTGGGCGACTTCAGCTTCGTACGGCCGTCGGTCGTCACGCCGTCGCGCAGCTCGCGGAAGACGGTGACGACCCGGCGGATCTCGTCGATGCCGTCCGGTGCGGCCGGCAGGTCCAGGGAGCGGCCGATCTGGTCGACGCGTCGCGAGACGATGTCGACCTCGGCGTCGGCGCTCTCCGGCAGTGGCAGCACGACCGTGTTGAAGCGGCGGCGCAGGGCGCTCGACAGGTCGTTGACCCCGCGGTCGCGGTCGTTGGCCGTGGCGATCAGGTTGAAGCCGCGGACGGCCTGCACTTCCTGCCCCAGCTCCGGTATCGGCAGCGTCTTCTCGGACAGGATGGTGATCAGCGTGTCCTGGACGTCGGCGGGGATGCGGGTCAGCTCCTCGACGCGGGCGGTCATGCCCTCGGCCATGGCCCGCATGACCGGGCTCGGCACGAGGGCGTCGCGGCTGGGGCCGTGGGCCAGCAGCTGCGCGTAGTTCCAGCCGTAGCGGATCGCCTCCTCCGGCGTACCCGCGGTGCCCTGCACCAGCAGTGTGGAGTCGCCGCTGACGGCCGCGGCCAGGTGCTCGGACACCCACGTCTTCGCCGTGCCCGGCACGCCGAGGAGCAGCAGGGCGCGGTCGGTGGCGAGCGTGGTGACGGCGACCTCGACGATGCGGCGCGGGCCCACGTACTTCGGTGTGATCACCGTGCCGTCCGGCAGCGTGCCGCCGAGCAGGTATGTCGCCACGGCCCACGGCGACAGCTTCCAGCGGGTGGGGCGCGGCCGGTCGTCCTGCTCGGCCAGCGCGGCGAGTTCGGCGGCGAAGGCGTGCTCGGCATGCGGGCGCAGAGCCTCGGCCCCGGTCTGTTCCGCGGGCGTGTGCCCGCTCGTGCGGTCGCCCGCGTCCGTGTGCGCGTTCGCGGGCGCGGACTGGTTCCGGCTCTCGTCGACGGATGTCGGGTCTACGGAAACAGGCATGACTGACTCCCCCTCCAGCTGGGCCTCTTCCGGCCGCTTCGGATCTGGTGTCCACCGTGCACCACGCCACTGACAATGCGTCCTGACCTGCGCAGATGTGCTCGCGGAGGCCGATTGTCAGTGGTGGGTCCTACCTTCGATGACATGACTCAGCAGGGGGTGCGCTGGACGGCTGAGCAGGTGCTGGCTTTGGCACCTGACGCCGCGTCGCGCAAAGCGGGAAGCAAACTCGGCGCGGCCGGGCCGTGGTCGGAGGCGGGCAGTTCTGACGAGGGGACGGTATGGGGACTGTGCAAGGGCAGTGGCAGCAAGCCGTATCAGACGGTCATCGACGTCGCGGACTCCAGTGGGCCCGCGTACAAGTGCAGTTGTCCCAGCCGCAAGTTCCCGTGCAAGCACGCGCTGGGGCTGCTGTTGCTCTGGGCGGGCGAGGACGGCTCGGTAGCGCGTGCACAGGCGCCGGACTGGGCGGAGCAGTGGATCACCGGGCGCCGGCGGCGCACGGAGGAGAAGAGGACGACGACGGGCGGGGCATCTGGGGGCGCGTCGGGCGATCCGGAGGCGGTGCGCCGCAGGGCGGAGCGACGTGCCGCCCGGATCACCGCGGGGGCGACGGAGCTGGAGCAGCGGCTGTCGGATCTGCTGCGGGGTGGTCTGGCGGCGGCCGAGCGGGCGGGGTACGGGCTGTGGGAGGAGACCGCGTCCCGCATGGTCGACGCGCAGGCGCCCGGACTTGCGGCGCGGGTGCGTGAGTTGGGGGCGATACCGGGTTCGGGTCCCGGCTGGCCGGTGCGGTTGCTGGAGGAGTGCTCGCTGCTCCACCTCCTCGACGAGGGGTGGCTGCGGCGTGAGGACCTGCCGGAGGGCCTCGCGGCGACGGTCCGTTCCCGGGTCGGCCTGTCCGGCTCGGCGGACGGCTCCCCCGTGCGCGACCGCTGGCTGGTCCTCGCCCAGTACGACACGGCGGACACCCGCCTGACCACGCGCCGGATATGGCTGTACGGCGCCGAATCCGGCCGTACGGCGCTGCTCCTCTCCTTCGGAGCGGCAGGCCGTGCCCCGGAGTTGACGCTGCCGATGGGACTCGCCTTCGAGGCGGAGGTGTTGCCGTACCCGGGTGCGGGACAGGTGCGGGCCGCTCTGGGCGAGCGGTTCACCGCGCCCGAGCCCTCGGCGATACGCCCCCTGGGGGGAACCCCGGCTCAGGCCGCGGCTCGTTACGGCGAGGCGCTGCGTGACGATCCATGGCTGGACTCGGTCCCGGTCACTCTGTCCAGGGTCGTCCCGGTCCCGGACGGCGACTCCTGGCAGCTGTGCGACGCGGACGGCGACAAGGCGCTCCCCCTGTCCTCCTCCGCCCGCGCCCGCCCCGGCCTGTGGCGCCTCGTCGCACTCTCGGGCGGCGCTCCGGTCACGGTCTTCGGCGAGTTCGGCCACCACGGCTTCACACCACTGACGGCCTGGCCGGAGGGGGCGGGGGCGGCGGTGGGGCTGTGCTGAGGGAGAGGAGTTGCCGCCTGAGGTGAGACGGCGCGTGAGGTGAGACGGCGCGTGACGAGCCGGGTGTGGCGCCCGTGCCCGGCTCGTCCGCTCCGCGCCTGGCGCCCAGCCGGCGGGCCGGCGGGCCGCACAACAAGACACGTGCGACCGACCGCACCAGTGAGAAACACGAACGGAGGGAGCTTCATGAACAGCATCTCGGCCCATGCGCGGAGCCCGTGGGAAGAACTCGTCACCGTAGCCCTGCTCGGAACCGATCGGCGTGCGGCGCCCGGGTCCGCGTCCGGGCGGGAGGCGCCGGTGGCGTTGCTGGACGCGGCGGCGGTGGAGACCGTGCGTCGCAGGGCGGGGATACGGCCCGCGCGGGCAGCGGCGCGGCCGGAGCCCGCCGCGCCGGATCCGCGTCCGCCACTGCCGCCGGCCGCGGCGCGCAGGCTCGCGCAGTTCCTGGCCGACCGGCCCGGCGCGGGCGGCGGAGGACGCAGGGGTACGGCGCCCGACCTCATGGAGCTGCTGCCGCAGTGGCTGGCGCTGGCGAACGCACGCGGGTTCGCGGCACCGCCCGAGGCGCTGCCCGCCCTCCTGGACACGGCACGGGGCCGGACCGACCTGCGCCCGGCAGCCCTGGCCTTCGCGGGTCCGCGCGCCCTGTGGCTGGCCCGGCTGAACCCGGACTGGCGCTTCGCGCTGCGGGCCGCACCGGGACGCGGCACCGATCTGCCGGGCCCGGGCGAGACCGACCGGATCGGGCGCCTGTGGCAAGAAGGGTTGTTCGCGGAGCGGGTCGCGCTCCTGGCGGGGATACGGGCACAGGAGCCCTCGGCCGCGCGCGAGTTGCTGGAGTCGACGTGGGCGACGGAGCGGGCCGAGGACCGGCTCATGTTCCTGGACTCGCTGCGGACGGGCCTGGGCGCGGACGACGAGCCGTTCCTGGAGCGTGCGTTGACGGACCGGAGCCGGAACGTGCGAGCGACGGCGGCGGAGTTGCTGTCCGCGCTGTCGGGTTCGGCGCTCGCCGCGCGGATGGCGGCCCGGGCGGGGGCATGCGTGGCTGTCGACCGCACGCGGGACGTGCCCACGATCGTGGTGGAGGCGCCGCACGAGTGCGACGCCGGCATGGAACGCGACGGGGTCGCGCCCAAGGCTCCGGCCGGGCGTGGTGAACGCTCATGGTGGCTGGGCCAGTTGGTGGAGGCGGCGCCTCTTGCGGTGTGGTCGTCACGGCTCGGGGGGCGTACGGCCGAGGAGATCGTGGCCCTGCCGGTGGCGGACGACTGGCAGGGAGAGCTGCACGCCGCGTGGTGCCGGGCGGCGGTGCGGCAGCGGGACGCCGGCTGGTCCAGGGCGCTCCTGGGCTCGCCGTCCGCTCCCGAGGCAGCGGGGCCGGGTGCGGTGTCGCTGGCCGAGCGGGCCAAGCTCCTGGCGACGTTGGGTGCCGGCGAGCGGGCGGAGTGGGTGGCGGGGTTCATAGCGACGCACGGGCTGTCGGAGGCGTTCCAGTTGCTCGGTGTCTGTGCGGTGCCGTGGGCGCCTGCTCTGGGCGGCGCGGTGGTGGACGCGCTGAACATCGCGCGGGACGCGGGCAGCTACCCATGGAGCTTCAGCGGCGTGATGGGGCTCGCCGAGCGCTGCCTGTCCCCTTCGGAGGCGGCACGTCTGGACGCCCTGACGGCCACCCCCGAGGAGCAGGAGAACGCGTCTCCGGGTGCCGGCGGCTACTGGTCCGAGGCCTTCCAGCGCCTCGTCACGACGTTGCGTCTGCGGGCGGCGATGGAGGAGGAGCTGAGGAGCTGACCCCGCGGCGGCGGCCACCCGTCCACGGGGAACCGCACACCGAGAGGCCGAGTCGGAATGCCGGCTCGAGGGACCGAACCGAAACACCGCACCGAGGAGTCGGAGGACTAGGGCCTGTCGTTTGGATCATGCCGGCTCGGGCGAGGGCTTCTCATGACCTCCGGTGAGCGGGGCTTGGTGCGTGCAGCCGCAAGGCGGAGAAGGGCGTCAACGCGATGGGGGTCCCCCCGCTCGAGCGCAGCCGAGAGTGGGGGAGTTGGCAACCGACGACAACGCCGCAGATGTGCGTGCCAAGCCCCGCGGCCCAGGCATGATCCAAACGACAGGCCTAAGCCTCCGCCGGCTGCCGTACGTTCGCACGGACCCAGTCCACGATCGACGCGGTGGTGGCGCCCGGGGTGAAGATCTCGGCGACGCCCTTCTCCTTCAACGGCGCGATGTCGGCCTCGGGGATGATGCCGCCGCCGAAGACCTTGATGTCCGCCGCGTCCCGCTCCTTGAGCAGCTCGATGACGGCCGCGAAGAGCGTGTTGTGGGCGCCGGAGAGGATGGACAGGCCGATCGCGTCGGCGTCCTCCTGGATCGCGGTGTCGACGATCTGCTCCGGCGTCTGGTGGAGGCCGGTGTAAATGACCTCCATACCGGCGTCGCGCAGCGCCCGCGCGATCACCTTGGCCCCGCGATCGTGGCCGTCGAGCCCCGGCTTGGCCACCACCACGCGGATCGGACCGGCTGCCACACCCATCACTGCCTCCATCAAACGACTGCACCGAACCCGTACCGAACGTCACGACACGTAGCGCACACGAACCACCACAGTACGTACAGCAACACACCGTACGAACCACGTACACGGCACGCACACCACGCATATCGCTTATACCGCCACCCACCGCGCCGGATGCGTCCGCGGGCACAGACGCCCCGTACCACAACGGCCGGGGAAGTGAACGAACGTTATCGCCAGCATCCCGCAACCGGCAGTTTCGCGGTGGAGACCGAGGGGGAAATCACATAATGGGACACGTTCGCCGCGTACGGTTCCGAGTTCCCGCGGCACACGCGTCACGGAGGCGGGCGGCATTCGGGCCGCGCGCACCGGGAGGCGGGCGCCGCGGTCGGGACCTTACGCAAGGAGAGCCGCCACGAGGTGGCCGCACCACCGCCCCGCCGGCGGGAGACGGCAGCGGAGGTGAGGCGCTTCGGCGATGGCACGAGCAAGGAAGCGGGGAATCACGGTCGTACGGAGTCCGGGACAGCCTGTGCCGTGAGGACAGCGGGGTGTCGCGTCGCCGGAACGGCACGTACCCTCGTCGCGTCACCGACGCCCCATGCGTCGCACACGCCGCACTCGCACCAGTCGCCCACCTCCGCGGGGGCTCACCACGAGGGCACAGCGGGGGACAAGGACGTCCTCCCCGGTGCCGACGGGAGGTCGGCCATGAAGGTCACCCGGGCTTCACTGCCCTTTCTGCCGCTCTGCCAGCGCCTCTGGCCCGTCAGACTGGCAGGACTGTCGGTGACCCTCCTGAAGGCGACCGCCCTGGAGTTCGCGATTCTCGCCGGGCATCTGCTGCTCTATCCGTCCGGGATCATCCAGGAGCGCCGCTGCGTTCCCGCCCCTCCGGCCCCCGACGACACCACCGCCCCGCTGCCGACCGAGTCCAGGCCACCGGTCGTCCTGCTGCACGGCTTCATAGACAACCGGTCCGTGTTCGTCCTGTTGCGCCGTTCGCTCGCCCAGCACGGCCGACGGCAGATCGAGTCACTCAACTACTCGCCTCTCACCTGCGACATTCGCACCGCCGCCGAGCTGCTCGGCCGACACATAGAGGAGATCTGCGAGCGTACGGGCCGTGAGCGCGTGGACATCGTCGGGCACAGTCTCGGCGGACTCATAGCGCGGTACTACGTACAGCGACTCGGCGGCGACATGCGCGTGCGCACGCTCGTCACGCTCGGCACTCCGCACGGAGGCACACGCGTGGCCCCGCTGGCCGACGCGCACCCCATCGTGCGCCAGATGCGCCCCGGCTCGCCGGTGCTCGAGGAGTTGCGCGAGCCGGCGCCCGGCTGCCGTACGCGGTTCGTGGCCTTCTGGAGCGATCTCGACCACCTGATGGCCCCGCTGGAAACCGCCTGCGTCGACCATCCGGACCTGACCGCGCGGAACGTGCGGGTGAGCGGCATCGGGCACCTCGCCCTGCCCGTTCATCCCACGGTCGCCGCCGAGATACGGCAGGCACTCGACCTCGACGAGACGACACCCGAGGCAGGTTGTGGATCAACAGGGCAGGGGGGAAACCACGCAGGGGGCCTGACCGTGGCCTAAACGCTCGAAATCGGCCGAAAATCCGGCAGAAGCCGTCGATTCGAGTCGTGACTCGACGCTCGAACCATCACCGGCACAGCCACTCGACAGCCACCGCCCGGTCGCGCACTCTCGAACGCGCATCGAACACAAGGCCAAGGCTGGGTCCGCAGTCCACCGAAAGACGCTCGAATGCCCGTTTCCTGCGAGCATGAAACCCGTTGAAGATTGTCGCGCCCGCGTACCGCCGGGTACAGTCGCCGCACTGCTCTGCCAGCCCCTGTCGTCGAGGCGAAAGAGAAGTTGGTGAACGACCGTCACCCGCCGGGGACTGCGACTACCCCGGCTCCGGCTTCCGATGCTGCCTCGGCGCACTACGCGCCGTACGGCCACCAGGAAGCCTCGTACGGCGACTTCACCACGTACGACGGTTACGGCGCCACCGGTTTTGACACCGGTCACCACGCCACCATCACCGCCGACACGGGCTTCGCGACCACGGCGTTCGCGACCGCGACCTTCGAGGCCGACCCCCTCTTCGGCGACCTGCCGGGCGACGGCGCGACCGGCTCGTACGACTCCTCACAGTGGTCCACGGGCAGCCAGCAGACGCTGGACTACGACCCGTACGCGGTCCAGCAGCAGACCGCCTACGACACCGGTGGCTACGACTCCGGCAACTGGGCAACCGGTTACCACAGCCTCGGCCAGATCCCCACGCAGTCCCCGAGCCCCGAAGCGACCGGCCAGTGGGAGGCGAACGGATGGCTGCAGGCCGACCAGCTCGGCCAGGCAAGCCAGTTGGGGCAGTCCGACCAGACCCAGCAGTGGACGGGCGCGCACCTCTTCGACACCGGCGTCTACGACGCCACGCAGTGGAACAGCGACGGCACCCCCGGCGATCACGACGCGAACGGCCATGAGTCGTACGAGGCGTACGAGCAACAACCGTCGGCCGACGGGTACGAGCACCCCTCCCCCGACGCCTTCGACCAGCAGGCGACCGCGGCCTTCGAGCAGATCGACCCCTACGGCGACGGGCAACCGGCCGCCACGGAGGGTGGGTTCGAGGGAGCCGGCGACACCGACGGACACGGAGCGGACCGTTCCACACTGCTGGACGACGAAGAGGAAACCCCGTCCGGGGCTCCGCTCGCCTCGGCGGCCGCCGGAACCCCGACCGGCTCCGGCCGGGCGGCGGCCCGCGCGGCCCAGCGCTCGCGCCGGCGCGCGCCGGCGAAGCGTTCTGGGCCGGCGAAGCGTTCCGCCGTGCTGACGATCGCCGTGCCGTCGGCGTGCGTCATGGGTGTCGCGGGGATCGCCGCCGCCTCCGTGGGCGGTGGCGACGACGACGCCAACAGGACGACGGCCGCCGCGTCGGACGCGACCGCGGTCAAGCCGTCCATGGCCAACAACAAGCTCGACACCCAGCTCGAGAGCCTCTCGGCCGGGGCGGACGACTTCGCCGACCGCGCGAGCCGGACCCAGGAGCGCATCGACCTCAAGGCACAGCAGGAGGCCGAGAAGAAGCGGGCGGCGGCGGAGGCGGCGCGCAAGGAGCGCCTGCGCCCGAAGTTCGCGCTCCCGGTCGCGCAGAAGGGGCTCAGCGCGTACTACGGCCAGTCCGGCATCAACTGGATGTCCGTGCACACCGGCATAGACTTCCCGGTCTCGTACGGCACGCCGGTGATGGCGGCAACGGACGGAACCGTGCGGACCCAGTGGAACAGCGCCTACGGCAACATGGTCATCGTGACCGCCAAGGACGGTACGGAGACCTGGTACTGCCACCTCTCCACCTACAAGGTCCCTTCCGGAACGACGGTGAAGGCCGGCGACGTGATCGCCTACTCCGGCAATTCCGGCAACTCGACCGGCCCGCACCTGCACTTCGAGGTACACCCCGCGGGCGGCTCGGCGATAGACCCGCTGCCGTGGCTGCGGAGCCACGGGATCGACCCGACGTAGCCCGTCCCGGCGTCACTCACCCCACAGCGTTCTCATCCCGCAGCGTTCTCGTCCCGCAGCACCCCACACCGCTGTCCACCCACACCGCTGCCCGCCGCAGAACAAAGAATGACCGGGCCCCTGCGGGAAGCGGGGGCCCCGACCCGTGTCCGGAGCCTGGCCCCCTACAGCTTCTCCACCGGCGCGTACCGCAGGAGCAGCCGCTTCGGCTTGGTGTCGCCGAAGTCGATCGTCGCCTCGGCGTTGGCACCCGTGCCCTTGACGGCGACGACCGTGCCCAGGCCGAACTGGTCGTGGGTGACGCGGTCGCCGACGGCCAGGGAGACGACCGGCTTCTCGGAGGCGCGTCGCGTCGCGAAACCGGAGGCGCCCGCGGCGGACGAACGGGAGCGCGAGGACGACAGGGAGGCAGCGATACCCGAGGCGGGCCCGGAGGACACGGGGGCCGCGGGCGCGCCCGTGCGCTTCCAGTCCAGGTGCGTGGCCGGGATCTCCTCCAGGAAGCGGGACGGCGGGTTGTACGACGGCTGGCCCCAGGCGCTGCGCATGGTGGAGCGGGTCAGGTAGAGCCGTTCCCTCGCGCGCGTGATGCCCACGTACGCCAGGCGCCGCTCCTCCTCCAGCTCCTTGGTCTGGCCGAGGGCGCGCATGTGCGGGAAGACCCCGTCCTCCATGCCGGTGAGGAAGACGACCGGGAACTCCAGACCCTTGGCGGTGTGGAGGGTCATCAGCGTGATGACGCCGTCACCGTCCTCCTCGTCCGGGATCTGGTCGGAGTCGGCGACCAGGGCGACCTGCTCCAGGAAGTCGGCGAGCGTGCCCGCCTCGCCCTCGGCGCGCTCCTGCTCGAACTCCAGGGCCACGGCGGCGAGTTCCTGGAGGTTCTCGATGCGGGTCTCGTCCTGGGGGTCGGTCGAGGCCTGCAACTCGGCCAGGTAGCCGGTGCGTTCGAGGATGGCCTCCAGGACCGTGGCCGGGCCGGCGCCCGAGTCGACGATCGTGCGCAGGTCCTCCATGAGCGTGTTGAACCGCTTGACGGCGTTCGTGGAGCGCGCCGCCATGCCGTACGCCTCGTCGACGCGCCGCAGCGCCTGCGGGAAGCTGATCTTCTCGCGCTGGGCGAGCGCGTCGATCATCGCTTCGGCGCGCTCGCCGATGCCGCGCTTGGGGACGTTAAGGATACGGCGCAGCGGGACCGAGTCCTCCGGGTTGGCCAGGACCCTGAGGTAGGCCAGGACGTCCCGGACCTCCTTGCGCTCGTAGAAGCGGACGCCACCGACGACCTTGTAGGGCAGGCCGACGCGGATGAAGACCTCTTCGAAGACACGGGACTGGGCGTTCGTACGGTAGAAGACGGCGACGTCGCCGGCCTTCGCGTCGCCCGCGTCCGTCAGCCGGTCTATCTCGTCGGCGACGAACTGCGCCTCGTCGTGCTCGGTGTCCGCCACATAGCCGGTGATGCGGGCGCCCGCGCCCGCGTTGGTCCACAGGTTCTTGGGGCGGCGGGACTCGTTGCGCTCGATGACGGCGTTGGCGGCGCTCAGGATCGTCTGGGTGGAGCGGTAGTTCTGCTCCAGCAGGATCGTCGTCGCGTCCGGGTAGTCCTCCTCGAACTGGAGGATGTTGCGGATCGTGGCCCCGCGGAAAGCGTAGATCGACTGGTCGGCGTCACCCACGACGCACAGCTCGGCGGGCTGGAGGTCGTCCGGGCCCGGCGGTACGTCCACGGGGTGCTCGGAAGTGCCGACGAGTTCCCGGACGAGGGCGTACTGGGCGTGGTTGGTGTCCTGGTACTCGTCGACGAGGACGTGGCGGAAGCGGCGGCGGTAGTGCTCGGCGACGTCCGGGAAGGCGCGCAACAGGTTGACCGTCGTCATGATCAGGTCGTCGAAGTCGAGGGCGTTGGCCTCGCGCAGCCGCGACTGGTAGAGCGCGTACGCCTGGGCGAGGGTCTTCTCGAAGCCGTCGGCGGCCTGGGCGGCGAAGTCCTCCTCGTCGATCAGCTCGTTCTTCAGGTTCGAGATCTTGGCGCTGAACGACTTGGGCGGGAAGCGCTTGGGATCGAGGTCCAGGTCACGGCAGACGAGCGCCATCAGCCGCTTGCTGTCGGCGGCGTCGTAGATCGAGAAGGACGACGTGAAGCCGAGCTTCTTGCTCTCCCGCCGCAGGATCCGTACGCACGCGCTGTGGAACGTCATCACCCACATCGCGTTCGCCCGCGGGCCGACGAGCTGCTCGACGCGCTCCTTCATCTCGCCCGCGGCCTTGTTGGTGAAGGTGATCGCGAGGATCTGGCCCGGGTGGACGTGCCGCTCGCCGAGGAGGTGGGCGATGCGGTGGGTGAGCACGCGGGTCTTGCCGGAGCCGGCGCCGGCCACGATGAGCAGGGGGGTGCCGGAGTGGACGACCGCCGCGCGCTGGTTCTCGTTCAGCCCCTCCAGGAGCGCGGCCGGGTCCACCGCGGGGCGGGGGGCGCCGTCGCGGTAGTACGCGTCCCTGTCCGGCGGCACGTCGAACCGGCCGCCGAACAGGTCGTCCGGAATCGGCTCCGGCACGTGCTCGTCCTCGGGCGGTGGCGGGGGCTCTTCCTCATGGGCCCGCGGGGCCTTGAGGTCCGCCAGGAAGCTGTCGTCAAAGAGGCTGCTCATCGCTCTCCGAGTCTAGGCCGCCCCACCGACACCGAGGGGCCGCCCCGCGAACTCGGCCCGGCCCCCGTCCGGCCGACGATCGTCCGGAGCCGACCACCAGGGCGATCCTCACTGTCCGGACTCGTGCCGTCACAACCGGTGACCGCGCCGCGTGCGCCGGGTACACGTGCCACCCCATCCACCAAACTGCCTATTCGCCAGTACATGGAATAAGACAGACGGATCTCACACAAAGAGCGAACCCCTTCATACCAACCCGGATTCGCCACGATCAGCGACGCCCCGCGTCAAGGTCACGAAAACGTATCGGGCATATCGCGCACCAACCTTCACAGCGGCCACACGAGTTGGCTAGCGTTCTTGTGGGCCGCTCGACCCAACCGGCGAACGTCGCCGGGCCGTGCGGCCTCCGCCGAGTCCGGCGCACCCTCGCGGAGCCGGAGCCGGGGACCCAACCGACCTTGGGGTGAATCGGCCCACCTGCCGTACGCGGCACGGGCCGTAGGGCACACCTTCCGATGCAAGCGCCCGAACCCGACAGCTAACTCGGTAGGCGGACTACGGAAGGAGCCCGCCTTTCATGGCGCCGCACCGCAAGTCGCGTCCTGCCCGGACGCGCGCAGGCATACGGACACCCGCCCTGGCGACGGCGGCACTGACGTCCATGGCCCTGTTCTCCCAGACGGCGAACGCCGCGCCCTCGACCGACGACAAACCGAGCCTCGAAGAGGTCGAGAAGAAGGTCGGCGACCTCTACCGCCAGGCCGGGTCGGCGACCGAGAAGTACAACGCCGCCGAGGAGAGGACGACCAAGCAGAAGAAGCGTGTCGACACGCTTCTGGACGATGTCGCCAAGCGTACGGAGAAGCTCAACGAGGCCCGGGAGAGGCTGGGTTCGTTCGCCGCCGCCCAGTACCGGACCGGCGCCGCCTCCCCGGACACGGCCGCGATGCTGCTGGCGGACGACCCGCAGGACTACTTCGACCAGACCCAGCTGATGAACCGCTTGACGGAACGTCAGAAGGACGTGGTCGACGACTACATCACCCAGCAGACGGAGACGGCTCAGAAGCGCCAGGAGGCCACCGAGAGCCTCCAGTCGCTCACCGACTCCCAGGCCAGGCTGAAGTCGGCCAAGGCACAGGTCCAGGCGAAGCTCACCGAGGCCCGTGAGCTGCTGGCCAAGCTGACCGCCGAGGAGAAGGCCCGCCTCGCGGCCATCGAGCAGGAGAAGCGGGCGGAGGCCGAGCGCCGGGCGGCGGAGCTCGCGCGACAGCAGGCGGCCGAGGCGGAGCAGCAGCAGGCGGCGCAGCAGCAGGCAGCCGAGGAGCAGACCGCCGGCAGCACCTCCACGGTCGAGGCCCCGGCCGAGGACTCCACGTACGCCACGAAGGCCGCCAAGGCCCTTACGTTCGCTCGCGCGCAGATCGGCAAGCCCTACGTCTGGGGCGCGACCGGGCCGGACTCGTACGACTGCTCCGGGCTCACCCAGGCCGCCTGGAAGGCCGCCGGCGTCGACCTGCCGCGCACCACGTATGACCAGGTCAACGCGGGCAGGACCGTCTCGCTTGCCGACGCCAGGCCCGGTGACCTCGTCTTCTTCTACGACGACATCAGTCACGTCGGCCTGTACATCGGCAACGGCATGATGATCCACGCGCCCAAGCCGGGGGCCTACGTCCGCGAGGAGTCGATCTTCTACGACGGCGAGTCGGCGATCCACAGCGTGGTGCGGCCGGCATAACGCCCCCACTGTCCCGCCCGGCCCTGATCTCGGCTCCTCGCCGGCGGTCAGGGCCGGCACCGGCTTCCTCGCCGGCCTTCAGGGCCGCACCGGCCTCCTGGCCCAGAGCGGGCCGCGCACCGGCTCGGCTTTCGCGGACGGCCGGGGCAGAATACGGTCCGGGTCAGGTCCAGAGCACCGCGATGAAGATGTTCGCCGTGGTCAGGGCGCCCACGAGGGCGAACAGCCCCTTCTCCACCCGCTCCTCGTCGCGCTTCACGTAGACGAGCCCGAGGATCACGACCAGCAGAGCCAGCTTCACACCGATCTTGATGTTGTTGACCGGCTGGTCGTCGGCCTGGTTGAGGCCGACCAGGACGGCGCCGGTGATGAGCATCGTCAGCGCGCCGTGCAGCATGGCGGGCACGAAACGGGCCGTCCCCTGCCCCATCGCCTTCATCTGGGTGAGGAAGCCGCCCAGGAGGGAGGCGATGCCGATGATGTGCAGGGCGACGAAGAGATGGATGAGTACGTCCATGGAGCCGGAGCCTAACCAGGGGCCCTCGCGCGGCCGGTCACCGGGCCCGCTGATCCGTCGCATATATGCGCCCTTAGCACCGCTTCACGTCCCTTTGGCGCGAAACTGCCGCATCGGTCATCGCTCCGCGTGAAGTCGGCGCCGCCGGACGGAGATCACGGTCACATACGGTCACTGGTGGTCCACTGGCACCAATTCCGTACATGGCGTTACCAAGCGGACACATCCAGGCTTAGCGTCCTCCCCCAGGTGGCCGGCTCCCCACCGTCGCCCGAGCCAGGGGCGGCAGTCGGGCACCTCCGCCGAGAGGTCCGGCGGCGGCTCGCTCCCCCTGTGCGGCCGCCGCCGGATGCGCGACCGTCGATCCCCACGGCGGTCCGGCCGACAGGCCGTCTCGGTCGTACGTCGCACGAAAGGACGTGACGCCCACTTGCCAGCGCACCGCAGGCCCAGACAGCGCCCCCTCGGCGGCAACACGGCTCGTACCGCCTTCACCATCGCCCTGGCGGGCGCGGCGAGCGCGGCCGGCTTCGACGGCACCGGGCACGCCGAACCACAGCTCACACCGGCGCAGGTCCAGGCGAAGGTGAACAAGTTGTACGAGGAGGCGGAGGCCGCCACCGAGCAGTACAACGGCGCGCGGGAGAGGGCCGGCGAGGCGAGGGAGCGGCTGGAGGACCTGCGGGACGAGGCGGCACGCCGGACGGAGGGGCTGAACTCGGCGCGCGAGAAGCTCGGTTCGATGGCGGCGGCGCAGTACCGCGGCGGCGGCATGGATCCCGCGCTGCAGCTCGCGCTGAGCGACGACCCGGACGCGTACCTGGACGGCGCGGCCTTCGCGGAACGGATGGGCAGCCGTCAGGCATCGGACGTGGCGAACGTGCGGAGGCAGTTGAGGGAGATCGGGCGACTGCGGGGCGCCGCGCGCATCGAACTCTCCCGGCTGGCGTCCAGGCAGACGGACCTCGAGCGACACAAGCGGACAATCACCGGAAAGCTGGGCGAGGCAAGGCGTCTGCTGGCGGGGCTCTCGAAGGACGAGCGGACGTGGCCGGCCCCGGAGGGAGGCGCAGGGCACGCTTCGCGGGCCGGGCTCGCGGCCCGTGGCCTCGGCCCCCTCTCGGCGGCCTCCTCCACCGACCGGGCACCCAGCCCACGGGCGGCCACGGCGCTCTCGTACGCGTACGGCAAGCTCGGCAGCCCGTACGTGTGGGGCGCGACCGGCCCCGACGCCTTCGACTGCTCAGGGCTCGCGCAGGCGGCGTACCGCGCGGCCGGGGTCTCACTGCCCCGGACGACATACGCGCAGATCGGCGCGGGACAGCGCGTCGCGCGCTCCCAGCTTCTGCCCGGTGACCTGGTGTTCTTCTACTCCGGGATCAGCCATGTGGGCATCTACGCGGGGAACGGGCAGATGATCCACGCGCCCCGTCCGGGGGCGCCTGTGCGGGTGGCGCCGGTGGACGAGATGCCGTTCGCGGGGGCCACGCGGGTGGTGTGAGCCCCGCGCGCGGGCTCCGCGGACGGTGCGATCCGGGTCAGATCACGCGGAAGAGGTCGACGGCGGCGTGGACATCGGTGAGGTCCTCGACGGAACGGAGGTTGTCGCACAGGGTGTCCAGGACCGAGTCGGCCTCGGCGACCCGGGGCGCGCCGACCGCGACGCCGAAGACCCGGAAACCCAGGCGGTGCTTGGCCTCGTTCCAGCCGCGCATCCACTGTTCGGTGACGCCGCAGTCGTCGTCGGTGATCATCACGATGTCGCCCCGTCTGCGGCTGGTGTCGTTGAACTCCTCTTCCAGCAGCTCGGCGGCCGCCGACAGCGGCCGCTGGTAGCTCGTGCCGCCGCCGAGGAAGGTCTCCGCGAAGTCGAGGGTCCGGGCGATCCCGGCGGGCCGGTCGGCCGGGAAACGGAAGACCTGGATCTTGTCGGCGGCGGAGAACAGGATGCCCACGAAGTCACGCCCCGCGTGCCGGGCCTGATCCAGCAGCGCCAGGGCGCATGCCTTGGCCCACGCCTCCCGGGTGACTCCGCCGGGCCCCGCCTCGTACATGGAGTGCGAGGTGTCCACGCACACGATGATCGCGCCCTGGCCGCTGGTCTGCTCGCCCTGGCTGTCGTAGAGCATCAGTTCGCCGGCGGCGTAGCGCACGGCGAACACCGCACGCAGCTCGGGCACGCCGAGAGCCGCCAGCTCGGAGGGGATGACACGGGAGAGGTCGTTGCCGAGCGTGACACCGACCAGTTCGCCCGTGGCGTTCTCCACCTTGCGGGCGCGCTCGCCGCCCGCCATCTGACGGAAGCGGCCGATCAGCTCGGCCCACTGCGCGAGACGGCTCGTGCGCAACCGCTCGGCGAGCCGAGCGCGCTGCTCGAACGGCATCCGGTCCAGCTCGCCGGGACCGACGCCCCACGCCCGCACCAGCGCGGCCTCCTCCCGCACGGCCTCGGCGGCCTTCGCCGCCGCGTTCCGCGCGGCGGCACTGACACCGGGGACCGCCGCCGCGAGGGCCTGCGTGGCGTACTGGGCGGCCTGCCGCGCGGCGGCGTCGGCGGCCTCGGCTGCCTCCATCGCCCGTCGTGCGGCGTCGGCGAACGAGGCCGGCACGGTGCCCGCCCCCTCGGACCAGTCCGCCTCGTCGGCGGCCCGCTGGAGCGCCTCGCTCACCGCTGCCGCCGCGCCTTCGGCGTCCTGCCGGGCCCTGCTCGCCTGCTCGGACCGCTCCTGGGCCGGACGGGAGCGCTCCAGCAGCCCCCGCAGCACAGCGGCCTGGGCGAGCACGGCCATGGCGGCTGCGTAGGGGTCACCGGCCGTCTCCCGATGCAGCTCGGCGAACTCCGGTGACTCCACCAGGCAGGTGATGACCTGGTGGTTGACCAGCCGGGAGGGGTCCATCTCCGCGCGCTCCCGCAAGCGCGGGCGGACCTTGTAGGCGGCCAGGAACACGTCGGTCAGGAGGTCGGTCGTGCAGTCGTGGCGCTCGGTCAGTTCCCGCGCGAGGTCGCGCAGTCCGGCCGACTGCTCGTAGGTGTCACGCCACGCGATCCGGTCGAACCGGTCCGCGACCACGGCCGCGGTGTGCCGCGTGGGAGGGGTGGCGGACGACAGGCCCAGCCATTTCCCGGCCCCGCTCGCCAGCTCGTCGATCTTGCTCAGTGCCCTGTCGGCCATCTCACTGCCCTGCCGTCCATCTCAGCGTTCTCTGCCGTCCTCTCGGCGTCCTGCCGCCCTCTCCGGCGTCCTGCCGCCCTTCTCGGGCGTCCTGTCCATGGGCCTGTCCCGCCGGTGGTCAGAGCTGGGCCTGCACCATGCTCGCGTCCACGCCGAGGGCCTCAGTGAGAACACGGGCGCGGACAGCGCGCTGGCGGCCGGTGACCCGGTCGATGGCCGCGGTGGAGCGGCCCGCGCTCGCCGCCTCCTCACGCAGCTTCTCCAGGCGCTTCCCCGCCATGGCGAGCTTGTTGTGGGCCTTTTTGATGACCCAGTCGCTCAGCGCCTCGCGAGACTGTCCTGCCATGGCGTCGAGCTGGGCCTCCAGCTCATCGATGGCGTCGGCCAGGTCGAGTGCCTCCTTCGCGTCGGGGTTGACCAGGTGCAGCACCTCGCGCTCGACGGTGGGGCGTTCGGCGGGCGAGTCCCACAGCACGTGGGTCAGCACCGACAGGTCGGTCTCGGCGACCGCCGGGCGGCCGTCGAGGTAGGCGGACGCCTGGAGCAGTCCCACCGCCTGCCGCCAACGGCGGTCGGAGGCGACGAGTTCCTTGCGGCGCAGGGCGGCCCGCAGCGTACACACCGCGTCCACGATCACGTCCGGAACGTCCACGGCCGGGACGGCTTCGGTCACGGCGTGCTGCAGGGCGGCCAGCTCGATGGTGGTCCGCGACCGCGCCGCCGGGCGGCTGACGGCGGAACGGACCAGCGCGGCGAAGTTCGAGGGGTCTTCCAGGTACCCGACCTCGATCCGCACCAGCAGTCGGTCGTAGATCGCGGCCGCGTCCTCTTCGCCCGGCAGCTCGTTGCTCGCCGTGATGGCTCCGATCAGGGGGCAGCGGATCGGCTCGCCGCCGTTCTCGGGGTGGTAGATCCTCTCGTTGAGGTAGCCCAGTGTCTCGTTCAGCGCAGCCGTGGAGCACTTGAAGATCTCGTCGATGAACGCGACATGCGCGGTCGTGGCCCGGCCGTCATAGACCTGGCGGTACTCGCCGCGGGCCAGCGCGGCCACGTCGATGGGACCGAACATCCTCGTCGGCGCGGTGAACTTCGACAGGAGGATCTCCCAGTAGGCCGCCCCCTCGACTCTGCCCGTGAGCTCCCGCGCCATCTCGGACTTCGCCGTTCCGGGCGGGCCGAGCACTAACGAGTGCTGCCCGGCCAGCAGCGTGACCACCAGCGTCCGCACCACGTCGTCCCGCTCGTAGAAACGGTCCGACAACTCGTCGCTGATCGCCCGCAGCCGCTTGGCCGTGTCCCCCGCGTCCCGCATGCTCTGCGCGTCCTGTACGTCCATGTCCAACTCCTGACGTGTGACGTTCTGTTGGGTTGCCGAAACGCAATTCTCCGGTTGTAGGGACCGAACCTACGACGGAGCGAGGAGTCGCTGAGGGCCAACCCGGAGTCAGTGGACCCCGCCGAGTCCGCGCAGCACCTCGCCCAGCGTCGCCACCCCCTCCGCGACGGCCGTGGCCGGGGAGGCGGCGTAGCCGAGGAGGAGCCCGGGCGGTCCCGGACGCTGGCGGTGCCAGGAGAGGGGATGGACCTTGACGCCCCGGGCGAGCGCGGCCGCCGCCAGCTCGGTGTCGGCGAGCTCCCCCCGTCCCCGCGCCGCTGCGGTCCTGTCCGCCGCCCCACCGAAGGTGATCAGCAGGTGGAGTCCGGCGGCCGCGCCGTGGACCGCCGCTCCGGGCAGGTGCTCCCGTATCGCCGTGATCATCGCGTCCCGGCGGCTTCGGTGCCGGTGCCGCAACTTCCGTAGGTGCCGCTCCAGTTCACCGGTCTCCATCAGCCGGGCGAGGACGAGCTGGGGCAGCGAGGGATTACCCAGGTCGGCGAAGCGCTTGGCGGCCACGAGGGCGTCCCGATAGCGCGGTGGCGCCACCACCCACCCCGTACGCAGCGCGGGCGCCAGCAGCTTGGACACGCTCCCCGCGTAGCAGACCCTCTCCGGCAGCATCGCCCGCAGCGCGGGTACGGGCGGGCGGTCGTACCGGTGCTCCGCGTCGTAGTCGTCCTCCACGATCAGCCCGCCCTTCTCCGCCCACCGCATGAGATCCCGTCTCCGCGCGCCCCCGAGCACGACCCCGGTCGGGAACTGGTGCGCCGGGGTGAGCAAAACGGCTCCCCCTGCGCGGAGTTCGGACACACGGACGCCCTGTCCGTCCACCGGAACCGGCGGTGTACGCAGCCCCTGCCGCTGGAGATGCTGCCGCACACCGAGCGATCCGGGCTCCTCCACCGCGATCTCCTCGACAGCGTCCTCCCGGAGCACCTGCCCGATCAGCGCCAGTGCCTGCGCGGTCCCGGCCACGATCAGCACCTCGTCGGGGTCCGCCCGAATGTTCCGGTACCGCGCCAGCCATCCGGCCACAGCCCGCCGCAACTCCGGTGTGCCCCGCGGATCGCCGTACGCGAAGCCGTTCGGAGCCAACTCGTCGAGCACAGCCCGTTCGGCGCGGAGCCAGGCCACCCGTGGGAAGGCGGTGAGGTCGGGGACTCCGGGTGAGAGGTCGATCCGGGCGGGCACGGAGCGGACGACGTCGAAGACGTCGTCATCAGGTGGAGCGGCGAACAGTTGGTCGGCCGCTCGGCTCGCCGCCGGTGACGGGTGCCGGGCCGGTGTGGGCGGGAGCGCGGGCGCCGCCGTCACGACCGTCCCCTTGCGCCCTTGCCCGGCCACGTGGCCGTCCTCCGTGAGCCGTTGGTACGCCTCGGTCACCAGGCCGCGGGACACGCGGAGCTCGGCGGCGAGCACCCGGGTCGCGGGGAGCCGGCTGCCCACGGGCAGCCGTCCGTCGGCGATCGCGCTCCGCAGCCGGCCTGCCAGCCACTCGGCCCGCCCTCCGGACGGGGCGTCCCTGATGTCGAGTTGCAGGAAGTCGGTGCCTTCACCGGGACCAACGGCGGATCCGCCGCCGGAGCCGACCGACGACCCTTCACCGGAACTCACCGCGCATCCCCCAACCTCTTTGGACCTGTCGTCAGACAGGTCCTTGGCTCTGTTCACCGAACCATTGTCGAACGATGCTCATCCCATGACCGCTTCCGCACCCATGCCTCCCGACTACGTCCACGGCTACTCCGACCACGAGACCCGCCGCCTCGGAGACCAGGCCGACACCCTGGCGACGCTGCTCCACCACGACACGGCGTTCCCGGCGGGCAGCAAGGTCCTGGAGGCGGGCTGCGGAGTCGGAGCCCAGACCGTCCACCTCGTGACCATGAACCCGGAAACCCACTTCACGGCGGTCGACATCTCGGCGTCCTCGCTGGCCCAGGCCCGCGCCCGGGTGACGGCTCACGCACCCCGCGCCCATGTGACCTGGACCCAGGCGAACATCTTCGACCTTCCTTTCACCGACGCCGAGTTCGACCACGTCTTCGTCTGCTTCGTGCTGGAACACCTGGACGCTCCCCACCAGGCGCTCACCTCCCTGCGCCGCGTCCTGCGGCCCGGCGGCAGCCTCACCGTCATCGAAGGCGACCACGGTTCGGCGTTCTTTCACCCCGACAGCGCCCACGCCCAGGCCGCGATCGACTGCCAGATCCGCCTTCAGTCCGGCGGAGGCGGGAACGCCCTCATCGGCCGTCAACTCCATCCCCTTCTCTCGGAATCCGGCTTCGAGGACATCACCGTTCACCCCCGCACGGTCTACGCCGACCGCTCCCGCCCCGCCCTGGTGAACGGCTTCACCCGGAACACGTTCATCGCCATGATCGAGTCCGTCCGGGAGGACGCCCTGGCCGCAGGCCTGATCACTCCCTCCGACTGGGACCGAGGCATCGCCGACCTGCACCGAACGGCGACGGACGAAGGGACGTTCCACTACACGTTCTTCAAGGCGGTGGCCGTGAACCCTCGCGGGAACGGTCAGGCCAGTCCAAGCGGTAGGGCTGGGTGAAGCGCGGCCCTGGCCGGTGCCCCGGCCAGGGCTCCCGCCCGGCTCGGAACAGGGCCCGGCTCGGAACAGGGCCCGGCTCGGAGCGGGGCTCGGTTCATACCAGCCGTCGTGCCGTCGCCCACCTCGTCAGCTCGTGCCGGTTGGACAACTGCAACTTCCGCAGTACCGCCGAGACATGGGACTCCACCGTCTTGACGGAGATGTACAGCTGCTTGGCGATCTCCTTGTACGCGTAGCCACGGGCGATGAGGCGCAGGACCTCACGCTCACGCTGGGTGAGACGGTCCAGGTCCTCGTCGACGGGCGGGGCGTCCGTGGAGGCGAAGGCGTCGAGGACGAAGCCGGCCAGCCTCGGCGAGAACACCGCGTCGCCCTCCTGGACGCGAAAGATCGAGTCGACCAGGTCCGTACCGGTGATCGTCTTGGTGACGTACCCTCGGGCACCTCCCCGGATGACTCCGATGACGTCCTCCGCCGCGTCCGAGACGGAGAGGGCGAGGAAGCGGACGGGCTGCTCGACGTCGGACATCAACGCGGCGCACCGGCGCAGTACTTCGACGCCGCCACCGCCCGGGAGGTGCACATCGAGGAGCACCACCTCGGGCCGTGCGGCCGTGATGACGCTCACCGCCTGGTCGACGTCAGCCGCCTCTCCGACGACCTCGACACCAGTATTCTCCGTCTGCCCGATCTCCGCCTGCACGCCCGTGCGGAACATGCGGTGGTCGTCGACCAGTACGACCCGGACCCGGCGCCCCGGTGCCGAACCGGCCGCCTCCGCCGGCTCACTACCCCGGGCCGGCTCGGCCCCCTGCGTCAACTCGCTCCCTCTCTCCCCCACCGAACCCCCTGGTGCGTCCGCGGCCGCCTCGACGCCCGCCTGATCGGCGGGACCCGCAGGGCCGGTGGGGCCGGTACCGGGGAACGTCCCGTCCGGCCTGGCCTGACCGCTCGCCCCGTTCGCGTCGCTCATGACGTCGCCTCCGCCTTCTCCATCTCCAGCTCGACCTCCGTGCCGCCGTCCGGTACGGCGCGGAGCCGTGCCGTACCGCCGTTGCGCTCCATGCGACCGATGATCGATTCTCTGACACCCATGCGGTCGGCGGGTATCGAGTCGAGGTCGAAGCCGGGACCCCTGTCACGCACGGACACGAAGACCGTTCTCCCCTCGACTTCGGCGTAGACCTGTACGGCGCCGCCCTCGCCACCGTACTTGGCGGCGTTCACCATCGCCTCGCGCGCGGCCTGCATCTGCGCGCCCAGGCGCTCGTCGAGGGGACAGTCACCGACGACCACGACCTCGATGGGGACGCCGTGCTTGTCCTCCACCTCTGCGGCGCTGCGCTTCACGGCCTCCGCCAGGGTGTTGGGCTCGTCGTCCTGGTCCTTGCCGGTGCCCTCGGGTTTGTAGAGCCAGTTGCGCAGGTCGCGCTCCTGAGCTCGGGCCAGGCGGCGCACCTCGTTCGCGTTCTCGGCGTTGCGTTGTATCAGCGTCAGGGTGTGCAGCACGGAGTCGTGGACGTGGGCCGCCACCTCCGCCCGCTCCTGGGCGCGGATACGCATCAGCCGCTCCTCGGAGAGGTCCTGCGTCATGCGGACGAGATACGGGCCGGCGAGCAGCGCTATCCCCACGAGGACCGCGAGCGCGGCCTGCAGGACCGAGCCGAGGTGGGCCGCGGAGCCCTGTAGGACGAATATCCCGGAGACGCCCGCGGTGACGAGCAGGACACCACCCACGGAACGGAGCAGCGTGAGCGTGCGCCGACGGCGGCCGACCTCGACCCAGCGGGCCCGTCGCGCGTTGTCCGCCTGGCGCCAGACCAGGGCGACACCGGCGGCGACCAGCACGGTCGGCCACAGGTACGCCTTGGCTCCGTCGCCGAGGTTCACATTGCCGACGAAGACCATGGCCACAACGACCATGAGGAGCAGGGCGACGATCTGCCCCCTGTCCGGCCTGCGGGCCACGAGCTTGCGCCGGCCGTCCGGTGAGGTCTCGGTGGAGACGGCCGGGGGCCGCTGGTTGTCGACACCGCCCACGCCGAGCGGGACGAAGAACCAGAACGCCGCGTACAACAGGGCGCCGAGGCCGTCCGCGAGGAACAGGCCGACGAACACGAGCCTCAGCCAGGTCACGGGCAGCCCGAGATGCCCTGCGAGCCCTCGCGCCACGCCTCCGAGCCAGCGACCGTCGCTGCTCCGGTAGAGCTTGCGCGGGGGCCGCGGGACGTCGACTGGCACTGCTGCGGCTTCCGGCATGCCATCGATGTTCACACGCATGGCGGCCCGGGGCATCAGGGTCTGTCCCGGAGACACCCCTGATCTTCGACCGGGTCGTGATCGAACAGTTCCCGGGGCGAATATCAGGGTTCGGCCAGGGTCATCCCGACTGCCGCCACGCGGTCACGGCGGTCACGATGGACACATGACAGATCAGCAGCACGCGGCACCGGAGCCGGGCCCCGGCTCGGGCGCCCGGCGGCCGGCCACCGAGCCGCAGGACGCCATGCCCGCCCCGGACGAGGGCGGCACCACGCCCGGACCGGGCCAGGGCAAGGAGCCGCGCGCGCAGCTGGGCGCGCACACGCATGCGAGTGCGGGTGTGCGTGCGGGCGCGGGCACACCCGCGGACCAGGTAAACCCAACCGGGCAGCACGAGCCCGCGGACAGGACAGCGGGCGACGCACCGACCGGGGCCACGGGTTGGGCCTCCGGAAGGACCCCACACTCCGGGCCCACGGCTCAGGTGGCCGCCGACGCCCCCACCCCGCCCCCCACCAGGTTCCAGCGTGACCGGCGGCACAGGATGATCGGCGGGGTCTGCGCAGGACTGGGGCGGCAGTGCGACATGGATCCGGTGATCTTCCGGATCGTGCTCACGGTGCTGTCGGTGGCCGGCGGCACAGGTCTCATCTTCTACGGCTTCGTGTGGCTGTTCGTTCCGTACGACGACGAGGAGGAGAACGAGCTACGCAAACTGCTGACCGGCCGTGTCGACGGCCAGGCCCTGGCGGCCGTGCTCTTCGCCCTGGTCGGCTGCGGCGTCTTCCTCACCATGCTGGGCAACGGCGGGGTGCTGACCTTCGCGGTCGTCCTCGCCCTGCTCCTCGCGGGCGCCGGATACTGGTCGCGGAAGCGAGGCGCCCCCGATCCCGACCCGCTCGCGGCACAGGCCGTCGCCGACGCGCCCCCGGAGGCGCAGGCGCCCCCTGTCCCGGCCTCCTACCCGTCCTGGTGGCGCGACCCGATCGTCAAGGACGGCACACACGTGGGCGGGACGGGCTATCTGTGGGGGCCGTGGGAGGCCCATGGCCGCGATGTCGCGGCGGCCATCAACATCGCTCGGGGAACACCGTCCCGCCCGGACATACGTACCGCCCAGAGGCCCAACCCACGCGGGCCGCGCTGGATAGGCGGCTGGGTATTCCTCCTCGCGCTGCTGGCCGGCGGTCTCGGCACAAAGCTGGCGTGGGACGACCACGCGCTCGGGACGAGTCTGCAGACCGGCCTGGCCTGCGCCCTCGCCGTGTTCGGACTGGGCATCGGGATCAGCGCGTTCCTGGGGCGTACGGGCGCGGGGTCGATTTTCCTCGCGGTGGTGACGGCGGGTCTGCTGGTGTGCTCGGCAGCGCTCCCGGCGAACGTCAACACCCAATGGATACGCACGACCTGGGCGCCGGCCACCGTAGCCGACATACAGCCGGCGTACGAGCTGGGCACGGGTGTGGGCACGTTGGACCTGACGCGTGTGGATGTGCCGGAGGGGAGGACGGTGACGACCGGCGCGGAGGTGGGCGTGGGCAAGCTGAAAGTGGTACTCCCCCCGGACGTCACGGTGCGTCTGACGATCGAAGTGGGCGTGGGAGACATCCAGTTGCCGGGCGACAAGAAGGAGGACGTGGACGTGGCACCGGACAAGGAGAAGCAACTGACCCTTTCCGCCGTGAAGGGCTCCACCGACGGCGGGAAGTCCGGCGGCACGATCGATGTCAGCCTCGAGGTCGGCGTGGGCCAGGCGGAGGTGACTCGTGCTGCGGCATGACGTTGAGCCCGGGAAGCTCGTCGCGGGCTTCTTCCTCACCCTCACCGCCCTCGTCTACGCCGGAGACGCGGGCGGGGCCTGGGAGACCCCCTGGTTCGTGGCCGTACCCCTCGTCACCGGTGGCCTCTGTCTGGCAGGCGTGACGGCGTTCCTGACGCACGCCATACGCCGCCGATCGTCCCCGCGCGCGGGGCAGGCCCCCGAGAACAGGCAGGCCTCGGGCGCCGGGGGGCCGGGCAGGTTCACGTAGCCGCCCGTGGGCGGCGCCCGGTCGTCCGGTGCCTGGGCACCGCTGTGCCCGGTCGACCCTGTGCCGGGTGGCTCCCGTGCGGCACGGCCGGGGACGAGATGAGCGTGGACCTCCACTCCGACAGACCGAGCGAGGCAGCAGGTCGCAGACGTGCGGCAGACGGTGGTACCGCGGCCCCGACCACTACAGCCGTGGCCACCACAGCCGTGACCTACAGCCGTGACCACTACGGCCGTGCGCACCTCGGGCATGCGCATGGGCAGCAGTGCACATCGCAGCGATACAGACGGGCGGCGACCCGGCTGCGCGGCCGATCAGCGATAGCCGCCTGTTCGTTGCCGTCGGCGGTTGCGGATGGCGGCATCGATGGAGAGGACGGAAGCTCCGGCGAGAACGAGGGGGAGCCAGGCCATGAGATAAGCGAGGTCGTTGCCGTAGTAGTAGGGGTCGGATGCCCAGCTGACCGTCAGCCAGAGACTGAGGGAGATCAGAGCACCGCCGAAGGCCGCGAGGCGGGCGAGGAGTCCGAAGAGAGTGCCGAGACCTACGGCGAGCTCACCGAGAGCGATGGCGTAGCCGAAGCCGACGGGGTTCTTGAGGGCGAAGTCGACGAGGGCCGGGATGGCCGAGGAGTCGCGGACAGCGCGCATCATGTCGCCGATCGAGCCGGAGCCCGCGTCGGACAGAAAGGCGCTGTCGGTGAGTTTGTCCAGGCCGGCGTAGATGAAAGTGACGCTGAGGAAAACTCTCAGAGGGAGCAGGGCGTATCGGGTGGCGGTGTCCCGCCAGTCTCGGCCGCTGTCGAAGTAGGGGGTCTGCGTGTCCGAACGAATACTGTGAGTCATGACTGTCCGCCGCCTCTCGCCGCCGTGCCGTTGACCCCTCAACAGACCATACGTACGAAAGAGGAGGGCCGCTCAATGAGCGGAGCATCATTTTTTGGTGAGCGTGGCTTTTCGGGGGTGTTTCACAGGTTTTCTCAGTAGGTTGCCGCTCAGCTCCATCGACCTCTGGCCCGGCCGATCCTGGTGCTTCCGGCGGCACTTGCCGCGGTCGGCAGGCGGCACTGGCACCCGACGGCACGGGAGACCGTTGCACATCAGGGAACGCTCAGTCGACCGGTCAGCCGATCACCCGGCCAGTCGCCCAGCAAGGCAATTCGCCAGCCCGGCCAATTGCCAGCCCTGCCAGTCCCCAGCCAGTCCGGATCCGCCAGTCAACCAGCCACGGTCAGACGGCCCGACAGCCCGACAGCCAGACGGCCAGACGGCCGAACCCGGCGAGCATCGGCCGGACGCGGCCAAGGAGTCGGCCAGACGTGGGCAATCAGCCGGACTCAGTCGGTCACCTCGATCACACACCGGTTCGTCTCCACCCCGGCGGCGGTCACCACCTGGACCTCCACTCGGCCGGGCTCCACGTCGGCGGGGACCGGCACCGTGAGGACAGCGTCCGTGGGGTTGCTGAAGCCGCCGGCGACGGGGACGAGCGGGACGTGGACGTGGACGGCGCCGATACGGACGGCCATCCGGGAAAGGCGGTCGGCACCCTGGGCACCCGGCGGGACGAAGCCGGCGCCGCGGATCTCGATGTCGTCGCCGGTGCGGATGGGCGCGTCGAGGTCGCCGGCCTCACGGGCGCGGACCACGGAGAGGATCACGGGGCGGCCGCCCTCCGCGTACTTGCCGGCCACGTACGTGGCCGCCGAGACCAGCACCAGCAGGGCCAGTCCCCAGGGGAGGTCGGGAAGTTGGTCGGGGCGGCGGGCCAGGCGTACGACGGCGAAGGCGAGGGCGACGGTGTTCACGACGACGAACTGGATGTCCGTGAAGCTTCCTCGGCCGGAGTCGTCGGTCAGAAGGTCGGAGGCACGAGGGCGGTCGGCGCGGACCTTCTGCAGGCGTTGGCCGAGGACGCGCAGGCCGACCACGCGCCGGACCAGCACGGCGATCCCGCACAGGACGGCGAGGACGGTCACCAGGCCCGCGCCCCGGGAGAGGTCGAGCCCGGTGATCAGCGCGTCCCGTCGGCCGTGGTCCGAGGCGGCGGCGAGTTGTCCGACGAGGACCAGGACGGCGTACACGGCGAGGAGCACCCAGCTCGCGGCCACCGCGCGGGAGGTGGACAGTCGGTTGTCCTCACCGATCACGGGGGCCAGAGCACCACCCCGCGAGCGGTGCAGGTAGCCGGCGCCCGTCACGGCCAGGCCCACCACCAGCGCGGCGAGCAGACCGGCCGTGCGTGCCGCTGTCCAGCCCGCGCCGACAGCGGTAAGGGCCTGGGTCAGGAGCAGGGACAGGAAGGCGCCCCACACGACGTACGCCGTGCGCAGCCACAGGCCGCCCAGCCATGCCTCGCCCTCCGCCCGCGCGCGTTCGGCGACGAGGGCGGCGGACTGGGTGAGTTCGTCGGAGACCCACTGGCGGGACGCCGACGCGGAGTGCGCGACCGCCGCGGGCAGCCCCTGGCCGGACGCGAACTCCTCGCGCTTGAGCAGGAACGCGGCGACCGCGCGCCGGTGTCCCTCACGGGCGCCGCGCGGGCAGTCCCCGCACGCGCAGCCGCCCTCGTGGGCGCCCGCGCCCTGTCTCGCCTCCTGCACCGCCACGCCCGACCCCGCCTTCCCCGCGCCACTTCTCCTCCGTACGCCTGCGCCATCCGACAGCCGTACAGCCACCCTGCGATGACAGCGCATTGTGCCGTACGGAACAGGGCCCTCGTCCGGCAGGTCTGGTCAGGGCGGGGTGAAGGCGGGAGATGCGCGTTGACCAGGGCGCCCAGGCGCACGGCTCCGCTCCGAAAGGGGCGCGGGGAACTGCGCGGGCGTCCACGCACAACCATCGCTCCGGAACGGGCCCTTCGTCCGATCAGGCTTGCGCCTACCCATCCGATTACGCTCCACCGCTCTCCCCGCGAGGCCCCCCGCTGCGAGAATCTCCCCATGGCCGAGATCATCCAGCGTGACGGGACCTGGGCCTTCGACGGCAGCACGGTCCGGATCACGCCGGGACTGCACCGCTCCGTGCCGCTGTTCCGGCAGACGTACGGGGAGATATCGGTGCCGCTCGAAGCGGTGTCGGGCATCACCTACGAACCCGAGCGGAAGCGGGGCCGGTTGCGGCTCAGACTCCGCGAGGGCAGTGATCCGCTGCTCCAGGCGACCGGCGGCCGGCTTCCCGACGCGGCCGATCCCTACCGGCTGACGGTCGACATCGACCGATCGGGCGTCGCCGAGTACGTGGCGGAGGAGATACGCCAGGCCCTGCTCCTGGAGCAGATACCGAAGGAGCCCGCCCAGGCCTATCTGCTGCCGGGTCCGCCGGTGCCGGTGTCCGTGCGGTCCAGTGACGGCACGGTGTCGTTCGACGGGACGCAGGTGCGGATCGACTGGAGCGACACCTCCGACCGGGTCAAGCGGGCGACGGGGCCGCGCATCATCGCGGTCGGTGAGTTGGTGCAGGTGGAGTGGTTGCCCAACTCCGGGTACGAGGACGGGTTCATGCGGTTCGTGACGCGGGAGACGGTGTACTCCAAGCTGCCTCCCGAGAAGGATCCGTACGCGCTCGACCTGTGGGGCAGTGCCCGTCGCGACCTGCTCACGGCCCTCGTCGCGACCGCGGTCACCGCCCGGCTGCCGCACCCGGCGACCCGTGCGGTCGACCCCCTCGGCCACGTCGACCACGCGGAGCGCCCACGGCTGCCCACAGCCGCCGCGACCGCGACCGCGCCTCCGCCCGACCACCACGACGTACTGCTGCGCCGACTGCGCGAGCTGGGGGAACTGCACCGGGAGGGGGTGCTCACCGACGAGGAGTTCGCAATGACGAAGGCGGCCGTGTTGCGGGGCTTCTAGGGCGCGGCGGAAGGGGCCTCAGCTCAGCAGGTCCGGCTCGCTCCTGCTGATGTCCTGCCACAGGGGCTGGTAGTTGATCCATGCGACGAGGTCGCCGCCGAGTTGTTCCCGCGTGGCCACGGCCTGCCGGTGGCCGATGAGGACCGGCCGGCCCGCCGCCTTCGCCGTCAGCTGCACCTGGGCCGACCGCTCCATCGACAGGAACCACCAGGCCGCCGCGTCCACGGAGTCGCCGACCGTCAGCAATCCGTGGTTGCGCAGCACCAGGGCCTTGCGGCTGCCGAGCGCGGACGCGATACGGCGTCCCTCCTCCGCGTCGACGGCGACGCCGGTGTACGTGTCGTAGAGCGCGTGGTCCTCGTAGAACGCGCAGCTCTCCTGGGTGATCGGGTCCAGCAGTTCGGCGAGCGCCGAGAGCGCGCGGCCGTGCACCGAGTGGCAGTGGGCGACCGCGACGACGTCCGGGCGGGCGGCGTGCACCTGGGCGTGCACGGTGAACGCCGCCTGGTTCACGTGGTAGCGGCCGTGGACCACCTGGCCCTCGGAGTTGGCCATGACCAGATCGCTCACGGTGACGTGTTTGAAGGGCATGCCGAACGGATTGACCCAGAAGCAGTCGCTGAACTCGGGGTCGCGCGCGGTGATGTGCCCGGAGACCCCGTCCTCGAACCCGAGCCGCCCGAAGATCCGCAGCGCCCCGGCCAGCCGTTCCTTGCGGTGCCGGCGCTCGTCGTCCAGCGAGTCGTGCATCGGCGGCATGGCGAACTGCAGCTGGTCGGTGGGTAGGGGCAGGGGCGGTGTCGGCCCGTGCATATGTCCTCCAGCACTGGGTTCCTTTACGGAGCGGAAGGTACCGTCAGACCCCGTAAGAGGACAGAGCCGTCCGGTGAAGAGTGTGCGCGACCGTTACGGACGTCACCAAAGCGCGTCGCCCGCGGCGCCAGAACACGATACGGGAGTCGCATACGCGACAGAGGTTGTCGGGTATGGGCGCCAGACTGGCCGTATGAGCCATGAGAACCGTGAGAGCCATGAAAGCCGTGAGAGCCGCACCGGCATCGACGACGGCCCGGGCTGGTCCGCCTTCACCACCGCCGAACCCGATTTCGCCCGGACCGTCGAGGAGCGCTTCGGCGCTTTCACGCACCACGTCCTCGCGACGCTCCGCAAGGACGGTTCGCCGCGCACGACCGGGCTGGAAGTCAGTTTCGTGGGCGGTGAGCTGTGGCTGGGCATGATGCCGGACTCGCTCAAGGCGCTTGACCTGCGGCGCGATCCGCGGTTCTCGCTGCAGGCCAATCCGGGCTCGGGTACCGACATGGGCGGCGGGGACGTACGGATCAGCGGGCGGGCGATCGCAGTCGAGGACGCCGAGACGAAGGCACGCTACACGCAAGAGGTGGAAGCGCCGGAGGCGCTCCACCTCTTCCGAGCCGAGCTGACGGAGGTCGTACGGACCTACGTCGAGGACGAGAAATACCTGGTTGTCCAGGTATGGAAGCCCGGAGCACCGGTGCGTACGCTCAAGCGGACCTGAGCCCCGTCAGGAACCCGCGACAACCCGCAGGAACCCCGGCGGGGTCACTCCCACTCGATCGTCCCCGGCGGCTTGCTCGTCACGTCGAGGACGACACGGTTGACGTCCTTCACCTCGTTGGTGATCCGGGTGGAGATGCGGGCGAGGACGTCGTAGGGCAGGCGCGACCAGTCGGCCGTCATCGCGTCCTCGCTCGACACCGGCCGCAGGACGATCGGGTGACCGTACGTACGGCCGTCGCCCTGGACGCCGACGCTGCGCACGTCCGCGAGCAGGACGACCGGGCACTGCCAGATGTCGCGGTCGAGGCCGGCGGCCGTCAGCTCCTCGCGGGCGATGGCGTCGGCCTCGCGGAGCAGGTCGAGGCGGTTCTTGGTGACCTCGCCGACGATCCGGATGCCGAGGCCGGGGCCGGGGAACGGCTGGCGCTGGACGATCTCCTCGGGCAGGCCGAGCTCCTGGCCGACCATGCGGACCTCGTCCTTGAAGAGCTTGCGGAGCGGCTCGACGAGCTCGAACTCCAGGTCCTCGGGGAGGCCGCCCACGTTGTGGTGGGACTTGATGTTGGCGGTGCCGGTGCCGCCGCCGGACTCGACAACGTCCGGGTAGAGGGTGCCCTGGACGAGGAACGCCACCTCCGGGCCCTCATCGGCGATGATCTCGGCCTGCGCCTGCTCGAAGACCCGGATGAACTCGCGGCCGATGATCTTCCGCTTCTCCTCCGGGTCGGTGACCCCGGCGAGTGCCTTGAGGAAGCGCTCCTCGGCGTCGACGACCTTCAGCTGGACGCCGGTGGCCGCGACGAAGTCCTTCTCGACCTGCTCGGTCTCGCCCTTGCGCATCAGTCCGTGGTCGACGTACACGCAGGTCAGCTGCGAGCCGATGGCCTTCTGCACGAGGGCGGCGGCGACCGCCGAGTCGACGCCGCCGGAGAGGCCGCAGATGGCGCGCTTGGCGCCGACCTGCTCGCGGATGACCGCGACCTGCTCCTCGATCACGCTGCCGGTGGTCCAGGACGGGGTGAGTCCCGCGCCCCGGTACAGGAAGTGCTCCAGGACCTGCTGGCCGTGCGTGGAGTGCATGACCTCCGGGTGGTACTGGACGCCGTACAGCTTCTTCTCGTCGTTCTCGAAGGCGGCGACCGGGACGACGTCCGTGGCGGCGGTGACGGTGAAGCCTTCGGGGGCCGCGCTGCACGCGTCGCCGTGGGACATCCACACCGACTGCTCGTCCGGGGTGCCCTCGAAGAGGGTGGAGCCGGACTTGGAGACGTGCAGGTCCGTACGGCCGTACTCGCGCGCGCCCGTGTTGTCGACCGTGCCGCCGAGGGTCTGGGCCATCAGCTGGAAGCCGTAGCACATGCCGAAGACGGGGACGCCGGATTCGAAGATCTCGCGGTCCAGTCGGGGGGCGCCCTCGGCGTAGACCGACGAGGGGCCGCCGGAGAGGATGATCGCCGCCGGGTTCTTGGCGAGCATCTCAGCGACCGGCATGGTGCTCGGCACGATCTCGCTGTAGACCCGGGCCTCACGGACTCGGCGGGCGATGAGCTGGGCGTACTGCGCGCCGAAGTCGACGACCAGGACGGTGTCGGGGGAAGCGGCAGCGGGGGGCGCTGATGACACGGGGTGCCTTCCGGCGGTTGGGCGGGGTCTGTGCCTGCCGAGTCTACCGGGGGTGTCGCCCCGGGGTGCCTGCGCCGGTTTTTCGCCCCCGCCGCCCCTACCCGTCCCATCCCTGAGGGCTGCGCCCCCAGACCCCTGGAATCGGCCTCGCGGCCTCGTCCTCAAACGCCGGACGGGCTGAGTTCTCGGCCCCTCCGGCCGTTTGACAGCGGGTCCGGGGCGGAGCCCGAAAGGACGGGCCGGGGGCGCCCCTCGACCCATCCGGGGGTCCAGGGGCGCCACCCGACGAACCCAGGGACCCAGAGGACTCACCCCTCGACCGGAGCCCAGGGGGGCGCCCCCGACGAACCCAGGGGGCATGGTCCGCACCCCTCAGCCGGGGCCCATCGGGGCATCCATTGGCCGGGGTTCAGGGGTGGACGCAGCCCCTTCGGCCGGGGTTCAGGGGTGGACGCAGCCCCTTCGGCCGGGGTTCAGGGGTGGACGCAGCCCCTTCGGCCGGGGTTCAGGGGCGGGCGCAGCCCCTTCGGCCGGGGATCAGGGGTGGACGCAGCCCCTTCGGCCGGGGATCAGGGGCGGGCGCAGCCCCCTCGGCCGGGGTTCAGGGGCGGAGCCCCTGGGGATGGGACGGGTAGGGGCGGCGGGGGCGAAGGAAGCCGGTCCCGCCTCACCCGCGGTGTCTCACCATCCGAACCCGCTTGGCCCCCGCCCCCGCCCAGGGCCATACTGTTCGCATGCTCAAGCACCAGGTGTTCGTCTTTACCTATGGCAACCGGCCCACCGGCTGCCATGGTCGTGCTGCTTGAGCAACTGACAAGCGACTTCCCAGGCGCCCCGGGCCGACAAGGCCCGGGGCGCTGGTCGTTTTCCGGGTCCTGCGGCCGGCTCGGGGGCATCCCTCACGAACACGTCGACACGACACAAGGAGCCCCGCGATGACCGCCACCACGGCCGGAAGCACGGCCACGACCAGCCCCACGGAGAAGACCGGCGCCCGCACCGAGGAAGCCGCCGATGTGATCACGGGGGCGCGTGAACGTATCGACGCCCTGGACGACAGGATCATCGGACTCGTCCAGGAACGGATGGCCGTCTCGGCGGTCGTCCAGGACGCCCGAATCGCCTCCGGGGGCCGCCGCGTCAACCTCTCCCGCGAGATGGAGATCCTCGCCCACTACAGCGACGCCCTCGGCAAACCCGGCACCTCTCTCGCCATGACCCTGCTGGAACTGTGCCGTGGCCGCATCTGACCGGGACCGGGGGGAGCCCCGCCCGCCGCCACCCGCACGCAAGCCCCCACCCGCACGCAAGCCCGGGCACGCACGTCCGCACCGCACGCAAGCCCGGCGCACGCACGTCCGCACCCCTCTCACCCGTACGGCGCGTGACCGCCGTACCACACGTCTCGTTGGTCCCGGTGCCCGTGTCAGCCAGG
Source organism: Streptomyces sp. NPDC030840 (assembly GCF_055572015.1). NCBI lineage: Bacteria > Bacillati > Actinomycetota > Actinomycetes > Kitasatosporales > Streptomycetaceae > Streptomyces > Streptomyces sp. NPDC030840. Next base: position 223,501 of record NZ_JBVIEE010000009.1, on the reverse strand, counting down.
CGCGGGGCCTGAGAGAACCACGCGTGGCTCCGCTGGGGCGATGAGGCGTACGGATCGCACCGTGCGCCGTGGGACCTCGCTCCAGGGTCGTGACCGGACGGCAGGGGACAGCAGCCCGGTCACCCAGGATCGGTCGGCTCCGGGGACGCCCGGAGCCGACCGGCGGAAACTGTTCGAGGGTGGTCCAAACGGTTGCGGAGGCCGTGCCCCATCCAGCACGATGCAAGGACAGCCCGTACCGGACAAACCGCACTGTCCAGCCCGACCGCCAATGGTCAAGACCGCGTGCGCGCCCCCGGTGCGCCGGGGCGCCGACCAGCGGCCGGCCGCCAGCGGGCCGAGAACCACACAAGCCAAGAACCACACAAGCCAAGAACCACACGAGCGGCGCAACCCCCCGGCGCCGCTCTCCAGGCACCGGCGCTGCCCTGACGTCGGTGCCGGACGACGAAGGGCCCCGCGGGACGCGTCCCGCGGGGCCCTTCGTCGTCCGGCACCCAGTCGGCACACCGAGGGAAACGGCTCAGCCCGCCGCCTTCTCCAGCTTCGTCAGCTGCGCCTCGATCACGTCCGGCGGCACCTGCGCCTTGTCCGCGTCGAGGACGTTCATCGCGTAGAACGCCGCGAGCGTCGACCCGCTGCGGACGATCGTGAAGGTCATCGGCACCTTGGTGCCCTCGATGGCGCCCTTCAGCCGGTACGAGACCGCCTCGTCGCCCAGCTCGGGGGCGGCCAGGGCCTTGACGTCGCTGTACTTGTAGTCGGTGTGCTCGTAGGCGGTGCACGACTTCGCCGCCGTGCGCAGGCCGGCGATCGCCTTCTCCGCGTCGCTCTGCTCGTGGGCGAGCAGGGCGAGCGAGACGACGGTCGCGTTGAGGTCGCTCCTGGCCGTGAGGGTGCGGGCGACGCGGGCATCGGCCGTCGGGGTGGAGGTGAAGAAGAACATGTCCGCGATCGGCTGGCAGGCAGCCGGGTCGGCGGGCACGGTCTGGGTCGGGATGTCCGCCTCGGGCGTCTTCCCGACCGTGTAGTCCTTGATGTCACCGCTCACGAGCGCGGCCTTCTCCAACTGGGTCGCGGTCAACGAGCCCTTGCCTCCCCCCGTGCCGCCCTTCGGCTGGTCGCCCGACTTGGTGGCGGTCGCCCCGGCCGGCTTACCCTCGGCGCTCTCCTCGTCGCCGCCCCCGCCACACGCCGCGGTGACACCGAGCGCGGCCACGACCGAGGCAGCCACGACTGCCCGCGACATCCTTGACTTCACATTCCCCGCCTTCAACTCCGGCGCACCCCCCGCACGCGCACATGCCCGCATGCCTCACCCCCTCATGCCTGCATGCGCGCACGGCTCACATGCGCCCCACAACGCCCGGACAGTCGCGTCCGAGTCGGCGCACATCACATCATGTACGCGCCATAGCGACACCCGATTAACGCAGTCGAATTCCACTCATCCACTTGTGACCCAGCCCACATAAGGATTCTGTGAAAAGGGGCGCAACCGTTCACTGGCCTCACGGGTCACATGTGCAGAACCGACGACCATGCCCGCGTCCCCGCGGTGTGGTGGCCACCCCGACCCCACTCGGACGAGGTCCCGAATGAAGCTTCGCCGTGCTCTGGCCGCAGCGGCCGCGACGGCTGTCCTGGCGCCGGTGGCCCTGCTGTCGGCCCCGGCCGCGTTCGCCGACGGGACGGCGACGCCGAGCGGGACTCCGAGCACGAGCACACCCGGGGCGGTCCCCGAGTCCACTCCGGAGACGACACCGGACAGCACCGCGCCCGCCACGACGCCGGAGCCGGTGGTCACCCCCTCCGCGTCCGCGCCGGTGGCCCAGGGTGCCGGCGACACGGCCGAGTCCCGGACCCCGACGTCCACCCCCTCCCCGTCGAGCGAGGCGGACCCCACCGACCCCGAGATCCCGTTCTGCGAGGAGCTGGACGAGGACTACGGCGACGCCAAGGTGTCCGCCCAGGTCAAGGGCCTGCCCGGCAAGATCGTCGCAGGCAGCGGGCGCCACTCCTTCCAGCTGGTCGTCACCAACGACACCGACGTGGACATCAGCGGCGTCGCCTTCTACGCCGAGGTCGAGAACCGCGAGACCGACGAGGACAAGTTCCTCAGCCCCTACGCCGACCTGGAGTTCAAGAACCCCGAGGACGGCAGGTGGACCCGGATCGGGGACGACGAGTGGGCCGGTGACTACTTCTCCCACGTCGACGAACTGAAGGCGAGGGCGAGCGCGAAGTTCGACCTGCGCGTCAGCATCGACGCGAAGGCGCCCGCGGGCGACGCCTGGTCCTTCGGTTCCGGCGCCTACCTCGACAAGGTCGACGACCAGGACTGCATCGCGGAGGGCTGGGCACTGTACGACTTCGAGGTGCTGAAGGCCGGCTCCGACAACACGGACCCGGGCGAGGCCGAGCAGGGCGACAAGGACGAGAAGGACGAGAAGGACTCCGTGAAGAAGCCTCAGGGCGAGGTCTCCGCGCTGCCCGCCGGCAGCCTCGCCCGGACCGGGTCGAGCTCCGCCCTGCCCGTCATCGGCCTCGTCGGCGGAGTCGCCGTCGTCGCCGGCGCGGGCGCGGTTTTCCTGGCCCGCCGCCGCAAGGGCGAGGACACCACGGCATAGACCGCCGCAGAGCCGCGTAAGGCGTCACGCCTCGCACAGACAAGGAGGACCCGCGCTCGGAGGGGAGCGCGGGTCCTCCTCTTCTTTGTCGCGGGTCACTGACGCGGGTTACTCCGCCGTGTCCACGGTGTGCTCATCCACGCCCACCGGGTTGCTCCACCACGTCCTGTTTCTTCGGCGGTACCGTCGGCACTCCCAGGAGCGGCAGCCGCAGCGCGCCGAACGCGTGCGCCGGAACCGCCGGGTGCCGAGGCTCCACCGGCTTCAGCCGCTCGTACGCGGCCCCCTGGGCCGGGCGCGGGTCGGCCTCGCCGTTGTTGGGCCAGTACGACATCGCGCGCTCGGCCTGGGCGGTGATGGTGAGCGAGGGGTTCACGCCGAGGTTCGCCGAGACCGCGGCGCCGTCGACGACCGAGATGCCCGGGTGACCGTACAGCCGGTGGTACGGGTCGATCACGCCCTCCTCGGGAGACGCCCCGATCGGGCAGCCGCCCAGGAAGTGCGCGGTGAGCGGGGTGCCCATCAGCTCGCCCACGTTGCTGCCGGCGAACCCGTTGATCTCGGCGGCGAGCGCGGAGGCAGCCTCCGTGGCGGCCCTGATCTGCTTGGGGTTGGGGGCGCCGTGCCCCTGACGGGCCGTCAACAGCCCCTTCCCCACACCCTTGTCCTTCAGGTACGTGGTCAGGGAGTTGTCCAGCGACTGCATCACCAGGCCGATGATGGTCCGCTCCGACCAGCGCCGGTTGGACAGCGAGCGGACCACGAGCCAGGGGTGGCGCGCGGCGTTCGCGAGCCAGGCGAGGACGCGGGACGAGCCGTCCGCGTACGGCACCTGGAGGATGGACAGGCCGCCCATCGCGTTGGAGCCCCTGCCGTAGCGGACGGGCTCGATGTGGGTGTTCGCGTCGGGGTGGATCGAGGACGTGATGGCCACACCTCGCGTGAAGTCGGCCCGGGGCGCGCCGTGCGCCTTGCGGTAGCGCCGGTTGTCGGTCTGCGCGCCCACCAGCGCCTCGGAGTTGGTGCGGGTGAGCATGCCCAGTCTCGGCGAGAGGTGGGGCAGCCGGCCGCTCGCCTTCATACGGTGCAGGAGCGTCTGGGTGCCGTACGTGCCGGCGGCGAGGACGACGCGGCGTGCTGTGAAGACCCGCCCCTCGCCCTTCCTCTTCTCATCGGTCGGGAGCGTCGCGACGGCGTACCCGCCCCGCGCGTCGTCGGTGACCGACACGACCGTCGTCATGGGGTGGACGACGGCGCCCGCCTTCTCGGCCAGGTACAGGTAGTTCTCGTTGAGGGTGTTCTTCGCGCCGTGGCGGCAGCCCGTCATGCACTCGCCGCACTCGGCGCAGGCCCGGCGGGAGGGTCCGGCGCCACCGAAGTACGGGTCGGCGACCTCCTCGCCGGGCGCGGCCTTCGCCTGGCCGTCCGCGTCCTCTCCGTCGCCGAAGAACACGCCCACGGGCGCCAGATGGAAGCTGTCACCGACGCCCATCCGTTCGGCCGCGGCCTTGAGGTGGACGTCCGAGGGGGTCATCGTCGGGTTGAGCCGTACGCCGAGCATGCGCCGGGCCTGGTCGTAGTACGGCCGCAACTCCTCCTGCCAGTCGGTGATGTCCTTCCACTGCGGGTCCTCGAAGAACGGCTTCGGCGGTACGTAGAGGGTGTTGGCGTAGTTGAGGGAGCCGCCGCCGACTCCGGCGCCCGCCAGCACCATGACGTTGCCGAGCAGGTGGATGCGCTGTATGCCGTACATGCCGAGTCTCGGCGCCCAGAGGTAGTTCTTCAGGTCCCAGGAGTTCCTGGGCAGCGACTCGGGGGTGAAGCGGCGGCCCGCTTCCAGGACGCCTACGTGGTAGCCCTTCTCCGTGAGGCGAAGGGCGGTGACGCTGCCGCCGAAACCGGAGCCGACGACGATGACGTCGTAGTCGTACGACACGTGTTCTCCTCGTTGAGAACGGTCCTGGCTGCGGGCCGTTTGTGGTTGCTCGCGCGGTTCTCCTAGCGCAGCCTCAGCGCCTTCATCACCCTCAGGCTCCGGCTCATGAACTGCGCGTACTTCTCGTCGTCCATGCCGAGCGCCGGTGCCATCGGCAGCACGCGCTGCTGGGCGATCGTCTGGGCCTCGGTGTACTTGAGGATGCCCTCGGAGCCGTGGCGGCGGCCGAGGCCGGAGTCCTTCATGCCGCCCATGGGCGACTGGACGCTGCCGTACGCGGAGGCGTAGCCCTCGTTGACGTTGACCGTACCGGTGCGCAGCCGGGAGGCGACCTCGCGTCCGCGCCTGCCGTCCTTGGTCCAGACGGACGAGTTGAGGCCGTACGCAGTGGAGTTGGCGAGCTCGACGGCCTCGTCCTCGTCCTTGAAGCGATAGATGGAGACGACCGGGCCGAAGGTCTCCTCGCCGCACACGGCCATGGGGGCCTCGACGCCCTCCAGGATGGTCGGCTCGTAGAAGTACGGGCCGATGTCCGGGCGGGCCACGCCGCCGGCGACGACCTTCGCGCCCTTGGCGACGGCCTCCTCCACGTGCCGCGTGACGGTCTCCAGCTGCCGCTCCCCCACCAGCGAGCCCATGTCGGCGCCGTACGCGAGGGCCGTGCCGAGCCGCATGGCCTTGGTGCGGGCGGCGAACCGCTCCACGAAGGCGTCGGCGATCGACTCGTGGACGTACAACCGCTCGATGGAGATGCAGAGTTGGCCGGCCGAGGAGAAGCAGGCGCGGACGGCGCCGGCCGCGGCCTTCTCGATGTCGGCGTCCTCAAGGACCAGCATCGCGTTCTTGCCGCCGAGTTCGAGGGAGACACCGACGAGCCGGGCGGCGGCACCCTGGGCGACCTCGCGGCCGGTGCGGGTCGAGCCGGTGAAGGAGACGTAGTCGGCGTGCTTGACGACTTCGGGGCCGATGACCGGGCCGTCCCCGAGGACGACCTGGAAGACCTCGGCGGGCAGTCCGGCCTCGATGAGCAGGTCACGGGCCCACAGCGCGGTGAGTGCGGTCTCGGTGTCGGGCTTCATCACGACCGCGTTGCCCGCGACGAAGGCGGGGATCGCGTCGCCGACCGACAGTTCCAGCGGGTAGTTCCACGGGGCGATCTGGCCGACCACGCCGCGCGGGTGGCGCAGTTCGGTGACGCGCGTGAGGGTGGGCATGGCGCCCGCGTGCCGCTTGGGCTTCAGGTACGACACCGCCTTGCGCCCGTAGTGGCGGGCGGCCACGGCGACGGCCTGGACCTCCTCGTGCGCGTGCAGGCGGGCCTTGCCGGTCTCCAGCTGGATGAGGTCCAGCACCTCGGCCTGGCGCTCCAGCACCAGGTCGTGGAAGCGGAGCAGGACGGCGGCACGCTCCCGCACGGACCTCTGGGCCCATACGGCCTGCGCCCGGCGTGCCTGCTCGTAGGCGCCGACCACGTCCTCGGGGGTGGACTCGGGCAGGTCGGCCAGCTTCTCACCGGTGAACGGCGTGTGGTTGGCGGTGCGGCCGGAGCCGGCCACACCCTTGGTGAGCTGGGCGACCAGCTCCGGCGTGACCACGTCGGCGGCGGTGCGGGCGCCCTGGGGGGCGGGCGCGAGCGGGTTGGTGCCGGGGGTTGCGTCCATGCCGGTCTTCTCCGGGGCCTGCGAGTCCATCATGACGCGCAGGGTATGCCCGCGCGGAGCCTTTTGGTACCCGGTGGTAACAGGCTTTCACCGGGAGCGCACACACGACGGGGACCGCGCCAGCGATCAGTGGCAACGAATGTACTGATCAGGGCGTTGGGCTGGTGGTGGAGACCGTACGGGCCACGGACGATGACGACTTGATCACGTGGTGAGGGCCTTCGGGCAGCCCAGTCAGTGATCCATAGGGCAGTTGTTCGCATTCCCCCGGCTTCGCCGGCAGCCGTGCGGGCGCCGCTCCGCTGCCCGGCAAAGAGCGGATGCTGCCACCCTGCGCGGCGCGGTCAGTCGCGACGGTCCTGTCCGTCACCGCGGTCCCGCGGGTTCCGTTCCTTCCACCCCTGCCCTTCCTTCCGCCCCTTCCAGTCCTTCCGCCCCTTCCAGTCCTTCCCCCAGTCCTCCCACTCCCGCCGCTGCCGCAGGTTCCGCCAGGTCTGCGGGTCGCCCCAGCTCTGGCGGTTCTTGGGCAGCGCCGTGCGCCCGACCGCGGCCGCGAGCTTGCGCAGCCGCCGCCAGTCCATCGGCGGCTTCTTCTCCGGGACGCCCGGGCGGGCGGCGGGGACCCGCACGCGCAGGGCCCCGGACTCGATCCGGCACCGCACGGGTGTGGGCAGGACCAGTGCCTCGCCGTCGACGCCCACCTCGATCTCGGCCCGGTCGGCCTGGACGATGACCTCGGCGGCGGTGAGGACCGTGAGCCCCGGAGCGCTCGGCCCCAGCAGCAGGGCCGCGGCCTCGGCGGCGCTCTCCACCTTGATGCCGAGGACGCCGAGCACACCGGAGTCGAGCCGCTCCCGGCGTCCGAGGCCCGCGAGGTCGTCGCTGCGGTAGGGGTTGTTGCTCACGAGCACGGCCTGGGGCGCCTCTATGACGGTGTTCTGGGCGCGAGCGACGAGCCGCGGCCCCCGCTGGTGGGTGAGCAGCTCGGGCAGCAGCTCCAGCGTCGTACGGACCTTGTCGTCCCGGTACTCCGGGCTCTGCACGACGGCGGCGTACGCGCCGAAGGAGGCGTTGTTCACGAAGGGGTGCGTTCCGGCGAAGCCGAGGTCGACGCGGAGTTCGACGCCCGCGTCGGTGAGCGCGTCGAGGCAGGCGGACGGGTCGTCCCGGTCGAGACCGAGGTCCATGGCGAAGTGGTTGCGGGTGCCGGCGGAGATGACGAGGAACGGAATGCCGTGCTCCGCGGCGACCGCTGCGACGAGGGCCTGGGTGCCGTCCCCGCCGGCGACCCCGAGCAGGTCGGCTCCCCGTCGGACGGCGTCCCGGGCGAGCGCGACGACGTCCTCGTGCCGTGCGGGGTCGAGCAGATGGACGTGCGCCCCCAACCGCTCGGCCTTCTCCTTCAGCCCGAACCGCTCGACCTTCCCGCCTCCGGACCGCGGGTTCATGATGAGGAACGGACGGGTCGGGGCGGGTGTCCGGTACTCGCGCACCCGCACCAGGTGCGATCTGGTGCTGCTGAGGGCGAACTTCCCGGCCCAGACGGCCAGTCCCCACAGCGACAGGGACACCACGACGACCCACAGCAGGTTGGCGGCGGCGAAGAACACGACGACCGTGACGGGCGCCGCGACCGCGAGCAGCGCGGCGGCGATCCGGGCCGCGCCCCTGCGGGTCAGCACCCACCACAGCGCGGCGACGGTGACGGCCACACCGAGCAGGCCGACGCCGACCAGCAGCAGGCTCCTGGCACGGGCGACCCCGAGGGGCAGCAGTACGGACAGGCCCGCGGCCCCGAGCGCGATGCGCGCGGCCCAGCGCTGGGTGGCGTGGGCACGTTCGTCAACGTACATGGGGGCGCGCCTCTGGCCGGTCGGTGGGGTTCATGGGGATCGCCGTTCTCCTCGCGCTCCTGGCCGTGTGCGTCCGCCGCCGGACGCCGCCGCGGAGCGGCCACGGCGCAGAGCGTAGCCGCCGCGACCGCCCCACCCCTCTGTTCCCCACGGATGATCCACAGACGTCGGCGAGCGGATCACCGCAAGTCGTCCACCGTTTCCCCGGTCAGGGGCACGAATGGCCGAATCACAGCCTGTTGATGTCCAGGTTGGCGATCGCGGCCTTCGCCACCTCGCGGCCGCGTTCGGTGAAGTCGCCCTTGCCGGGGTAGCTGATGGTGAGCTTGTACATGTCCCCGCCCCTGGTCCGGTAGTAGAAGATCTTCAGCTCGCGGGGGCGCGGGTCCTGGCTGTCGGTGGTCGTGTACGTGACCGTGTTCTCGGCGGCCTGCCTGCCCTGGTACGTGACCTTGTCGTCCGTGGTCGTCGTCGCGGTCTCGGGCATGGACAGGTCGTAGCTGCCCTCGTTCTTGAACTTCTCGTCGTCGGCGTACATCTGGGCCGGCGCGGAGTTCTTGATCTGGTTCAGGGAGTCCTGGGACTTCCGGGCCACGTTCAGGCCGATCCAGATGCCGCCGCTCCAGTCGGAGTAGGTCACCCAGTTCTTGTCCCGGTCGTCGGCGGCGGGCCTGGTGACCTGGTAACCCGCGGGCACCGCGAGCGTCACACCGAGCCTCGGGTGCGCCCTGGTCTTCCATCCCTCCGGCAGCGGCCCGGCGAACGGGTCGGCGACCACCAGGTAGGCCGTCACCGCCGCGGCGACCACCGTCGCGGCGATCCCGGCGCCCAGACCGAACACGGCCTTGCGACCGACACGGACGCCCTTGCCGCCCGGGCCCGCGATCCGGACGACCTGGGTGGGTTCCGGAGCCGGGGGCCTGGCGGCCTCCTCCAGGAGGGCCCGGACCTGCGCGGCGGACGGGCGGCGCTCGGGGTCCTTGTTCAGCAGGCCGTTGATGACCTCGGCCAGCGGACCCTTGACCGAAGCGGGCGGGGCGGGCGTGGAGTTGAGGACGGACTGGAGGGTCGCGGGCGTGTTGGTGCGGCGGAAGGGAGAGACTCCCTCGGTGGCCGCGTAGAGGACGACGCCCAGCGACCACAGGTCCGACGCCGGGCCCGGGCGGCGGCCCAGCACCCGCTCCGGTGCGATGTACTCGGGGGAGCCGACGAAGTTGCCCGTGTCCGTCAGGTTCGTCTCGCCCTCGATCTGGGCGATGCCGAAGTCGGTGAGGACCACGCGGCCGTGGCGCCCGAGGAGGACGTTGTCGGGCTTGACGTCGCGGTGCAGGATGCCCGCCGCGTGGGCCGCCTCCAGGGCGCCCAGCACCTCGAGGCCGATCTTCGCCGCGTCGCTCGCGCCGAGGGTGCCCTCCTCGAGAGCGGCGCCCAGTGAACGCCCCCGCACCAGCTCCATCACGATCCACGGCCGGCCGTCCACGACCGCCACGTCGTGCACGTTGACGACCGCCGGGTGGTCGAGCCGGGCGGCGGCGCGGGCCTCGCGGCGCATGCGTTCGTAGGCGTTCGCCCTTTCGCGGTCGGGAAGATGATCCGGGACGCGGGGCTCCTTGACGGCGACCTCCCGGTCCACCGTCTCGTCCTTGGCCCGCCAGACGGTACCCATGCCGCCGTGGCCGAGCTTGGCGAGCAGCCGGTAACGGCCGGCTATCAGACGTCCGGCGCCCGGGTCCGGCTGGGGCTGGGGCGCCGCGTGCGGGGATGCCGCGTGCGGGGATGCCGCGTGCGGGGCGGACCCGGGTGCCGGTGCGGATGCTGGAGGCGACGCCTGGGCAGGGGCCGGGGGCTGGGCGGGGGCCGGGGCCTGTGCGGGTGCGGGTGCGGCCTGCGCCGGCCGCGCATACGGGTTCCCCGGGTACGGCACACCCGGCTGCGGCGGCCGTGGCGGTTGCAGGGCGAAACTCGTCGGCTCGTCGGGCCCGTGGCCGGACCCGCGACCGGGCCCGTAAGGGGCTCCCCCGTTGCTGCTCATGCGTTCATCTCTATCGCGGCAAGCGCTTCGGCATCCACCCTCGGCGCTTTCCAGTCACACACCCGTGACGCGGGCCGCCGCTTATCTCCCTTTCACAGACGTATTCACCCGTCTGTCCGCACGAAGGTGTCCACCGCCACGTCGAAGTACTCCTTCGCCTGGCTGACCTTCCCCACCGGCGCCGACACCCACACGTCGTACAACCGCCCGTCCTGCTCCCAGCACAGGTCGTACGTGTGCCGCGGCCCCTCCGTCGCACTGAACCCGTCCCAAGTCACCTTCTCGGCCGTGATGCGACGGAGCTTCTGGGCTCAGTCCTTCACACCTCGTCGCGCTCCCGACTGCCCCCTACGACAGGACGGTCACGGGTCGCATCCACCACGTGACGGCCGGACCGCCATGCGGTGCGGGACCGGTGACAAGGCCCCACGCCAGGAGAGCCCCGGCGACATCGATCCGGTCTACACCACGTACAACCGTCTCCCCAGCCAAGCCGGTTCGTGCCTTCAAGGGCTCACGGAACGATCACCTCATGCTATCAGGACGTCACGGTGGGTGTGGTCTCCGGCGACGGCGAGGTCGTGCGCGTGGGCGTGGGCGTCGGCGTGGGCGTGGGCGACGGCGTGTCCGTGGGCGTGGGTGACGCCGTGCCCGCCGACGGGTTCCCGGGCGTGCTCGGCGCCGAACTCGACGGCGTGTCGCCGCCGTTGCCGTCCTCCCGCATCAGCAGGGCCGCCGCCGACACTCCGGCGACCGCCATCGCGGCGACCAGCGCGGCCGCGACCAGCGCACCCCGGGTCGGGTGCCGCAGGGGGCGCTGTGCTTCCCGGCCGTCTTCCCCGTTGCCGGGCTGCCGCAGGAGCAGGGGCTCGTCCTGCGGTCCGCCGTCCCGGGCGTCCCGAGCATCCCGGGTGTCCCAGGCGTCCCGCGGCTCGCCGGGCGCGGCGTCCCGGGGCGTGTCCCGTCGTGTCGGCGTGTATCCCGCCGGTACCGGGGGCGTACGGCCCGTCTCGCGGAACGCCCGCAGCAGCCGCTCGGCCTCCAGCGCGTCCAGCCGCCGGTCCGGATCCCGTTCCAGCAGGCCGCGGACGACGGGCAGGAGCGGCGCGGCCTGGGCCGGAGGGCGTATCTCGTCGGTCACGACCGCGTGCAGGATCCCGCCCAGTGAGTCGCGCCGGAACGGCGACTCACCGCTCAGCACGGTGCACAGCAACGCGCCCAGCGACCACAGGTCCGACTCCGGCCCGGTCCTGGCCCCGGACATCCGCTCGGGCGCGGTGTACTCGGGCGAGCCGACGAACGCCCCGGTCTCGGTGAGCGTCGGCGCGCCCGCCACCTGGGCGATGCCGAAGTCGGTGAGAACGACGCGGTCGGTGCCCGCCTCCAACAGGACGTTCGCGGGCTTGAGGTCACGGTGCAGGACACCGGCGTCGTGGGCGCGTCGCAGCGCGCCGAGCAGGGCGATGCCGATCCGGGCGGCCTCACGCGCGTCCACCGGACCGCCGGCCGCGACACGCTCCGCGAGCGAGCCCCCCTCGATCAGCTCCATGACGAGGTACGGGCGTTCGTCGTGCTCGACGACATCGTGGACGACGACGATGTGCGGATGGCTCAGCTGTGCCACCGCGCGGGCCTCGCGCAGGGTGCGCTCGCGCTGGCGCCGGGTCTCCTCCTCGTCGTCGGAGGCATCGAGGAGGAGTTCCTTGACCGCCACCTGCCGGCCGAGGAGCTGGTCGGTGGCCCGCCAGACGACACCCATGCCGCCCCGGCCGATCCTCTCCTCCAAGCGGTAACGGTCCCCTACGACACGGAAGTCAGCCCCCTCGGTCCCCATGCGCCCCATCATGCCGCACGCGGACGGAGCCCCTCCGGGACCGCGCGCCGGGGTGGCCGACAAGCGACGTACACACGGCGCACGGACGACGGGCGACGCGCGACGGGCCACGGGCGACGCGCGACGGGCGACGGGCGGCCGTGTGCTGCGCGGCCGTGTGCTGGGTGGCCGTGTGCTGGGCGGCCGTGTGCTGGGCGACGGACGGCCGTGCGATGGGCGACGCCGGTGAGCGGGCTACTGGCCGGCGGGCCGCCAGCCGCGCAGCACCGTTTCGAACTGCTTGCGCGTGGTGGCCCAGTCCTTGACCGGCCCGGACATGTAAATGGCGTACTCGACGCCATCACGGGCGATGTACATCTCCTCGATGGCGCGACGCGGCCCGGGAAACGGCGTGTCCTTGGCCAGCGCCGTCCAGGTGTACTCCCACAGCGAACCCCTGCGGTCCCGGTACGTGTTGACCTTCATGGTGAGCCGCTCGTAGCCGACCAGCCGCCGCTCGAGCTGCTGGTCCAGGTCAACCTGGTGCAGGTACGGGTCGTCGAAGTCCGGAGAGTCGTCGATGGCGATGCGGATGAAGTGCTCACCGCCGTCGGGGGTGTAGTCGGTCTGGTTGGCGTCGAAGACCTGACGCTTCCACGTCCCGTCGGGAAGGGGGAGGCTGAATCCCGCGGGGTCGGTGCGGCGCACCCAGCCGTCAGGAAGGTTGCTGTCCGCGTTGCCCTTGGGGCCCTGTGCCGCGCTGGAACCGGAACTCGGCGTGGTGGACGCCTCGTTCCGCGCCCGCCGCTCGTCCCACTTCTGCAGGACGACCGCGGTGCTCCCGCCGATGAGGGCGGCCAGGGCCATGACGAGGACGAAGGTACGGCCGCGCCTGCGCTTGCCGCTCTCCGGCCGGGACTGGTGGGCGGTGGCCGACGGGGAGGCAGTGGCCACCGGGGGGTGGGACGCGTCGTGGTGACCTGGCACGGGGGTGCCGGCACCGTATGAGCTCGTTCCCGGGTGCGGGGCCGTTCCCGGGTGCGTGCCGGCGGGTGAGGAGGCTGTGTGGCCTGGGGCCATGTGGCCTGGGGCCATGTGGCCTGGGGCAATGTGCGCTGGAGCCGTGTGCCCGTTCGTCCCGGGGTGTGCCACCACATGCTGGTTTGGCACATCCTGAGTGGCCACATGCTCGAAGGTCGGCACATACGCCTGTGCCCCGCGGGGCCAACGCCCCTCCGCCGCCTCGGCGAGCATCTGCTCCGCCTCCGCCGCGCCGGGCCGCTCGGCGGGATCCTTGCGCAGCAGTGCGGTGATCACGGGCGCGAGTGGCCCCGCATGGGCCGGCTCGGCGGGCTCCTCGTCGACCACGGCCCGCATGGTGGTGAGCGGAGTGGTGCGCCGGAAGGGGGACTTGCCCTCCACCGCCGTGTACAGCGTGGCACCCAGGGCCCACAGGTCGGAGGCATGTCCTGGGTCCCGGCCACGGACGCGCTCGGGCGCGATGTAGTCGACGGAACCGACGATCTCCCCGGTCTTCGTGAGGGTCGTGTCGCCCTCCACCTGTGCGATCCCGAAGTCGGTGAGCAGTACCCGCCCGTCCTCGGCGAGCAGTACGTTCCCGGGCTTCACGTCGCGGTGCAGCACTCCGGCGTCGTGGGCGGCGCTGAGTGCGCGCAGCACCCACAGCCCGATCCGGGCCGCCTCCCGCGGTTCGACGCGCCCGCGGTCCTTGACGACGTCGGCGAGTGAGGCGCCCTCGACCAGCTCCATCACGATCCAGGGCCGGTTGTCGTGGTCGAGCACGTCGTGCACGGTGACGACGGCCGAGTGGTTGATGCGCGCGGCCGCCCGCGCCTCGGCGTCGGTCCGCGCGAAGAGCCTGGCCCGCTCACTGTCCGTGACGTACAGAGCCGCCGTCAGCTCCTTGACCGCGACAGCCCGGTGCAGCACCTCGTCACGCGCACGCCACACGCGGCCCATGCCGCCGCTGCCGATCGAGTCGACGAGCCGGTAGCGGCCCGCGAGGAGCAGGCCCTGCATCTGATTCACGTTGCCCCGCAATGGTCTTGACAACATCAGAGTAGAGAGCGGCTCCCGCGCAGGGAACGGGCGGCGCGGCACAGAGACCTCACTGTGACGGTTCTCGCTTGCCGTGACGGAAGGGAACCGTTCCACGAACAATTCCGTCGCACCCGGCCCCTCACGCCCGGTCCGTCACCCCGTCGGCCACCCTGTCCGTGACCCCCGCCGGTCGCCCCCCCGTCGGCCACCCCGTCCGTGACCCCCGCCGGTCGCCCTCCGCCGGTCACCTCAGTCGGTCACCCGGTACGTCGCCGACGCCTGCTCGTACAGCCGGGTCACCTCGTCGCGTTCGGCCTCCGGGCCGCGCAACTGCACGACGTGGTACCGGCCGCCCACGAGGATCGCGAGGTTCCGTACGAAGATCTCGCGTCCCGTGGAGTCCTGCCAGGTGAACTGCCCCTCGGCCATGCGCCGTCCGCCGACCTCGATGAGCCGCATCCCGCTGGAGGTCGCCCAGGTCGAGTCGCGGAACGGCTGGAGCTCGGGCTCGTCCTCCCGCTGGTACGCCAGCGGATCGCTGCCGTACCTGCTCGCGCTGTCGCGGCCGGGGACGACGATGAGCTCGAAGCTGCCCTGTGCGTACACGACCTGACCGCGCCCGTTCTTGGCGGTGCGGTCCCAGCCGTTGGCGACGGCGACCTGGAAGCCCTCGGGGTCCTTGCGCAGGGTGAATCCCTGGGCGACGTCCGGGGCGTTGCTCTGTTCCTTGTCGGAGCCGGACGACTCGGATGGGCTCTTGTCGTCACCGGGCGAGGTCTGGTCGGGCCGTGGCTCGCTGCTGACCTCGGGAGCGGGACCGACGTCCTCGGCCGCACCCGTCCGGCCGGCGTCGGGGCTGCCGGCCGAGCTGGTGCCGCCGCTCGAATCGGCCTTCGGCATGAACACCATGGCGTACGCGATCGCCGCGGCCAGCGCGAGCAGTATCACCAGGAGCAGGTTCCGTCCGAGCCTGCGCGGCCGGGGTGGCCGGTCCTGCCGGGCGCGACGGTGGCGGGCGCTGGTGGCGGGGAGGCCCGCGCGGCGCCTGCGGACGAGCTCGCCCCGGCGCCGTACGATCGGCAGCCGGCTCGGGTCAGCCGGTGGTACCGCTATCACGTGCGCACCGGCCTCCGGCTCCGGCGCCGACCGCACGAGCGAGCGCAGCCAGCCGCGCAGCTCCTCGAAGTCCAGCCGCTCGGTGGGGTCCTGACGCAACAACGACTCGACGACCGGCCGCAGCGGTCCGCACTCCTCCGCGAACGCGGGCGGTTCCGAGCACACCATCTGCACCAGCTCGGCGGTGTTCTCCTCCGGGTAGGGCGCGTGCCCCTGCACGGCCCGGAACAGCAGCGCCCCGAGCGCCCACAGGTCGGTCGACGGCCCGATCGGCGCCGCCAACTGCCAGTTCTCGTGCACCGGTCCGGCCTGCTCCGGCGCCCAGCGCTCGGTGACGGGCCCGACGACCGCCATCCGCGCCTGCCGGGCACGCTCGGCGGCCAGCGCGGTGGCGGGCCCGCGCCGGGGAGCACCCGTGGGGGCCGCCTGGTCCCACCGGCCGGTGGGTGCGGCCGGGGCCGCGTCCGCGTGCGGGGCGCTCCCGGATGCGGTCAGGCCGCCGCCCGTCCCGTACGGGGTGAGTGCGCTGTCACCGTACGGAGGGCCGGCGGGCGTGCTCTTCCGGAAGGGGTCGGCACCGTACGGACCGCTGGTGGGGACGCCGTGCCCCTGTGCCCCCTGTCCGCCGTTCCGCGTGCCGTGCGCGTCGTGCTCGCCGCTCCGGGCGTCGGTGTCGCCGCCCGGGAGGGCCGGACGTCCCTGGCCGGTGCCGTCGGCCACGGGAGCGCCGCCGCGGGGCCGCGCTCCGTGCCAGGTGTCCGGCCGTGCCACACCGTACGGGTCGGCGATCTGGCCGGGGGGTGTGTACGGCGCGCCCTGGCCGGCGGCCGGGGTCGTCTCGCCGTGAGGGGGCGCCGGTCGCTGCGCGGGCAGCCCCGCGTCCCGGCCGCCCCGCTGCTCCTCGTGCACGCGCGCCGCGGCCCGGGCACCGGCACGGTAGGCCGCGATCGCCCCGGCCCGGGCCGCCCGGACGTCGCCCCCGGCGTCGATCGCGCGCTGTCCGCCGGACGGGTCCGGGTCCGTGACCGGCCCGGCGCCGCCGGCCGCCCGCGCCTCGATGGCGGCGCGCCGCGCGGCCTCGGGATCGGCACCGCCCGCTCCGGGCAGCCGGCCCTGGGGCCCTGTGAGCCGGTCGGCACGCGAACCACCGGACTCCACGCCGGCGCGCGCCCCGTCCGGCCCACCGGTCGTCCCCGGTCGGCCACCGCCGTACGGGCCACCGCGCCCGCCACGGCCGGACGCATCAGGAGCCCCGGTGACACCCGAAGGGCCCGAAGCCCCCACAGGGCCATACGCTCCTCTGCGACCCCCGGTGCCGACCGGGCCGCCGGTGCCGACCGGGCCGCCCGTACGCCCAGGGCCGAACGCACCCTGGGGCCCGCCGCCCCCGGGCACCCCCGGTCCGCCGTGCGCCCGCGGTCCCCCGGTCGGGCCCTCGCCCTCGATTTCGCGCACCGGCACGGGGTCGTACCCGCACAGCGCCTCCTCGGCCGCTCCGGCCGCAAGCCCCGTGAGCACCACGCGCCCGTCGTCGCAGACGAGGACGGTCCGCGCGGTGATGTTCCGGTGCACCCAGCCGTGGGCGTGCAGTGCGCGCAGGGCGGTGAGGACATCGGCGGCGACCTCGGCCGCCCGGTACGGCGTCAGTGGCTTCTCGGCGAGCAGCGCGGCCAGCGGCCGGGCGCCCACCAGCTCACTCACTATCCACAGTGACCCGCTCTCGGCGAACACGTCGAAGACCTGGTCGAGCCGGGGATGGTCGGGGATCTGCGCGGCGGCCTGCGCGGCCTCGATCGCCCGGCGCACGGCGGGGTCCGTGGGCCGGCGCGTCGTCCTCGCCGCGGCCGGGCCCGCCCCGCCGTCACGGGCGACGTACCCCTCCGGCAGCCCGTCCGCGTCGAGCACCTCCGCCTCGACGACCTCGGGCAACGGCACCTGCCGTATGAGGACTTCCTGCCCACTGTAGGTGTCGAACGCCCGGGTCTCGGCCAGTTCGTACTCGTCCGACGGCGGCAGCGGCAGGCGGTAGCGGTCGGCGAGTACCCGTCCCGCATAGTCGTCCACGATGCCTCCCCCGGCCACCCGGTCGGTCAAATCCGTTCGCCTCGCGTCCCGTTCCGTAACCGATGGGTACGGTCCGCGACAACCACTCACGATACGTGCCCGAGGCAACCCGTATTGGGGGGATGCGAGATCTCAGCCCTCACAAGCCCTACACGGGTCCCAGTACCCCCTCAGGACCTGGTCCGATCCTCACGAGGGCGCCCACCGGCCTCCTCGGGGCTTCGCCCGACGCCCAGGAACCGCCCTCGGGCCTCGGCCCCACGGGGCCCCCGCAGCCCTTAGGCCCACCCTCAGGACTTCGGCCGGAACGTTTTCGTGAAGGTCCGCCACGTGTCCTTGCGCAGATCGCTGCTCCACTCGGACGCCTTGGCGGTGTACATCAGCGCGTACCCCTGCTGCGAGTTCACGACGAACCCCCGGTCGATCGACCGGTACTTCGTACCGCCGTCCGTGTAGGTGAACTCCCAGTCGGCCGTCTTCCAGTCACGGTAGTCCACCTCCTCTATCCGGATCCGCTGGTACTGCGAGCGCGTCATGTAGCGCTCCTGGTTCTTCCAGTCCGCCACGGGGTCGTTCTTGGGCGTACTCGTCCAGGCGACCAGCAACTTCTGCCCGTCGGGCCCGGAGAAACGGGCACCCGCCGCATCCGTCGACTGGTACTTCCACCCCTTCGGGAGCCCGATCCTGAAGCCCTGCGATCCCTTGTAGGTCGTCTCCACGGCGCTGTCCGAACCCGACGTGTCCCCGCCGCTCCCGGAACCGCTCGACCCGCCCGAACCGCTCTCCGTACCCGCCTCACCGCTCGCCGACGCGTCCGTCCCCGAGGCCGCCTCCGTCTTCTCGTTCTCCGTACTGGCAGCCGAGTCCTCGTCCTTGCCTCTGCTCGGCGTCGCCTTGCCGGCCGCGGCCGACTTGGTGTCGCCGCTCCTGGAGCCCGACGCGCTGTCGTCGCCGCCGAAGGACAGCGCGAGCACGGTGCCGAGCACGGCCAGCACCACGACCACCGCGACGATGACGAGCGTCCGCCGGGGTACGACATCGGTGATCGGCGCGCGGGGCACGGGCCGCGGCGGCAGGTCCGGCGGCGTCATCTCCGGCCACCCGGAAGTCCGGCCACCGCTCACCGTGCCGACCGCCTTCGTAGCGGCGACGTCCCCTTCTCCGGTGCGCCCGGCAGAGGCCTTGCCACCGGACGCGTCGCCCCCGGACCCACCGCTCTGCCCGGACGGCGCACCGGACTTGCCGGAGGACTTGTCGACGGTCTTGTCGGGAGATCTCTCGGACACGGCCGTACCGGCGGTCGTCCCCTTACCCGCCCCGGAACCGGAACTCGCCCCGGCCCCCGCCGCGGAAACGGGTCCCGCGCCGCTCGTGGATCCGGCGGAGGAACCGGGCCGAGAGCCACCCTTGGAACCAGAACCAGAACCAGAACCAGAATCCGAACCGGAACCCAAGCCCGAGCCGGAGCCCCCGCCGGACGAAGACGCCCCGGAGCCGCTCTCCTCGCCCGCTCTGCCGCGCGCACCCGCCGCGGCCGTACCAGCCACGGCCCCCGACGCCGCCTTCCGCACGGAACGCAGCGCCCCGCGCCACCGCTCCGCACCCTCGCCCTGCCTGGCGCCGGATCCGGAACCGCCGGAAGTCCCCTTGCCCGAGCGCTCCTCCGGCACCGGCGGCAACGCCACGACTCGCGTCGCGTCCAGCGGCTCCGGCTCCGCCTCCTTGGGCTCGGGCGCGTGGATGACGTCGTTGAGCAACGCCCGTGCGCCCGCGTCGTCGAGCCGCTGCTGGGGGTCCTTGGCGAGCAGCCCGAAGATCACGTCCTTCAGCGGTCCCGCGCTCTTCGGCTCCGGGACCGGCTCGGTCATCACGGCGGTCAGCGTCGCGATGGCCGAGCCCTTGTCGTACGGCGGCACGCCCTCGACCGACGCGTACAGCAGACCGCCGAGGGACCACAGGTCCGCCGCGGGGCCGGGCTTGTGACCGCGCGCCCGCTCCGGCGAGATGTACGAAGGGGCGCCCACGAGCATGCCGGTCGAGGTGATGGACGGGTCGCCCTCGACCTGTGCGATGCCGAAGTCGGTGAGGACGACCCTGCCGTCCTCCTTGGAGATCAGCACGTTCGACGGCTTCACGTCACGGTGCAGGATGCCCTGCCGGTGGGCGGCGCGCAGCACGTCGAGGATCGCGAGGCCCACCTCGGCGGCGCGCTTCGGCTCCAGCAGCCCGTCCTCGCGGATGACTTCGGCGAGCGACTTGCCCTCGATGAGCTCCATCACGATCCACGGCCGGTCGTCCTCGTCGACCACGTCGAAGACCGTCACCGCGCCGTTGCTGCGGATCCTGGCGATCGCCTTGGCCTCGCGCAACGTGCGCGTGATGAGCCGCCGCTTCTCGTCCTCGTCGATGCTCGACGGGAACCGCAACTCCTTCACGGCGACCGTCCGGCCCAGCGTCTCGTCCTTGGCCCGCCACACCGTGCCCATGCCGCCGCGGCCGAGGACCCCTCCCAGCCGATAACGCCCGGCGAGGAGACGTCCGCTCTCGTCCCGACGGGATGCCCCGCCCCGCTCCGCCTCCGACATGCGTCCCCTCATGCAACCCGCCCTGACAGAGCCTCCATTGTCCCTCACCCGACAACCACCCCACGCCCAGGGTGTCCCTTGCCCGCCCGAAGCCCCGGCCCGGCGGGCCCCGGACCGTGAACGCCCCACGAACCCCGCCCCGGGAAACGCGCGCGCCACGACCCCGGCCCGCGCCCGCACAGGCTCGTCCCTCATGATGTGCTGCGACGAGGGAGGTCCGTGATGGCAGCGCGGAGGGCACTACTGGCTCTCCCTGTGTGCCTGGCCGTGCTCGGGCCGGTCCCGTCCGCGTCACCGGCCCATGCCAACCCGCCCTCGGACAACGTCCTTCCGCTCCTGGTCGCCCAAGGCCGAGCTCCCGCCGCGGCCCTCCTCGCCCAGGAGGAGTCGGGCACCCGCTTCGCCCACGCCGAGTCCACGGTCACCCCCCACGCCTCGGTCACCACCGACGCCGGCCCTCACCCAAAGACCCGCGCCCGAGGCGGCACCAGCAGAGGCCGCGGCAGCAGCACAAACACAAGCACAGTCACCCCCGTTCAGCCCATCCGCCGCACCGATCACTTCCGCGCCGGCAGCATCACCAAGACCTTCATCGCCACGGTCGTGCTGCAACTGGAAGCCGAGCACCGGCTGTTGCTGTCGGACACCGTCGAGGACCATCTGCCGCAGCTGATGCGGGACGCGGGCAACGACGGCCGTGCCGTCACCCTGCGCTCCCTGCTCACCCACACCAGCGGTCTCGCCGACTTCACCGCGGACACCGGGGGAACCGTCCCCGTGACCCCACGTCAGGCCGTACGTATCGCGCTCACCCACCCTCCGGCCGCCCCCGGCCACTTCTCGTACTCCAACACCAACTACGTCCTGCTGGGCATGGTCATCCAGCAGGTCACCGGCCACTCGTACGCCACCGAGGCCGAGCGCCGCGTCATCACTCCCCTCCGTCTGACGGGCACGTCCTTCCCCGGCGCCCGCTCCTCGCTGCCGGACCCGCACGGGCACGCGTACAGCGCCGACGGCTCCGACGTCACCGACCTCGACCCGCGCGTGGCCGGAGCGGCGGGCGAGCTGGTCAGCACGCTCACCGACCTGAACCGCTTCTACGCGGCCCTGTTGCGCGGCGACCTGCTTCCGCCCCGGCAACTGCGCGAGATGCTCGACACCCGTGCCGCACAGGGCGAGTACGGCATGGGCGTCTACCCGGTGAAGCTCCCGTGCGGCACCACGGTGTGGGGGCACAACGGGCGCATCTCCGGCAGCTACGTGCGCACCGCTGCCACCGTCGACGGCCGTCGCGTCCTCACCTTCCGCGTGAACACGGACACGGTGGCAGACCCCGGCCTCGAACCCGCACTGCTCACCGCCGAGTTCTGCCCCCGCACCTCGTAGAACGGCCGGGTTCCGAGCAAAGATCCCAGCTCACGACACTCGTTCGAGTGATATCGACGGACCTCTCCCCGACGGGTTCCGCGCCCTACAACGGCACGATGTCCGGCGCACCCAACCGCGCCGCGTCCGCCGTCAGGTCGTCGGGCTGGCGCTGCGACTCCCGCTCGGCCTCCACCCGCTTCTGATAGTGCTCGACCTCGCGCTCGATCTGGTCCTCGTCCCAGCCGAGCACCGGAGCCATCAGCTCCGCGGCCTCCCGCGCACTGCGCGTACCGCGGTCGAACGTCTCGATCGAGATCCGTGTCCGCCGGGTGAGCACGTCGTCCAGGTGCCGCGCCCCCTCGTGCGAGGCCGCGTACACGACCTCGGCCCGCAGATAGTCGTCGGCCGCGTTCAGGGGCTCCCCCAGCGAGGGGTCGGCCGCGATGAGGTCGAGCAGTTCCTCGGTCAGGGCGCCGTACCGGTTCAGCAGGTGCTCCACGCGCACCACATGGAGCCCGACCCGGGCCGCTATGCGCGCCCGCGCGTTCCACAGCGCCCGGTAGCCCTCGGCTCCGATCAGCGGCACCTCCTCGGTCACGCACTCGGCGACACGCTGGTCGAGGCCGTGCACCGCCGCGTCGACGGCGTCCTTCGCCATCACCCGGTACGTCGTGTACTTGCCGCCCGCGACGACCACGAGCCCCGGCACCGGGTGCGCCACGGTGTGTTCGCGCGACAGCTTGCTGGTGGCGTCCGACTCTCCGGCGAGCAGGGGCCGCAGGCCGGCGTACACGCCCTGGACGTCGTCCCGGGTGAGCGGCACCGCCAGCACCGAGTTCACGTGCTCCAGCAGGTAGTCGATGTCCGCGCTTGAGGCGGCGGGGTGGGCCTTGTCGAGGTCCCAGTCGGTGTCCGTGGTGCCGACGATCCAGTGCCGCCCCCAGGGGATCACGAACAGCACCGACTTCTCGGTCCGCAGGATCAGTCCGGTCGTGGAGTGGATCCGGTCCTTCGGCACGACCAGGTGGATGCCCTTGGAGGCCCGTACGTGGAACTGGCCCCGCTCGCCCACCATCGCCTGGGTGTCGTCGGTCCACACACCGGTGGCGTTCACGACCTGCTTGGCGCGGATCTCGTACTCCCCGCCGGCCTCGACGTCCTTCACCCGGGCTCCGACGACACGCTCGCCCTCACGCAGGAAGCCGGTCACGCGCGCCCGGTTGGCGGCCCGCGCGCCGTACGAGACAGCGGTGCGCACCAGGGTGGCCACGTAGCGGGCGTCGTCCATCTGGGCGTCGTAGTACTGGAGGGCCCCGACCAGGGCGTCCTTCCTCAAGCAGGGCGCGACGCGCAGGGCGTGGTGGCGGGTCAGGTGGCGGTGGACGGGCAGGCCCCGGCCGTGACCGCGCGCCATGGACATGCCGTCGTAGAGCGCGACGCCCGATCCCGCGTACAGCCGCTCCCAGCCCTTGTGCTGCAGCGGGTAGAGGAACGGCACCGGCTTCACCAGGTGGGGTGCCAGCCGCTCCAGCAGCAGTCCGCGCTCCTTCAGGGCCTCCCGTACGAGCGCGAAGTCGAGCATCTCCAGGTAGCGCAGGCCGCCGTGGATCAGCTTGCTGGACCTGCTGGAGGTGCCCGAAGCCCAGTCACGGGCCTCGACCAGTCCCGTGGACAGGCCGCGCGTCACCGCGTCGAGCGCCGTGCCCGCTCCGACCACGCCCGCGCCCACGACCAGCACGTCCAGCTCGCGCTCGGCCATTCCCGCCAGGGACTCGGCGCGCTGCACCGGCCCCAGTGTCGCTGTCCTCACCGCTGCCTCCCGCTGTTTGTCGCGCTGGTCTCACCTGCCCAGTAAGACCCGGCTCACATCCCCCATGCCCAGAATTCTGACCGTGCCGTCCCACTTCGGCCACCACCCGCCCACCGCCTGTGGACAACTCTCGGGGACGCGCGGTGAAAGAGAGCCACCCAATCCCACATAACGGTCATATTTACTCCTAGTCTGACATTGCGCTCGCCCATCCTGTCCACAGGGCTTGCGCGACTGTCCCGCTCCGGATATTGGGAAGGACGGCCCACGCCATGCCCGCAGATCTCGCCGTCATCGGACTTGGTCATCTCGGCCTGCCGCTGGCCCAGGCCGCCGTCGCCGCCGGCATCCCCACGATCGGGTACAGAACCACCCCCGACGCCGGCTCAGGGGCCGGCTCCCTCACCGCCGCCGAACTCCGCCGCATGCTCGCCCAGGGCTTCCGCCCCACCACGAGCCCCGCCGAACTCGGCCGCATCCGTACGGCGGTCATCTGCGCCCCGACCCCGCCCGGCGCCGACGGCACGCCCGACCTCACCCAGGTGACCGACGCCGCCCGCACCCTCGCCGCCCGGCTCCGCCCGCACACCACGGTGATCCTGGAGTCCCCCGTGCACCCGGGCACCACGGAGGAGTTCCTGCGCCCACTCCTCGAAGAGGGCTCCGGGCTGCGCGCGGGCCGCGACTTCCACCTCGCCTACTCCCCCGGCCGCGCCGACCCCGGCAACCGAGACTTCGGCCCCGGCAACACCCCCAAGGTCATCGGCGGCCTCACCCCCGCCTGCACGGAGTCGGCCGCCGCCTTCTACGGGCGCCTCACCGACAAGGTCGTCCGCGCGCGCGGCCCCCGCGAGGCGGAGACCGTGCAGCTCCTGGAGACGAGCTACCGGCACGTCAACATCGCCCTCGTCAACGAGATGGCCATCCTCTGCCACGACCTCGGCGTCGACCTGTGGGACGTCATCCGGTGCGCCGAGACCAAGCCGTTCGGCTTCCAGGCCTTCCGCCCGGGCCCCGGCGTCGGCGGCCACGGCGTCCCCCAGGACCTGGCCGGCCTCTCGCCCCGCTCCCTGCGCATGGTCGAGCAGGCCCAGCGGGTCAACGACCGCATGCCCCAGTACGTCGTCCAGCGCGCCGCCACGCTCCTCAACGAGCACGGCAAGTCGGCTCGCGGCGCCCGCGTCCTCCTCCTCGGCGTCACCTACAAGCCCGACGTCGCCGACCAACAGGGCACCCCCGCGCGCGAGGTCGCCCTGCGCCTGCTGGACCTCGGCGCCTCCGTCAGCTACCACGACCCGTACGTGGCGTCCTGGAACGTCCTCGACCGCCCGGTCCCGCGCGCCGACTCCCTCTACGAGGCCGCCGCCGACGCCGACCTGACGATCCTGCTCCAGCACCACCGGACGTACGACCTGCAGGGTCTGTCGGTGAAGGCACAGTTGCTGCTGGACACTCGGGGGGCCGCGCCCGCGGGGGCGGCGCATCGGTTGTGAAGGAGGGGCGCGTGGGCGGCTGGGGCTCTGGGGCTGGTGGCGCGCGGGGCGGAGCCGTCGCTAGCGTACGGGCAGGTGGAGTCCACCGCAGCGGGCTACTGCGGCAGGCTCCAGAACGGGTTCCGGGTATCCGCCCCTAGTCCTCGTAGGGACGGCCACTCTCCGTCCATGGATCCGCAAGATCCACCCTGCACTACGGTGCTGCCCGACAGCGGATCCGGTACCGTACGAAAAGGTGGAGCCCACCGCAGCGGTCACTGCAGCGGGCTCCTGGCCGGTTCACGGGTGTCCGCCCCTAGGTCTCATGGGGGCGGCCGCTCACCGTCCATAAATCCGCAAGATCCACCTCCTCCGGTACTTCACCATCCACAGACAGATCCGGTCCCAGCGGGTGGGCTTGCGGTGGCGGCCCATAGGCGCCCCCTTCCACGACGCCGCCCATTGACCCGGTGGACGGCACGTTGGACTGCGGGCCGGGCCCCGAGGGCCGGGGTCCGGAACCTTGTCCTTGGAAGGGGGCGTCCCAGAGAACCGGGGCGCCGGACATGGACACTACCGCCTCGATACGGCCGTCAGACGGGCATTCATCCCGAACGCAACCACGCGCCCCATACCGCAAATGCGCGCCCTACCAGCCCCTTTGGACACACAAAAGGACCCGGTCACCCACACGAGCAACCGGGCCCCTACGTCCCCTCAGGCCATGCGCAGCGTCACCGCTTGTGCTGCGAGTCCGCCACCGTGACCTCCACCCGCTGGAACTCCTTCAGCTCGCTGTACCCGGTCGTGGCCATCGCCCGCCGCAGCGCACCGAAGAAGTTCATCGAGCCGTCCGGAGTGTGCGAGGGACCCGTGAGGACCTCCTCGATCGTGCCGACCGTGCCGAGGTCGACCTTCTTGCCGCGCGGCAGCTCCTCGTTCACGGCCTCCATGCCCCAGTGGTTGCCCCTGCCGGGCGCGTCCGTGGCGCGGGCCAGCGGGGAGCCCATCATCACCGCGTCCGCGCCGCAGGCGATGGCCTTGGGCAGGTCGCCGGACCAGCCCACGCCGCCGTCGGCGATGACGTGCACGTACCGCCCGCCGGACTCGTCCATGTAGTCCCGCCGGGCCGCGGCCACGTCCGCCACCGCCGTCGCCATGGGCACCTGGATGCCCAGGACGTTGCGCGTGGTGTGCGCGGCGCCGCCGCCGAAGCCGACGAGGACACCGGCCGCGCCCGTGCGCATCAGGTGCAGGGCCGCGGTGTACGTGGCACAGCCGCCTACGATCACCGGGACGTCCAGCTCGTAGATGAACTGCTTCAGGTTCAGCGGCTCGTGCGCGCCCGACACGTGCTCCGCCGACACCGTCGTACCGCGGATGACGAAGATGTCGACGCCCGCGTCCACGACGGCCTTGGAGAACTGGGCCGTGCGCTGCGGGGAGAGCGCGGCGGCGGTGACCACACCCGAGTCGCGCACCTCCTTCAGGCGCTGCCCGATCAGCTCCTCCTTGATCGGAGCCGTGTAGATCTCCTGGAGGCGGCGGGTCGCGGTCTCAGCGTCCAGCTCGGTGATCTCGTCGAGCAGCGGCTCCGGGTCCTCGTACCGCGTCCACAGGCCTTCGAGGTTGAGGACGCCGAGGCCGCCCAGCTCGCCGATGCGGATGGCGGTGGCCGGCGAGACGACCGAGTCCATGGGGGCGGCCAGGAAGGGCAGCTCGAATCGGTAGGCGTCGATCTGCCAGGCGATCGAGACCTCCCTCGGGTCCCGCGTACGGCGGCTGGGGACGACGGCGATGTCGTCGAAGGCGTACGCCCGGCGGCCGCGCTTGCCGCGCCCGATCTCGATCTCAGTCACGTCTGTGGCCTTTCCCTCTGCGTTTCAGCGCCTCCAGTATCGCCGACGGGTACGCCGAGGGCGGCCCCGGAGGTTCCGGAGCCGCCCTGGGGAAGCGTGGCGACTACTTGGTGCTGTAGTTGGGCGCCTCGACCGTCATCTGGATGTCGTGCGGGTGGCTCTCCTTGAGGCCCGCGGAGGTGATCCGCACGAAGCGGCCCTTGGACTCCATCTCGTCGATGGTGGCGGCACCGACATAGCCCATGGTCTGGCGCAGGCCGCCGACGAGCTGGTGCAGGACGTTGGCCAGCGGGCCGCGGTAGGGCACCTGGCCCTCGACGCCCTCGGGCACGAGCTTGTCGTCGGAGGCGACCTCGGCCTGGAAGTAGCGGTCCTTCGAGTACGACCTCGCCTGGCCGCGGGACTGCATGGCGCCGAGCGAGCCCATGCCGCGGTACGACTTGAACTGCTTGCCGTTGATGAAGAGCAGCTCGCCGGGCGACTCCTCGCAGCCGGCCAGGAGGCTGCCGAGCATCACCGTGTCGGCGCCGGCGGCCAGCGCCTTGCCGATGTCGCCGGAGTACTGCAGGCCGCCGTCGCCGATCAGCGGGACACCGGCCGGGCGGGCGGCGAGAGAGGCCTCGTAGATGGCGGTGACCTGTGGGACACCGATGCCGGCGACCACGCGCGTGGTGCAGATCGACCCGGGGCCCACACCGACCTTGATGCCGTCGACACCGGCGTCGATCAGGGCCTGCGCGCCGTCGCGCGTGGCGACGTTGCCGCCGATGACGTCGACGGACACGCTGGACTTGATCTTCGACATCCAGCTGAGGGCGTTGCTGTTGTGGCCGTGCGAGGTGTCGACGACCAGGAAGTCCACGCCTGCCTCGGCGAGCGCCTGGGCGCGCTCCAGGGCCTCGGGGCTGGCGCCGACGGCGGCACCGACGAGCAGACGGCCCTCGGCGTCCTTGGCGGCGTTCGGGTACTTCTCGGCCTTGACGAAGTCCTTGACCGTGATGAGGCCCTTGAGGACACCGGCGTCGTCGACCAGGGGAAGCTTCTCGATCTTGTGGCGGCGCAGCAGCTCCATGGCGTCGACACCGGAGATGCCGACCTTGCCGGTGACCAGCGGCATCGGCGTCATGACCTCGCGCACCTGGCGGCTGCGGTCGGTCTCGAAGGCCATGTCGCGATTGGTGACGATGCCGAGCAGCTTTCCGGCCGGGTCGGTGACGGGGACACCGCTGATGCGGAACTTGCCGCACAGGGCGTCCGCCTCGGCGAGCGTCGCCTCCGGGTGCACCGTGATGGGGTCGGTGACCATGCCGGACTCGGACCGCTTGACCAGGTCGACCTGGTTCACCTGGTCCTCGACGGAGAGGTTGCGGTGCAGCACGCCGACGCCGCCCAGCCGGGCCATCGCGATCGCCATGCGGGACTCGGTCACCTTGTCCATCGCCGCCGAGAGCAGCGGGATGTTGACCCGGACGTTGCGGGAGATGCGGGACGAGGTGTCGACCGCGTTCGGGAGCACCTCGGATGCGCCCGGCAGCAGCAGCACGTCGTCGTAGGTCAGCCCGAGTGTCGCGAATTTCTCGGGCACTCCGTCGACGTTCGCAGTCATGACACCTTCCCCAAATGGCCTTGATCGGTGCGGATGTCCATGCTAACGGGAAGCGAGGGCGTCTCATTCCGGTGTCTCCTCGCATGACGAAGAGCACGCCTGGGCTTCGTAGGTTCGTACGGTCCGGGCATCGCCCCCGTTCACGGACATCGCTCACACGGCCGGAAAGCGCCTCCGGAAGGCCGGGGAACCCGCCGCGAGAGCTCGCCTACTGCTCCGCCAGGGCCCGCAGCCGGCTCAGCGCCCGGTGCTGTGCCACCCGCACGGCCCCCGGGGACATCCCCAGCATCTGGCCCGTCTCCTCGGCCGTGAGCCCCACCGCGATGCGCAACAGGAGCAGCTCCCGCTGGTTCTCCGGGAGGTTGGCCAGGAGTTTCTTGGCCCACTCGGCGTCGCTGCTCAGCAGCGCCCGTTCCTCGGGGCCCAGCGAGTCGTCCGGCCTCTCGGGCATCTCGTCCGAGGGAACCGCCGTCGAACCCGGGTGGCGCATCGCGGCCCGCTGCAGATCGGCGACCTTGTGGGCGGCGATGGCGAAGACGAACGCCTCGAAGGGCCTTCCTGTGTCCTTGTAGCGCGGCAGCGCCAGGAGCACGGCGACGCAGACCTCCTGCGCCAGGTCCTCCACGAAGTGGCGAGCGTCACCCGGAAGCCTGGACAGCCGCGTGCGGCAGTAGCGCAGGGCCAGCGGGTGGACGTGGGCGAGCAGATCGTGCGTGGCCTGCTCGTCTCCGTCGACTGCGCGGTGAACGAGCGCACCGATCACCGTCGTCTCGTCGTCGCGCATCGGTCCATGGTGCCCTGAGGCCGGCCGCCCCGTGGCACCGTGCCCCATGTTGTGCACCGAAGCGTTATGAGCAGGTGCGCCGGAACTCATCTCCTGCGCCCTCCCCTTCCGCTCGTCCGACTCGTCCCCGAGGAACTCCACACCTCAAGGATGCGGCATCCGCGGCGAAACGAGCAGCAGGCATCCGGCGGGCCGCTTGGACGGCCCCGCCCGCCTCGCGATATATGCCCCCGCTCACCTGCGGGAAAGCGCTGTCGTCGGCCTTTCGGAAAGCGGCCCCGCCCACCTCGTGGCAGGCGGGGATTTCCGATCCCCCGCTGCGGTCCACCTAACGAACCAGGCCCCACCGGAAGCCGAGCGCCACGGCGTGTGCCCGGTCGGATGCGCCGAGCTTCTTGAACAGCCGCCTCGCGTGCGTCTTGACGGTGTCCTCGGAGAGGAACAGCTCCCGGCCGATCTCCGCGTTCGACCGGCCGTGGCTCATGCCCTCGAGGACCTGGATCTCACGCGCGGTGAGCGTGGGGGCCGCCCCCATCTCGGCCGAGCGCAGCCGGCGGGGGGCGAGGCGCCAGGTCGGGTCGGCGAGCGCCTGCGTCACCGTGGCGCGCAGCTCCGCGCGGGAGGCGTCCTTGTGCAGGTACCCGCGGGCTCCGGCGGCGACCGCGAGCGCCACGCCGTCGAGGTCCTCGGCGACGGTGAGCATGATGATGCGCGCACCGGGGTCGGCGGACAGCAGCCGCCGCACCGTCTCGACGCCGCCCAGACCGGGCATGCGTACGTCCATCAGAATCAGGTCCGAGCGGTCGGCACCCCAGCGGCGGAGGACTTCCTCGCCGTTGGCCGCCGTCGTCACGCGCTCGACGCCGGGCACGGTCGCGACCGCGCGGCGGAGCGCCTCTCGGGCAAGCGGGGAGTCGTCGCAGACGAGGACGGATGTCATGGCCGCCCTCCGCAGCTGATGCGCGTCACCTTGAGCCTCCAGGCTGGTACGAATCGTCACCTGTGCGGTCGACACTCGCGAGCGGACTTCTGACGCCTGCCCGAGCGCTTGTTCCTTCAACCGCCTCCGCACTCTCAACGACGGTCACTCGAAAGAGTTACGGGGCACTGAGCCACCTTCGGCACTCTACGTGAGGGGACGGACACAGTGGAGGCATGAGCGGCGGACCCTCAACGTTTCACCACAACCGTGCCCCATTTAGCCCCATTTCTTCCCTTTTGGCAGTGTCTGAGGCTAGATTCGCAATGGGTCATATTTTCATCTCCTTAGATCGCGGATGTACGGTCAAGTCACATCTCAGCCCAGAACGGCAACAAGGGGACAACGCAATGGCAGATTTCTCCCGCCTTCCCGGGCCCAACGCGGATCTGTGGGACTGGCAGCTGCTTGCGGCGTGCCGCGGGGTCGACAGCTCGCTCTTCTTCCACCCGGAGGGCGAGCGTGGCGCGGCACGGAGCGCACGCGAGAACTCGGCCAAAGAGGTTTGCATGAGATGCCCGGTCCGCGCGGAGTGCGCGGCGCACGCCCTGCGCGTGCGCGAGCCGTACGGAGTGTGGGGCGGACTGACCGAGGACGAGCGCGAAGAGCTCATGGGCCGGGCGCGCCACCGGCTGGTGTCGGCGTCGACTACGGGGGGCGACACCTCGTCGAACACCTGAAGGAACGTTTCTGCACCACCCAGCGCCTTCGCGCCGCACGCCGGGCGCCGGGCGCCGACGGCGGCGTCTACCGGGCGGCCGCCCTGCCCAGGTGGTCCAGCGTCGCCGCGACCGCGGGCACCTGGGCCAGGTCCGGCAGCGTCAGCGCCACGATCTCCCGGCGCACCGGGGGTTCCACCGCGATCATCCGCACCCCCTTGGGCCGTACCGACTCGATGGCCAGCTCCGGCAGCACCGCGACACCGAGCCCCGCCCCCACCAGGCCGACCACCGCCGGATAGTCGTCGGTCGCGAAGTCGATCCGCGGCGTGAAGCCGGCCCCCTCGCAGATCTCGACGAGGTGCCCGCGGCAGCGAGGGCAGCCCGCGATCCACGGCTCCGCCGCGAGCGCCCCGATGCCGACGGACTCTGTACGGGCCAGGCGGTGTCCCTCCGGCACGAGCCCGACGAGCCGGTCGCTGAGCAGGGGGCGTACGACCAGGTCGTCCCACTCCTCGGCACCGGCCGCACCCTCGTAGCGGAAGGCGAGCGCGACGTCGCAGTCGCCCTGGCGCAGCAGGTCGACGGACGCCGGGGGCTCGGCCTCCTCCAGGAAGACGCGGGTCCCGGGGTGCTCGGCACGCAGCGCGGCGAGCGCCGTGGGCACGAGGGCGGAGCTACCGCTCGGGAAGGACACCAGACGCACGCGCCCGGCTCGCAGTCCCGCGATGGCGGCGACCTCCTCCTCGGCGGCCGTGAGCCCCGCGAGGATCCCGGCGGCGTGCCGGACCAGCGCCTCACCCGCCTGCGTCAGCCGCATCCGGCGCCCGCTCCGGACGATGAGCGGCGTGCCCACCGAGGCCTCAAGTGCCTTGATCTGCTGGCTGACGGCGGGCTGGGTGCAGCCGAGTTCGCGCCCCGCTGCCGAGAAGGATCCGGTGGTGGCGACGGCGCGGAGGACGCGGAGATGGCGGGCTTCGATCACATCGTCGAGCATAAGTGGGTCTTGGACAGTGAGCCGAATATTGCGTCGACGCTTTGGGCGCCATGGCCTAGCGTGCCCCGCATGAAGCTTCTGTCTCTGAACGTGGGGCGCCCCAGGACCGTGGACCACCCGGATCTGCGGGGGCACGTGACCGGTATCGACAAGCAGCCGGTGGAGGGGCCGTTGCGGATCTCCGCGCCCGGTCCCAAGGGAGTGGGCGCCAGTGGTGTGGCCGGGGACGCCGTCTGCAACACCGAGCACCACGGCGGCGACGACCAGGCGGTGTACGCGGTGGCACGCGAGGACCTCGACGACTGGGAGCGGGAGCTGGGCCGCACCCTGCCCAACGGCGTGTTCGGCGAGAACCTCACCACCGTGGGCCTCGACGTGTCCGGCGCGCGGGTCGGAGAGCGCTGGCGGATCGGCACCGACGTGGTCCTGGAGGTCACCTCGGGCCGGATCCCCT
This sequence comes from Streptomyces sp. NPDC030840, assembly GCF_055572015.1. NCBI lineage: Bacteria > Bacillati > Actinomycetota > Actinomycetes > Kitasatosporales > Streptomycetaceae > Streptomyces > Streptomyces sp. NPDC030840. Next base: position 191,759 of record NZ_JBVIEE010000009.1, on the reverse strand, counting down.
GCCTCAACTTCCAGGTGCACATGGGTGAGAAGGGCTGGGTCAGGCGCTTCACGCAGAAGGGCCGGACCGGTGCCTACCTGCGGGTCGTCGAACCGGGCGAGATCCGGGCCGGCGACCCCGTCGAGATCGTCCACCGCCCGGACCACGACGTGACGGCGGCCCTCCAGTTCCGGGCCGTCACGACCGAGCGTGACCTCCTGCCACGGCTGCTGGCCGCGGGCGACGCGCTGCACCCGGAGGCGCGCAGGCGTGCGGAGGAGTACGTGGCGAAGGGCGGCGGCGGTGCGTAGGCGGCGGCAGGGAGCCCGGTGACGCCGGGGCGCGGCCGTGATCGGTGCCGAGCGCGGAAAGGACAGGTGAAGGCCGGTACGCGGGGGCGGATTCGCACAGTCCGGGTCACTAATCTTGGGCCATGACAACGGCTCTGATTACGGGATCGACCGCGGGTATCGGTGCCGCCTTCGCTCGACGGCTGGCGGCTGACGGTCACGACCTCGTCCTGGTGGCACGCGACACGAAGCGGCTGCGCGAGCAGGCGACCGAGTTGCACGACCGGCACGGCATCGAGGCGGAGGTGCTGACGGCCGACCTGGCGACGGACGAGGGCATCGAAGGAGTGGAGCGGCGCCTCGCCGACCGCAGGAACCCGGTCGACCTGCTGATCAACAACGCGGGGTTCGGCAACAAGGGCCGCTACCTCGACGTGTCGATGGCCGACGAGCTGAAGATGCTCAAGGTGCACTGCGAGGCGGTGCTCCGGCTGACCTCGGCGGCGGCCGAGGGGATGCGGGAGCGGGGCCGGGGCGGGGTCGTCAACGTGGCGTCGGTGGCCGCGTTCGTGCCCCGGGGCAGCTATGGGGCGTCCAAGGCGTGGGTCGTGCAGTTCACGCAGGGCGCGGCGCGGGATCTGGCGGGCAGCGGGGTGCGGCTGATGGCGCTGGCCCCGGGCTTCGTGCGCACCGAGTTCCACGAGCGGGCCGGGATGGGAACGGACAACATCCCGGGCTGGATGTGGCTGGACGCCGACAAGCTGGTCACGACGGCGCTGGCCGACCTGGCCCGCGGCAAGTCGCTGTCCATCCCGGATCCCCGGTACAAGGCGCTGATGGGCGTGGTCAAGGTGCTGCCGCGGGGCCTGCTCGGGGGGATCAGCTCGAAGACGGGGCGCAAGTACGGGCCCCAGTAGCCGCGGCGGCCGGCCACGGCGAGCGGAGGTGGCGCCGCGTACCCGGTGTGAAAATGGGTGTATCAGCCGACCAGGGGGGCCGGGAGGCGGTGTCATGACGTTCGTGCAGCTCATCGACTGCAAGACCAGCCGGTTCGACGAGATGAACCGGCTGCTGGACACATGGGTCGAACAGACCAAAGGCAAGCGGACCGCCACGCACAGCGTCATCGGCAAGGACCGGTCCGACGCGGCGCACCTCATCGAGATCGTGGAGTTCCCGTCGTACGAGGAGGCGATGCGGAACTCGAACCTTCCGGAGACCGACAGGATCTTCAAGGACATGGTCGCGCTCTGCGACGAGATGCCGACGTTCACCGACCTGGAGGTCGTACGGGACGAGCAGCTGAACGCGGACAACGTGCGGCGGTTCTTCGAGACGCTGGCGAGCGCGGGCGATCTGCCGCCGATGAACGACCTTCTCGATGAGGACATCCACAGCCACAACCCGATGAACCCGCAGGACACGATCGGGCTGGACTCCGCCCGCAGCGAGTACCGGATGTGGCGCGGCGGCTTCGATTTCACGTTCACGGTCGACGATCTGATCGCCCAGGGCGACCGGGCCTGCGCGCGGTGGACCTGGAACGCCACCCACAAGGGAGACTTCCTGGGGATCTCCGCCACCGGAAAACGGGTCACCATGACCGGGACGACCACGTTCCGGTTCACCTCCGACGGGAAGATCGCCGAGATCTGGTGGCAGCACGACCAGCTGGGCCTGATGCAGCAGCTGGGTGCGCTGGACGCGCTGGAGAGGTAGCGGACGCGCTGGAGAGGTAGCGAACGCCCTGGAGAGGTAGCGGACGCCCTGGAGAAGGAGCAGACCCGCGGGAGAAGGACCACACAGGCGCGAAGGCCCGGCACCCACAGGGGGTGCCGGGCCTCACGTACGGCCTGTCGGCGTACGTCAGTGGGCGTGGCCGTGGCCGTGGCCCGCGGCGGCCGGCTCCTCCTCTTCCTTCTTCTCGACGACCAGGGTCTCGGTCGTCAGGAGGAGGGAGGCGATGGAGGCGGCGTTCTCCAGGGCGGAGCGGGTGACCTTGACCGGGTCGATCACGCCGGCCTTGACCAGGTCGCCGTACTCGCCGGTGGCGGCGTTGTAGCCGTTGCCCTTCTCGAGCTCGGCGACCTTGGAGACGATGACGTAGCCCTCCAGGCCGGCGTTCTCGGCAATCCAGCGCAGCGGCTCGACGGCGGCGCGGCGCACGACGGCGACACCGGTGGCCTCGTCGCCCTCCTTGCCGAGGGAGCCCTCCAGCACCTTCGCGGCGTGGACGAGCGCGGAGCCACCACCGGAGACGATGCCCTCCTCGACCGCGGCGCGGGTCGCGGAGATGGCGTCCTCCAGGCGGTGCTTCTTCTCCTTCAGCTCCACCTCGGTGGCGGCGCCGACCTTGATCACGCACACGCCGCCGGCCAGCTTCGCGAGGCGCTCCTGGAGCTTCTCGCGGTCCCAGTCGGAGTCCGTGGTCTCGATCTCGGCCTTGATCTGGCCGACGCGGCCGGCGACGTCCTCGGCCTTGCCACCGCCGTCGACGATCGTGGTGTCGTCCTTGGTGACGGTGACACGGCGGGCGGTGCCCAGCACGTCCAGACCGACCTGGTCGAGCTTGAGGCCGACCTCCTCGGCGACGACGGTGGCACCGGTGAGGGTGGCCATGTCGCCGAGCATCGCCTTGCGGCGGTCACCGAAGCCGGGGGCCTTGACCGCGACCGCGTTGAAGGTGCCGCGGATCTTGTTGACGACGAGGGTGGAGAGGGCCTCGCCCTCGACGTCCTCGGCGATGATCAGCAGCGGCTTGGAGGAGTTCGCCTGGATGACCTTCTCCAGCAGCGGCAGCAGGTCGGCGATCGAGGAGATCTTGCCCTGGTGAATGAGGATGTACGGGTCCTCCAGGACGGCCTCCATGCGCTCCTGGTCCGTCACGAAGTACGGCGACAGGTAGCCCTTGTCGAAGGCCATGCCCTCGGTGAAGTCCAGCTCCAGACCGAAGGTGTTGGACTCCTCGACGGTGATGACACCGTCCTTGCCGACCTTGTCCATCGCCTCGGCGATGAGCTCGCCGACCTGCTGGTCCTGGGCGGACAGCCCGGCGACGGCGGCGATGTCGGACTTCTCGTCGATCGGGCGGGCCGAGGCGAGCAGGTCCTCGGAGACCGCGGCGACGGCGGCGTCGATGCCCTTCTTCAGGGCGGCCGGGGAGGCACCGGCGGCGACGTTCTTCAGGCCCTCGCGCACGAGCGCCTGGGCGAGCACGGTGGCGGTGGTCGTACCGTCACCCGCGATGTCGTTGGTCTTGGTCGCCACCTCCTTCACCAGCTGGGCGCCGAGGTTCTCGTACGGGTCCTCGACCTCGACCTCGCGGGCGATGGTCACACCGTCGTTGGTGATGGTGGGGGCGCCGAACTTCTTGTCGATGACGACGTTGCGGCCCTTGGGGCCGATCGTCACCTTGACCGTGTCGGCAAGCTTGTTGACGCCGCGCTCGAGGGCGCGACGGGCGTCCTCGTCGAACTTCAGGATCTTCGCCATGGGAGCGTTGGCCCTCTCGGAAATCTAGAGGTGCTAGAGGTGTTCTAGCGGTGAAAGAGCTGCGCCCCCGGCGCCCGGCTGATCAACGGCGGGGGGCCAGGGGCGCAGCTGTGAAAGCAGAAACCGGGTGGTTCCGGGTGATTACTTCTCGATGATCGCGAGCACGTCGCGGGCCGAGAGGACGAGGTACTCCTCGCCGTTGTACTTCACCTCGGTGCCGCCGTACTTGCTGTAGAGCACCACGTCGCCGACGCTGACGTCGAGCGGAAGGCGGTTGCCGTCCTCGAAGCGGCCCGGGCCCACGGCCAGGACGACGCCCTCCTGGGGCTTCTCCTTCGCGGTGTCCGGAATGACCAGGCCAGAGGCCGTGGTCTGCTCGGCGTCCAGCGGCTGGACCACGATGCGGTCCTCGAGCGGCTTGATGGCAACCTTGGAGCTGGCGGTCGTCACGATCCGACCTCCCCCTTCGGAGATCTCACGGGGTTAACTGTCTGAGGTGGCGACCAGGTCGATCCGTCGTCGCGGGTGCCGGACCTGCCCGTCGCGTTGTTGGCACTCTCCCGAGGGGAGTGCCAGACCTGAGACTATGACCGCGATTAGCACTCGGTCAAGCGGAGTGCCAATTGCCCGCGGCGCGGCGTGGAATTCTGGGTGCGTACGGGGGTGCTTCAGTGCCCGGAGGTGGGGGCGCTCTCCCTGGGGGCTCCGCCCCCAGACCCCCGTGTTGGCCTTCGGCCTCGTCCTCAGACGCCGGACAGGCCGGTTTGGCGGCGGTGGCCCACAATGGCCCGGTGAACGACCTCTCCCCCGCCGACGCCCTCGAGTCCTTCGCCGCGCTCCTCACCCCCGAGGGCCTGGCCCTCCTCGACGAGGTGCGGGGCATCAGTCCGGCGGCCGAGCTGGCCGTGGCGACCCGGCTGCGGCGCGACCATCCGGCCGCTCTCGTCTCGGCGGCCATCGCCCAGGCCCGGCTGCGGCAGCGGGCGGTGGCGAAGTTCGGGGCGGGGGACGCGGAGCGGATGTTCTTCACGCCGAACGGGGTCGAGCAGTCCACGCGCACGTCGGTGGCGACGTACCGCGCTGCGCGGTTCGCGGCGCTGGGGGTGCGGTCCGTGGCCGACCTGTGCTGCGGCATCGGCGGAGACGCGATCGCGCTGGCGCGCGCCGGGATCCGGGTGCTGGCCGTCGACCGGGACCCGCTGACGGCCGCGGTGGCGCGGGCCAACGCGGCGGCGCTCGGGCTGTCCGGCCTGATCGAGGTACGGCAGGCCGACGTGACCGACGTGGACGTCACCCCGTACGACGCGGTCTTCGTGGATCCCGCGCGGCGCGGCGGCCGGGGCCGGGTCTTCGACCCGGAGGCGTACTCGCCACCGCTGTCCTGGGCGGTCGGGGCGGCCCTGAAGTCACCCCGCGCCGCGCTGAAGATCGCCCCGGGTGTCCCCCACGAGGCGATCCCCGCCGAGGCCGAGGCCGAGTGGATCTCGGACGGCGGGGACGTGAAGGAGGCCGTGCTGTGGTTCGGCACGGAGCCCGGGGCCGTACGGGCCACCCTGCTGCCGGGACCGCGCACGCTGCTCGGCCGCGGGCTGCCGGACCTCTCGGTACGGCCCCCGGGCCCCTACCTGTACGAGCCCGACGGCGCCGTGATCCGCGCGCACCTGGTGGCCGAGGTGGCGGCCGGCCTCGACGGCGGGCTGCTCGACCCCCACATCGCCTACATCACCTCGGACACCCTCCGCCCGACCCCGTACGCGACCGCCTACGAGATCACCGACCACCTCCCCTTCAACGTCAAGAGGCTGAAGGCGCTCGTGCGCGAGCGGGAGATCGGTGTGCTGACGGTCAAGAAGCGCGGCTCGGCCGTCGAGCCGGAGGAACTGCGCAAGAAGGTCAAGCCCCACGGACCTCACTCGGCCACCGTCTTCCTGACCCGGATCGCGGACGCGCCGACGATGCTGATCGGCCGCCCGGTCTGAGGGCACGGGTGCTTCCCTCAAGGAGGCTCGGGAGGCCTCGGCCGCCCGCCGCGGCAACAGCTCCCGTTCCCGCGGACACTCGGCAGCAGGTGGTGGCCCCGCGGTGCGGGTTCGCCGGCGAGGTGGTCGACGATCTCCAGGGCGGGGTGAAGGACCACGTGAGCGACTACCTGAGCGACTGCCACAAGTCGGTCGCCTCCGGCTCGTCGGCCACCACCCGGTTGGGGTTCGAGGGGGCCCGCACCACCGGCATCATCACCGTCCTGACGTCGGCCGAGGTCAGGTCGCCCAGGCTCTGGCCGAGGCGCGTCAGCTCGCTCAGGGAGTCCAGGCCCGTGTCGGTCGTCAGGCTGCCGGTGACGGCGTCGGCGACCCGGTAGAGCCTGGTGGGGCTGGTCAGCAGGCTCGTCGTGGAGATCTGGTCCAGCAGGGCCTTCACCAGTTTCTGCTGCAGGCCTATGCGGCCCAGGTCGCTGCCGTCGCCGATGCCGTGGCGGGTGCGGGCGAGGGCCAGCGCCTTCTCGCCGTCCAGATGGTGGGTGCCGGCCTCCAGCTTCAGATGGCTGTCCTCGTCGTCGATGTCCTCGTCCGTCGTGACGGTCACCCCGCCCAGCGCGTCCACCAGCTTGGCGAAGCCCGCGAAGTCGATCTCGATGTAGTGGTCCATGCGGATGCCGGTCAGCGACTCGACCGTCTTCACGGCACAGACCGGACCGCCCACCGAGTACGCGCTGTTGAACATCGACTGGTACGCCACCGAGGTGGAGCCGCCCGAGGACAGCGGGCAGGACGGGCGCGTGACCAGTGTGTCGCGCGGGATGCTCACCACCGTCGCCTCGGTGCGGCCCTCGCCGACGTGGACGACCATCGCCGTGTCGGAGCGGGCACCGCCGCTGTTCCCGCCGCCGAGCGCGGCGTTCTCCTTGCCGCTGCGGGAGTCCGAGCCGAGGACCAGGATGTTCAGCGCCGTGCTGGGCAGCGGGGCCGCCGAGGCGGAGGACGACGGCGACGGGCTCGACACCGCCGCGGGCGGGCGGTCCTCGCCGAGCGCGCTGTTGATGTCGACGCTCCTGATGTTGTCGTTCAGATGCCAGTACGCCCAGCCCGCCGCCCCCGCTCCCAGCACGAGCACCCCGGCGAGAGAGAGGCCGGCGGCCTTCAGCACCCTCGACCGCCGGCCCACCCGTCTGTCCGCCGCTCCGCCGTCATCTCCACGTTCGCCGCTTCTCACCGTCACAGGCAGGAACGTACGTCCGAATTGTTACGGGCGGAGCTGGCCGGCCGTCATTCTTCGGAAATTCTCAGACTTCTCGGGCTCATCCCAACGTCACCGCGGGCACGGGGTTGCTCCCGCTCCAGCTCGCGTTGAAACCGAAGGTCACCGAACCGCCGTCGGGCACGCCGCCGTTCCATGACGCGTTCGTGCAGCTCACCGCCGCGCCCGTCTGTGTGCACGCCGCGTTCCAGGCCTGGGTGACCTGCTGGCCCGCGCCGTACGTCCAGTTGACCTTCCAGGAGGAGAGGGACGCGCCGGAGCAGGCGATCCTCACCTGGCCCGTGAAGCCGGTGTTCCACTGGCTGGTGACGCTGTACGTCGCCGTACAGGCGCCCGTCGGGGGCGGTGTGGTCGTACCGCCGAGGGCCGTCGCGATGCCGGAGTACGCCGGTTTCGGGGCGTAGTTCTCGTCGTACGGAGTCGCCGCTCCCTCGCCCGGGAAGGTGTCCGGGACCCACGAGTCGGAGTCGGTGAAGCCCCAGACGGTGACGCCGGTGCACCGGCTCACGGCGACGCAGGCCTTCACCACGGACTCGTAGTCGGCCCGCTGCTGCGCCAGTTTCGCCTCGGTGGGCGGGAGTTGCATGCGGATGTCCAGCTCCGTGATGGCCACGTCCACGCCCAGGTCGGCGAAGCGCTGGATGTTCTGCTGGAGGGTGGACGGGACCTGACCGAGGATCAGGTGGGCCTGCAGCCCTACGCCGTCGATCGGGACGCCGCGCTCCTTCAGGGACTTGACCAAGTTGTACAGGGCCGTGCTCTTCGCGTTGACGCCCTCGACGTTGTAGTCGTTGACGTAGAGCTTGGCACTGGGGTCGGCCGCGCGGGCGGCGGTCAGGGCCTGGGCGATGTAGTCGGCGCCGAGGCCGTTGTACCAGAGGGTCTGGCGGTAGGTGCCGTCCTCGTTGAACGGCTCGTTCACCACGTCCCAGGCGGCCAGGCGGCCCTTGTAGCGGCCCACCTCCAGCGCGATGTGGTCGTTCAGCAACTGACTGAGCTGGGCCGGGGTCCAGTTGCCGTTCGTCAGCCAGCTCGGGTTCTGGCTGTGCCAGACGAGGGTGTGGCCGCGCACCTGCTGGCCGTGGGCCTCGGCGAAGTCGACGATCTGGTCGGCCTCGGTCCAGTTGTAGGTGCCGCGGGTGGGCTCCACGGAACCCCATTTCATGGCGTTGCCGGGGGTGAGGGAGTTGAACTCCGCGCCCGCGATCCGGCCGTAGGTTCCCGTCAGTTTGGAACCGGTGACCGCCGTTCCGATGACCTTTCCCCTTGCGTCGGCGAGGTCGCGCAGCGGGGGGTCGGCGGAGTGGGCGGCGGGGGCCGCGGCCACCAGGGTGGTGAGTGCTGCGGCGCCGGTGAGGAGGGTGGTGAGGCGGTGGCGTAAGGAGGATCTGGAGGTTCTCATGGCGGGTGCCTCCGAAAGTTTCGGTTGTGGAACCGATTGACTTCGGAGGAGTGTGGGGGTGGATGTGGCGCCCGTCAATAGGGGTTCTGGCGTCTGCGGGTGCGTCGTGGCTCGTCGCGCAGTTCCCCGCGCCCCTAAAACGCGTGGGCACACCCAGCATCGCCATGTACCGCTACCCCGCGCACAGCCACGCCCCGTCTGCGAGGTTCCCTCTGCGAACGACCGCGGGCTCGTCGTGGCTCGTCGCGCAGTTCCCCGCGCCCCTTAAAAACGTGGGCACACCCAGCATCGCCATGTACCGCTACCGCGCACACAGCCACGCCCCGTCTGCGGAGTTCCCTCTGCGAACGACCGCGGGCTCGTCGTGGCTCGTCGCGCAGTTCCCCGCGCCCCTTAAAAACGTGGGCGCGCCCGGCATCGCTACGTACGCGCCGTCATGGCCGCGCGACCGCAGCCGCGCACGCGCGGCAGGGGGTGTGCCGGGAGGTGTCCGCCCGCAGCGGTCGGCGTCCGCCGCCGGGCACCGTACGTGCCGACGGCACCGCCGGACCGAGGACGGAGACCTCCCGGCGCGCCCACGGCCCACGGACGAACCGCAGGTGCCCAAGCCACCACGCACGGGAAAGCCGAACCCCTCAAGCACCCAGCCCCCGCGGGAAGCGCAACCCGCGTCCAAGCCACCACCACGCAGGGGGAAAGCCGCCCGCGGACATCAGGCAATCTCCCCCAGGGGCGCCCCCCGCCTCACCGCCGGAGGGGCCCCGTGCTGCTGCGCACCACCAAGCTGGTCGCGAGTTCCACCCGGGTCGCCGCCGGGGAACCGTCCTCACGGCCCAGGTCGAGTACCAGGCGGGTGGCCGCCTCGGCCATCTCCATCAGCGGTTGGCGGACGGTCGTCAGCGGCGGGCCCACCCAGCGGGCCACCGGCAGGTCGTCGAAGCCGACCACGCTGAGGTCCTCCGGAATCCGCAGGCCCAGCTCGCGCGCGGCCTCGTACAGGCCGAGCGCCTGGAGGTCGTTGCCCGCGAAGACCGCGGTGGGGCGATCCGGCAGCCGGAGCAGTTCGAGGCCCAGGCGGTAGCCGGTCTCGTGGTGGAAGTCGCCCGCCTTGATCAGCGCCGGATCCACCGGCAGCCCCGCCGTCTCCAGCGCGGCCCGGTAGCCGTCCACCCGCGCCCGGCTGCACATCATCCGCGAGGGCCCGCTGATCGCGCCGACCCGTTCGTGGCCCAGCTCGATCAGGTGGCGGGTGGCCGCCAGGCCGCCCTGCCAGTTCGTGGCGCCGATCGAGGGCACGTCGTCACCGGGGTCGCCCGCCGGGTCCATCACCACGAACGGGATGGACCTGCTGGTCAGCAGCGCACGCTGGGACGCGTCCAGTCCGGAGAGGACCAGCACGACCCCGTGCGGGCGGCGGGCCGCCACCTGGTCGGCCCAGGTGCGCCCGGGGGTCAGCCGGCCCGCGCTCTCGGAGAGGACCACGCTCAGCCCGGCCTCCCGCGTGACCGTCTCGACGCCCCGGATGACCTCCATCGCCCAGGCGCTCTCCAGCTCGTGGAAGACCAGGTCGACGAGCGGTGAGCGGGTCGCCTCGGCGCGGCGGCGCCTGTACCCGTACTCGCGCAGCAGTTCCTCGACACGGGTGCGGGTCGCCGGGGCGACGTCGGCGCGGCCGTTGAGCACCTTCGAAACAGTCGGAGCCGAGACCCCGGCCTCCCGGGCGATCTCGGCGAGCGTCGCCGTCTGTGTGGGATGCGCCTTCGGCCGCGCCTCCGCGGAACGCGCGGGCTTCGCGGGCTCCACGGACTTCGCGGGCTCCACGGGCTTCGCGGACTTCGACGGTTTCATGGGCGCGATGGTATCCCTGTGATCCCTGATGACGGCCCCTCTCTCATCTCCGTCCGCTCCGGAACATTCGAGGATTGTCCAGAAACATTCACCCTCGGGTCGGCGGGCCCGCCCGTCCACGACGCGAGCGCTACGCGCGGGCGGGCGGGCACGGCCAGGTCACCTCACTTCACTCTCACCTCGCACCGCATCCGCCGCCCCGGCCCCACCACCCGCTCGGCACCGGTCAACGTCACCCGCACCGTGTGCCGTACGTCCCGCTCAGCGCTGGACCCGGCGAACCGCAGCTCCAGATCGCCGGGTTCGACGATGCGTTCGCCGTCCGGCCCCGTGTACGCGGCCAGGTCCGCCGGGAGCGTGAAGTGGACCTCGGCCGACGCCCCGGCCTCCAGCGGCACCCGCGCGTACCCCACCAGGCGGACCACCGGACGGGCCGCCTTGCCGACCGGGTCGTGGAGGTAGAGCTGGACGACCTCCGTGCCGGGCAACTGCCCGGTGTTGCGGACCATGAGGCGCAACGTCGTCTCGCCGTCCGTCGGGAGCGATCCGGGGTCGGCCGACGGGGCCTGCCAGTCGTAGGAGGTGTAGGACAGCCCGTGCCCGAAGGGGAACAGGGGCGTGGGGTCGATGCTGCTCGCCTCATGGCGCAGGCCGAGCGGTGGGGCGAGGTACGTCCACGGCTGCCCGGCCGGACCGCGCGGCACGCTCACGGGGAGCCGCCCCGAGGGGTTCACCCGCCCGGACAGGACACCCGCCACCGCGGGGCCGCCCTCCTCGCCGGGGAAGAACGCCTGCACCACGCCCGCGCACCGGTCGGCCCAGCGCCCCAGCGCGTACGGGCGCCCGGAGAGGACGACCAGCACGACGGGCGTCCCGGAGGCGAGCGCCTGGTCCACCAACGCACCCTGCCCGTCCGGCAGTTCGAGGTCCGCCGCGTCGCACCCCTCGCCCGACGTGCCCCGTCCGAACAGCCCCGACCGGTCCCCGACCGCGACCACGCACAGGTCTGCCGCCGCCGGGTCGTCCACGAACTCGGCGTCCGGCAGCTCGGCCCGGAGCGCGTCGAGCAGCGTCGGCACGGCGACGCCCATCGCGACCTCGGGGTGATCCAGGAGGACGTGGCGCGGGAAGGTGTAGCAGCCGAGCATGGCCGCCGGGTCGTCGGCGAGCGGACCGAGCAGGGCGATCCGCCGCACGCCGGGCGACAGCGGGAGCGTGCCGTCGTTGGCGAGCAGGACGACCGACTCCTCCGCAAGCCTCCGGGCCAGCGCCCGCATGGCCGGCGGATCGAGGTCGACCGGTGCCGAGGGCGGGGCGGGCGGCTCCCAGTCGGGGTCCAGCAGCCCCAGCTCGCACTTCTGCGTCAGGACCCGCAGGGCGGCCCGGTCCACCAGTTCCTCGTCGAGGGGCCCGGCGCCGAAGCAGCGCACCGCCGGAAGCTCCACGTCCACGCCGGCCGCGAGCGCGAGTTCCGCCGCCCCCGCCGGGGAGTCGGTGAGCTGCTGCGCCGACTCCAGCAGGGACACGCCGAAGTAGTCGGAGACGACCGTGCCGGTGAACTGCCATTCATCTCGCAGGAGTTCGCTGAGCAGTCGGCGGTGCGCGTGCGCGGGCAGCCCGTCGATGTCGTTGTACGCGGCCATCACCGACCGCGCACCGCCCTCCCGTACGGCCATCTCGAACGGCGGCAGGATGACGTCCGCCAGTTCCCGCGGGCCGATCGACGCGGGCGCGTGGTTACGGGCGCCGCGTGAGGCGGAGTACCCCGCGAAGTGCTTGAGCGTGGCGACGACGCCCGCCGACTCCAGGCCCTGGACGTAGGCGGTGGCGACGGTGGCCACGAGGTACGGGTCCTCGCCGATCGACTCCTCCGTACGGCCCCAGCGCGGATCCCGTACGACGTCGAGGACGGGAGAGAGCCCCTGGTGGATGCCGACCGCGCGCATGGAGGCGCCGATCGCCGACGCCATCTCCTTGACCAGCGCGGGGTCGAAGGCGGCACCCCAGGCGAGCGGTGTGGGGAAGATCGTGGCCTGCCAGGCGGTGAAGCCGGTGAGGCACTCCTCGTGGGCGAGGGCGGGGAGCCGGAAGCGGTTCGCGGCGCGGACGCGCTCCTGCAGGGACGCCAGCCGGGCGGCGCCCTCGGCCGGGTCGACCGGCGCGGTACCGAAGGGCCGGGTCAGCTGGCCGAGTCCGTGCGGGAGCAGCTCGGTGAGGTCCACGTCCTCGGACAGCGCGTGCTGGAGCGGGGCCATGTCCCCGCCCGGTGTCTCGTTCGAGCCGGGCCAGACGCTGTAGAGCTGGGCGATCTTCTCCTGGGGGGTCATCCGGGCGAGCAGGTCGGCGGCGCGGACGTCTGGGGACAAGGTGGGATCCTGCCAGGGGTGGGTCATGTGGCTCCTCACGTCCATCAGGGGTTTCGGCAGGTACGGAACATCCATCAGGGGCTTCGGCAGGTTCGGGGCCACACCGCGCGGGGGTGCCGAGGTGCGCGGCCGCCCGACCCGCCGTGGGTCAGCCCTTGGTCGCGCCGAGCGTGATGCCGCCGATCAGCTGCCGTTCGGCGACCGCGTAGAAGGCCAGGGCGGGTGCCATGGCGAGGACCAGGTAGGCGAAGATGCGGGCCACGTCGGAGGCGTACTGGCCCTGGAACTGCTGGATGCCGACCGGGATCGTCCACCAGGTGGGCTCGCTGAAGACCAGCAGGGGCAGCAGGAAGTTGTTCCAGCTTCCCACGATGGCCAGGACGGAGACCGTGCCGAGCGCAGGGCGCGCCAGCGGCAGCAGGATGCGCCAGAAGAAGCCGAAGGAGGAACAGCCGTCGAGGATCGCGGCCTCCTCCAGCTCCCCCGGTATCTCCCGGAAGAAGCCCCGCAGGATGACGATCGTCATGGGCAGCCCGAAGGCGGCCTGGGGCAGGATCACGCCCCAGGGGTTGTCCAGGAGTCCGAACGTGCGCAGCAGGATGAACAGGGGCAGGATCGCCACCGCGAACGGGAACATCAGTCCCATCGTGAACACCGTGAACAGGAACTCCCGTCCGCGGAAGGCGAATCTGGCCAGCGCGTAGGCGGCGAGCGCCGACGCCCCCACCGTCAGCAGGGCGGTGAGCACGGCGATCACGGTGCTGCTTCCGATGGACCGCCAGAACGCGCCCGAGCCGAGCAGTGAGGTGTAGTTCGAGGTCACCCACGGGTCCGGCAGTCCGAAGGTGTTGCTGGAGAGCTGGTCGGTGGACTTGAAGCCGGAGACGAGGGCGTACAGCAGCGGGGTCACCATGAACACGCCGACCAGCCACAGGATGACGTGGACGGGCACGGAGCGCAGCCTCCGGCGGCGTACGACGCTCTTCGGCACACGCGTCTTCGGCACACGCGTCTTCGGGCCACTCGTCTTCGTGACCGCGCTCATCGGTTACCCCGCATGGTCGTGATGGCTCCTTCGGTGTCGCGGCGCAGGACGAAGCGCTGGTAGGCGAGGGCGAAGACGAGGCTGATCAGGAACATCGCCACGCTGATGGCGCTGGCGTAGCCCATCTGGTAGCGCTTGAAACCGTACTGGAAGAGGCTGATGACCATGGTCTCGGAGGCGTGGTCGGGGCCGCCCGCGGTGATCACCCACACCAGGTCGAAGAGCTGGATGGCGCCGATCACGGACAGGAAGACGCTGATCCGGATGGTCGGCGCGAGGAGCGGCAGCGTGATGTGGCGGAAGCGGTGCCAGGTGCCGGCGCCGTCGATACGGGCCGCCTCGTGCAGTTCGGCCGGGATGCCCTGCAGGCCTGCCAGGTACAGCATCATGTGGAAGCCGAAGTACTTCCACGTCATGACGAGGAAGAGCGTGGGCAGCACGGTGTCCTGGCCGGCGAACCAGTCCCCGCCCAGCCCGCTGAGCCCCACCGCGTCGAGGACCTTGTCGGCCAGCCCCTCCCCCGGCGAGAAGATCATGCTGAACAGCACACCGGTGATGACCTCGGACAGGATGTACGGCGCGAAGAACAGCATCCGGTAGACGGCCCGGCCGCGCAGCCTCTGGTTCAGCATCACGGCCATCGCCAGCGCGAACGGCAGCTGGAGGACGAGGGAGAACGCGATCAGCAGCAACCCTCGCCACAGGTCGCCCAGGAACACCGGGTCGTCGAACAGCCGCGTGTAGTTGTCGAATCCGACGGAGTCCTCGGGCGTCCCGAAGCCGCCCCAGTTGAAGAAACTGATGTAGAACGCGTAACCCATCGGCACCAGCACGAGCAGGCCGAAGAGCACGAGCGCGGGGACCGTGAAGACGAAGGCCGACAACCAGTCGTACAGCCGGCGCGCGACGGGCTTGCGGGGCGCGCCTCCGGTGGTGGCGTGGACCTCGCCGGGCACCGTGCCGACGACGGTGCCCGGGGCGTACGTCGCCGGCGTCTTCGATGTCGTCGAGTGCGTCATCGGCCGCCGCTAGCCCTCGCTCTTGGCGACCTGTGTGACCGAACGCGCCACTTGCTCGGGGGACTTGGACCCCGCGAAGAGCGCGGCGACGCTGTCGTTGATCTCCTGGCCGACAGCGGGCGGGTAGGCCTGGTCGAGGTAGAGCTGGAAGCCGGTGGCGTTACCCAGGGCCTGGGACACGGCGGTGAGGTTGGCGTCGGTCAGCGCGCCCTGGGCGGCCTTGGACACCGGTATCAGGCCGGTCTCCTTGACGAGTTTCTCGGCGAACTCCTTCTCGGCGAAGAACTTCAGGAACTCGACGGCCGCGTCCGGCGCGCCTTTGCGCACCGCGTGTCCGCCGCCCCCGCCGAACGCCTCGGTGAGCGCGCCCTGTCCTCCCTCCACGGAGGGGAACTGGAAGAAGCCGAGGTCCTTGCCCAGCCCCTTGCCCGCGTCCGCCTGTACCACCGGCGCCCACTGGCCCATGAGCTCCATGGCCGCCTTGCCGTTGCCCACCGCGGCCGCCTCGCCGCCCGGCGTGGAGTACGCGGCGCCGAGGAACCCCTTCTGGAAGGGCTGCAACGCGATGAGTTCCTTGAGGTGTTCGCCGGCCTTGACGAACCCTTCGCCGGTGAAGTCCTTGTCCTCGGCCGCCTTCTGCATCGCTTCGAGCCCGGCGACGCGCATCGAGAGGTACGCCCAGTAGTACATGCCGGGCCACTTCTCCTTGCCCGCCAGCCCGATCGGCGTGATGCCCTCGTCCTTGAGCGCCTGGACGGCGTCGAGGTAGGCGGACCAGGTGGTGGGCGGGGACTCGATCCCCGCCTTCTTGAAGAGCGCCTTGTTGTACCAGAAGCCGACCATGCCGATGTCGAACGGCACGGCGTACGTGCGGTCCTCGAACCGGTAGGCCGCCATCGAGGCGGGTATGAAGTCCTTCGTCCAGGACGAGATCCTGTCCGTCAGGTCCTCGACCAGGCCCGCGTCGATCTGCTGCTTGAGGACCCCGCCGCCCCACGTGTGGTAGATGTCCGGCAGCTTCCCCGAGGTGGTCAACGCGGTCATCTTGGACTTGTACGCCTCGTTCTCCAGCGTGACGACCTTGATCTTCACGTCGGGGTGCGCGGCCTCGAACTCCCTGGCGCGCTGGGCCCACAGCTTCTTCGCGGGCTGGGTCGTGGTGATGTTCCACCACTCGATGGTGGTCTTGCCGGAGCTGTTGCCGCTGTCGGACGACCCGCAGGCGCTCAGGGCTGTCGCCCCCAGGCCGGTCGCAGCGGTGGCCGCGAGAAGTCCGCGGCGGGAGAGAGAGGTGGTGCCCAACGACGCTCGCATCGCACACCTTTCGGAAAGAGAGCCGAAAATTTCGGTTCCAGCGGCTCGGAAGGTACGGGTGCGTGACAAGGCGTGTCAACGCTCTTAACAAATAAAATCGGGAGTCATTCGAGATCGGATCCGTACGCTTCCGCACGGGCCCCGCGGGGCCTTCAGGCGGGAGGCGCCGAGCTCGCCCGCACGATCAGCTCGGTGGCGAGCTCGACCCGGGGGGACGCCGGCTCCTCCCCCGCCGCCAGCCGCAGCACCGTACGGGTCGCCAGCTTCCCCATGTCGGCGAGCGGTTGGCGCACGGTCGTCAGCGGCGGCGCCGACCAGCGGACCTCCGGCAGGTCGTCGAAGCCCACGACGCTCATGTCCTCGGGCACCCGCAGTGCCCTGCGCCGCAGCGCCTCGATCGCCCCCAGCGCCATCTGGTCGCTCGACGCGAACACGGCGGTCGGGGGCTCGTCCAGGTCGAGCAGGGCGTTGCAGCCGTCGAAGCCCGACGCGTGGTAGAAGTCGCCCGGCACGATCAGCGCGTCGTCCACCTCGACGGCCGCGCCCTCCAGGGCCGCGCGGTAGCCGTCCAGCCGCGCACGTGAGCACAGCAGCCGCTGGGGACCGGCGATGAACCCGATCCTGCGGTGACCGAGGCCGATCAGGTGTTCCGTCGCGGCCATCCCGCCCGCCCAGTTGGTGGCACCCACGGTCGGGGCGTCCAGGGACGGCGAGCCCGCCGGGTCCACGACGACGAGCGGGACCCCGAGCCGGCGCAGCTCCTCGTGCAGCCGGGGTTCGAGGACGGAGGTCACGAGGATCACGCCGTCCGAGGCGCGGGCGCGCAGATTGGTCATCCACTGCCGCGCCGGGCGTGAGGCGCCGTGGATGGCGGACACGACCGTGCCCACCCCGGAGGAGTGCGCGACCTCCTCCACACCCCGGATGATCTCCACGGCCCAGGGGCTGTCGAGGTCGTTGAACACCAGGTCGATCAGGGCCGCACGGGCCCGTGGCGCGGCGGCTTTCCGCTGGTAGCCGTGGAGCCGCAGCAACTCCTCGATCCGCGCCCGGGTCTCCTGGGAGACGTCCGAACGTCCGTTGACGACGCGCGACACAGTGGGCACCGAGACACCGGCCTGCCGGGCGATCTCGGTGATGGTCACCTTGTTCCTGACGCTCTCCTGGGCCACTGCCCCACCTCCGCCGCCGAAATCTTGCAGGATCCTTCCGGAAATCCCACTGGGCGTGAAGGCTACAGGTGCCGTGAGACAGAGCAGGGCAGGCGGGAGTCACCCGTCGGACTCAGCCCAGCGCCCGGTCCAGGTTGAAGGCCGCGCTGATCAGTGCCAGGTGGGTGAAGGCCTGCGGGAAGTTGCCCTGCTGTTCGCCGGTGCGGCTGATCTCCTCGGCGTACAGGCCGAGGTGGTTGGCGTAGGTGAGCATCTTCTCGAAGGCGAGCCGGGCCTCGTCGATCCGCCCGGCCCTGGTCAGCGCCTCGACGTACCAGAAGGAGCAGATGGAGAACGTGCCCTCCTCGCCGCGCAGGCCGTCGGGGCTGGCGGAGGGGTCGTAGCGGTGGACGAGGGAGTCCGACACCAGTTCCTGGGTCAGCGCGTCGAGCGTGGACAGCCACTTGGGGTCGGTGGGCGAGATGAACTTGGCCAGCGGCATCATCAGGACGGCGGCGTCGAGGACGTCGCCGTCCTCGTACTGGACGAACGCCCGGCGCCCGTCGGACCAGCCGCGGGTCATGATCCGCCGGTAGATGGTGTCGCGGGTCTGCCGCCAGCGGGGCAGGTCGGCGGGCAGGCCGCGCCGCTGGGCCATGCGGATCGCGCGCTCGATGGCCACCCAGCACATCAGCCGTGAGTACAGGAAGCTCTTGCGCCCGCCGCGGGTCTCCCAGATGCCCTCGTCGGGCTGGTCCCAGTGGTCGCACACCCAGTCGACGAGCGCGCAGACGTCGTCCCACTGCTCGCTGGAGATGGGCTGGGCCCACTTGTCGTAGAGGTAGATCGAGTCGATGAGGGCGCCGTAGATGTCGAGCTGGAGCTGCCCGGCGGCGTCGTTGCCGACCCGGACCGGTGCCGAGCCGCGGTGGCCCTCCAGGTGGCCGAGCTCGCGTTCGGACAGGTCGGTGCGGCCGTCGATGCCGTACATGATCTGCAGCGGGCCGGCCGGACCGGTCGGGGCGGCCGGCCCGGCGGGGCTCGAGCTGATGTGCAGGGTCACGAACCTCATGAACGCCTCGGCCTCGCTGGTGAAGCCGAGCCGCAGCAGCGCGTACACGCAGAAGGCCGCGTCACGGACCCACACGTACCGGTAGTCCCAGTTGCGCTCCCCACCGGGCTGCTCGGGCAGGCTGGTGGTGGGGGCGGCCACGATCGCGCCCGTCGGGAGGTAGGTGAGGAGTTTCAGGGTGAGCGCGGAGCGGTGCACCATCTCCCGCCAGCGGCCCCGGTAGCAGGAGGAAGACAGCCAGCGGCGCCAGTACGCGACGGTGCCGTCGAACTCCCGCTCGGCCTCCAGCCGGGCGCAGCCGCGCGGTGCCACGTCGTCGCCGACCTGATCGAGCGCGAACACCGCGGACTCGCCCTCCGCGAGCTTGAACTCGGCCCGCGCGTCGAGTCCGTCGTGTTCCAGGGGCACGGTGGAGGTCAGGGCGAGCGTCAGCCCGGCGGACTCGAAGACCGCCCCGTCGCCGATGTGCCGCACGGTGTGCGGGTCGGCCCCGTAGGTGAACCGGGGTGCCACGCGTGCCCGGAACGGCACGTTCCCGCGCACGCACAGCACCCGCCGGATCAGCCGGTGCCGGCCGGCCTCGCTGCCCGGGCCCGTGGCCGAGCCCGTGGCCGTGCTCATGGCCATGCCCGCCTCCGGCACCGGCATGAAGTCCTGGACCTCCCCCACACCCTCCTCGGTGAAGAAGCGGGTGATCAGCACATTGGTGTCGGGGAAGTAGAACTGTTTGGTCCGCGCCGGCACGGTGGCCGCCAGCTCGAAGCAACCGCCCCGCTCCGCGTCCAGGAGGGAGGCGAACACGCTCGGCGCGTCGAAGCGGGAGCAGCAGTACCAGTCGATCGTGCCGTTGCTGCCCACCAGGGCCACGCTCCGCAGGTCCCCGATCAGCCCGTGCTCGGCGATGGGCAGATATCCGCTGGTCTCCGCCATGGCAGCACCCCTCGTGGGGACCCGGGTCGCACCGGTCGGCCGTGCTTTCCAGGCTACGACCGCACTGGCGGGGCGGCGCGTCGGTGCGTTCGCGGTGGCGGGTTCGAGGGCGATGGCCGCGGTCGGGGTACGCGCGAGTCGCGTCCGCGGTCGGCGCCGGCGGGCTCCACGTGGCCCGGTGGCGCGGTAGCCCGGCGGCCCGGCGGCCCGGGCATCCCGCCACGGCGCGGGCGTCCCGGCGTCCCAGGTGCCCGCGCGGGCGTCCGGGCGCCCCGGGGTCCCGTCGCAGTCCCGGCAGCCCCAGGGCTCCGCGCAGTCCCGGCAGCCCCAGCTCCGCGCAGTCCCGGGCGGTGCCAGGGAGTTGTTTCTTCGCCCCCGCCGCCCCTACCCGTCCCATCCCCAGGGGCGCTGCCCCTTCGACCCCGTCTCCGGGCTCCGCCCGGTTTCGGGCTCCGCCCGGTTTCGCAGGCCGCCGGTTTCCGGGGCCGCCAGTTTCCGGGGCCGCCAGTTTCCGGGGCCGCCAGTTTCCGGGGCCGCCAGTTTCCGGGGCCGCCGGTTTCCGGGGGCCGGCCCCCGGACCCCCGCTCCTCAAACGCCGGAGGGGCTGATGGGTGCACCGGAGATGCTGAATGGTGCGCCGGAGGGGCTGTCGCGCCCGAGGGGGTGAATGATCCGCTCAGCCCAGCGACTCGAACCGCCACCGGTGTACGGCCCGGGCCACCAGCTCTCCCGGCGGCTCCGGTAGTTCGGGCAGCTCCGCGTCGTACGGGGCGTCCCACCAGGTGATGACGAGGACCCTGTCCTGCGGTGCGCGGAAGGTCTCGCGGCGCAGCGGTGTGGAGGGCGGTTCCTGTGCGCGGGCCCAGGCGAGGAGTTCCTCGCCCCGGCCCGCCGCCGCGCGGGCCTCCCACATCAGGGCGACGGTCACGAGTAGAGGTTCTCCTTGCTCACCTCGTGCACGTGGTCGTGGTCGTGCGTGTGCGCGGTGCCGGGCACGTGCGGGTCCGTCACGGGGAGGGACGAGTCCGCCGACAGGTCCCAGTCGGAGGCGGCACGGCCCCGGGCCACCATCTCCGCGCCCAGCGACGCCACCATCGCCCCGTTGTCCGTGCACAGCTTGGGGCGCGGGACCCGCAGCCGGATCCCGGCCGCCTCACAGCGCTCCTGGGCGAGGGCGCGCAGCCGGGAGTTGGCCGCGACGCCGCCGCCGATCATGAGGTGGTCGACGCCCTCGTCCTTGCAGGCCCGTACGGCCTTGCGCGTCAGCACGTCCACGACCGCCTCCTGGAAGGACGCCGCCACGTCACGCACCGGGACCTCCTCCCCCGCCGCCCGCTTGGCCTCGATCCAGCGGGCCACGGCCGTCTTCAGCCCGGAGAAGGAGAAGTCGTACACCGGGTCGCGCGGCCCGGTCAGCCCGCGCGGGAACGCGATCGCCTCCGGGTCCCCCTCGCGCGCGTACCGGTCGATGACCGGCCCGCCCGGGAAGCCCAGGTTCAGCACGCGCGCGATCTTGTCGAAGGCCTCGCCGGCCGCGTCGTCGATGGTCGAGCCCATCGGCCGTACGTCCGAGGTGATGTCCGTGGAGAGCAGGAGGGAGGAGTGGCCGCCGCTCACCAGCAGCGCCATCGTCGGCTCGGGCAGCGCGCCGTGCTCCAGCTGGTCCACACAGATGTGGGACGCCAGGTGGTTGACGCCGTACAGCGGCTTGCCCAGCGCGTACGCGTACGCCTTCGCCGCCGAGACGCCGACGAGCAGGGCCCCGGCCAGCCCGGGACCGGCGGTCACCGCGATGCCGTCCAGGTCGCGGGCGCTCACCCCGGCTTCCTTCAGCGCGCGGTCGATGGTCGGCACCATCGCCTCCAGGTGGGCCCGGGAGGCCACCTCGGGCACCACACCGCCGAAGCGGGCGTGCTCGTCGACGCTGGACGCGACGGCGTCCGCGAGCAGGGTGGTGCCGCGGACGATGCCGACGCCGGTCTCGTCGCAGGAGGTCTCGATGCCGAGTACGAGGGGCTCGTCGCGTGAGTCAGCCATTGATCTCGGTTCCTTGTACGCCGTTCACGGAGGGGGCACCCGCGGCCGTGCCGCTCTCGGGTGCCGGCTTGAGTCTCATCACCAGGGCGTCCACGTTGCCCGGCTGGTAGTAACCGCGCCTGAAGCCGATGGGCTCGAAGCCGAAGCGCTCGTACAGCTTCTGGGCACGGACGTTGTCGACACGGCACTCGAGCATGACCTCGGCGCACTCGAACGCCGTCGCGGCCCGCAGCAGTTCGGCCAGCAGGCGCGCGCCGAGCCCGGTGCCCCACTGGTCGCGGGCGACGGCGATGGTCTGCACGTCGGCAAGGTCGCCGGAGGAGGCGAGGCCCGCGTACCCCACGAGGCGGTCGCCCTGGACGGCCACGACGTACCGGCGGGTCGCCTCCGGGCCGCGGGCGTGGGCCAGCTCGGACCAGAACATGCCCCGCGACCAGGCGTCCTCGGGGAACAGGTCCTTCTCCAGCTCCAGTACGGGATCGATGTCCCACCAGCGCATCTCGCGCAGCACGGAGGTCTCCGTCACTTGGGGGTGACCACCTTGTAGTTCTTGGGCACCTGCGCGTCGGGGCGGCGCAGGTAGAGGGGCCGGGGCGGGGGCAGTTCCTCGCCCGCGGCCAGCTTCCGGGCGGCCAGCGAGGCGAGCGCGGCCGCCGACACGTTCTCGGGCTCGCGCGCCTGCGGGAAGGTGTCCGGGTAGAGCAGCGCCCCGGCGCCCACCGCCGGGAGCCCGGCCACGGCGTCGGCGATCTCGGCGGGCCGGTCGACGGCCGGGTCGGTCACCCGTGTTCGGGCGTCCGAGTACCGCGCCCAGTACACCTCCTTGCGGCGGGCGTCCGTGACGACGACGAACGGCACGTCGAGGTCGGAGGCGTACGCGAGCCCGTCGAGCGTGCACAGACCGTGGACGGGGACGCCGAGGGCGAGCCCGAAGGTGTCGGCGGTCATCAGGCCGACACGCAGTCCCGTGTACGGGCCGGGGCCGATGCCGACGACGATGCCGGTGACGGCGTCGAGACGCGTGCCCGCCTCGGCGAGGACCCGGTCGACGGCGGGCAGCAGCAGTTCCCCGTGCCGGCGCGCGTCCACCTGGCTCGACGAGGCGACGACGTTCGTCCCGTCGTGCAGCGCGACGGTGACGGCGGGGGTGGCGGTATCCAGAGCGAGCAAGAGCACGCAAACAGCCTACGGCGCCCGAGCCGCGCTGACGGCCGCCCCGGACCACCGCCCCTCTCCTGCTAACGTCACAACGAAGGATTGCTCGAACGACGTACAAGACATCAGAGCCGTACACGGGTACGAGAGGTGGGCGCAGAAGGTGGCCAGAAGCAGCTCGGGATTCGTGGCCGGGCTCACCGCGGCGGCCATCGCCGCAGTCGGTTTCCTCGCCTACCAGGCGTCGGCGAACGTCCCCGACGACCTGGGCCGGCCGTCCGCCACGAAGTCCCCGGCGGATGTGAAGTCGAAGGCCCCCGCGGACGAGAAGGCCCCGGCTCCCCTGCCGGGCGGTTCCGGCACCGGCAAGCGGGTCGTGTACTCGCTCACCGACGACCGCGTCTGGCTGGTCGGCGCGAACGACGAGGTCACCCGCACCTTCAAGGTCACCCCCAGCACGGTGGACCCCGCGCCCGCCACCTACAAGGTCACCTCACGCACGAACTCCACCACCGGCTCCGACGGCACCCCCATCGAGCACGTCGTCCGCTTCACCTCGGTCGACGGCGTCGTCATCGGCTTCAGCGCCGCGGTCGACGGCTCCACCCCGAAGCCCGACCCCACCACCAGGACGGGCGGCATCCGCGAGTCCCGCCCCGACGGCAACGCCATGTGGCAATTCGCCACGATCGGGCGAACGGTGGTCGTGGTCAAGTAAGCGGGCTTGCTTTCGGAGGTCCGGGGAGGATGCGCCCCTTCAGGGGCGCGGGGCTGTGGCGATATGCGGCTCCGCCGCGTGGGCGCGACCAGCCACGACGAACCCCCAGCGAACCACCAACCCGGCAGCCCCCTACGCAGCCTCGGGGCTCCGTACATCCTCGTCCTCCGCCGGAGGCACCGGCACCGGCGGCGTGGACACCACCCGAGCCGCCACACAAGAGGCCAGCAACTCCCGCATCGACACTCCGGGCACCCCAGCAACCCGCACAGCTCGCGGCAGCGCCGGCAGCGACTCTCGTTCTGAAGCCTGCATGGGACGCCTCCTGGAACCTGGGGGCGGAGGAGGTCGGGCACACCAACTTAGGTACACCTAACCAAGGGCCAGTACCATGTGACCACGCAGAAGGCGCCCAGCGCAACATTTTGCCGACGCGTTGTCGGAAACGTTCACGCGTTCACGCCGAGAGCACACTCAGATCCACGGCCGCCCACCGCTCCCCGACCCCGCGGAGCTCCACGTGCCGTACCTCGTCCGTCGTGTCGCCCACCGCCCGGTGGATGACGACGTGCAACCGGTCCTCCGTCAGCTCCTCGACCTTGCCCTCGCCCCACTCCACGACGACCACCGAGTCGGGCAGCGACACGTCGAGATCGAGGTCCTCCATCTCGTCGAGCCCGCCGCCCAGGCGGTACGCGTCGACGTGCACGAGCGGCGGCCCCTCCCCCAGGGAGGGGTGCACGCGCGCGATGACGAAGGTCGGGGAGGTGACCGCGCCCCGCACGCCCAGCCCCTCGCCGAGCCCCCGGGTCAGCGTCGTCTTGCCCGCGCCGAGCTCCCCGGTGAGCATCACGAGGTCGCCCGCGCGCAGCAGCTTGGCGAGGCGGCGGCCCAAGTCGGTCATCTGCTCGGGGGCGTTGACGGTGAGTTCCACGGTCACGGGGGCGTCCCGGTGCTCACCCGGGCTGTGCGGTGCTGCTGGTGCTTCCATAACCGCCAACGGTAGCCCCTGCCGGGACGGCACCCGCGCGCGTGAGAAGGTCGGCGAGGCGGTCCGTGACCACCTCGGGGTGCTCCAGCATCACCAGGTGCCCGGCGTCCGGCACGAGCACCAGTTCCGCGTCCGGCAGGAGGTCCGCGATCGCCTCGCTGTGCTCGCTGGGCGTGACGAGGTCCTGGACCCCGGCCAGCACGAGCACGGGCAGCCCGGCGAACTGCGCGAGCGCCTCCGTCTTGTCGTGCTCGGTGAACGCCGGGTAGAACTCGGCGACCACGTCGATGGGCGTGCCCTCGATCATCCGCTCGGCGAACCGCGCGACCGCCGGGTCGACGTCCCGGGACGCGAACGAGTACCGCTTGATGATCCCGGCGAACAGGTCGGCCGTGGCCCGCCGCCCCTTCTCCACCAGCTCGGCCCGTTGCCCGAGCACCCGCAGCACACCGGGCAGGACGCGCCGCACGGCGTTGACACCTGCCACCGGCAGCCCGAAGTTGACCTCGCCCAGCCGACCCGACGACGTGCCGACGAGCCCGACGCCGACGACGCGTTCGCGGATCAGTTCGGGGTAGTGGGCGGCCAGCGCCATTATCGTCATGCCGCCCATGGAGTGGCCGACGAGCACGATCGGTCCCTGGGGCACGGCCGCGTCGATGACCGCCTTCAGGTCGCGCCCGAGCTGGTCGATGGAGACCGGCGACTGGTCCTCCACCTGGGCCGCTCCCCGCCCGGAACGCCCGTGGCTGCGCTGGTCCCAGTGCACGGTCCGTACGACACCGCGCAGCGCGGCCCGCTGGAAGTGCCACGAGTCCTGGTTCAGGCAGTAGCCGTGGCAGAACACGACGGTGACCGGGGCCGGGGCCTTGCGCCCGAAGAGGCGGCGCCTGCGCGGGGCGAGAGAGGCCTCGGGCTCGACGTCGTCCACCTCGTAGTACAGCTCGGTGCCGTCGTCCGCGTACGCCTTGCCGGGCGTCCCGCGCAGCGACCCGTACGGTCCCGCCGAGTCGAGGGCGAGCCGGGCCTTCTGGCGCATGCCGCGGCCCACCGTGAGCCGCTCTATGGCGACACCGGCTGCGGCGCCGGCGGCGATCACGCCTATCGCGGCACCCGCGATGCTGCCGGCTCTGCGCCAGTTCCCGGCGGCGGAGGCGGCCGAGGCCACGTTCGCGACGGCCTCCACGGCCTCCGCGCTGCTGTCCTCGCTCACGTCCCGCTCCTCCTCGCCGGGGTCCGGCGCCTCACTCGGGCCGCCGGACTGGTTCTCGTACTGTTCTGTCGTCGGGGTGGTACTGGCCCTGCCATGCCGCACATCTATGCGGAGTTACCCGTCTTGTTCGTTGTTCACCGAATTCGTTGTCCACCGAGTTCGGTGTCCACCGAGTTCGTTGCTCACCCAGGACGGTCGCCTAGGACGACTCGTCGTTCACATAGACGCGCGGCACGCGCGTTCCGATCCGGGTGACGATTTCATACGCGATGGTCCCGGCCGCCTGCGCCCAGTCCTCGGCGGTCGGCTCGCCCCGGTCACCCGGCCCGAAGAGCACGGCCTCGGCGCCGGGGGGCGGTTCGTCCCCGCCGAGGTCGACCACGAACTGGTCCATCGCGATCCGCCCGGCGACCGTCCGCCACTTGCCGCCGACCAGCACAGGGCCGGCGCCCGAGGCGTGGCGCGGGATGCCGTCCGCGTAGCCGACGGGCACCAGGCCGAGGGTCGTGGCGCCCGGGGTGACGTACCGGTGGCCGTAGGAGACGCCGTGCCCGCCGGGGGCGCGCTTCACCAGGGCGAGGGACGCGCTGAGGGTCATCACGGGCCGCAGACCGAAGTCGGCGGGGGTGCCGACCTCGGGGCTGGGCGAGATGCCGTAGAGGGAGACTCCGGTCCGCACGAGGTCGAAGTGGGACTCGGGAAGCGTGAGGGTGGCCGGCGAGTTGGCGATGTGCCGCACCTCGGGGCGGGCGCCCTGCTGCTCGGCGTACGCCACCATCTCGCGGAAGCGGGTGAGCTGGGCCGCGATGGAGGGGTGGCCGGGCTCGTCGGCGCACGCGAAGTGGGACCACAGACCGGTGACCGTGAGGAGCCCGTCGGCCTCGGCGCGCAGGGCCTGCGCGACGAGGTCCGGCCAGTCGTCGGGCTGGCAGCCGTTCCGTCCGAGCCCGGTGTCCGCCTTGAGCTGCACACGCGCGCGCAGGCCCGCCGCTGCCGCCGCCTCGGTGACCTCCCGCAGCGCCCACAGTCCGCTGACGGAGACGTCCAGATCGGCCTCGACGGCCTGGCGCCAGGGGCCGCCGGGCGTCCACAGCCAGCACATGATGCGCCCCCGCAGCCCGGCCGCGCGCAGGGCGAGGGCCTCCTCGGGCGTGGCCGTGCCGAGCCACCCGGCACCCGCGGCCACGGCGGCCCGGGCGCACGGCACGGCCCCGTGGCCGTACGCGTCGGACTTCACGACGGCCATCAGGGCCGCGCCCGGGGCGTGCGCGCGCAGCGCCCGCACGTTGTCCCGCAGGGCGCCGAGATCGATCTCCGCACGGGCCCGCAGAGGCGCGGTCGGCGGTACTGCTGTCTCAGTCATCGCGCCCAGTGTCTCAGAGGGGGGACAACGGCCCGGTGGGGAGCACACGCCAAGGCGATCCGGCCCGCTCAGGACGCCCCGACCGCCTCAGCCACCAGCATGTACGCGCTCAGCCACGGACACGTACGCGCTCAGCCTCCGACTCGCCGGGCGCGGCCGGCTCCGCCCGGGAGAACCGCCGACGGGGAGAGGAGGACGTCGGCGCCGCCGAGCGCCGCCCGGCGGACACCTGTTCCCTTCGTTCCTGTTCGTGTCATACGACCAGCGAACGGGGAGCGCGCGCACGGATGAGTGCGCCGCGCGCGTGAGGTCACCCGATATGAGGGCCGCCGTCACCGCACCGTCACGTACAGTCACGGCAGATACACACGGTGTCCCCGCTCGGGCGGTCTGAAGGGGTTGGTGGTATGTGCGGAATCGTGGGATACGTGGGCTCGCAGCCCGCGCTCGACGTGGTCCTCGCCGGTCTGCAGCGGCTGGAGTACCGGGGGTACGACTCGGCGGGCGTCGCGGTCCTGGCCGACGGGGGCCTCGCCGCCGCCAAGAAGGCCGGGAAACTGCTCAATCTGGAGAAGGAACTCGTCGACCGCCCGCTGCCGGCCGGCACCACAGGCATCGGCCACACCCGCTGGGCCACCCACGGCGCCCCCACGGACGCCAACGCCCACCCGCACCACGACAACGCGGGCCGCGTGGCCGTCGTGCACAACGGCATCATCGAGAACTTCGCCTGTCTGCGGGCCGAGCTGGCCGAGCGCGGGCACACCCTCGTCTCCGAGACGGACACCGAGGTGGTGGCACACCTGCTGGCCGAGGAGTTCTCCTCCCGCGCGGACCTCGCGGAGGCGATGCGGCTGGTGTGCCGTCGGCTGGAGGGCGCGTTCACGCTGGTCGCGGTGCACGCGGACGAGCCGGACGTGGTGGTGGGCGCCCGCCGGAACTCACCGCTGGTGGTGGGCGTCGGAGAGGACGAGGCCTTTCTCGCCTCGGACGTCGCCGCGTTCATCGCCCACACGCGGTCGGCGATCGAGCTGGGGCAGGACCAGGTGGTGGAGCTGCGCCGGGACGGGGTGACCGTGACGGGCTTCGACGGCCGCCCCGCCGACGTGCGCTCGTACCACGTCGACTGGGACGCCTCGGCAGCCGAGAAGGGGGGTTATGACTACTTCATGCTCAAGGAGATCGCCGAGCAGCCCAAGGCGGTCGCCGACACGTTGCTCGGGCGCATCGACTCCGCGGGTTTCCTGACGCTGGACGAGGTCCGGATCAGCACCTCCGAGCTGCGCGAGATGGACAAGGTGGTCATCGTCGCGTGCGGTACGGCGTTCCACGCGGGCCTCATCGCCAAGTACGCCATCGAGCACTGGACCCGCATCCCGTGCGAGGTGGAGCTGGCGAGCGAGTTCCGCTACCGGGACCCGATCCTCGACCCCCGCACGCTGGTCATCGCCATCTCCCAGTCCGGCGAGACCATGGACACGCTGATGGCGCTGCGGCACGCCCGCGAGCAGGGCTCCAAGGTGCTGGCCATCTGCAACACCAACGGCTCGACCATCCCGCGCGAGTCGGACGCCGTGCTGTACACGCACGCGGGCCCGGAGGTCGCGGTCGCGTCCACGAAGGCGTTCCTGACCCAGCTCGTCGCGTGCTACCTCGTGGCGCTGTACCTGGGCCAGGTGCGCGGCACGAAGTGGGGCGACGAGATCCAGGCGGTCGTCCGGGAGTTGGCCAGCAGCTCCCAGGACGTCGAGCGGGTCCTCGAGACCATGGAGCCGGTACGGGAGTTGGCGCGCTCGCTCGCCGACAAGCCCACGGTGCTGTTCCTGGGCCGGCACGTGGGCTACCCGGTGGCGCTGGAGGGCGCGCTGAAGCTGAAGGAGCTCGCGTACATGCACGCGGAGGGCTTCGCGGCGGGCGAGCTGAAGCACGGGCCGATCGCCCTGATCGAGGACGACCTGCCGGTGGTGGTCGTGGTGCCGTCGCCGCGCGGGCGGTCCGTCCTCCACGACAAGATCGTGTCGAATATCCAGGAGATCCGGGCCAGGGGCGCGCGGACCATCGTGATCGCGGAGGAGGGGGACGAGGCGGTGATCCCGTACGCGGACCACTTGATCCGCATCCCGGCCACGCCGACCCTGCTCCAACCCCTCGTCGCCACGGTCCCGTTGCAGGTCTTCGCCTGCGAACTGGCCACGGCGCGCGGGAACGAGGTGGATCAGCCTCGGAACCTGGCGAAGTCG
Source organism: Streptomyces sp. NPDC030840 (assembly GCF_055572015.1). Lineage (NCBI taxonomy): Bacteria > Bacillati > Actinomycetota > Actinomycetes > Kitasatosporales > Streptomycetaceae > Streptomyces > Streptomyces sp. NPDC030840. Next base: position 162,879 of record NZ_JBVIEE010000009.1, on the reverse strand, counting down.
GTGACGGTGGAATGAGAGGGCCGGCACCCCGGACGGGCACGGGGAACCGCGCCTCTTGAGGGGCACGGGGAACCGCGCGCCTCTCAAGGGGCGCGGGGAACTGCGCGTCTCTTGAGGAGCACGGGGAATCGCGCGTCTCTTGAGGGGCGCGGTGGAACTGCGCGTCTCTTGAGGGGCACGGGGAATGCGCGTCTCTTGAGGGGCGCGGGGGACTGCGCGTCATTTAAGGGGCGCGGGGAACTGCGCGACCAGCCACAGCGCACCCGCACCGCACCCGCACCCGCACCCGCACCCGCACCCGCACCCGCACCCGCACCCGCACCCGCACCCGCACCCGCACCCGGCATACCCGCCCCCAGCGGAGCGCCCCGGCACCGTAGGGTGCCGACATGAGCATCATCGGGGTCGGCATCGACGTGGCCGAGATCGACCGCTTCCGCGTCTCGCTGCAGCGCACACCCGGTCTGGCCGAACGCCTCTTCCTGGAGAGCGAGTTGCTCCTCCCGAGCGGCGAACGCCGGGGCGTCGCCTCCCTGGCGGCCCGCTTCGCCGCGAAGGAGGCGCTCGCCAAGGCCCTGGGCGCCCCGTCGGGCCTGCACTGGACGGACGCCGAGGTCTACGTCGAGGACACCGGGCAGCCCCGCCTCCGGGTCAAGGGCACGGTGGCCGCCCGCGCCGCCCAACTCGGCGTCACGTCCTGGCACGTCTCGCTGAGTCATGACGCGGGCGTGGCGTCGGCGGTGGTGGTGGCGGAGGGATGACCCTTCCGGGTGGGTGGCCTTCCCCCTGCCCCGGGGTGCCGATCAGCGACCGTACGGGAGACTCGACAGCATGCGTAGTGCGTACCGCGTGGAAACCGTCCGAACCGCCGAGCGCGAGCTCATGGCCCGGCTCCCCGACGGCGCTCTCATGCAGCGCGCCGCCGCCGGACTGGCCGCGGCCTGCGCGGACCTGCTGGGCCGTGTGTACGGCAGTCGTGTCGTCCTCCTGGTCGGCAGCGGCGACAACGGCGGCGACACCCTGTACGCGGGCGCCCGCCTCGCCAGGCGCGGCGCGGGCGTCACCGCCGTCCTGCTCAACCCCGACCGCACCCACGCCGGCGGCCTCAGGGCCCTGCGCCGGGCGGGCGGCACCGTGATCCCGCCGGCCCGGGCGGACCACGCCCTCCGCCGGGCCGACCTCGTCCTCGACGGCATCGTCGGGATCGGCGGCAAGGGGGGCCTGCGCCCCGACGCCGCGCCCCTCGCCGAGCTGGCGGCCGCGTCCGGCGCGGCCGTGGTCGCCGTGGACCTGCCCTCCGGGATCGAGCCCGACACGGGCGAGGTGCGCGGCGCGGCCGTCCGCGCCGACCTGACGGTCACCTTCGGCACGCACAAGCCGGGCCTGCTCATCGACCCGGCGCGCGAGTACGCGGGCTCCGTACGCCTGGTCGACATCGGCCTCACCCTCCCCGACGGTCCGGACCTTGAGGCGCTGCAGCACGCGGACGCCGCGGCCCTGCTGCCCCGGCCCGCCGCCGAGAGCGACAAGTACCGGCGGGGTGTCGTGGGCATCGCGGCGGGCTCGGCCCGCTATCCGGGTGCGGCCGTCCTCGCCGTCTCGGGCGCCCTGCGCGGCGGCGCGGGAGCCGTGCGGTACGTCGGTCCGGCCGGGGACGCCGTCATCGCCCGCTTCCCGGAGACCCTCGTGTCGGACCGGGGCCCGAAGCAGGCGGGCCGGGTGCAGGCCTGGGTCGTGGGTCCGGGCGCCGGTGACGACGCGGGGCCCGTGGCCGAGGTGCTCGCCACCGACGTGCCCGTGCTGCTCGACGCGGACGGCCTGCGCCTCGCCGACCGGGACGCCGTACGCGCCCGCAGCGCGCCCACGCTGCTGACCCCGCACGCCGGAGAGGCCGCCGCGCTGCTCGGCACGTCCCGTGAGGAGGTCGAGGGGGCGCGTCTGGCCGCCGTACGGGACCTCGCGCGCCGCTATGACGCGACCGTGCTGCTCAAGGGCTCCACCACGCTCGTCGCCGGACCCGACTGCGGCACGGTCCGGGTGAACCCCACCGGCACGCCCTGGCTCGCCACCGCGGGCAGCGGCGACGTCCTGTCCGGTCTCGCCGGCTCCCTGCTGGCCGCGGGGCTGCCCGCCCTGGACGCGGCGAGCGTCGCGGCGTACGTCCACGGGCTGGCGGGCCGCTACGCCGCGGACGGGGCCCCCGCGGGCGCGCACGACGTGGCGGAGGCGATCCCGGCGGCATGGCGGGACATCCGGGACTGAGGCACCTGAGGGGCTTCGGCGTCAGTGGCCCTGCTCGAGCCGGTCGATGGCCTCCTGGACCATCCCGAGGTACTCGACCTCCTCGCACCGGGGCTTGCTCCCCATCCGGTACATGTCGATGCAGTCGTAGAGGTACTCCCCGAGGTCCTCGTCCGGTAGATCGTCCGCGAGTTCGCTGCACACCTGTCCGGCGAAATCCGATTCGCCTCGCGTAGATCGACGACGCACCGCATCCCGGATCCGTACGGCATCACGAAGGCGCATGGCAACGACCACCTCAAACCCCCCGACCGTCCGGAAGGCGGCTCGCTCCCGGCAGCCGGGACGCTATCTCCTGCGTCACCCCAGGTCCATACCTTGGGCACAAGTCATACACAGGGGGCGTGACGGACCCCACCCCGCCGATCCGTTCGTACTCCGTTAACAATGGAATGTGATCTCACCGGTCTCCTCGTTGCCGCGGAGCGCCCACCGGCCCAGGCCGGAGGCGACTCCCTACGTCGACCTCACCCGTGCCGAGTGGAGCGCGCTGCGCGACAAGACGCCTCTGCCCCTGACAGCCGAGGAGGTGGAGAAGCTGCGCGGCCTGGGTGACGTCATCGACCTCGACGAGGTACGGGACGTCTACCTGCCGCTGTCCCGGCTCCTCAATCTCTACGTCGGCGCCACGGACGGACTGCGCGGCGCCCTGAACACGTTCCTCGGCGAGCAGGGTTCCCAGTCCGGCACCCCGTTCGTCATAGGCGTCGCGGGCTCGGTCGCCGTCGGCAAGTCCACGACGGCCCGCCTGCTCCAGGCCCTGCTGGCCCGCTGGCCCGAGCACCCCCGTGTGGAACTGGTCACGACGGACGGCTTCCTGCTCCCGATGAAGGACCTCCAGGAGCGGGGCCTCGTGTCGCGGAAGGGTTTCCCCGAGTCGTACGACCGGCGTGCGCTCACCCGTTTCGTCGCCGACATCAAGGCGGGCAAGGACGAGGTCACGGCCCCCGTCTACTCCCACCTGATCTACGACATCATCCCCGGCCAGAAGCTCACCGTCCGCCGCCCTGACATCCTCATCGTCGAGGGCCTGAACGTCCTCCAGCCCGCCCTCCCCGGCAAGGACGGCCGCACCCGCGTGGGCCTCGCCGACTACTTCGACTTCAGCGTGTACGTCGACGCCCGCACCGAGGACATCGAGCGCTGGTACCTGAGCCGCTTCCGCAAGCTGCGCGAGACGGCCTTCCAGAACCCGTCCTCCTACTTCCGCAAGTACACCCAGGTGTCGGAGGAGGAGGCCCTGGACTACGCCCGCACGACCTGGCGCACGATCAACCGGCCCAACCTGGTCGAGAACGTGGCCCCCACCCGCGGCCGCGCCACCCTGGTCCTGCGCAAGGGACCGGACCACAAGGTGCAGCGCCTCAGTCTGCGCAAACTCTGACCGCTACCCTGCCCCTCATGCTGCATCTGCGCCTGATCACGCCATCCGGCAAGACGGACGCCGTGGTGCGCCTGATAGAGAAGACAGTCGGCACCACACACCTGGTCGTACTGCCGGGCGCCGCCCGCAACCCCTCCGGCGACGTGGTGATGTGCGACGTGGCGCGCGAGGCGGGTGACGAACTCATCGGCGCACTGCGGGAGCTGGACCTCGACGAGACGGGCTCCATCGCTGTCGAGAACATCGACCTGTCCCTCTCCAGGCGCGCCGAGAAGGCCGAGGACGAGGCGCCGGGCGAGGCCGCGGACGCGGTGCTGTGGGAGCACCTGGCGGACGCGACGCACGAGGAGTCGACACTCTCGGTCACGTACCTGGCCTTCATCACGCTCGCCACGATGATCGCGGCGTGCGGTGTGGTCCTCGACAACGCGGTCCTGATCGTGGGCGCGATGGCGGTGGGCCCGGAGTTCGGCCCCCTGGCGGGCTTCAGCACGGCCCTGGTGCAACGCCGGCCGCGCCTCGCCGTTCGCTCCCTCGTCGCCCTGCTGGTGGGCTTCACCGTGGCGATGGCGGTGACGGTGGGCTTCAGCCTCTTCATGGACGCGGTCCACCTGTTCAGCCAGGAGAAGCTGGACGCGGACCGGCCCAACACGGGCTTCGTCTACGCCCCCGACTGGTTCTCCTTCGTCGTGGCGGTCCTCGCGGGCATCGCCGGAACCCTCTCCCTGACCTCGGCCAAGTCGGGCGCGCTGGTGGGTGTGGCCATCTCGGTGACGACGGTCCCGGCCGCGGCCAACGCGGCCGTCGCCCTGAGCTACGGCGACACGAAACAGACCTGGGGCTCCACCGAGCAGCTGCTCCTGAACCTCCTGGGCATCATCCTGGCCGGCACCCTCACACTCCTGGCCCAGAAATGGCTGTGGTCGAAGCCCCGAAAGGGGGCCGCAGGCCCCTGAGGGGCCCAAGGCCCCTCAGGGGCACGGGGCTCTGTCGATATGCGGCTCCGCCGCGTGGGCGCGAGCAACCACACACGACCGGCAGCCCGCCCAACCGCCGGACCCCCCACCCGTGACGGGACCCGCACCTACCCCAGCGCCGACTTCACCGCATCAGCCAGCCGCCCCGCGACAGACCGCGCCTGATCGATATCGGCCGCCTCCACCATCACCCGCACCAACGGCTCCGTCCCCGAAGGCCGCAGCAGAACCCGCCCCGTGGACCCGAGCTCCCGCTCCGCGTCGGCCACGGCGGTGGCCAGCTCCGTGGACGTACCGACCCGGGACCTGTCGACGTCCGGCACGTTGATCAGCACCTGCGGCAACCGCTCCATGACGGACGCGAGGTCCTTGAGCGTACGGCCGGTCTGAGCGACCCGGGCGGCCAGCAGGAGCCCGGTCAGGGTGCCGTCGCCCGTCGTCGCGTGGTCGAGGATGATCACGTGCCCGGACTGCTCGCCCCCGAGGGCGTACCCGTGCTCCTTCATCTCCTCCAGCACGTAACGGTCGCCGACCGCGGTCTGGACGAGCTTCAACCCCTCCCGCTCCAGCGCGAGCTTGAAACCGAGGTTGGACATGACGGTGGCCACCACGGTGTCGGACCTGAGCACGGACCGCTCCCGCATCGCCAGCGCGAGCACGGCGAGGATCTGGTCGCCGTCGATCTCGTTGCCCTCGTGGTCCACGGCCAGGCAGCGGTCGGCGTCGCCGTCGTGCGCGATCCCGAGGTCCGCGCCGTGCTCGACGACGGCGGCCTTCAGCTGGCCGAGGTGCGTGGAGCCGCACCCGTCGTTGATGTTGAGCCCGTCGGGCTCGGCACCGATGGTGACGACCTCGGCTCCGGCCCGCGTGAAGGCCTCGGGCGAGACACGGGCGGCGGCCCCGTGCGCCTCGTCCAGCACCACCTTCAGTCCGTCGAGCCGGTGGGGCAGCGCGTCGATGAGGTGCCCGACGTACAGGTCGAGCCCTTCGTCGTACGACTTCACACGCCCGACACCGGCACCCGTCGGCCGGTCCCACGGCGCCCCGGTCCGGTGCTCCTCGTACACGCCCTCGATCCGGTCCTCCAGCTCGTCGGCGAGCTTGTGGCCGCCGCGGGCGAAGAACTTGACGCCGTTGTCGGGCATGGCGTTGTGGCTGGCGGAGAGCATCACGCCGAGGTCGGCACCGAGCGAGCCGGTGAGGTACGCGACCGCGGGGGTGGGCAGCACACCTACGCGCAGCACGTCCACGCCCGCGCTGGCGAGCCCGGCGACCACGGCGGCCTCCAGGAACTCCCCGGACGCTCGCGGGTCCCGCCCGACCACCGCCACCGGCTTGTGGCCTTCGAACGTGCCCGCCTCGGCCAGTACGTGGGCCGCCGCGACGGAGAGGCCGAGGGCCATCTCGGCCGTCAGATCCGCGTTGGCGACGCCGCGCACGCCGTCCGTCCCGAAGAGTCGTCCCACTGTGTGTCCTCCGAATGTGCTGAAAATGTACGGCTCATGCCGAGTGTCCAGGCTTGGCCGGGGTCACGTACATCCCCTGACTCCCGTGACCTCCCGGGTCCCCGTGAAGTCGGCCGTCACCGGCACTCCATGGTTGCCCCGCGTCGGGCCTGCTCTGTGCACCCGTGCACTTGTGCACTCGTACACCCCGCGCATAAGCCTGTGATAAAGCGTTCACCCCCGTAAACGAACCGCCCCGGCGGCACAGGACGTGCCGCCGGGGCGATGCGTGCGGTACAGCGAGGCGACTGTTTAGCGCTTGCTGTACTGCGGGGCCTTGCGGGCCTTCTTCAGACCGGCCTTCTTGCGCTCGACCGCACGGTCGTCGCGGCGGAGGAAGCCGGCCTTCTTGAGCGGGCCGCGGTTGTTGTCGACGTCGGCCTCGTTCAGGGCGCGGGCGACACCGAGGCGGAGCGCACCGGCCTGGCCGGAGACGCCGCCACCCGCGATGCGGGCGATGACGTCGTAGCGGCCCTCGAGCTCGAGCACCTTGAAGGGCTCGTTGACTTCCTGCTGGTGCACCTTGTTCGGGAAGTAGTCCTCGAGGGTGCGCCCGTTGATCTTCCACTTGCCGGTGCCCGGAACGATCCGGACGCGGGCGATGGCGTTCTTGCGACGGCCCAGGCCGGCGGCCGGCTGCGGGTCGCCGAAGCGGGAGGCGAGGGACTCGGAGGTGTACTCGCCCTCCAGGGGCACCTCGGTCTCGGTGGTGTAGCTGTCGATGTCGACGGTCTCGTCGAGCGGCTGCTCAGCGGTGGTCTCGGCCACGATGCTCCTCAGATTCCTTCAGTCTTAGGGGTTGGCCGGACTTACTGCGCGACCTGGGTGATCTCGAACGGCACCGGCTGCTGGGCAGCGTGCGGGTGCTGGTCGCCCGAGTAGACCTTCAGCTTGGAGAGCATCTGACGGCCGAGGCTGTTCTTGGGAAGCATGCCCTTGACGGCCTTCTCGACCGCTTTCTCCGGGTTCTTCTCCAGCAGCTCGTCATAACGGACGGAACGCAGACCACCCGGGTAGCCGGAGTGGCGGTACGCCATCTTCTGGGTCCGCTTGTTGCCGGACAGGTGCACCTTGTCGGCGTTGATGATGATGACGAAGTCACCAGCGTCGACGTGCGGCGCGTAGATGGGCTTGTGCTTGCCGCGCAGGAGGGTGGCGGCGGTGGTGGCAAGACGACCCAGGACGACGTCCTGGGCGTCGATGACGTGCCACTGACGCGTCACATCGCCGGGCTTGGGGCTGTACGTACGCACGGTTCGTAGCCTTCGCTTCTTCAGTGAGGTTCCTGACAAGGTCACCGAAGACGATCACGACAGCCATGACCGCACCACGGTGACGCAAGCCGTGTGCTGGTCGCTGGTCATCGGCCCGGTGGACCGGTGTAAGGGCCCCTCACGTGAGAATGAGCAAGCCAATACACATAACGAACGTGCAGAATACCCGGGCACGCGGTGACGGGTCAAAACGGGGCCGCCGCGCTGGGCTCCGCCGATGCGCCGGAGCGCCGTTGGGGTGCGGGTGCGCTCGTCGGCTGCGGCCGCGCCGTGGTCGCTCGCGCAGTTCCCCGCGCCCCTTACAGTCGCGGGGAACAGTCGCTTTCAAGGGGCGCGGGGAACTGCGCGACCAGCCACGAACGACCCGCACTCGACGCACGACCCCGCCCCCTGGGCCAGGGGGGCGCAGCCCCTAGGCGGGGTCGAAGGGGCGGAGCCCCTGGGGCACGGGACGGGTAGGGGCGGCGGGGGCGAGTCCCTCCGCGGGCGGCCGGCGAAACGCCAGCGTCACCGCCAGCACGCACAGCGTCACCGCGTCCTTGAACGCCCGCCGGGTCGGCACCTCGAGAAACGGCCAGGTGAACCCCGGCACCTGCGGCACGAGCGCCAGCCAGAACCACGGGCTGCGCGCCACCGATCCGGGCACCCCCGCACTCGCGACCAACAACGGCAACACCACCACCAGGTAGTGATCGAACGACGGCCGCGACACCAGGAACACCGACAGCATCACCAAACACGCCGTCTCCGTCAGCCGCAGCGCCGGGTCACCTCCACGCCGCCACCGCCCGTACGCGCACCACACCCCCACCACGGCCGCCCCCACGGCCACCGCACTCGCCACCACCTCCGGCACCCCGAGCCTCGGCAGCACCGCCCCCACCGACGCCTCGTACAGTCGCGCGAAATCATCCTGCCCGCCCAAGAGGAACGGCAGGGTCCGTGTGAAGAACCCCGCCGGGTTCGGCATCAACAGCGCCGAACCACCCGAAGCCACCGCCGGAACCAGAACCATCAGCCCCAGCCCGCGCCACCGCCGCGCGAACACGAACAACAGCACCATCGGCGCGAGCAGCGGCTTGAGCGCGACGGCGGCACCGAGCACCACCCCCGCCGCCCCCCATCTCCCCCGTGACATCAGCAACAGCGCCAGCGGCAGCGCCGCCGCGGCCGTCGCCGTCCAGTTCCCCAACTGCACCAGGTGTCCGAACGGCGCGAACCCCACCGTCAGACCGACCAGCCCCAGCACCGCGAACCGGCTCCGCCACGGCACCCCGTGCAGCCGCAACGCGCACGCCCACCCGAACGCCAGCAGCCCGGTCACCACCGCCGGCACCAGCACCCGCAGTACGCCCGACGGCACGAACAGCTGCGGCACCGCCACCAGCATGGCGCTGGGGAAGTAGAGGAAGCGCTGGTCGTCGTAGGGCGACCCACCGTGCCAGAACACGCGTGCCGCCCGCACGAGGAAGGCGTTGTCCATACCCCCCTCCGCCGAAGCCCGCGCCACGCTCAGGACGAGCGCGCACGACACCGCCCCCAGCGCCAGCCACGCCTGCCAGGGCGCCCGCCCCAGCGCCCAGCCGGCCCACCACACCCGCCCGTCCTGACGCCGCCGAGGCCGACCGGACCGACCAGAAATACCCTTTTCATCCGCGTTCATTCAGGTCACGCTAGGGGCTCAAGTGCCTCAGGAGGCTGAACAGCACGCCCCAACGCCCGTCTAAAATGCGGTCCATGAGTTTTGGGCAAGGGGAGCCTCAGTGGGACCCGTGGAAGCCGGGTTCCGAGCAGCCGCAGTGGTCGAGCCAGGGCAGCAGCCAGACCCCTGACTGGGCCGCGCTCGCCGAGGCGTCCGAGACGCGCAACAAACGGCGCCGCGCACTGTTCATAGTCGGCGGCGCCCTGGCCACGGTCGCGATCGGCACCGCCGTCGCGGTGGCCGTCGTCTCCGCGGACAGTGGCACCGAGGCCTCGAACAGACCCACCAACGACCTGCCGGCCACCGCGGACATCCCGAGTTCGAGCGACGCGCCCGAGCCGTCCTTCGCGCCGACGTCGGCGCCGCCCCCGCTGGACCCGAAGGACTTCATCTCCAGCGCGAAGAAGGACACGGCCCCGCTCAGCGCGGAGAGCCTGTTCCCCGGTTCGCAGCTGACCATGGGTGCCTCCGTCTACAAGAAGGGCGCCACGGCCTCCACCAACGACTGTGCGTCGGCCGTCCAGGGCACCCTCGACAAGGTCCTGGCGGACAACGACTGCACCCGCGTCATGCGCGTCACCTACAGCAAGGACGGCGTCGCGGTCACGGTCGGCGTGGCCCTCTTCGACACCGAGGCGCAGGCGGCGAAGGCCAAGACGGACGCCGACAAGAAGAGCATCGTCACCTCGCTCTCCGGTGACGGCGTGCCCGCGTTCTGCCGTACGGCGATCTGCCGCTCCACGACCAACTCGTACGGTCGCTACGCCTACTTCACCCTCGCCGGCTTCACCAACGGCAAGGACGTCACGGAGAAGGACACCACGGTGTTCTCCACGGGCGACGACCTGGCCGAGTTCACCTTCCGCCAGATCCGCCGCCGCGGCGAGGCCCAGGCCTCAGCAGCAGCAAACGAGTAAGCAAGAGTCAGCGAGGCCGAAGGCACGGTGTGAACTGCGCGCCCTTCAGGGGCGCGGGGAACTGCGCGCCTTCAGGGGCGCGGGGAACTGCGCGACCAGCCCCCACCCACCCGCACCAACCCACCCACCCCAGACACCCCCACTCCGGGGGTCATGGGGGCGAAGCCCCCGGGGATGGGACGGGTAGGGGCGGCGGGGGCGAAACCCTCCAGGTCACCCCCAGCGAGCGGCACCCGCCCTCCCCCACCCCCAACTCACAACCGCTTCGCACTCCGCAACGTCTTCGCGTAGTACCCGTTCCCGTCCAGCCGGGACACCCCACCCACGTCACCGATCGTCGGCCCGTTGACCTCCTCCCGGCTCGACACGAAGATCAGGTGCCCCTCCGTGTCGTAGCCGAGAACCATCCCGACGTGGTCCAGCCGCTGCCCGGTCCGCTGGTCGAGCTTGAAGAAGACCAGATCCCCCGGCTGCAGCTGGTCGATCCCGGTCGGCCGGTCCTTCGCCGCGATCCCGGTCAGCGGCAGCACGTCGACGCCCTGCTTGGAGCGAGCCATACCGTTGGCCGTACGCGGCAGTCCGTCACCCGAGTTGTCCGAGGACATCAGCGGGTAGCGGGCCCGGTAGCCCCACACCATGCGCATGAACCCCGAGCAGTCCAGGGACTTGGCCCGCATCGCCTCGGGCGTCCCGGTCGCACCGTCCCGGAACGGGTACGGCACCTGGAGGAAGTCGTAGAAGTCCGACTGCTCCAGCCGCAGGTCCCCGCCCTCGGCCCCCGACGTGTTCAGAGGACCGAAGTTGGCGTCACCGGCGTACCGGATGCCCTGCGCGTCCTTCTTGTCCTTGGCACCGGCGACGTACTGGAACGCGTAGGCGAAGAGGTCGTCCTTCTTGCTGCCCTCGAACTCGGCGTACCAGTCCTTGAACCACTTCTCCTTCTCCGCGCCCTTCTTCCACTTCTCGGGCATCAGCCGCACCCAGTCCGTGGTCGAGACCTTGGAGCTGGTGGACGAGGGCTCGGCGAAGGTACGGGACGGCCCGGTCAGCGTCGCGGTGCGCGCCCCGTCGGTGAGCACCGCCTTGACCTGGCCGTCGGCGCCGCGCAGCACGGAGCGGGCCGGATTCTCCAGCCGGGACCACGTCTCCTCACCCTTGTCCGCGCCCTTGCTCGGCCCGCCGGACTTTCCGGAGCCGTCCAGCACACCGACGTTGGTGATCTCCGTGACGCCCTGCTCCTCCTGCTTGCGGAGCTCCACGGTGAGGTAGCCGGACGTCCCCACGAGCGCGAGCACCACGAGCCCGGAGACGACCGGCCGCGATTTCTTCTTCCCTGCCATGCGAACTCTCCCCGTTTCTCAGACTGTGGGCATGACGCCGAGCAGCAGCCCGGCGGCGACGACGATGTAGGCCATGAGCGAGACGGTGCCGGTCGCCAGCAGCGTGGGTCCCTTCGGCTGACGCACCATCTGGTAGGCGATCAGACCGGGCACGATGAAGCCGAGGGTCTGGTTGCCGTACAGCAGCGGGAACTCGATCGAGAGCACGATCATCACCGTGGCCTGGAGCAGCACGCCCAGCAGGACGACCGCGGCGAACAGCCGCTTGCCGTAGAGGATCACCAGTCGCTGCATCACCTTGGTGCCGCCGTAGGTGAGGGCGGTGACGCCGACCACCATGGCCGCCCGCTGGAGGTCCTCGATGAGCGTGAGGGCGATCCATCCCGGCGTGATCATCCCGCCCGGGGACAGGTTGGTGGTCAGGTAGCACAGCAACGAGAAGAACAGGCCGATGGCGATGCCGAGGGCGGCCATCTCGGGGGTCAGGGCTGCGGTGGTCAACGGGTACTCCGGGCGCGGGTGCGGGTCGTGGTGCAGGGCGGTCGGCGGCGGCATGCGGGCGCGGGGCGTCGTCCCCGCCCGCGGAGATCAGGAGTGTGGATGCTGACCTCCGCCGTCGGCCGCCTGGTACGGGTAGTCGCCGTAGGAGCCGTCGCCGTACTGCCACGTCTCGTGGTCCCGGGCGGCGTACTGCCCCTGCCCCTGCCCCTGCGCGTGTGCGTGTCCCTGGTGCTCCTGGTGCTCCTGGTGCTCCTGGTGCTCCTGGTGCTCCTGGACGTACGGCCCCTCGTGCTGGCCGGGGTGCTGGGCCCACGACGGGCGACGCTGCTGAGCGGGGATGCGGACCACCGGGATCTCCTGGGTCTGCGAGGCCTGGTAGCGCTCCTCGTAGGCCACGGGGTACGAGGCGTACGGGTCCAGGCGCGCCGGCTGGGCCTGCGGCGCGGGTTCCGCGGACCGGTCCGCCGCCGCGTCCGCGGGTGCGGAGTCGTCCGCCGGGAGTTCGGCGAGGTACTCCAGGAGTTCCTCGCCCTGGCCGTGGATGTTGCCGATGGCGACGAGGGAGGAGTCGGCCGCCATGCGCTCCAGTAGGGCCGGCATGAACTCCTCGGCCGACCGCCGCTCACCGCCGAGGTCGATCGCACGGTCGCGCCACTCGGCCGGGATGGCGTCGATGGCGCTCTTGGCGGGGTGTCCGATGACGAACACGTTGTCCGGCTGGAGGTCGGGGATGATCTCGCCCATCTGGCCGTTGCGCTCGACACGGTCGGGACGGCAGTTGATCACGACGTTCAGGGGCCGGTGGATGGCGCCCAGGTCGAGCAGCTGATTGATGTTCATCAGCGTCGACTCCGGGTCGTTGGCCGCGAAAACGTTGGCGAAGGCGAGCTTCTTGCCCTCGGGCGTGAGGTAACGCTCCACGGAGAGGACACCGGGGTCCGGCGGGGCGTCGTACATGCCCTGCAGGGCGACCTGCCGTTCCACGCCGAGCAGTTCGGCGACGACGAGCGCGATCGCGACGTTCTCCTTGAAGGTGAACCAGCTGAAGCCCCGCAGCTCCTCGTCGGTGACCGTCTCCGGGTCGGCGTAGACGAGCTTGCAGTTACGGGCGTCGGCCTCCTCCTGGAGGATGTGGAAGCGTTCCTTCTCCGCGGTGACGCAGATGCCGTCCTCGGGCATCGAGCGGCACAGCGAACGGGCCACGTCGTCGAGCGTGGGGCCCATCTCGGCGAGGTGGTCCTCACGGACGTTGCACAGCACGCCGATCGTGGAGCGGATCAGCTTGCTCTGGTTGACCTCCTGCAGGGCCGGCATGACGGCCATGCACTCGATGACGAGGGCGTCGGGACGGTAGGTGGCGGCCCGGCGGACGATGCCGATCTGCTCCACCACGTTGGCGATCCCGAACTTCCGGTAGACCGGCTCCTCGGTGGCGTCGGGGTGGATGAACCGCGCGGCGGTCCCCGTCGTCTTGGCCACGGTCACCAGGTCCCCGCCCCTGAGGGCCCCGGCGCACAGCCGGGTGATGGAGGACTTGCCGCGGATGCCGTTGACGAGCACCCGCGAGGGGATGCTGTGCAGGCTGGCGTAGTGCCGGCGCTGCTCCACGATGCCCGCCACGAGCAGCATCACACCGCCTATGAGCAGCACGAAGTAGAGATAGAGCACAGCTGGGTCACCTTCCCCGGACGACGGGCTGTGGCTCCGCGAGCCGGCGTGCCTGGTTCTGCTTACGGGCCTGCAGTTGCTGGCGGAGCAGTTCGAGACTGCGCACGACGGCACCGACCTCGTCCTGGTAGCGGGGGTACTGCACGGTCTTGAGGTCGCCGTCGGCCAGCTTCTCGGCGCCGGCCGCGAGGGCGCGCAGGGGCCGGGCCACGACCAGGAACACCCAGCCGAGACAGACGACGATCAGGGCGAGACCGAGCAGCCCGGCGAGGATGCTGCGGTCCTCCAGCTGGTACGGGGCGATCTGGAAGGCCTGGGCGTTCTGCCAGCTGACCACGGTCCAGCCGATGTCGGCCGCCACGCCGCCGCCGGAGAAGGGGGCGGCCGCGGCGACGGTGACCGAGCGCCCCTCGCGCAGCAGCAGGCCGTTCTCGACGGGACCGGCTCCGACCCGGACACTGCCGGCCCGGACGACATCGGTGAGCGCGTCCCGCGGCAGCTTCTCGAAGGCCAGGAAGCCGTCGCTGGCGGCGACGGTCTCCACCTTGGCGTCGACCACGCGGACCTCGCCGAGGCCGGGCCGCTTCAGCAGCGAGTTGAGGAACTCGACCCTGACCTCGCCGACGACGGTCCGCCCCTTCTCGCCCGGGACGGGGGCCGCGACCTGGACGACGGGCTTCTTCCCGCCCTTGCCCGCGACACGGACCAGCGGAAGGCCGTCGTCGGCGCTCCAGTCGGCGCTCGGTTCCTCGCCCGCGCGGGCCACGACGTCACCGTCCCCGGACAGGACGTACAGCGCCTGGTAGCGGGTGTGCTCCCGCAGGGCCGCCTCGAGCACCTTGCCGGTGGCGCCGGCGTCGTCGCCCTCGATCAGCCGGGCGGTGGAGACCATGTCCGCCTGCGCCTCGTTGAGCGCCCGGCGCACCCGGTCGGCGACCAGGTCCGTGCGGTCACGCTGGTCGCTGACCATGGAGGCCGGGACGCTGACGGAGGCGTCCGTACGGTTCAGCAGGAGGCCGACCGGCACGCACCACACCAGCAGCAGTACGGCGGTCAGCGCGAGCGGCCCGCGCACCCCGAACCCCGTCTTCACGCGCCGGCGCTCGACGGGCTCGTCCCCCGCGCCACCGAGCTGCCCGCGCAGGTGCTCCAGGGCATGACCGACCCGCGCGGCCTCACCCCAGCGGGGCACGGCCACGGGCCGGGTCAGGTCGCCGCGGGCCAGCCGGCGGGACTCCAGGAACAGCCGCAGCAGCGGCCGCTGCACGGTCACCCAGAGCACGGTCACCGCGAGCAGGCCGAGCACCACCAGGGCACCGGCCGCCAGCAGCCCGTACAGCTCCCGGCCCGGGGCGGCGGCCTCCTGCTGGACCACGGGGAGCATGGCCACGACCGTGAGCCCGAGCCCGGCGCCGACGCTCTGCTTCTCCTCGGGGTCGGCGGAGGCGAGGGAGGCGTATCCGGCGGTGGCGATACGGCCGTTGTAGGCGTCGCCGACCAGGGTTCCGCTGACGCCGGGGTAGCCGCGCGATCCGGGTTCCCTGGCGCTGACGGGGTCCTGCTCGGTCTTCTGGGCCGACCGGCCGGCGAGGTCGCTCATCTGCTTCTGGAGGAAGGACAGTTCCTTGCGCTCCTGGTCCGAGTTGAGTGCCTCGGACTGCTCGAAGCCGGCCGTGGCGAGGACCTCCCCACCGGTGGCGACGACCGCCATGGAGCGGAACTGCCCCAGGTTGATGGCGGGCACGGACAGGCTGTTGGACGCGATCAGCAGCTGCTGCGGCCGGTCCTCGAAGTCCAGGACCGCCATGGTCATCAGTCGTACGTCACCGGTCTCAAGCCGGACCATACGGGGCTTGAGCGCCTTGTCCCCGGTGAGGACGGCCTTGTCCAGCCAGGCCAGGGGAATCGTTTCACCCCTGGCGGCCAGCACCTTGCCGCTCTCCAGGTCCAGGATCGTGGTGCCCGTCCACTTCTGGTACGTCTTGCCGAGGTCGGACAGGACGGTCTCAGGCTCCACCGGCGCACCCTGGTTCAGCGCCTCGGCGGTGCGGTTCAGGTCGGTGACCCGCTCGTCGATCGACGCGCGTAGGGCGATGGCGCCGTCCTCCGCGAAGTGCTTCTGCGCGGAGAGCACCGCCTCTGGCACGGCCTGCTCACCGGCGGGGCCGAGCACCTTGGCGGTGAGTCCTGCGAGGGCGAGCACCAGCACGCAGAGCAGCGCGATCGGCGGACGGATGCCGCCCAGCAGCGGCATGTCCGCCCGTCTGCGGCTTCGTCGCCGCCCGCCCTTCACCGGGCGCGCGGCACGAGTGGATGTCACCGGTGGTCCCCTCCGACCTCTACGGATGACGACTCATGCCCGAAACCGCGCCGAAACGCGGGGGCATGACAAGCCGTCACTTGAAAGACTGTTAAGGAGCGCCGAGGTTGTGTCTCTCGCCCCGGAACACGCTGTGGTGCTAGTCACGCTCCAGCGTGAGCTCCTTCAGACCGTCACCACCGGGGGCCCCGCGGTTGTACAGGAAGCCACTCGTGCGCTCCTCCGCCAGCCGGTAGCGGGCGAGCCGTTCCTCGGAGACGTCCGCGTCCTTCAGCGCCTGCCGCACGTCCACCACCCGGTGGTCCTCGACCGCGCCCTCGGGGGCCTTCTCACCGACTTCCAGCTCCGGCGGGATGTCCACCAGCGTCGTGGCGTAGCGGGCCGACACGTCCCACCCGTCGGTCGTCTCACGGAACTCGAACCAGCCGATCGCGCCCTCCTCGGTGAGCCCGGTGGGCGAGGAGTGGCGGGCGACCTGGTTGCCGAGGCTGTAGGCGATCCAGGTGCCGTTCAGCTTCTGGATGGGCTGCACCACGTGGGAGTGGTGTCCGATCACCAGGTCGACGTTCGTCTCCTCGGTGATCCGCTCCGCCAACTGGACCTGCGGGATGCTCGGCTCGTTGTAGTGCTCAAGCCCCCAGTGGAGCGAGAGGATCACGACCTCCGCGCCCTTGTCGCGGGCGCGGGTCTCCGCCTTCTTGATCTCGTCCGTGCTGATCTGGTTGAACGCCCACTTCTCCTTCTCCGGCGTCGGGTTGAGGAACGACATCCAGGAGAACGAGAGATGGGCGACCTTCACGCCGTTGACGTCACGGATGTTGATCTGTTCTGCTTCCTCGGGCGTGCGCGCCGATCCGGTGTGCCCGAGGCCGACCTCGTCCATGGTGTCCAACGTGCGCTTCACGGCCCCGAGTCCGTGGTCGTACGTGTGGTTGGAGGCCGTCGAGCAGGTGTCGTAGCCCACGTCCTTGAGCGTCGTCAGAATCTGCGGCGGAACGAGGAACTCCGGGTAGCCCTCGAAAGGACCCTTGGGCTTTCCGACCGGCGTCTCCATGTGACAGATGCCCAGGTCGGCCTTGCTGATGATCGGCTTCACACCGGCCATCAGCGGCCCGAAGTCCAGCCCGGCCTGCCCCTTCCCGGTCTTCTTGGCATCCTTGGCGGCCTGGTCGACCAACTCGGGGTGGATGAGCACGTCACCGGCGGCCGCGACGGTGAACGAGCGCCCGCCCGACTTGACCTGCGGCGCCGAGGCACCCGAACCGCACGCGGTGGTCACGGCGACGACCGTCGCCAGGGCGGCAACCGAACGACCGATCCGGAGAGGAAAACGAAGTGTCACCGCGCCATATTCACACGGGGCTTACAACCGCCACTGACATTACCGTCACAAGACAGTCACGTTTCATTCGCATTCTGGCACAAGTCGGTCTCGCCCTGGCCCTTCTCGGCTGCCAGTCATCAACTGACCAAGGAACGGAGGGATCCGCTCCGCAGTCCCGGGAACTCGTTGACCTTCGCAGCCGCATCCTCACGTATACGGCCGGCTTCGAGCCCGACGGCGACTACAGCCCGCCGAGCGACTCGGAGCGCGAGAAACTGTCCGAGGGCGTGGGACACCTCCTGGACGGCGACGCGGCGAAGGCCGAGCAACTCCTCTCGCCCATCGGCCTCAAGGTGACCCGCCTGACCGACACCGACTCCGGACGCAGGTACGACGAGATCGCGGCCCGGCGGAAGGGCGAGGCCCAGCACTGGGGCCGCCTGTACCTGAACGCCGACGCCGGCCTCCGCTGGAACGCACAGGTCCCGCATCCGGTGTCCGACCGGGACACCGAACTCCTGGGAGTACGGCTCCTGGAGGACAACCCCGGCGGCTCGCTCGTCGTGGCAGGCGCCCACCGCCGTGCGGGCGAGGACGACGCCGCCGATGTCGCCCACCGGGAGGACAGCGCCTTCCAGGCCGTCGTCGTGGAACTCCAGAAGCGCGATGTGCCCGGTGTCCAACTGCACGGCTTCGCCAGGGACTCGGACCGCCCCTACGAGGCCGTCCTGTCCACCGGCGCCGCCCAGAAGGCGCACACCGAGACCTCAGCCATGGCCGACGCGATGGAGGCCGACGGGCTCCGCGTGTGCCGCGGCTGGCAGGACCGGTGCCCGCTCGAAGGCGTCACGAACGTCCAGGGCAAGGCCGCGCAACGGCAGCACGCGAAGTTCGTCCACGTGGAACTCGCCCCCAGCACCCGGGGAGACGGCCGCCACGCCGACGAGGCCGAGAAGGCCCTCTCAGGCCTGGTCACGTCCTGGGCACACGACTGACCACGACTGACAACGACTGGGCACCTGCTGACGAGCCCTCAGCAGCATCCGGCCACCCCGGGCAGCGTCCGCTTGTTCCGCGCCTCCTTGTTCCGCGCGGCCAGCAACTCGTCGGCGGGGTACCCGACTTCCTCCAGCGTCAGCCCGTGCGGCCGTACGACGTGCACGGCGGAGTCCCGCACACCGGCGGCCAGCACCTTCCCCGGCCAGTCGGGCGCCCGGTGGCCGTCCCCCACGAACAGCAGAGCCCCGATGAGCGACCGCACCATGTTGTGGCAGAAGGCGTCGGCACGCACGGTGGCGGTGACGATGCCGTCATCGCCCCGCACGAGGCTCAGCTCCTGCAGCGTACGAATGGTCGTGGCGCCCTCACGCTTCTTGCAGTAGGCGGCGAAGTCGTGCTCCCCGAGCAGCCCCTGAGCGGCCTCGTTCATGGCGTCGACGTCAAGTGGCCAGTCGTGCCACAGCACATGGCCGCGCAGCAGCGGATCGACACCGCCGGGATTGTCGGTGACCCGGTAGGCGTACCGCCTCCACACGGCCGAGAACCGCGCGTTGAACCCCGCGGGAGCCTCCCTGAGGGCCCACACCCGCACATCCTTGGGCAGCCTCCCGGCCAGCCGCTTGAGCAGCTTCCCGTGCTGCTCGCCCCACACGTCCTCCGGCAGATCCACATGCGCGACCTGCCCCCGCGCATGCACCCCGGCATCGGTCCGCCCGGCCACGGTCAGCTCGTACGTCGTGCCCTTCGAGCGGGTGACCGTACTGAGAGCGTCCTCGATCTCCCCCTGCACGGTCCGCCGTCCCCCGGCCTGCTTGGCCCAGCCGGAGAACTCGGTGCCGTCGTAGGAGAGGTCGAGACGGACGCGGACGTAACCGGGTGCCACTTCATCACTCACGTGGGCATCCTCTCAGGAACACAAGAGCGGGCCCGCTCCTCGAAAGGAACGGGCCCACTGACGCGCCCCAAAGGGGCGCGGGGCTGTGTCGATATGCGGCTGCGCCGCGTGGGCGCGAACAACCACGACGAAGCCGCAGCCGCCAACCGAACAGAACCCCGCAGACGCTTACGCGTCCTTCGACTCCTCGGCGGGAGCCTCAGCCTCGTCGGCCTTGGTCGTGTCGACCTTGGTCTCCTCGGCAGCCGGAGCGGCCTCCGCGTCCTTGGCGGCACGCTTCGTCGCGGCCTCGGCCTCGCCGGTGGCCTGCTGCGCGACCGTCAGCGCCTCGACCAGCTCGATGACAGCCATGGGCGCGTTGTCGCCACGGCGGTTACCGATCTTGGTGATGCGGGTGTAGCCACCGGGACGGTTCTCGTACCGCGGGCCGATCTCGGTGAAGAGCGTGTGCACGACGCTCTTGTCCGTGATGACCTGGAGCACCTGACGGCGGTTGTGAAGGTCGCCCTTCTTCGCCTTGGTGACCAGACGCTCGGCGTACGGCCGCAGCCGGCGCGCCTTCGCCTCGGTGGTGGTGATGCGGCCGTGCTCGAACAGCGCCTTCGCGAGGTTCGCGAGGATCAGCTTCTCGTGCGCGGCACTGCCGCCCAGACGGGCACCCTTGGTGGGCTTCGGCATTGTTCTTCTCCTGTGTGTCTGCCCCGGCCGTATCAGGTACCGGGGTCAGTATCCGAGCAGGCGGTCGCCTGTCGGAGATCCGGGAGCAGCCCCGAAGGGGCGCTCCCGGAAGGGGCGCGGGGAACTGCGCGATCAAGCACAGCGCACCCGCACCCAAGCACGGACCGGATGGCCCGAGCTCTTAGTACTGCTCGGTCTCCACGAAGCCCGCATCCGCGTCGTCGTCCGCGCCGAACGCGTCCGCCGCGGCGGTGGGGTCGAACCCGGGCGGGCTGTCCTTCAGGGCCAGGCCCATGCCGGCCAGCTTCGCCTTGACCTCGTCAATGGACTTCGCACCGAAGTTGCGGATGTCCAGGAGGTCGGCCTCGGAGCGCGCGACCAGCTCACCCACGGAGTGGATGCCCTCACGCTTGAGGCAGTTGTACGAACGAACGGTGAGCTCCAGCTCCTCGATCGGCAGCGCCAGATCGGCCGCGAGGGCGGCGTCCGTCGGGGACGGACCCATGTCGATGCCCTCGGCGTCGATGTTGAGCTCGCGCGCCAGACCGAACAGCTCGACCAGGGTCTTACCGGCCGACGCCATGGCGTCACGCGGACGCATGGCCTGCTTGGTCTCGACGTCGACGATCAGCTTGTCGAAGTCGGTGCGCTGCTCGACACGCGTGGCCTCGACCTTGTACGTGACCTTCAGAACCGGCGAGTAGATCGAGTCGACCGGGATGCGCCCGATCTCCTGACCGACCTGCTTGTTCTGCACTGCGGAGACGTAACCGCGGCCACGCTCGACCGTCAGCTCCATCTCCAGCTTGCCCTTGCCGTTGAGCGTGGCGAGGACGAGGTCGGGGTTGTGCACCTCGACACCGGCCGGGGGCGCGATGTCGGCGGCGGTGACCAGACCCGGGCCCTGCTTGCGCAGGTACATCACAACGGGCTCGTCGTGCTCACTGCTCACGACCAGCTGCTTGATGTTGAGGATCAGGTCGGTGACGTCCTCCTTGACGCCCGGCACGGTGGTGAACTCGTGCAGGACACCGTCGATCCGGATGGAGGTGACGGCGGCACCGGGGATCGAGGACAGGAGGGTGCGGCGGAGGGAGTTGCCGAGGGTGTAACCGAAGCCCGGCTCCAGCGGCTCGATCACGAACCGGGAGCGGAACTCGTCGACGACCTCTTCGGTCAACGAGGGACGCTGAGCGATCAGCATGTGTGGATCAGATCCTTCTTTCGTGGACGCCCGCTATTTGACGTCCGACGGAAACCGCGCCCGTGATAAGCGCGGGTACTGCAAGGGTACGGGCGATACGGCCCTTTTACGGTGCCGTACCGCCCGGCTGTTACATGTGGGGGACAACCCCCACACCCCCGGCCGAAAGCCCCGGAGGCGCAGCAGACCCTTCAGAAGCCGACGTCAGACGCGACGACGCTTCGGCGGACGGCACCCGTACTGCGGCATGTGGGGGACGACCCCCACACCCCCAGCCGGAAACCGAGCCACCGCGCCCCGATGCGTCAGACGCGACGACGCTTCGGCGGACGGCACCCGTAC